>NZ_QEWJ01000009.1 GCF_004127215.1 Streptococcus oralis | reverse complement strand
ATTGTGGACTACATTGATTACTACAACAATAAACGAATTAAGATAAAACTAAAAGGACTCAGTCCTGTGCAATACAGAACTAAATCCTTCGGATAAATTAATTGTCTAACTTTTTGGGGTCAGTACATTCCTAGGCTTTTTTGTTTTTGCTTCTAGTTTCCAACTAGTTGAAAAAGCGTTATAATGATAGTAAAGAGTGACTTAGTTGTAAGAAAGAGAGAAAGACGATGGCTTACATTGAAATGAAACACAGCTACAAGCGCTATCAGGTCGGTGACACGGAGATTGTGGCTAATCGTGATGTGAATTTTGAAATTGAAAAGGGGGAGCTGGTTATTATCCTTGGTGCTTCTGGTGCTGGAAAGTCAACGGTTCTCAATCTCCTAGGAGGTATGGATACCAATGATGAGGGAGAGATTTGGATTGATGATGCCAATATTGCTGACTACAATTCCCACCAACGAACAAACTATCGTCGAGATGATGTGGGCTTTGTTTTTCAGTTTTACAATCTAGTCTCCAATCTGACAGCCAAGGAAAACGTGGAGTTGGCCTCAGAAATTGTAGCGGATGCCTTGGATCCAGAGGAGGTGCTCAAAGATGTGGGACTAGATCATCGCCTCAATAACTTTCCAGCCCAGCTTTCTGGAGGGGAGCAACAACGAGTTTCCATCGCACGCGCAGTAGCCAAGAATCCTAAAATCCTCCTTTGCGATGAACCGACAGGTGCCTTGGATTACCAGACGGGCAAGCAAGTCTTGAAGATTCTCCAAGACATGTCTCGTCAAAAGGGGGCAACAGTGATTATCGTGACCCACAATAGCGCGCTAGCTCCTATCGCAGATCGGGTGATTCACATGCGTGATGCTACGGTTAAGAGCGTAACAATCAATGAGCATCCACAGGATATTGATACATTGGAGTATTAGCATGAAAAAAACATACCGAAAAGACTTGCTCCAGTCGGTGATTGCTTCCAAGGGACGCTTTGCTTCTATCCTGACCTTGATGATGCTGGGTTCTTTAGCCCTAGTAGGACTCAAGGTGACTAGCCCAAATTTGGAACGCACGGCTGAGAATTATCTCCGTAAAGCCAATACTTTGGATCTGGCAGTGATGGCTGATTATGGCTTGGACAAAGAAGATCAGGAGGAACTAAAGACCCTTCAAGGAGCAAGTGTCGAGTTTGGCTATATGGAGGACCTAACAGTTGAAAAAGGTGAAGAGGCAGTTCGACTTTATTCCAAGCCAGAGAGCATTTCAACCTTCCAAGTGACAGAAGGGCGACTTCCAGAGACTGATGGGGAAATTGCCTTAGCTGATTTCTGGAAAGACCGCTATCAGATTGGACAGACTATCACCTTTAGCAAGAAAGAAGAAGGGAAGACCGTCATAAAATCCCAATCTTTCACCATTACTGGATTTGTTCAGTCGGGTGAGATGTTTTCTCAAAAAGACTTGGGAGGGGCTAGTAGTGGAAATGGAAGCTTGGCTGGTTATGGGGTGATATTAGCCAGTCAGTTTGATACAGAAGTGTACAGTATTGCGCGTGTGCGCTATGATGATTTAAAAAATCTGGATGCTTTTTCATCAGACTATGGGATGAAACAAGATCAACATCAGAAAGACTTGCAAGACTTATTGGCTGATAATGGTCAAAAACGATTGGCCAGCATCAAAGCAAATGGGCAAAAGAACTTGGAAGGTGGAAAAGAACAGCTCCAAACAGCTGAAAGGAACCTTCAAAAAGGCAAGAGTCGGTTAGAGCAGGCTGAAAGTCGATTGAAAACTCAAGAAGAACAAGTGACCACTTTACCAGAACCGCAAAAGAGTCAAGCCAAGGAGCAATTGACAAAGGCTAAGGAAGAATTGGCTACAGAAAAAGAAAAACTGGCTCAGGCAGAGAGTTCTCTAACTAAGGAAAAAGAGAAGTTTGAACAACGTCAGAAAGAGCTTGATGAACTGGTAGAGCCGACTTACCATGTATACAACCGCCAAACCATGCCAGGTGGTCAAGGCTATCTCATGTACAGTAACGCTTCAGCAAGTATCCGTTCTGTCGGGAATATCTTCCCCGTGGTACTTTATATGGTTGCTGCAATGGTGACCTTTACAACTATGACTCGCTTTGTGGATGAAGAGCGTACCAATGCTGGTATTTTCAAGGCCCTAGGTTACCATAACCGAGATATTGTTGCCAAGTTTGTTCTCTATGGTTTTCTTGCAGGAACTGTAGGAACCCTTATAGGAACGTTTCTTGGACATTATCTCCTTGCAGGCGTGATTTCGGATGTTATAACAGTTGGACTGGTCGTTGGTAAAAGTCAGGAGTATTTTTACTGCTCTTATAGCCTCCTTGCCCTAGCCTTGAGTTGGGTATCCAGCGTTTTGCCAGCTTATCTGGTGGCGCGGAGAGAATTGCACGATGAAGCGGCCCAACTTTTGCTTCCCAAACCTCCCGTTGAAGGCTCAAAGATTTTGCTGGAACGCCTGAGTTTTATTTGGAGTCGTTTGAGCTTCACTCATAAGGTTACGGCGCGAAATATTTTCCGTTATAAGCAACGAATGTTGATGACCATTTTTGGAGTTGCAGGTTCGGTTGCTCTCCTATTTGCAGGTCTTGGCATTCAGTCTTCTGTGGGAGGAGTTGTGGAACGTCAATTTGAACAAATCCAGCAATATCAGATAATAGTGGCAGAAAAGAGCAGTGCGAGTGAGAAAGAAAAAGCAGATCTAGAAAGTGCCTTGGAAACTGAGCCTATCCATGCTTACCAAAAGATTTACTCTAAATCCATTGAAAAAGATTTTAAAGGAAAAGCAGGACTTCAGACTATCACCATAATGGTCACAAGCAGAGAAGACTTCAAGCCCTTTATCGCATTACAGGAAAATGGGCAAGAGGTGGAGATCACTGATGGAGCTGTCGTGAGTCAAAAACTAGCTCAACTAGCAAGAGTTAGGGTTGGAGACAAGCTAGAGCTTGATGGGAAAGAAATCAAGGTCGCGGCGATTTCTGAAAACTATGTTGGACACTTTGTTTATCTCAACCGAGAAACTTACGAACAAGTCTACGCCACCAGTCCACAAGATAATACCTACCTAGTAAAATTAAAAGATTCAACACCTTCCAATACGGAGAAAGAAGCTGCTACCTTCATGGGAAAAGCTGCTGTTTCTGGGGTGGTCCAAAATGCAACGGCTATCCACCTCTTTGAATCTGTAGCCAATTCTCTCAATAAAACCATGGCAATCCTCGTCCTTGTTTCCGTCTTGCTAGCCATTGTCATTCTTTACAATCTCACCAATATCAATGTGGCAGAACGTATCCGTGAACTTTCGACCATCAAGGTTCTCGGTTTCCACAATAAAGAAGTGACCCTTTATATCTACCGCGAGACCATGGTGCTGTCCCTTGTGGGGATTGCTCTCGGTTTGGTAACTGGCTACTATTTACATCAATTTTTGATTCAAATGATCTCACCTGCCACCATACTTTTTTATCCACGAGTCAGCTGGGAAGTCTATGCTCTTCCAATCGTCGCAGTGACTGTAATCTTAGCTTTACTGGGTCTCTTTGTCAATCACCGCTTGAGAAAGGTGGATATGCTAGAAGCCCTGAAATCAGTAGAGTAATTCAAGGCTTTAAACAGTAAATCAGTTGACAAAGTCTCAGCTTCTTGGTAGAATAAGAACTGTCATAAAGACAAATAACTTCTTCTTGGTTACAGGCATGCCAACCTGTCACTCGGATGAAGCCAAATAAAAAGGAGAAACATCATGGCAATCTCAAAAGAGAAAAAAAATGAAATCATTGCACAATATGCACGTCACGAAGGTGATACAGGTTCAGTAGAGGTTCAAGTTGCTGTCCTTACTTGGGAAATCAACCACCTTAACGAACACATCAAACAACACAAAAAAGACCACGCTACATACCGTGGATTGATGAAGAAAATCGGTCGCCGTCGTAACTTGCTTGCATACTTGCGTAAGAACGACGTTAACCGTTACCGTGAGTTAATCAACTCTCTAGGACTTCGTCGCTAATCTTGCGTCTAAAACGTTTCTATACTTCGTTGGCTTCGGCTCGATGTACCATTAGTACAATCTTCGCCTCGTCGCCTAGTCTATAAACGTTTTATCCAGCAAGACTGGAGCTCTCTGACTTCAGAGGGCTTTTTATGTTGTCACCGTACCTCGATATACTCAAGTATTATCTTCGGTTACGGTTCCTAGCACTGTAAGGTAAGTAAATCAGATCATCTCCCTTTGGGGAGATTTTTTTGTTTTTATCAAGTGCTTAGTCCGTGTTCAATTGAGCAGATCTTGATAATAAAGCTACTCTAAATGGGTAGCTTTTTCGCTATAGGATTATTCTATTATCAAAATATAGTATAAATTAGGGCTTGCATTCAAAACATGGTATAATAGGCCTATATAGCTAAATGAAGTAAACCTAACACTAGGGATTGAGAAAAAGGATAGAAAAGTCATGTCAACAGTAAAAAGTGATCTAAATCTGGCTCAAACGTATGCGAGTCAGCTGAAAAATGCTTGTCAATCGTTAACAGCAATCGCTATGGCTAGTCAAGATGACCTAACGACTCTTCAAGGGAATAACAAGGCCCATCAATGTCTGACAAAGGATCAAAATCTAGCTAGTCAGATTTCGGCTGCTGTAACCCTAACTTCAGAACGACTGCACTCTGTAGCGAGTGATTTTGAGGCGCTAGATGAGGCTGCTGCAAATGATTTTAGGAGTAATGCATGAGCAAGTTAGATGAGTTGAAGAAAAGAGAGCGAGACCTCTTGTACCAGCTAGAAGACAATGGAAAAGAGAAGTACCGCACCAAAGAACTGATAGAAATCTTTGAAGGATATGATAGAGCTAGCCACCGTTATCAAAGTGATTTGTGGGAGGCGGCCTATCAGAGTCGATACGCAGAACAGTTGGAAGAAACGCTCCTGCAAAGAAACCAACTCAAAAACCAAATCCTTGAGGATCTCACCTACCACATGGATGATTTGAAAAAAGAAAAGTTCCGGTTAGAGGGAGACTTGGATGAGGTTTACTATGAAAGACGCAAGGAACTAGAAAGAGAGGAGGAGACACGTCATGGGCATTGATATGTACTTGGAACAATCACAACTACAAAGTTCGAGTGTAGCGACCATGTGCCAATCACAGGTGGAGGCTTATCAAGACTTGCAATCAGCCATTCAAAAATTTTCAGAGGATACGGAGAGTCTAAAGGGAGATGCTTATGATTCGGCTAGAAGTTTTTTTGCAAGTGTCTTACTGCCCCTGAGCAAAGGGGGACAGCTCTATGCCGAGACCTTCTCTCAAGCCATCAAGAAATTACCAGAAGACTACCAAACGATGGTCGACAGCAAGAGTTGGCGCGAGGATGATCTGCTTGATAAGATCCGCCAGGAAGAGCAAATGATTGCCTATTTATATGAAGTCAATCAATCCTTCTCCACCTTGAGCCTAGATAGCGAAAAAAAGGGGAATAATACGGAACTCATACGAGGTCACCAGGCTAATAAACGCGTCTATGAAACAATTTTGAGAGACCTGCGAACCTATGATAGCTACTCAGGGGGACTGTTCGATGATCTAGACAGTATCGATGTGCAACTGAGTCGTGGACTGGCCCAGATTGAAACGAGTTGGGATGCAAAGACAGGGGTCTTTAAAGTCCCATCTGACCTGACTTGGGCCAACTACCTGACTGCCTATTCTGATACAAAGGATTTGAAGCTCAGCCGTCAAGAGAAAGCCTTTGTCCAGACTATGATGGCAGAATACGGCTTTGATGTAGAGACAGCCCAACAGCTCTTGACCATCAAGCAAGGAATAGATAAGAAATTCCCAACCTCTAGTCAAGAGTTTCGTGACTATATCTTTTTGCGAGTCGTCGGTGCTGCAAACTATGATGGGTTTAAGTGGAACGAAACGGCAGGTGGATTGTGGCCATATTTTTATAATGAATTTGTGAGTGATCCGCAGACAGGCCAAAAATGGAGAACGTTGAAACCAATTCTTGAAATCTTTCAAGAACTGGGGTTGAAAGAAGAGAAGGCAAAAGAACTGTATTATAACCTTAGACTGCAGCATACACTAGCTGGTGGAGGGAATTCTTCAACTAAAATGAGAACTGACACTCCAAAAAAATATAAGTTGGCTAAAAGTGAATATAAAGAAGCTTACGGTAAGGTGGATGATTTTGATACGTTTTGGGATAGCAAACTAAAGTCATACTCTAACAATGGAGCGGGCCACGCAGACTTTACCCACCAGTCCATTACTATGGCCACTAATCTTAATCCTAATCAAGTTCAGTTATCCGACGTCTATGGCGGTAGAGAGCGTGTCAAGGACCTTTCAGGCTGGGAGGGAGACACGACCTTTAATGCAAATGATATGAAGCCAAGTATTGGTGAAGATGACTACAAGGCGGATTTGGACTCAGTTAACCTCATCGGTCGTATGCAAAAGGGGCAATCCTATGACCAAGCAATCTCTTCTTACTATGCTGATCTACAAAAAGACTCTTCTCAGAGAGAAAGGGAATTCTTAAAAAATAAGGATTGGAATAAAGTCAGGAATACTATTTATGATAGTTTGCGACCAACGGATATTAAGCTAGATGGAGAGAATGCTCTTAAAGCATATATTGAAAGTAACTATCCAGATGTATCTACATTTTTAAATCGCTTGGAAGTCGTGGCGGATTAGGAGGATGATGATGAAAAAAATATTAGGTTTAGTAGCGTTTTTTGTACTAATTGTTTTATCCTGTTTCTACTTTTTTATTCATCAACCTAAAAACATTTTTGATGAAATCTACCAAGAAACAGAGAAGACTTATCTTGGTAACAATATTTTTAACCAGTTGAAAGACGTCGAAGTACATAAATATCAAGAGTATGATGATGATTCTAAATTTTATTCTTATGTACTTTATAAAAAACAGAAAACTCCACATGACTATAAAAATATTGATTTAATATTTCATTTTACAAAAGATACAAATACAGTCTTCGTTTCTTTTGAGAAGGAATTAAGTAATGAGTTAAGAATTTTCATTTTTGGTAGGTATCTTACAAAAGAAAAATTATTTCAAAAAAATGTACAGCTACTCATAAACCAAGATGGAACTGATAAATCTATCGAAGACGAAGCTCAGGTGAAATCCTACCTAGAGCAGTACGGCATCACTGCTAAGGACTTGGATTCTTACTACGACGAAATCGTCAACCAGAAAGTCTTGAAGGACTGGTGCTCGATTTATGACAGCAAGTACTCGCCAACAAATTATGGTGATGTCAAGGTTGAAACCCAGTGGGAGAATTGGTGATAGTATGAAGAAAATCCTTGGTTTAGTAGCCTTATTCGTGATAATCGTATCATCTTGTTTCTACTTTTTTATCCATCAACCTAAAAATATCTTTGATGAGATTTATCAGGAGACGGAGAAAACCTATCGGTCAAATAATATTTTAAGAAACATAGATGGATTTAAAATCAGAGCAGTTTGGCCAAGTGATGACCCCAATATTTTGTATACTCCGTTCGGATTATACAACAAAGAGAAAACACCGTCAGATTATTCTGAGATAGAAATTGGTTTTAATTTTCGAAACTCACAGAAGGTTTTGTTCATTTACTCTGAAAGAAGACTATCTTCTAATGTTAGTGTGAAAGTATGGGGAAGCTACAATTATAAATTAGGTGTTTTGAGTAAAGAAGTTACTATAATAAAAAAAGAAAATAATTCCAAAGTATATATTGATGAGCAATCAGAGGTAAAATCATACCTAGAACAGTACGGTATCACTGCCAAGGATTTGGATTCTTACTACGACGAAATCGTCAACCAAAAAGTCTTGAAAGACTGGTGCACGATTTATGACAGCAAGTACTCGCCAAGCAACTATGGCGAGGTGAAAGTTGAAACCCAGTGGGATAATTGGTGACAGGCCATGCAGACTTTACCCACCAGTCCATCACTATGGCTACTTATCTAAATCCTAGCAGTTTCCAGTTATCCGACGTCTATGGCGGTAGAGAGCATGTCAAGGACCTTTCTGGCTGTTAGGGAGACAGGACCTTTAACGCTACGGATAAGAAACCAAGCATTGGTGAGGATGACTACAAGGCTGATTTGGACTCGGTCAATCTTATTGGTCATATGCAGAAGGGACAATCCTATGACCAAGCCATATCTTCTTACTATGCTGATCTTCAAAAAGACTCCTCTCAGAGAGAAAGAGAATTCCTAAAAAATAAGGATTGGGATACAGTCAGAGATACTATTTATGATAGTTTGCGACCAACGGATATTAAGCTAGATGGTGAGGATGCTCTTAAAGCATATATTGAAAGAAAATATCCAGAAGTATCGACATTTTTAAATCGTTTGGAAGCATTAGCAGATTAGGAGGAAAAGTTAATGAAGAAAACACTCGGTTTAGTAGCCTTATTCGTGATAATCATATCATCCTGTTTTTACTTTTTTGTGCGTCAACCTAAAAACATTTTTGATGAGATTTATCAGGAGACGGAGAAAACCTATCGATCAAATAATATTTTAAGAAACATCGATGGGTTTGATATTAAACCAGTCTGGCCAAGCGATGGAGAATTTTTAAGGTATACACCTTCAGGAAATTATAAAAATCTTCCGGAAGGTTATCTTGAACTAAGAATTGGATTTAGTTTTTATTCTGAAGATGAAATTGGTTCGATATCATTTGAAAAACGTATAGAGTCCAACATGAAAATAAAAATATGGACTGTATATTCTCATAAAGACCGTACTTTAAAAAAATCTGTAAAAATAGGTTTAAAGAAAGCAGATACGGAAACTTATATCGAAGACGAGGCTCAGGTGAAATCCTACCTAGAGCAGTACGGTATCACTACCAAGGATTTGGATTCTTACTATGACGAAATCGTCAATCAGAAAGTCTTAAAAGACTGGTGTACCATCTATGACAGCAAGTTCTCGCCAAGTAATTATGGGGATGTCAAGATTGAAACCCAGTGGGAGAATTGGTGATAGGTCACGCAGACTTCACTCACCAGTCCATTACCATGGCTACTCATCTAAATCCTAGCAGTTTCCAATTATCCGATTTCTATGGCGGTAGAGAGCGTGTCAAGGATCTTTCAGGCTGGGAAGGAGACACGACTAAAAATGCTACGGATAAAAAACCAAGTATTGGTGAGGATGATTACAAAGCAGACCTAGACTCGGTCAACCTTATCGGCCGCATGCAGAAGGGGCAATCCTATGACCAAGCCATAACTTCTTACTATGCTGACCTTCAAAAGGATTCGACTCTGAGAGAAAGAGAATTCTTGAAAAATAAAGATTGGAAACAGGTCAGAAGTGCTATCTATGCTAGTATCCTCCCATTAGAGATTATGGAAAAAGGGGATGATGCTATTAAAGCATATATCAAAAGTAACTATCCAGAAGTATCGACATTTTTAAATCGCTTGGAAGCCGTGGCGGAGTAGGAGGATGATGATGAGAAAAATATTCAGTTTATTAGCTTTAGTCTTACCAGTTGTATTATTTTATTTTTACTTTTTTCCTAAACAACCTAACAACATTTTTGATGAAATCTACCAGGAGACAGAGAAGACATATCATACAAATAATATTTTAAGAAACATAGATGGGTTTAAAATCAGTCCAGGTTGGCCAAGTGATGACCCAAATATATCCTATACTCCTTTTGGAAAGTATGAAACTCTTCCCAAAGGCTATAGTGATATAACCATTAACTTTAATTTTGGAGAAGGTATAAAGGGAGTGTTGATTCTTTTTGAAAGAAAGACTAATTCGAATATTACCCTATGGTATTCGGCACACTATAATATGCAAAAGAAAGTACTCAAAAAGGAGCTTGCGATTTTTGAAGAGCCAAGGAAACCAGGTCAATTTATTGATGATGAAGAAAAAGTAAGAGAATATTTAAGAAAAAATAATATTTCTAAAGAAGAATTAGAGCAAGACTACGACGAAATCGTCAACCAGAAAGTCTTGAAGGACTGGTGCTCGATTTATGACAGCAAGTACGCGCCGAGCAACTATGGCGATGTGAAAGTCGAAACCCAGTGGGAGAATTGGTGATAGTATGAAGAAAATCCTTGGTTTAGTAGCCTTATTCGTGATAATCGTATCATCTTGTTTCTACTTTTTTATCCATCAACCTAAAAATATCTTTGATGAAATTTATCAGGAGACGGAGAAGACATATCGGTCAAATAATATTTTAAGAAACATAGATGGATTTAAAATCAGACCAGATTGGCCAAGTGATGACCCTAATATTTCGTATACTCCGTTCGGATTATACAACAAAGAGAAAACACCGTCAGATTATTCTGAGATAGAAATTGGGTTTAATTTTGAATATACATCTCAATTAAGCTCCGTTTCATTTGAGAGGCAAGTAGGACCAAACACGAGAGTTCGCTTATGGAATAAATATACTCGTAAGGATCGTGTTTTAAAGAAAAATGTAAAGATAGGTTTAAAGAAAGCAGATACGGAAACTTATATTGAAGACGAAGATCAGGTAAAATCCTACTTAGAGCAGTACGGTATTACAGCTAAGGATTTGGATTCTTACTTCGACGAAATCGTCAACCAGAAAGTCCTGAAAGATTGGTGCTCGATTTATGACAGCAAGTACTCGCCAAGTAATTATGGCGATGTCAAGATTGAACCCCAGTGGGAGAATTGGTGATATAAAGATTCTCACTGATTATATAAACAGACAGCTCTCTGATTTTCAGAGAGTTTTTTATGTTATCACCGTACCTTGATATACTCAAGTATTATCTTCGGTTACGGTTCCTAGCACTGCAAAATCAACTATATTTATTTTTCTCAGCTTGTTACATAGTCGAAAATATGGTATACTTTTCATGAGAATTTTCTAAATTTTTAATATTCTATCGAAGGAGGTTTGCATGCTTTCCAAATTTTCTGGAAGCCGACAGGACCTGCAATTTGTGTTACTTTTAGGTATTTTGTTAGGTGTTTTAGGGATTTCTCTCTTTCTAGCAGTTTCTATGGGATCTGTTGCGATTGATCTAGAAGATACCTATCGGATTATTTTGAGCAGATTGGGGATTCCTCTTGAGATAGGAGAGGTTTCCAGGTCTACTCTTGCCATTGTGTGGAACATGAGATTCCCCAGAGTATTGTTAGGTCTGATAGTAGGGGCTGGCCTTTCCATGTGTGGTAGCGTGATGCAGTCTACAGTGAACAATCCCATCGCAGAGCCTTATGTCTTAGGAATCTCTGCTGGTGCAACTCTAGGAGCAACCTTGAGCATCATTCTTGGTTTAAAAGTGATAATTAGCCTTGGAGCTTTTCTTGGAGCTATTTTGGCAACAGTCGCTGTCCTCATCATTGCCTCTATGCAGGGAAGAATGACGACTTCCAGTCTGATTTTATCAGGAACGGTAGTCAACGCTCTCTTTCTGGCTTTTTCCAACTTTATCATCTCAGTCGGCGCTAATGCGGACAGTGTGATGACTATTAAATTTTGGACCATGGGCTCGCTAGCCGGGACTACCTGGTCTGACTTAGTCCTGCCAACTATGGTAGTAGGAATAGCCTTTCTATTTTTCTCTACTCAGTATAGGATTTTCAATGCGATGATGATGGGAGATGAGGCTGCTTTAACTTTGGGGATTCCCTTACGCTTTTATTGGTATCTTTATGTGACCATGGTGGCTGTGCTGACAGCAGTATTAGTGGCTACTTGTGGGATTATTGGATTTGTTGGTCTGATTACTCCTCACTTAGCTCGAGGGTTAGTAGGAACGAATTACAGGAGGCTTTTTCCTGTTGCGACCATACTTGGTGCCCTCTTTGTCATCTGGGCAGATGTACTCTCTCGTATCATTATTCAAAACGCAGAGCTTCCTATTGGTATTTTCACAGCCTTAGTAGGTGCTCCCTTCTTTATCTACATTGTTGGAGGTAGGCGAAGGGAGGTGAGGGGCTAATATGGACTTGATTTGTCAAGATATCCATTTTGGACTGGGAGAGAAAAAAATTCTCAGAGGAGTTTCTCTTAAGGTTGAAGGGCATCAATTTCACACGATACTAGGACCAAATGGAAGTGGAAAAACCAGCCTGCTTAAACTCCTCTATCGTCAGGAAAAGGCGGACAAAGGCTTGATAAGCCTAGATGGAAAGCCACTGGAGCATTGGTCACTCAAAGAAACAGCCAAGCAAATGGCAGTTGTCACCCAGTTTAATCAATTGCAGTTTGATTGTACAGTTGAGGAAATCGTCTTGCTGGGCAGAACTCCCCACCTCTCTTTTTTACAGAAGGAAAAGGAAAGGGATTATGCCCTCGTTCAAGATGCTCTCGTCAAGGTGGATATGCTTGAGAAGAAAACTCGTCTCTATTCGTCTCTGTCAGGTGGAGAAAAGCAGCGAGTCTTATTAGCCCGCGCCTTGGCACAAGAACCGACTCTCTTGCTTCTGGACGAACCAACCAATCATCTAGATATCAAGTATCAGCTAGACTTGTTGGCCATTGTAAAGGAGCTCAAGATTAATGTTCTAGCTGTCCTGCATGATATTCAACTTGCTTGTCGCTATTCGGATTATCTCTATCTAATGAAAGAGGGGAAAATCCTTTACCAAGGGACTCCAAAGGAGACCATCACCCCAGAGTCATTGCAAATTGTATACGGAGTTCAAAGTCAGGTTACTTGGACCGAGGATCAGCAAGCCATGATTCACTATTTATAAGAATGAAAAGGAAAACAATATGAAAAAAACACTAAGCATTTTACTCGTAACAGTAGCTACCTTAACCATGGCAGCTTGTGGCAACACTACTACAGAAAAAGCTACCACACAATCTAGCGCAGAAACAAGTCAAAAGGCGAGCACAGAGACGACTTATCCACTAACGGTCAAAACCTATGATGCTAAGGGAAATGAAGTCGAACAAGTCTTTGACAAGGCACCTGAAAAAGTTATCACCAACAATCTGTCAACCACTGAAATCTTGTTGGAGTTAGGGTTGAAGGATAAAATTGCTGGCATGCTCAACCCTGATAATGCCGTAACAGGTAAATACAAGGACGCAATTGCGACTATTCCTCAAATCGGTGATAAAAAAACAGTCTCACAAGAGACTGTCCTTTCCTATGAGCCAGATGCCGTCATGGGTCGAAACATGATGTTTTCTGAAAAATCCTTAGGGGCAGTTAGCACTTGGAATGAAAATAAAATCCCAGTCTATACACAAAAAGCATCTCTTTCAACGATTCAGCAAGATTTGGGGAATATTGTAGAAGATGTCAAAAATCTTGGAATGATTTTTAATGTTCAGGACAAGGCTAATGAGTACGCATCTCAATTACAAGCTAAAATTGAGGCTGTTAAGAAAGCTAATCCAGCAAGTCAAGGTGAGAAGAAAAAGGCTTTGATTATGGTTGCATATAACGACGAAACCTTCGGTGCTTACAAGTCTGCTTTGCAAGAAAGCTTGCTAAATCAACTTGGTTATACCAACGTTGCAACGGGAACATCAGGCTTGACCTTGGAAAATCTCGTGTCAATGGATCCTGAGTTGATTATCTATGTGACCAGTGACCGTAATAAAAAATTGGATGCCAACGCAGTAGAGTTGATGAAGGCAAATGAGGTATTGGAAAACGTTCCTGCAATTAAGAATCAAAAAATCATGACCATCTCTTACGATGAGTTGATGGACTATGGTCCAGCAGTGATTGATTCCCTTGAGAAAATCAATGACTTTATCAATAAATAATGAGTTTGATTGGGAAGGAATCCAAGTCAAAATCAGCCTTCCCTCGACCTATAATCCCAATCAAACCTATCCAGCGATTCTCTTGAATGATGGAAACTTGGATTTCCTATCAACCCTTTCCGAATCTGTGATTTTAGTGGGTTTGACTTCTGAAAATCGCCTAGATGACTACACTCCCTGGAAAGCATCTGCTCTGAGAGATGGAGCTCCAGATTTTGGTGGTCAGGCAAATGCCTATCATGGTCATTTATTTGGAGGTCTTTTAGACAAGTTGCAGTCTCTTTATAGAGTGGACAAAAATCGCCTTGCCTATGGAGGGTATTCATTAGGTGGTTTGGCGGCAGTTTACAGTCTTTTCAGCTTTGATAAGGTCTCCTGTGTCTTCTCTATCTGTGGTTCCTTTTGGTATCCTGATTTTGTGACTTATTGCAAGGAAGAGAAAGTGAGAAATCTAGATTGTTTGCTGTATTTACAGAATGGTCAAACAGAAGGAGCCCATCATGCCAATCGCTTGGCTCAAGCACCAGCCTATGCTGAGCAGATCCATACCAGTCTTCAGAAACGCTATCCGACTGGTCAGTTTGTCTTTGATCCTTATGGACACCATGAGCAAGTGGCTGAACGATTTATAGCCTTTTCTAGCTGGTTGGCTCAAAAATGGGAAATTGAATAAAAGAATTATCCCTTGGCAAAAGTCAAGGGATAATTGTATTTTTTAACCAAGAGCCTCTCTCTTTTTATCTGGATTCCAGACAAAGCTTGCGATGAAGGTAAAGATAATTGTTAGGATACCAACAAGCACTGCAAGGATAAGGGCAGGGATGCGGACAAACCACCAGAGTGGGTTTGGTTTTTTATCGTTGCGCCATTGTTTGGTTTCTTCATCCAAACGTTGGAATTCTGCTTGGATACGATCTGCAACCATTTCGATTCCTTCATCATTCATTTTCTTAATGTCTGAGATATCGATTGGATTTCCAAAGTTCATATCGACACGTTCACGGCTAATCAAGCCTTTCAAGGTCATGGGACCGGTGTAGGTAACCGGCATGATACGGACCTTAGCCATCTTGGCAATCAGAGCAACTCCGCCTTTGACATCTGTCGAGTGGCGACTACCACTAGGAAACATGATAAGGGAACGGTCACTTTTTTTGAGGACATTGATAGGGTATTTGATAGCAGAGGCGCTAGGATTTTCCCGGTCGATAGGAAAGGCCCCACACATACGGATCCACCAGCCAAAGATGCGGTTGTTAAACAGCTCTTTTTTGGCCATAAAGATGAATTGTTTTGGTTTGGTCGCAAAAGCCATGTAAACTGGATCCCACCAAGTCCGATGAGGTGCTACGAGGATATAGTTTTCATCTTGGCTAGGGATTTTATCAGTATTGTGATAGTGGGCATTGCCATTGATGGACCACAAGATCAGCATGACTAGTCCACGCAAATAAGTATAAAACATGAGATCTCCTTCGATTGTATTGCTTTTATTATTATACCTTATCGAAAGACTACTGGCAAACTTTTTCAGTTATCAGTGGAGATATTTTGGATGAGATTAGAATTCTGCTAGAAAAAATGATATGATAGAATTTATGGATAAAAATAAGATAATGGGATTAACCCAAAGAGAAGTCAAGGAAAGACAGGCTCAAGGTTTGGTCAATGACTTTACCGCTTCAGCTAGTACCAGTACTTGGCAAATCATCAAACGAAATGTCTTTACCCTTTTTAACGCTTTGAACTTTGCCATTGCCCTAGCGCTGGCCTTTGTGCAGGCTTGGAGCAATCTGGTTTTCTTTGCCGTTATTTGCTTTAACGCTTTTTCTGGGATTGTGACTGAGCTACGTGCCAAACACATGGTGGACAAGCTCAATCTCATGACCAAGGAAAAGGTCAAAACCATCCGTGATGGCCAAGAAGTCGCTCTCAATCCAGAAGAATTGGTGTTAGGAGATGTCATTCGTTTGTCTGCAGGAGAGCAGATTCCTAGTGATGCCTTGGTTTTGGAAGGCTTTGCGGAAGTCAATGAAGCCATGTTGACGGGTGAGAGTGATTTGGTGCAAAAAGAAGTGGACGCCTTGCTTTTGTCTGGAAGTTTCTTAGCCAGTGGATCAGTTTTAGCTCAAGTTCATCATGTTGGGGCAGAAAACTATGCTGCTAAACTCATGCTGGAAGCTAAGACAGTGAAACCTATCAACTCCCGTATCATGAAATCGCTGGACAAACTAGCTGGTTTCACTGGGAAGATTATCATTCCATTTGGTCTGGCTCTCTTGCTAGAAGCCTTGATTTTAAAAGGTTTACCTCTCAAGTCATCCGTTGTAAATTCTTCGACAGCACTTTTGGGCATGTTGCCTAAGGGAATCGCCCTTTTGACCATCACCTCTCTTTTGACTGCGGTGATTAAGCTGGGTCTGAAAAAGGTTTTGGTACAGGAGATGTACTCTGTTGAGACCTTGGCGCGCGTGGATATGCTCTGTCTGGACAAGACGGGAACCATCACCCAAGGAAAGATGCAGGTGGAGGATGTTCTTCCACTGACGGAAACTTATGGTGACGAGGCTATTGCCAGTATTCTAACCAGCTACATCGCTCATAGTGAGGATAAAAATCCAACAGCCCAAGCTATTCGAAAGCGTTTTGTGGGAGAAGCTGCCTATCCTATGCTTTCCAATCTTCCTTTCTCAAGCGACCGCAAGTGGGGAGCAATGGAGTTGGAAGGTCTGGGGACGGTTTTCTTAGGGGCACCTGAGATGTTGTTGGACTCTGAAGTCCCTGAAGCTAGAGAGGCCTTGGAGAGAGGTTCGCGTGTCTTGGTCTTGGCTCTCAGTCAGGAAAAACTAGACCATCAAAAGCCCCAGAAACCATCTGATATTCAGGCTTTGGCCTTACTGGAGATCTTGGATCCCATTCGAGAAGGAGCAGCTGTGACGCTAGACTATCTCCGTTCTCAGGAAGTGGGGCTCAAGATTATCTCTGGTGACAATCCAGTCACTGTTTCCAGCATTGCCCAGAAGGCCGGTTTTGCGGACTATGACAGCTATGTAGACTGTTCAAAAATTACGGATGAGGCATTGATGGCCATGGCGGAGGAGACTGCGATTTTCGGACGTGTTTCTCCTCATCAAAAGAAACTCATCATCCAAACGCTGAAAAAAGCGGGTCATACAACGGCTATGACGGGGGACGGGGTCAATGACATCCTGGCCCTTCGTGAGGCGGATTGTTCTATCGTGATGGCTGAGGGAGATCCTGCGACTCGTCAGATTGCTAATCTGGTTCTATTGAACTCAGACTTTAATGATGTTCCTGAGATTCTCTTTGAAGGTCGTCGTGTGGTTAATAACATTGCCCATATTGCACCGATTTTCTTGATAAAGACCATTTATTCCTTCTTGCTCACAGTCATCTGTATCGCCAGTGCTCTTCTAGGACGGTCTGAGTGGATTTTGATTTTCCCTTTCATTCCGATTCAGATTACCATGATTGATCAGTTCGTGGAAGGTTTCCCGCCATTTGTTCTGACTTTTGAGCGAAATATCAAACCTGTTGAGCTAAATTTCCTCAGAAGATCCATGCTTCGTGCCCTACCAAGTGCACTTATGGTCGTCTGCAGCGTTCTTTTTGTCAAAATATTTGGGGCTAGCCAAGGTTGGTCAGAGTTAGAAATCTCAACCCTACTTTATTATCTCCTTGGGTCTATCGGTTTCTTATCCGTATTTAGAGCCTGCATGCCATTCACTCTCTGGCGTGTCCTCTTAATTGTTTGGTCAGTAGGAGGTTTCCTAGCTACAGCTCTCTTCCCAAGGATCCAGAAATTGCTTGAAATTTCGACACTTACAGGACAAACATTTCCTGTTTACCTTGTCATGATGGCTGTCTTTACAGTGATATTTATCTTAACCAGTCGTTATCAAGTTAGAAAATAAAGAAAGGCTACAATCTGTGGATTGCGGTCTTTTTAGGTGCAAGATTGCTAGCTGAAATGTGGTATAAGTGGTATAATAAGAGGTAACAGAGTTTTGGAAAGTGAGAGAAGATGATTTCAAAGAGATTAGAATTGGTGGCGTCCTTTGTGCCCCAAGGTGCTGTGTTACTTGATGTGGGGAGTGACCATGCTTATCTACCTATTGAGTTGGTAGAAAAAGGGAAAATTGAGCGTGCTATTGCTGGTGAGGTCGTAGAAGGACCCTACCAGTCTGCGGTTAAGAATGTTGAAAGTCACGGTCTAAAGGAGAAAATCCAAGTTCGTTTAGCCAATGGCTTGGCAGCCTTTGAAGAGGAAGACCAAGTGACGGTCATCACCATTGCTGGTATGGGCGGGCGATTGATTGCAACTATCCTAGAAGAAGGCTTGGACAAGCTATCGAATATCCAGCGTTTAATCCTCCAACCCAATAATCGTGAAGATGACTTGCGTATCTGGTTGCAAGACAACGTATTTCAGATTGTAGCCGAAAGTATTCTAGAAGAAGCTGGCAAGTTTTATGAAATTCTCGTGGTGGAAGCGGGACAAATGGAGCTATCAGCCAGTGATGTTCGCTTTGGACCTTTCTTGTCCAAAGAAGTCAGCCCAGTTTTCGTTCAAAAGTGGCAGAGAGAAGCAGCTAAGTTAGAGGTTGCCCTCAGTCAAATCCCAGAGAAAAATCTAGCAGAACGTCAGATTCTGGCAGATAAAATTCAAGCCATAAAGGAGGTGCTCCATGTTAGCAAGTGAAGTCATCAAAACTTATGAAGCCTTTTGTCCCCAGGAATTTTCCATGGAGGGGGATAGTCGTGGTCTGCAAATCGGGACCCTAGACAAGAATATTCAAAGAGTCATGGTTGCCCTCGATATTCGTGAAGAGACGGTGGTAGAGGCCATTGAAAAGGGTGTAGATTTGATTATCGTCAAGCACGCGCCAATCTTCCGTCCTATTAAGGACTTGGTAGCCAGCCGTCCGCAAAATCAGATTTATATCGACCTCATCAAGCATGACATCGCAGTTTATGTCAGTCATACTAATATCGACATTGTCGAGAATGGCCTCAATGACTGGTTCTGCCAGATGTTAGGAATTGAGGAGACTACTTATCTGCAGGAAACAGGACCAGAACGTGGGATTGGGCGTATTGGGAATATTCAGCCTCAGACCTTTGGAGAATTCGCCCAACATGTCAAGCAAGTCTTTGGTCTAGATAGCCTTCGAATGGTGTATTACCAAGAGACTGATTTGCAGAAGCCAATTTCAAGAGTGGCTATTTGTGGTGGCAGTGGGCAGTCTTTCTACTCTGATGCTTTGGCAAAAGGAGCTGATGTCTATATCACTGGGGATATTTATTATCACACAGCTCAGGATATGTTGTCTGATGGCTTGTTGGCATTGGATCCAGGACATTATATCGAAATCCTTTTTGTCGAAAAAATCGCTGCTCTCCTTACTCAATGGAAGGCAGAAAAGGGCTGGTCTATTGATATTTTGCCTAGTCAAGCATCGACCAACCCTTTCCACCATATCTAGTTAGAAAGTGAAAACAATGAAAAAAGTCGCCATTATTGGAGCAGGGATTGTGGGGGCAACTGCAGCCTACTACCTCTCCAAAGAAGCATATTTAGAGATAACCGTCTTTGATCATGGACAAGGTCAAGCCACCAAGGCAGCGGCGGGAATTATCAGTCCTTGGTTTTCCAAACGACGCAATAAAGCCTGGTACAAGATGGCGCGCTTGGGGGCTGACTTTTATGTGGATTTGTTGGCTGATTTAGAAAAGTCTGGTCAGGTAATCGACTTTTACCAACGCTCAGGAGTTTTTCTCTTGAAAAAGGATGAATCCAAGTTGGAAGAACTCTATGAGCTAGCCCTTCAGCGTAGGGAAGATTCTCCCTTGATAGGCCAGTTAGCCATTTTAGACCAAGCGTCTGCAAATGAATTATTCCCTGGTTTGCAGGGATTTGACCACCTGCTCTATGCTTCTGGTGGAGCGAGAGTAGATGGCCACCTCTTAGTGACTCGTTTGCTGGAAGTCAGTCAAGTCAAGTTAGTCAAAGAAAAAGTGACTCTGACTCCTGTATCAGCAGGCTACCAGATTGGCGAAGAGGTGTTTGAACAGGTTATTTTGGCGACAGGAGCTTGGTTGGGGGACTTTTTGGAACCTTTAGGATATGAGGTAGATGTTCGTCCTCAAAAGGGACAACTCCGAGATTATCAACTTAGCCAAGATATGGAATCCTATCCTGTTGTCATGCCAGAAGGGGAGTGGGATTTGATTCCTTTTGCAGGTGGGAAATTGTCCCTAGGAGCTACCCATGAAAATGATATGGGATTTGACTTGACGGTAGATGAAGCCTTGCTCCAACAAATGGAGGAAGCAGCCTTGCCATACTACCCAGCCTTGGCTGAAGCTACTATCAGAGGTGAGCGAGTAGGAATCCGTGCCTATACCAGTGATTTTTCGCCATTTTTTGGGCAAGTCCCAGACTTAGCAGGTGTCTATGCGGCTAGTGGGCTAGGGTCATCAGGTCTCACAACTGGGCCTATCATTGGTTACCACTTAGCTCAACTGATCCAAGACAAGGAGTTGACCTTGGATCCAGTAAATTATCCAATTGCAAACTATGTCAAACGAGTAAAAAGAGAATAGAATTTTACTGAAATTTTAGCCTTCCCCCTAGGATGGCAAATGACATTCCCTATCAAAAATGATAAAATAAGAAAAAATAATCCGAGAATCGAGGAAAAAAGATGCAAGAAAAGATTTTGGTAACGGGTGGTGCCGGGTTTATCGGAACCCATACTGTTATTGAGTTGATCCAAGCAGGTCATCAAGTCGTTGTGGTGGATAATCTTGTCAACAGCAATCGTAAGAGTTTAGAAGTTGTTGAAAAAATTACAGGAGTTGAGATTCCTTTCTATGAGGCAGATATCCGCGACACAGATACCCTCAGAGATATTTTCAAGCAGGAAGAGCCGACTGGTGTCATTCACTTTGCTGGTTTGAAGGCTGTTGGTGAATCAACACGGATCCCTCTTGCCTATTATGACAATAATATCGCAGGAACTGTCAGCCTTTTGAAAGCTATGGAAGAAAACAACTGTAAGAACATCATCTTCAGTTCTTCTGCGACAGTTTACGGAGATCCTCATACAGTTCCAATCTTAGAAGATTTCCCGCTTTCAGTGACCAATCCATACGGTCGTACCAAGCTCATGCTAGAGGAAATTTTGACCGATATCTACAAGGCAGACTCAGAATGGAATGTGGTCTTGCTTCGTTACTTTAACCCAATCGGAGCGCATGAAAGTGGAGATTTGGGAGAAAATCCTAATGGCATTCCAAACAATCTCTTACCTTATGTTTCACAAGTAGCAGTGGGCAAACTAGAGCAAGTGCAAGTGTTTGGAGATGATTACGATACGGAAGATGGAACTGGTGTTCGTGACTATATCCACGTTGTCGATTTGGCCAAAGGTCACGTTGCAGCACTGAAAAAAATCCAAAAAGGTTCAGGCCTTAATATTTACAACCTTGGAACAGGTAAAGGCTATTCAGTTCTTGAAATTATCCAAAATATGGAAAAAGCGGTAGGCCGTCCCATTCCGTACCGCATCGTAGACCGTCGCCCAGGTGATATCGCTGCTTGCTACTCAGACCCTGCAAAAGCCAAGGCAGAACTGGGCTGGGAAGCTGAACTCGACATCACTCAAATGTGTGAAGATGCATGGCGTTGGCAAAGCAAGCATCCAAATGGATTTGAAGACTAAGATGATGATTTCGATCATTGTCCCTTGTTTAAACGAAGAGGAAGTACTTCCTCTTTTTTATCAGTCTGTTGAAGCACTGCTTCCAGAATTGGGAGCAGAGATTGAGTATGTCTTTGTGGATGATGGCTCAAGCGATGGAACCTTGGAGCTTTTGAAGGCCTATCGGGTGCAAAATCCTGCGGTGCATTATATTTCTTTCTCGCGAAATTTTGGGAAAGAAGCAGCTCTGTATGCAGGCTTACAGCATGCAACTGGAGATTTGGTGGTCGTGATGGATGCAGACCTCCAGGATCCTCCTAGTATGCTACTTGAAATGAAAGCCTTACTAGATCAAAATGCAGACTTGGACTGTGTTGGGACACGGAGAATTAGTCGGGAGGGAGAACCATTTTTCCGCAGTTTCTGTGCCGACCTCTTTTACCGCCTCATGCAAAAAATTAGCCCAGTAGCTTTGCCCTCGGGTGTCCGTGATTTTCGGATGATGAGAAGATCTGTGGTGGATGCTATTTTAGCCTTGACCGAGTCCAATCGTTTTTCTAAGGGACTCTTTGCCTGGGTTGGTTTTCGAACGCACTATCTGGACTATCCAAATGTCGAAAGACAGGCTGGCAAGACCAGTTGGAGTTTTAGGCAGCTCTTTTTCTACTCGATTGAAGGGATTCTCAACTTTTCAGATTTTCCCTTGAGTATAGCCTTTGTAGCGGGACTCCTATCTTGTTTTATTTCTTTTATGATGACTGTTTTTGTGGTGTTTCGGACCCTTATCTTGGGGAATCCGACATCTGGCTGGACCTCTCTGATGGCTGTGATTCTCTTTCTTGGAGGGATTCAACTCCTGACCATTGGGATTTTGGGAAAATATATCAGTAAGATCTATCTAGAGACCAAAAAAAGACCACTCTATCTGGTCAAAGAAAAAAGTGATCTTTCTATTTTCGAAGGAAAAAATAAGCGAAAAGGACTATAATTTTACCTAGAAATATGCTAAACTAGTAGATGAAGGGGTTAAAGTGATAAAAAGAATTTACAAAATCGGTCTCCCTTTTAAACTATGACGGATCTTTTAGAAGGGCACGTGTAGGACAATTTTTGATGGCCTCCAGAACATCGCTAGACTCAGCGATTTCTCTTTGCAATTCAACTGGATCATCGTAAAATCGAACGATTCCATTATCATGGTAATCAAAGAGTTCAGAATAGGTTTGGCAAAGCCCACAGGCGATGCATCGTTCAGGTATAAGTGTGAGTTTCATATTTATATTGTAATAAGAAAGTTTAAAAAATACAAGGAGTAAGGTATGGAAAAAGAACCATGGCAAGAAGATATTTATGAAAACAATGAGGAAGAATCAAGAACAGATCGTCGTCGCCGTAAACAAAAGGGGAAAGGCGTTGTTGCCAATCGTGTCTTGACAGTCCTAGCTAGCCTCTTCTTTGTAATCGTTGTAGCAATGGTTGTCGTATTGATTTACCTTTCTACCGGAGGAAGCAACCGCACAGCTGCCTTGAAGGATTTTTATGATTCTTCAGCACCTGCTAGCAGCTCCACTTCAAAAGTGGAAGAGTCTTCATCATCAAGCAACAAGGTAGAAGAAACATCTTCTTCTGAAACAACTCCGTCAGAAAGTAGCTCTGAAGAGCATACCGACGGTGAAGGAACAATTACTGTTCATCCAGGAGAGGGTGAAGCAGCTCTTGCACAACGTGCAGGAATTTCTATTGCCCAGTTGGAAGCTTTGAATCCTTCTCATATGTCATCTGGCTCTTGGTTTGCTAACCCAGGTGATGTGATTAAAACAAGATAGGAGCAGGTCATGAAGACAATTCAAATTGCTATCGATGGCCCAGCTTCGAGTGGTAAGAGTACGGTCGCAAAGATTGTCGCTAAAGATTTTGGTTACACTTATCTGGATACAGGTGCTATGTACCGTGCTGCGACTTATATAGCGCTCAAGCATCAGTTGGATGCAGGAAACGTAGACCAACTTCTTGAGCTTCTTAACCAACACCCCATTAGTTTTGGACGTTCAGAAACAGGTGAACAACTTGTTTTTGTAGGGGATGTGGATATTACTCATCCGATTCGTGAAAATGAAGTGACCAACAAGGTTTCAAGCATCGCTGCTATTCCTGAAGTACGCGAGAAACTGGTTTCTCTCCAACAAGAGATTGCTCAGCAAGGTGGTATTGTGATGGACGGACGGGATATTGGGACAGTTGTATTACCACAAGCTGAACTCAAGATTTTCCTAGTAGCCTCTGTTGAAGAAAGAGCAGAACGACGTTACAAGGAAAATATTGCTAAAGGGATTGAAACAGACCTTGAGACCCTAAAAGAGGAAATTGCGGCGCGTGACTACAAGGACAGTCATCGTGAAACTTCGCCTCTCAAACAGGCTGAGGATGCAGTTTACCTTGACACAACTGGACTAAGTATCCAAGAAGTAGTCGAAAAAATTGAATCAGAAGCAAAAAAACGCATGTCCTAGTGACAGGTGAAGCAGGCTAAGGCTAGCCTGCTTTTTTTCTCTCTTTGGGGAGCATTTGAAAACAGTCTTTTTGGGAGTTTTTTGATAAAATAGTAGTATCAATAAAAAGGACGGAAGTATGACAAAGAAAATCGTAGCCATTTGGGCCCAAGATGAAAAAGGTGTGATTGGTAAAGAAGACCGTCTCCCTTGGCATTTGCCAGCAGAGTTGCAACATTTTAAGGAAACAACTTTGAACCACGCCATCTTGATGGGACGAGTGACTTTTGATGGAATGGGGCGTCGTCTGCTTCCCAAACGCCAAACCTTGATTTTGACACGAAACAGTGACCAAGTCGTGGATGGTGCGCTCGTATTTCAAGATGTGGAGTCTGTTTTAGCTTGGTATCAGAGTCAGGACAAAAATCTCTATATCATTGGTGGAAAACAGATTTTTCAGGCTTTTGAGCCCTATTTAGATGAAATCATCGTGACACAGATTCATGCTCAGGTGGAGGGAGATACCTATTTCCCTGAGGAGTTTGACTTGTCTCGTTTTGAAACAGTTGCAAGTAAATCTTACACCCGTGATGAGAAAAATGACTATGATTTTACCATCCAATACCGAAAGAGAAAGGAAGTCTAATGGAGCGCAGTATATTTGGATTTTTTACAGCTTTCTTGTGTGTAATCTGTATTTTGGCGGGAGCACAGGCTTTTCGTAAGAAGCGCTATGGACTGTCTGCCTTACTCTGGTTGAATGCTTTTACCAATCTAGTAAACAGTGTTCATGCTTTTTATATGACCTTATTTTAGATAGAATGATAAATTAGAATGGAAGGAAATCATGCCTACAAATAGGAAAAATGATATGATGGTTTATTGCTCATTTTGTGGCAAGAGCCAAGAAGAAGTAAAGAAAATAATCGCTGGGAACAACGCCTTTATCTGTAATGAATGTGTGGAGTTGGCTCAGGAAATCATTCGAGAGGAGTTGGCTGAGGAAGTCTTGGCAGACTTGTCTGAAGTACCAAAACCAATCGAGCTCCTTAATATCTTGAACCACTATGTGATTGGTCAAGATCGTGCCAAACGTGCCTTGGCAGTGGCTGTATACAACCATTACAAACGCATTAATTTCCACGATACGCGTGAAGAGTCAGAAGATGTGGATTTGCAGAAGTCAAACATCTTGATGATTGGTCCAACTGGTTCTGGGAAAACTTTCTTGGCCCAGACATTGGCTAAGAGCTTGAACGTGCCTTTTGCTATCGCGGATGCGACAGCTCTTACTGAGGCTGGTTATGTGGGTGAGGACGTGGAAAACATCCTCCTCAAACTCTTGCAGGCTGCTGACTTTAACATCGAACGTGCAGAGCGTGGGATTATCTACGTGGATGAAATTGACAAAATTGCCAAGAAGAGCGAGAACGTGTCAATCACACGTGACGTTTCTGGTGAAGGGGTGCAACAAGCCCTTCTTAAGATTATCGAGGGGACTGTTGCTAGCGTGCCGCCTCAAGGTGGACGCAAACATCCACAACAAGAGATGATTCAGGTGGATACTAAAAACATCCTCTTCATCGTGGGTGGTGCTTTTGATGGCATCGAAGAAATCGTTAAACAACGTCTGGGTGAAAAGGTTATTGGCTTTGGTCAAAATAATAAGGCGATTGATGAAAACAGCTCCTACATGCAAGAAATCATTGCTGAAGATATTCAAAAATTCGGTATCATTCCAGAGTTGATTGGACGCTTACCTGTCTTTGCAGCCCTTGAACAATTGACAGTGGATGACTTGGTTCGCATCTTGAAAGAGCCAAGAAATGCCTTGGTCAAACAATACCAAACCTTGCTATCTTATGATGATGTTGAGTTGGAATTTGACGACGAAGCCCTTCAAGAGATTGCTAATAAAGCCATCGAACGCAAGACTGGGGCTCGTGGCCTTCGCTCCATCATCGAAGAAACCATGCTAGATGTTATGTTTGAAGTACCGAGTCAAGAAAATGTGAAACTGGTCCGCATCACAAAAGAAGCTGTCGATGGAACGGAAAAACCAATCCTAGAAACAGCCTAGAGGTGACTATGGAACTTAATACACACAATGCTGAAATCTTGCTCAGTGCGGCTAATAAGTCCCACTATCCGCAGGATGAACTGCCAGAGATTGCCCTTGCAGGACGATCCAATGTTGGCAAGTCTAGCTTTATCAACACCATGCTAAACCGCAAGAATCTTGCCCGTACATCAGGGAAACCTGGGAAAACCCAGCTTCTCAACTTTTTTAACATCGATGACAAGATGCGTTTTGTGGATGTGCCTGGTTATGGTTATGCCCGCGTTTCCAAAAAGGAACGTGAAAAGTGGGGGCGCATGATTGAGGAGTACCTCACAACTCGGGAAAACCTCCGTGCAGTGGTCAGTCTGGTTGATCTCCGCCATGACCCATCAGCAGATGATGTGCAAATGTACGAATTTCTTAAGTATTATGAGATCCCAGTTATCATCGTTGCGACTAAGGCGGATAAGATTCCTCGTGGTAAGTGGAACAAGCACGAATCTGCTATCAAAAAGAAATTAAACTTTGATCCAAGTGACGACTTCATCCTCTTTTCATCTGTCAGCAAGGCAGGGATGGATCAGGCTTGGGATGCAATATTAGAAAAATTATGAGGGAAAGAAATGGCAAAAACAATTCATACAAATAAGGCACCAAAGGCTATCGGACCTTATGTTCAAGGGAAAATCGTTGGCAATCTTTTGTTTGCTAGCGGTCAAGTTCCCCTATCTCCTGAAACTGGAGAAATCGTAGGAGAGACCATCCAAGAACAGACAGAACAAGTCTTGAAAAACATTGGTGCTATTTTAGCAGAAGCAGGAACAGACTTTGACCACGTTGTCAAAACAACTTGCTTCTTGAGCGATATGAACGACTTTGTTCCTTTTAACGAGGTTTACCAAACGGCCTTCAAAGAGGAATTCCCAGCTCGTTCAGCTGTGGAAGTAGCTCGTCTTCCTCGCGATGTGAAAGTCGAAATTGAAGTCATCGCAGAGATTGGATAAGCTAGTTGAAGTTTGGCTCTGCCAAACTTCTTTTGATATAAGGAGAGATAGATGACAAAAAAACAACTTCACCTAGTGATTGTGACAGGGATGAGTGGCGCAGGAAAAACCGTAGCCATTCAGTCCTTCGAGGATTTGGGGTATTTTACGATTGACAATCTGCCACCAGCCCTCTTACCAAAGTTTTTACAGTTGGTCGAAGCCAAAGATGATGACCACAAACTGGCCTTGGTTGTAGACATGCGTAGCCGTTCCTTCTTCTCGGAAATTCAGGCTGTTTTGGATGAATTGGAAAACCAGGATGATTTGGATTTCAAAATTCTCTTTTTGGACGCAGCAGATAAGGAATTGGTTGCTCGCTATAAGGAAACCAGACGGAGTCACCCTCTAGCAGCAGATGGTCGGATTTTAGATGGCATCAAGCTGGAACGTGAACTTTTGGCACCTCTGAAAAACATGAGCCAAAATGTGGTAGATACGACAGAACTCACCCCTCGTGAACTACGTAAGACCATTGCTGAGCAATTTTCGGACCAAGAACAAGCCCAGTCTTTCCGTATTGAGGTCATGTCTTTTGGATTCAAGTATGGTATTCCTATCGATGCGGACTTGGTATTTGATGTCCGTTTTTTGCCAAATCCCTATTACCTACCAGAACTCCGTAATCAAACGGGGCTGGATGAGCCTGTCTACAACTATGTAATGAAACATGCAGAATCGGAAAGTTTCTATCAGCACTTGCTCGCCTTGATTGAGCCAATCTTGCCAAGTTACAAAAAAGAAGGCAAGTCCGTTTTGACCATTGCAGTGGGATGTACAGGTGGACAGCACCGTAGTGTAGCCTTTGCCAAGCGCATAGCTGAGGACCTTGCTAAAAACTGGCCTGTCAATGAAAGTCATCGTGACAAAGACCGAAGAAAGGAAACGGTAAACCGTTCATGAGAAAACCAAAGATAACGGTGATTGGTGGAGGAACTGGTATCCCTGTCATTTTGAAAAGTTTGCGAGAAAAGGATGTTGACATCGCAGCCATCGTAACGGTCGCCGATGATGGCGGCTCTTCGGGTGAGCTACGAAAAAATATTCACCAGCTGACACCACCAGGTGACCTCCGTAATGTCCTTGTGGCCATGTCAGATATGCCAAAGTTTTATGAGAAGGTTTTTCAGTACCGATTCTCAGAAGAGGCTGGAGCTTTTGCGGGCCATCCACTAGGAAATATCGTTATAGCAGGACTCTCTGAAATGCAAGGTTCTACCTATAATGCTATGCAATTACTCAGTAAGTTTTTTCATACAACAGGAAAGATTTACCCATCAAGTGACCACCCTTTGACATTGCATGCAGTTTTTAAAGATGGTTCTGAGGTGGCAGGTGAGAGTCACATTGCAGATCATCCAGGCATGATTGACCATGTCTATGTGACCAATACTTTGGATGATGAAACACCACAAGCCAGCCGTCGAGTAGTCACTACCATTCTAGAGAGTGATATGATTGTCTTGGGACCTGGCTCCCTCTTTACATCGATTTTGCCCAATATTGTCATTGAGGAGATTGGTCAAGCACTCTTGGAGACCAAGGCGGAGATAGCCTATGTCTGCAATATCATGACCCAGCGTGGGGAAACAGAGCACTTTTCAGACAGTGACCACGTGGAAGTTCTCCATCGACACTTAGGTCGACCTTTTATTGATACGGTCTTGGTTAATATCGAAAAGGTTCCTAGAGAATACATGGATACCAACCGTTTTGATGAGTATTTGGTACAGGTGGAACATGATTTTGCTGGTCTCTGCAAGCAGGTGCCTCGTGTGATTTCATCCAACTTCCTTCGTTTGGAAAATGGAGGAGCCTTCCACGATGGGGATTTGATTGTGGATGAATTGATGCGCATCATACAGGTGAGAAAATGAGTTTTACAGTTGCAGTAAAAGAGGAAATTCTTGGTCAACACCATCTCAGTCGCCATGAATTATCAGCCATCATCAAGATGTCTGGTAGTATTGGTCTCTCGACTTCGGGCTTGACCTTGTCTGTTGTGACTGAAAATGCCAAGTTGGCTCGGCACCTTTATGAGTCCTTTCTCCATTTTTATGAAATCAAGTCAGAGATCCGTCACCATCAGCGAAGTAATCTTCGCAAGAATCGTGTCTATACGGTCTATACTGATGAGAGGGTGCAGGAACTTTTAGCTGATTTGCGGCTTGCGGATTCCTTCTTTGGCTTGGAGACAGGCATCGATCCTGATATTTTAGCAGATGAAGAAGCTGGTCGTGCTTACTTATGTGGGGCCTTTCTGGCAAATGGAAGTATCCGTGATCCTGAGTCTGGCAAATACCAGTTGGAGATCAGTTCCGTTTATCTGGATCACGCCCAAGGACTGGCTTCTCTCCTCCAGCAATTTTTACTGGATGCCAAGGTCATTGAGCGTAAGAAAGGTGCAGTCACCTATCTCCAGCGTGCAGAGGACATCATGGATTTCTTGATCGTGATTGGGGCCATGCAGGCGCGTGATAATTTTGAGCGTGTCAAGATTTTGCGTGAAACCCGTAACGATCTCAATCGAGCTAATAACGCTGAAACAGCCAATATCGCTCGGACGGTTTCTGCCAGCATGAAGACCATAAACAATATCAGTAAAATCAAAGATAGAATGGGCTTAGAAAATTTACCAGTGGATTTGCAGGAGGTGGCTCGCTTGCGGATCCAGCACCCAGACTACTCTATCCAGCAGTTGGCAGATAGCCTGAGCAATCCCCTAACCAAAAGTGGAGTTAACCACAGACTCAGAAAAATTAATAAAATAGCAGATGAATTATAAAACCACGGATTAGTTAATCCGTGGTTCTTTTCTTATAAACTAGTTGAGTGTTTCGGTTGTACTTTTTGCTCAGGGTCGATGTAGTTGATAGCATTATTGACGGCAGTAGGCGCTTCACCCAGTCCTGTCGCAATCAAATCAATCTTTCCTTCATAGTAGCAGCAGTCTCCGATAGCGTAAATACCTGCTTGGCTGGATTCTTGCTTGCTATTAACGATAATCTTGTGTCGGTTGAGGTCCAGACCCCAGTTTTTAAGGTTACCGACAGAAGATTTGAAGCCGTAGTTGACAAAGAGGTGGTCTAGATCAATCGTTTCGGTTTCATCCGATTTGACTTTGGTGATTTCAAGTTTATCAAGTGTTTTTCCAGCTCCAAGGAGTTGGCTAGGAACGAATGGTGTCTTGATAGTCACAGATGATGCTTGCAGGGCTTGCACACTGTGTTCCAAGGCACGGAAGTTATCTCGACGGTGAACGAGAGTAGTTGGGGCGATTTTTTCAAAAGCCAATGCCCAGTCAACTGCTGAGTCCCCTCCACCAAGTATGGTCACTTTCTTACCAGCGTATTGCTGGATGTTGGCAACGTGGTAGTGGATATTTTCATAGTTCTCAACACCGTCTAATTCGAGTGGACGTGGTTTAAAGGCACCGCCCCCCATAGCAATGATGACTGTTTTGCTGAGATGGTTTCCTTTAGTGGTTGTAATGCTAAAGAAATCGTCATTTTTCTTAATCTCAAGAACGGTTTCATTGAGGTGAATAGGTGTGTCGAAGCCATATAACTGCTCAATTAGACGATTGGTTAACTCTTCTCCAGTTAGATTTGGGAAACCTGGCACATCAAGGATTTGTTTTTCAGGGTAGAGGATGGCAGGCTGGCCACCGAGCTGGGGAAGGGAGTCGATGATTTGGACTTTGGCTTGGCGTAGATGGGCGTAAAAGGCAGCAAAGAGGCCGACAGGACCGCCTCCTACAATGGTAATATCATAGAGTTGAGACATGATTTCTCCTTCGTTTTTTCTAGTCAGTTTATTTTATCATAATTTTGCTTAATTTAAAATGAAGTAGGATAGAGAAAAAATGGACAGAAAATGGTATAATAGGTCGGAAAGTGTTTTGACAGGGAGGAGGCCAAGGATGAATTTTCAACAATTATCCAATTGGCAATACTGGACGAGTTTGTTTTCAAGTCCTTGGACTATAGTCACCAATCTGATTGATATTTTGATTGTGACTTATATTTTGTACCATTTTACCAAAGCCATTGCAGGGACTAAAATCATGATCTTGGTTCGGGGAGTTTTGGTCTTTATTCTAGCCCAGATTCTGTCCAATATGATTGGCTTAACGACCATTTCCTGGTTGATCAATCAGATTATCACCTACGGGGTCATCGCAGCAGTGGTTATCTTTTCACCAGAGATTCGGACTGGTTTGGAGAGATTGGGGCGGGCGACAGATTTCTTTTCCAACGCACCTATTAGTGCGGAAGAGCAAATGGTTCGTGCCTTTGTCAAATCAGTCGAGTACATGAGTCCGCGTAAAATTGGTGCTCTGGTAGCGGTGCAGCGCGTGAGAACCTTGCAGGAATACATCTCAACTGGGATTCCCCTAGATGCCAAGATTTCAGCTGAATTGCTCATCAACATTTTTATTCCTAACACTCCCTTGCACGATGGAGCGGTCATTATCCGAGAAGATCGGATTGCTGTTACTTCAGCCTACTTGCCACTAACTGAAAATACAGAGATTTCCAAAGAGTTTGGAACACGCCACAGGGCGGCGATTGGTTTGTCAGAAGTATCTGATGCTCTTACCTTTGTGGTTTCGGAAGAAACGGGTGGAATCTCAATCACCTATAATGGAGTCTTTAAGCATGATTTGACCTTGGAAGAGTTTGAATCGGAGTTAAGAAGAATCTTGCTTCCAACATCAGAGGAAAAACATGGTCTGAAAGAGCGCTTGCTAGGAGGATTGAAACATGAGAAAAAATAGTCTATACATCATTTCTTCCTTCTTTTTCGCCTGCATTCTTTTTATCTATGCGACTTCAACAAACTATCAGAATAATAATAGTGCCAGACAGGTGCGGACGGAAACCTATACCAATACGGTTCTTAATGTCCCAATCGATATTCAGTATGATAGTGACCAGTACTTTATCAGTGGTTTCACATCTGAGGTGACTGTCTTCCTAACTGGATCAAATAGAGTTGCTCTAGCGAGCGAGATGCAGGAAAGCACTCGGAAATTCAAGGTCAAAGCTGACTTAACCAATGCCAGTGTAGGGACCATTGAAGTTCCTCTAACCATTGAAAATTTACCGAGTGGTTTGACGGCTGTTGCAACTCCGCAAAAGATAACAGTGAAGGTCGGTAAAAAAGCAAAACGAGACAATGTAATCGTTGTGCCAGAGATTGATCCTAGCCAGATTGATTCTCGCGTGAAAATCGATACAGTTACTGTGTCAGATGAAAAAGTAACGGTTATTAGTGATGAGGAAACCCTCTCCAAAGTGGATCGTGTCATTGCCATCTTACCAACGAGTGAACGGATAACAGGTAACTATTCAGCTTCTGTTCCTCTACAAGCGGTTGATAAAAATGGAAATGTCTTACCAAGTGTCATTATGCCATTTGATACAACTATGAAAATTACAACGAAACCAGCATCGTCTAGCTCGAGCTCATCATCAACGAGCTCCTCAGCTAGTAGTTCGTCTTCAACGAGTTCAGAAACAAAACCAGACTCGTCTAAACGAGAATAAACAAAGATAGTAGAAAAGGATGATTAACAAAATGGGTAAATATTTTGGGACCGATGGAGTCCGTGGAGAAGCAAACGTAGAACTAACGCCAGAGTTGGCCTTTAAACTGGGGCGTTTTGGTGGTTATGTTCTTAGCCAACATGAAACGGAAGCCCCTAAAGTCTTTGTAGGACGTGATACACGTATCTCAGGAGAAATGTTAGAATCTGCCTTGGTGGCAGGTCTTCTATCAGTAGGGATTCACGTCTACAAACTCGGTGTCCTTGCAACACCAGCAGTAGCTTACTTGGTTAAAACTGAGGGAGCCAGTGCAGGCGTCATGATTTCAGCGAGTCACAATCCAGCCCTTGATAATGGGATTAAGTTCTTTGGTGGGGATGGTTTCAAACTTGATGATGAAAAAGAAGCAGAAATCGAAGCTTTGCTGGATGCTGCTGAAGATACTCTTCCTCGTCCGAGTGCAGAGGGCTTGGGGACCTTAGTGGACTATCCAGAAGGTTTGCGTAAGTATGAAGGCTATCTTGTTTCAACTGGAACTCCTCTTGAGGGAATGAAAGTGGCTTTGGATACAGCCAACGGTGCAGCATCTACAAGTGCCCGTCAGATTTTCGCTGATCTAGGTGCCCAGTTGACTGTAATCGGGGAGACACCAGATGGTCTTAACATCAACCTAAATGTTGGTTCAACACACCCAGAAGCTCTCCAAGAACTAGTCAAAGAAAGCCAGTCAGCTATTGGTTTGGCCTTTGACGGAGACAGCGACCGCTTGATTGCTGTTGATGAAAATGGCGACATCGTTGATGGTGATAAAATCATGTACATCATCGGGAAATACCTTTCTGAAAAAGGACAGTTAGCTCAAAACACCATCGTAACAACCGTCATGTCTAACCTTGGTTTCCATAAGGCTTTGGATAGTGCTGGCATTAACAAAGCAGTCACTGCAGTTGGAGATCGCTATGTTGTCGAAGAAATGAGAAAATCAGGCTACAATCTTGGTGGTGAACAGTCTGGTCACGTTATCTTGATGGATTACAATACAACAGGTGATGGTCAATTATCAGCTGTCCAATTGACCAAAATCATGAAAGAAACAGGTAAGAGCTTGTCTCAACTGGCAGCAGAAGTGACGATTTACCCACAAAAACTGGTCAATATCCGAGTGGAAAATGCCATGAAAGAAAAAGCCATGGAAGTACCAGCCATCAAGAAAATCATCGAAAAGATGGAAGAAGAGATGGCAGGAAACGGTCGTATCCTTGTCCGTCCAAGTGGAACAGAACCCCTCTTGCGTGTCATGGCAGAAGCGCCTACAACAGAAGAAGTCAACTACTATGTAGATACGATTGCTGCTGTGGTTAAAGATGAAATCGGAATTGACTAAAGCCTAGAAAACTAGATGAAAATAAAAAAATATGTTACAATGACAGTGTAATTTGTATTTATTGGAGAGAAAAATGAACCTTAAACGAGAACAAGAATTTGTTAGCCAGTATCACTTTGATGCTCGTAACTTTGAATGGGAAAATGAAAATGGAGCTCCTGAAACAAAGGTAGACGTGAACTTTCAGTTACTCCAACATGACCAAGAAAACCAAGTGACTTCTTTAGTTGTTATCTTGAGTTTCATGATTGTCTTTGACAAATTTGTCATCAGTGGAACGATTTCCCAAGTTAACCATGTGGAAGGTCGTATTGTCAACGAACCAAGCGAATTTAACCAAGAAGAAGTCGAAAACTTGGCGCGTCCATGCTTGAACATGCTCAACCGTTTGACGTATGAAGTAACAGAAATCGCCTTGGATCTTCCAGGGATCAATTTGGAGTTTTAGTCATGAAATTAGCTGTCATTACAGATTCTTCAGCCTATTTAGAGGAGAAGACGCTGCAAAGAGAGAATCTATATATCTTGGATATTCCTGTCAATATTGATGGGGAGGAGTATGTCGAAGGTGTGAATCTGACTGCTGAGGAATTTTATCAAAAGATGGCTCAGTCTGCAGAATTGCCTAAGACCAGTCAACCAAGCATTGCCAAATTGGATGAGATTTTAAGTTCCTTGAAAGAAGAGGGCTACACCCACGTCTTGGGACTCTTCCTTTCGTCAGGAATTTCAGGCTTTTATCAGAATATCCAATATATGTTGGACGAGTACGAAGGTTTGACCATTGCCTTTCCTGATACCCATATCACAAGTGCTCCTCTAGGATTTATGGTGGAGAGTGTCTTTGAATGGGCAGAACAGGGCGATGATTTTGCTCAGATTCAGGAGAAATTGGCTATCCAAATAGCTGATAACTCCGCCTTTATCATAGTAGACGACCTTGATCACTTGGTTAAGGGAGGTCGTCTGTCAAATGGGGCGGCCATCCTAGGAAATCTTCTCAGTATCAAGCCCATTCTTTACTTCAATGACCAAGGTGTGATTGAAGTTTACGAAAAAGTTCGTACGGAAAAGAAGGCAACCAAACGTTTGGTCGAAATCATTAAAGAGTTGACAAAAGACGGGGACTACCGTATCACTGTCATTCATGGCAATGCTCCCCAAAAGGCGGCAGATTTGCGCCAACTCTTGATTGAGGGTGGTGTGAATTCTGAGATTCCAATTGTTAGCTTTGGTAGTGTCATTGGGACCCACCTTGGAGAAGGCAGTATCGCTTTGAGCTATACGCCAGTTGTCTAGATTTGTCTGGGCAGGTTTTGTATCTTAGCAATTGAACACGTCTGGAACCCTGTGTGAAAAAGATAGTTCTTCCAAGGAGTAGACACTCCTTGATCAGAACTCCTATTTTCACTTTATGTTCTTACAGGCTTTGTATCTTGATAATTGAACACGGACTACCTGCCTCTTGAAAAAAGATGCCTGTCTTGCCTTTCATGGAAAGTCAGCGCCATTCCTTATTTTTCATGGGCAACTAGCGTCCTTTGTATCTTGAATAGGAGTAGAGATGAGTATTCGAGTAATTATTGCCGGTTTTAAGGGGAAGATGGGTCAAGCTGCCTGCCAGATGGTCTTGGCTGATCCTGACTTGGACTTGGTTGCAGTTTTGGATCCTTTTGAGTCTGAATCAGAATGGCAGGGGGTTCCTGTCTTCAATGATAAGGCTGCCTTGGCTGGTTTTGAAGCTCATGTCTGGGTAGACTTTACTACACCAGCCGTTGCCTACGAAAATACCCGCTTTGCCCTTGAAAATGGCTTTGCTCCAGTAGTTGGAACAACAGGCTTCACTAGTGAAGAAATTGCAGAATTAAAAGCACTTTCCCGTAAGCAAAATTTGGGTGGTTTGATTGCCCCTAACTTTGCCTTGGGTGCTGTCTTGCTCATGCAATTTGCGGCCCAGGCTGCTAAATATTTCCCAAATGTGGAGATTATCGAGCTTCATCATGACAAGAAAAAGGACGCTCCAAGTGGAACAGCCATCAAAACAGCTGAGTTGATGGCAGAAGTTCGAGAGTCTATTCAGCAAGGTGCGCCTGATGAGGAAGAGTTGATTGCTGGTGCCCGTGGTGCTGACTTTGATGGCATGCGCATCCACTCAGTCCGTCTACCAGGTTTGGTAGCCCATCAGGAAGTCATCTTTGGCAATCAGGGAGAAGGATTGACTCTCCGTCATGACTCCTATGATCGCAGCTCCTTCATGACAGGGGTGAATTTGGGAATCAAAGAAGTTGTCAAGCGTCATGAGCTTGTCTATGGATTAGAACACTTATTATGAGATTAACGCAAATGCCTTCTGAATTTCAGAAGGCTTTACCAGTATTAGAAAAAATTAAAGAAGCAGGCTTTGAAGCCTATTTTGTTGGGGGTTCCGTCAGAGATGCCCTACTCAATCGTCCCATCCACGATGTGGATATTGCGACTTCTTCTTATCCAGAAGAGACCAAGCAGATTTTCTCTCGTACAGCCGATATCGGAATCGAGCACGGAACCGTCTTGGTTTTAGATGGAGACGAGGAGTATGAGGTGACGACATTTCGGACAGAGGATGTCTATGTAGACTATCGCAGACCTAGTGCAGTTTCCTTTGTGCGTTCACTAGAAGAAGACCTCAAACGCCGTGATTTCACAGTCAACGCTTTTGCCTTGGATGAGACAGGTGAAATTATTGATTTGTTCGATGGTCTCAAAGACTTGGAAAACCAAGTTTTGCGAGCAGTGGGTGTTGCTAGTGAGCGTTTCAACGAAGACGCTCTACGTATTATGCGTGGTTTTCGTTTTCAGGCCAGTCTTGGTTTTGAACTTGAGAGAGAAACATTCGAAGCGATGAAATCCTTGACTCCGCTCTTGGAGAAGATTTCTGTAGAACGTACCTTTGTTGAATTTGACAAGCTCTTGCTAGCACCTTTTTGGAGAGTTGGCTTGTCTTCCATGATTGAGAGTCAAGCTTATGACTATCTCCCTGATATGGCAGGAAGTCGGGACAAGCTTAACAGACTGTTTGATTTGGAGACTGATTTCACCTTTGAGTCTTCTGAGCAAGCCTGGGCGGCCCTCTTGTGGGTACTAGAAATTGAGGATGCTCAACCATTTTTGAAGCATTGGAAAACCTCACGTCAATTTGCCAAGCAGGTTCAGGATTTGCTGACTATTTTAGCTTTGCGTGAAAAGGGAGAATTGAGCAAGCGTGATTGTTACCGCTTTGACTTGGATTCCCTTCTACAAGCTGAAAGGCTTCGTCAGGCCCAAGGAAAAGCAGTCAATCCACAAGCCATTACAGAAACTTACCAGAGTTTGACCATTCATGATAAGAAAGAAATCCAAATCAATGGAGGTATTCTCATCAAAGAGTACGGCTACCAGCCTGGTCCAGATTTGGGAGAGATTTTAACAGAGATTGAGTTTGCCATTGTTGATGGAGAATTGGACAATGACCGCGAAGCCATCCATGATTACCTGAGGGAGAGAAAATGAGTGATTTTATCGTTGAAAAGCTAAGCAAATCAGTTGGGGATAAGACAGTCTTTAAAGATATTTCCTTTATTATCCATGATTTGGATAGAATCGGTCTGATTGGTGTTAATGGAACGGGTAAGACCACTCTTTTGGATGTTCTTTCGGGAGTTTCAGGTTTTGATGGGGATGTCAGTCCTTTTTCAGCTAAGAGTGATTACAAGATTGGCTACCTGACTCAGGATCCAGAGTTCGATGATAGCAAGACGGTCTTGGATACGGTTCTATCTAGCGACCTCAAGGAAATCCAGCTCATTCGTGAGTATGAACTCCTCATGCTCAACTACACTGAGGACAAGCAGGCTCGTTTGGAACGGGTCATGGCTGAGATGGATTCTCTCCAAGCTTGGGAAATCGAAAGTCAGGTCAAGACCGTTCTCAGCAAGCTGGGGATTCAGGACTTGTCGACTCCAGTTGGGGAATTGTCAGGTGGTCTGAGAAGACGGGTTCAGTTGGCGCAAGTTCTCCTAGGCAACCACGACCTCTTGTTACTGGATGAGCCGACCAACCATCTGGACATTGCGACCATTGAGTGGCTGACACTCTTTTTGAAAAATTCCAAGAAGACGGTTCTCTTTATCACCCATGATCGCTATTTCCTAGACGCGTTGTCAACACGAATTTTCGAGTTGGACCGAGCTGGTTTGACGGAGTATCAGGGCAATTATCAGGACTATGTTCGTCTCAAAGCAGAACAAGATGAGCGTGACGCGGCACTTCTCCACAAAAAGGAACAACTCTATAAGCAAGAATTGGCCTGGATGCGCCGACAACCGCAAGCACGTGCGACCAAGCAGCAGGCTCGTATCAATCGTTTCCACGACTTGAAAAAGGAAGTTTCAGATAATCCTACTGAGACAGACTTAACCATGAACTTTGAGACCAGTCGGATTGGTAAGAAGGTCATCGAGTTTAAAGATGTTTCCTTCGCTTATGAGAACAAGCCGATTTTACAAGATTTTAACTTCTTGGTGCAAGCCAAAGACCGTATCGGTATCGTTGGTGATAATGGCGTCGGAAAATCAACTCTTCTTAATCTCATTGCTGGAATTCTTGAGCCGACAGCAGGTCAAGTCATCATCGGTGAAACAGTCCGTATCGCCTATTTCTCTCAACAACTCGAAAGCTTGGATGAAAGCAAACGAGTCATCAATTACCTGCAGGAAGTAGCAGAAGAGGTTAAGACTAGTGGTGGTTCTACGACTTCCATCGCTGAGTTGCTGGAGCAATTTCTTTTCCCACGTTCGACACATGGAACCTTGATTGAGAAGTTGTCTGGTGGCGAGAAAAAACGCCTTTATCTCCTTAAACTGCTCTTGGAAAAACCAAATGTTCTCCTCTTGGACGAGCCAACAAATGACCTAGACATTGCGACCTTGACAGTTTTAGAGAATTTCTTGCAAGGTTTTGCTGGGCCTGTTTTAACAGTCAGTCACGACCGCTATTTCCTGGACAAGGTAGCGACCAAGATTCTAGCCTTTGAGAATGGCAACATTCGTCCTTTCTTTGGTCATTACACAGACTACCTTGACGAAAAAGCTTTTGAAACAGATATGGTCAATCAAGTTCAAAAGGCCGAAAAGGAAAAAGTGGTCAAGGTCAGAGAAGATAAGAAACGCATGACCTACCAAGAAAAGCAGGAGTGGGCAAGCATTGAAGCAGATATTGAGTCCTTAGAAAACCGTATCGCTGCTATTGAAGAGGAGATGCAGGCCAATGGTTCTGATTTTGGTAAACTTGCGACACTTCAGAAAGAGCTCGATGAAAAAAACGAAGAACTCCTTGAAAAATATGAACGCTATGAATATTTAAGTGAGTTAGCATGATGGAAGGAAAAGTCATTAAACGTAGTCCAAAGAAAATTATTTGGAATGCCTTGTTTGGCCTAGCTTCTGTGCTTTTCTTCTTGTTACTTCTCTATTATCTCCATTCGTATTCACAAAAGGGGACCAGACTTCATACGATAAGTCTTTTGTTAATGCTGCTTGTACTTTTTTGCGCCGGAGTCGTAGTTTATCAGACCTACAGACTGTTAAGCTCCGATAAGGAATATTTGAGATGTACTGTTCAAGGGTTTTACTACAAACCGAATCCAAAGAAAGCCAGTCATTTCTATGCTTGGGCTGATGTAGAGGACTTTTTCTTCTCTCGGATTCGAGGGAAGTATGGGGATTCTTATCGGATTGAAGTTTATTTTAAAAACAAGGATAATGTGAGATCCCAATCACTTCTAGCCCTACCGAAGAGAAGGTGTTTCTCTTTTCATCAGTCAGCAGATTTGATCATCCCTATCATTCTACTAGATGTAGGTCTTCCTGAAAGGGTATACGAGACCATGAAGTACTATGAGAGAGAATGGCGTATCGAACAAAATCGTCAAGCAAGAAAAGAGACAAAACAAGCTTCGAAAAGCAAATCTTCCAAACAGCTATAAGCCAGTTTAGCTTAAAGAAAATCAATCAAAAAAGCCCTATCCACTGGATAGGGTTACTGTTTGTCTTCTTTTTTTGTTTCCTGGTGGAAGATATTTTGCCAAGTTTCGTGGCGACGCCAGATACTGGTATGGACGATACCATCTAACTCATAGCAAATGAGCTTGGTTTTCTGACTAATGGAGGTAATCTGAATGTCCGTAATCGCAGCTTTAGGTTCTTTCTCAGCTTGATAGGAAACCTTATCCATCTGCTCTCCATCTTGGCGGATATAGATAAAGTCTTCAGATAGGAGTTCTTCCAGTTGATTGCCTTGGTCAATCAATTGCTCACGCATGAGTAGTTTTTTATAGACATTATCCAAAATTTCGTCTTCAGGTATAGGAGCAGGTTCGATATGGACATCGGTATCAAAGACTCCAAAACGATCTTCCAGCATAGATTCGACCTGGTCTGCAATTTCATGACTTTCATAGACTGATAGGTCGGGATTCATCTCCAACGTGATGTCAAGGTAGATATTACTACCGTAGGTACGACCTCTTTGGGACTTGACCTTACTAATCTTTGGAATCTCCATGATAGCCTTCTGATAATCTTCCAGCAGACGGTCGTCAAAACCATCTGAAAGACTGAAGGAAGACTCGATAAAGATATCATATGCTGTCTTTAAGATAAAGAAAGTGATGATGATAGCAACCAGTTTATCCACGATTGGATAGTTGAAGCTGCTGGCTAGGATGGCAATGGAAGTACCAAGCGAGGTGACTGCATCAGAAAGATTATCTTTAGCAGCTGCCTTCAGAGCCTTGGATTTGGATTTCTTACTGAGGCGAGTATTATAGAGATAAACGGTGAACATGACTGCCGCAGATAAGACTCCTAGAGTAGCACCCAGAGGGTCAATGTGTGTTTGTTCTCGACTGAGAATTTTTTGAATGGTGTCCCGCAGAACATCAAAGCCAACGTAGAACATGATGATGGAAGTGATCAAACTAGCCAGGTCTTCAATCTTCCAGTGGCCAAAACGGTGATCACGGTCAGCGGGCTGGCGCGCCATCCGAATCCCGATCAAGAGAGTCACATTTGCAATGATATCCGACACGTTGTTGAAACCATCGGCTACCAAACTGGAAGAATGAAGGAGGTGGCCAGTCGCCAATTTTGCCGCAGACAAGATCAGATAGGTCGAAATACTGATAATGGCCCCACGTTCCGCTAACTTGAGATTTGACATGGATTGGTTCATCGGACTTCCTTTCTAGTCGTATAATATTCTACCATTATACTGGTTTTCAAAGGAAAATTCAAATAAGGCAGTTTTTACTCTTTGAAAATTATTCAAATTTTGATATAATAGTACTACTCAAGGGAGTAGCTGGCAGAAACCTGTGATAGTGTCGTCATTCCGAATTGTATACTGCAAAGTATGCTTTCCGGCGCTATCTTAAACAGCGAGACTTGTTATGATTAACAGGTCTCTTTTTGTTTGTCATAAAACCAAAAGAGAGCTTGTTTTGCACACAAAGTCAAGGAGGAGACACATGTCAAAAGAACAAAAACGCCAAGCGTTTTATACTCAAAGTCCTGAAGAGGTCTTGAAGTCGGTTGAAGCAACTGAGCAAGGCCTTTCGTCAAGCGAAGCACAGAAACGCCTAGCTGAATATGGACGTAATGAACTCGAAGAGGGTGAGAAAAAATCTCTCTTGGTTAAATTCATCGAACAGTTTAAGGATTTGATGATTATTATTTTGGTGGCTGCAGCCATCTTGTCTGTCATAACTTCTGGTGGGGAAGATATTGCAGATGCCGTCATTATTCTAGCCGTTGTTATCATCAATGCAGCTTTTGGTGTTTACCAAGAAGGAAAAGCAGAAGAAGCCATCGAAGCTCTCAAGTCGATGTCTAGTCCAGCTGCTCGCGTTATCCGTGATGGGCACATGGCTGAGATTGACTCAAAAGAATTAGTGCCAGGTGATATCGTTGCTCTTGAAGCAGGTGATGTAGTACCAGCGGACCTACGTTTGCTAGAAGCCAATTCTCTTAAAATCGAAGAAGCTGCCTTGACAGGTGAGTCTGTTCCAGTCGAAAAAGACTTGACAGTCGATCTTGCTGCAGATGCTGGTATCGGTGACCGTGTCAATATGGCTTTCCAAAACTCAAACGTGACTTATGGTCGTGGTCTTGGTGTTGTTGTCAATACAGGTATGTACACTGAAGTTGGTCATATCGCTGGCATGCTCCAAGATGCGGATGAGACAGATACACCACTCAAGCAAAACTTGAACAACCTTTCTAAAGTCTTGACCTATGCAATTTTGGTCATTGCCCTTGTTACTTTTGTAGTTGGAGTCTTTATTCAAGGAAAAGATCCACTTGGTGAGTTGATGACCTCTGTTGCGCTTGCTGTTGCAGCCATCCCAGAAGGACTTCCAGCTATCGTGACCATCGTTCTTGCCTTGGGTACTCAAGTTTTGGCAAAACGGAACTCTATCGTTCGTAAGTTGCCAGCAGTAGAAACACTTGGTTCAACTGAGATCATCGCTTCTGATAAGACTGGTACGCTGACTATGAACAAGATGACCGTTGAAAAAGTCTTCTATGACGCAGTCCTACATGACTCTGCTGATAACATTGAACTCGGCTTGGACATGCCTCTTCTTCGTTCTGTTGTTTTAGCGAATGATACTAAGATTGATGCAGAAGGAAACCTGATCGGGGATCCAACGGAAACAGCCTTCATCCAGTATGCCTTGGACAAGGGTTATGATGTTAAAGGATTTTTAGAGCAATATCCTCGTGTCGCTGAGTTGCCATTTGACTCGGACCGCAAGCTCATGTCAACTGTTCATCCATTGCCAGATGGGAAATTCCTAGTAGCGGTTAAGGGAGCTCCAGACCAACTCTTGAAACGTTGTGTTGCTCGTGATAAAGCTGGCGATGTCGCTCCGATTGACGAGAAGGTTACAAACCTCATCCATACAAACAACTCTGAAATGGCTCACCAAGCCTTGCGTGTCCTTGCAGGTGCTTATAAGATTATTGATAGCATTCCAGAAAACCTCACTTCTGAAGAACTGGAAAACAACTTGATCTTTACTGGTTTGATCGGTATGATTGACCCTGAGCGTGCCGAAGCGGCAGAAGCCGTTCGTGTAGCTAAGGAAGCAGGAATCCGTCCAATTATGATCACTGGTGACCATCAAGACACAGCGGAAGCCATTGCCAAACGTCTGGGAATCATCGATGAAAATGACTCGGAAGACCATGTATTGACAGGTGCAGAGCTCAACGAACTTTCTGATGAAGAATTTGAAAAAGTAGTTGGTCAATACTCTGTTTACGCGCGTGTATCACCAGAACACAAGGTTCGTATCGTGAAAGCTTGGCAAAACCAAGGTAAGGTCGTTGCTATGACAGGCGACGGTGTTAATGACGCCCCAGCTCTGAAAACAGCCGATATCGGTATCGGTATGGGAATCACTGGTACAGAGGTTTCTAAGGGTGCATCTGACATGATTCTTGCGGATGATAACTTTGCGACCATCATCGTCGCAGTTGAAGAAGGACGTAAGGTCTTCTCAAACATTCAAAAGACTATTCAATATCTTCTTTCTGCCAATACGGCTGAAGTTTTGACCATTTTCCTATCAACCTTGTTTGGTTGGGATGTTCTACAGCCAGTTCATCTCTTGTGGATCAACTTGGTGACCGATACCTTCCCAGCTATCGCTCTTGGTGTTGAACCTGCTGAGCCAGGTGTTATGACCCACAAACCACGTGGACGTAAGTCAAGCTTCTTCTCAGGTGGAGTCATGAGTTCTATCATCTATCAAGGTGTACTCCAAGGGGCACTCGTCTTGACTGTTTATGGTCTTGCTCTTGCTTATCCGGTCCATGTAGGAGATAATCAAGCCATTCACGCGGATGCCCTCACTATGGCCTTTGCAACACTCGGTTTGATTCAGCTCTTCCATGCCTACAATGTTAAGTCTGTTTACCAATCCATCTTGACAGTTGGACCATTCAAGTCTAAGACCTTCAACTGGTCTATCTTGGTATCTTTCATTCTTCTCATGGCAACAATCGTCGTAGAACCACTTGAAGGTATCTTCCACGTAACCAAACTAGACTTATCGCAATGGGCTATTGTTCTAGCTGGAAGCTTCTCAATGATTCTTATCGTAGAAATCGTTAAGTTTGTTCAACGTAAACTTGGTCTTGATAAGAACGCGATTTAAAAAGAAAGTCATCTTCGGATGGCTTTTTTTGCATTTGAGGGAAAGGACTAGAAGTTACCTCCTTTTGTGTTATAATAAAGTGAAGTTGTAAGGAGTGTAAGAGAATGGAAAAGAAAATTGTCCGAGATGTCTTATTCTTGTCGCAGGTCTCGAAACCTGCAAGTCAAGAAGACCTTTATCTGGCTAAGGATTTGCAGGATACCCTGCTGGCTAATCGCGAAACCTGTGTCGGTCTGGCGGCCAATATGATTGGTGTGCAGAAGCGCGTGATTATCTTTAATCTTGGCCTAGTTCCCATGGTTATGTTTAATCCGATTCTTCTTTCCTATAAAGGACCTTACGAGACAGAGGAAGGTTGTTTGTCTTTGACTGGGGTTCGAACGACGATTCGTTATGAAACGATTACGGTATCCTATCGCGATAGCAAGTGGCAGGAACAGACTATTACGCTAACAGATTTTCCAGCTCAGATATGCCAACATGAACTGGATCATTTGGAAGGACGGATTATTTAGGAGGAACTCCGATGAAACGCATACTCTTTGAACTTGTTTTTATCGCAACGACTTGGTATATCTTTTTGCCCCCCTTCAATCTTACTAGCTGGGAATTCATCTTCTTTCTCTGTGGGCATCTGGTGGTGATGGGGATTTTGTTTAGTTTCCGCAAGGATACTAATCTTCTCAAAACTGTTCATGTACGTCATGGCAAGCCTGCTAACGAGCTCAATCTAGAAGGGTTCCATTTTAATAAATTAGGTGGAATATTATTACTGGTGGCAGGCCTCATCTTTGCCCTTGCTGGTCTGGTTAGCCTAGTGACCTCTAGCTTTTTCCAAGCAAAAAACTATGCTAATGTGGTGTCTATCACAGAAAAAGACTTTAAAGATTTTCCTAAGAGTGATACCAGTAAGGTTCCGATCTTGGATCGGAGCACTGCAGAAAAGATTGGGGACCGTTATCTGGGCTCTCTGACAGATAAGGTCTCCCAGTACGTCGCAGCAGACACCTATACCCAGCTAACAGTTGATGGCAAACCCTATCGGGTAACTCCTTTGGAGTATGCCGATCCCATCAAATGGTTCAACAATCAAGCCAAGGGAATTGGCGAGTATATCAAGGTTGATATGGTGACAGGGAATGCGGAATTGGTAGATTTAAAAACACCGATGAAGTATTCGGACTCCGAGTATTTTAACCGTGACGTCAAACGTCATCTTCGAATCAAGTATCCGACTAAGATTTTTAAAACCCCATCCTTTGAGGTGGATGATGAAGGCAATCCTTTCTATGTAGCAACCGTTTATCAAAAACAGTTTGGTCTAGGAGTCCCTCGTCCTTCATCTGTTATTATCTTGGATGCTACCAATGGCGAAACCAAGGAATACAGCTTGGATGAAGTACCAGAATGGGTGGATCGTGTCTATCCAGCAGAAGAAACCATCGAGCAAATTAACTACAACGGCAAATATAAAGACGGCTTCTGGAATGCCTTGATTTCTAAGAAAAACGTCACCCAAACGACAGAGGGTTATAACTATCTTTCTATCGGAAATGACATTTATCTCTACACAGGGGTGACTTCAGCAAATGCTGATGAAAGTAATCTAGGATTTATCCTTGAAAATATGCGCACTGGTGAAATCACCAAGTACAATCTAGCTTCAGCAACCGAAGAATCAGCCCGTGCTTCTGCAGAAGGAGCCGTTCAGGAGAAGGCCTACAAGGCTACCTTCCCTATCCTTGTTAATCTCAATGACAAGCCTCTTTATATCATGGGCTTGAAGGACAATGCAGGCTTGGTCAAGGAGTATGCATTGGTCGATGCCGTGGAGTACCAAAACGTTATCGTAGCAACTACGGTAGATGAACTCCTTAGCAAATATGCCAATAAAAACGACCTCGAGCTTGATAATGAAACGGTAGAAAACATCAAGGGAGTGGTTTCAGATCTTAAATCAGCTGTCATCAAGGGGGATACCGTCTACTTCTTTAAAGTTGATGGCAAGATTTATAAGGTCAAGGCTTCAGTGTCAGACGACCTTCCTTACCTCGAAAATGGCCAAACCTTCGAAGGTCAAGTTGGAAAAGATAATTATCTCAAGACCTTTAAAGTACAATAATACTCTTCGAAAATCAAATTCAAACTACGTCAGCGTCGCCTTGCCGTACTCAAGTACTGCCTGCGGCTAGCTTCCTAGTTTGCTCTTTGATTTTCATTGAGTATAAAAATAGGTTTTCTCAGTTCAAGGAGAAAAAAGATAAATTCTTATCTATCTTAACAAGCTTAGCTGGCACAGCCCTTGTTCTCGTGGCTATCTGGTTAGGGTGGCCAAAATAAACAAAGAAACCTCGGTGTGAACCGAGGTTTTTAAGATGAAATTCTTGGTCGTGATTGAAAAATATGCTACACTAACAATATGAAAATTTTAATCCCAACAGCAAAAGAAATGAACACAAACCATCCTTGTATCGAAGCGCTCCCTTTGAGGGAAGAAAGTCAGGCAGTCCTTGACTCACTGGCGCATTACTCAGCTAGTGAATTAGAGACTTTTTATAAGGTATCTGCCGAGAAAGCAGAAGAAGAGTACGGCCATATTCAAGCTTTAAAAGATCACAGGGCTAAACATTATCCAGCCTTGAAACTTTTCGATGGTCTCATGTATCGCCACATCAAACGAGATGGGTTAACCGAGGCTGAACAAACCTATCTTGAAAATCATGTCCTAATTACCTCGGCTTTATACGGTGTTGTCCCTGCCTTATTTCCCATGGCTCCTCACCGTTTGGACTTCTTGATGAAGTTAAAAGTTGCTGGTAAGACTTTAAAGAGTCATTGGAAGTCAGCCTACGATGAGGTCCTACAGGATGAGAACTTGATATTCTCACTCTTATCATCAGAGTTTGAAACCGTATTTTCGAAGGAAATTAGAGAAAAGATGGTGACCTTCAAATTTATGGAGGACAAGGCAGGTCAGCTGAAAATCCACTCAACTATTTCAAAAAAAGCCCGTGGCGCCTTTTTGACCGCCTTGATAGAGGGGCAAGTCCAAACAGTCGAACAAGCTCGCCAGCTCAGTTTTGCAGGTTTTGACTACCAACCTGATTTATCAAGTAACTTAGAACTCGTCTTTTTAAAACAAGTGTAAAGTATCTTTAATTCAAAATAATATAAGCTGTCCCCAAGAAGTCAACCTCTTAGTTTGACCTTTTGGGGGCAATTTTTTCGCTCTGTTGTAAAATGAAGTGCAACACAAAAGACATGTCTATCTGATATACTAGAGTTGCGAAAAACAGTATAAAGGAAGAGAAACATGTCCACAAACTATTCTACCACAAATCAATCATACAAGCACTTATCTGAAGCTGAGCGAGGAGAAATTGAAGCTTATTTAAGCGTAGGACTCAAACCTGTTGAGATTGCTCGTAGACTGGGAAGAAATCGCTCTACCATTACTCGTGAAATGAATCGAGGTTCTATAACACAAGTGAAACAAGTAAATAGACAGAAGGTCTATTATTAACACTATTATGCAGATGCTGCCCATAACCGCTATCGTCAGGCCAGAGAAGGCAGCTATTATCTGAAACTGGATCGTGTATCGGACGACTTTATGACAAAATTTACAGAAGCAATGAGAGAGAAACCAAGGGTGCATAGCGTGGATACCTTTGTTCATATCTATAAACTCCAACATGTAGATGTAGTTGTTCCTTCAACCAAGACGCTCTATAACTATATCCATCAAGGTTTGTTAGAGATTAAGGCTATTGATTTACCAAGAGCAGTGCGGATCCGTAAGAAATTTAACAAGCGTCCCTCTACCAAGAAACATCTAGGAAAGTCAATTGAAGAAAGGCCAGAAGAGATCAATAATCGCTCCCGTTTTGGAGATTGGGAAATCGATTCTGTTCTGGGGGGAAAGACAGTAGGAGAACCTTCTATTCTGACCTTAGTAGAACGACAAACACGCTATACTGTCACAGAGAAACTCGTCGAAAAGAAAGCAGAGTATGTCAATCAAGCAGTCTTAGAGTGTATGAAACCTTATCCCATTAAGTCCATATTGAGTAAGATAGAGAGATTAGATCTCTTAAAACGCTTTAAAGAAGACCAAGAAAATTGGCAAAATGCCTAAGACATAGAAAATCAAGTAGTCACTAGGATTACCTGATTTTTTGTATGTAAGAAATAAAACAAAGGTTCCTAAGGGTAAAGAAAAATATAGGATAATGATAGAATGAGAGCCCTCTCTTTTTGGGGATATATTCAGACAATCAGTTTGAAATTTCCAGACAAAATTTTTGAAAGGAATCTGAAAAAGAGTTAAGATAGTTTATGTAAGAAGAAGTAAACGCTTACTTAATAAGGAGGACACTTTATGTCATATAAAACAAGCAATGCAGAAGGACCTGTAGATTTTATTAATACCTATGATTTGGAGCCAATGGCGCAACAAGTTATTCCTAAAGCAGCATTTGGCTATATCGCCAGTGGTGCGGAAGATACTTTTACTTTACGGGAGAATATCCGCGCCTTTAACCACAAGCTCATCGTTCCGCACACTCTTTGTGATGTTGAAAATCCAAGTACAGAGATTGAATTTGCAGGTGAAAAATTGTCTTCACCAATTATTATGGCGCCTGTTGCAGCTCATAAATTGGCAAATGAACAAGGTGAAGTAGCTACTGCGCGTGGTGTACATGAGTTTGGTTCCCTCTATACAACCAGCTCTTACTCTACTGTGGACCTTCCAGAAATTACAGAAGCCCTTCAAGGGACACCTCATTGGTTCCAATTTTACTTTAGTAAGGATGACGGGATCAACCGCCATATCATGGACCGTGTGAAGGCTGAAGGTTATAAAGCGATTGTCTTGACCGCAGATGCTACTGTAGGAGGCAATCGTGAGGTCGATAAGCGTAATGGTTTTGTCTTCCCAGTTGGCATGCCGATTGTTGAAGAATATCTGCCAGAAGGCGCTGGAAAATCAATGGATTTTGTCTACAAATCAGCTAAACAACGTTTGTCTCCACGTGATGTAGAGTTCATCGCTGAATACTCAGGACTTCCTGTTTATGTCAAGGGACCACAATGCCGTGAGGACGTTGAACGTTCGCTTGCTGCGGGAGCTTCAGGTATCTGGGTAACCAACCACGGTGGTCGTCAAATCGACGGTGGACCAGCTGCCTTTGACTCACTTCAAGAAGTAGCAGAAGCAGTTGACAAGCGCGTGCCTATTGTCTTTGACTCAGGTGTTCGTCGTGGTCAACACGTCTTTAAAGCCTTGGCTTCAGGAGCAGACTTGGTAGCTATTGGCCGCCCTGTTATCTATGGCTTGGCACTTGGTGGTAGTGTTGGTGTGCGTCAGGTCTTTGAGCACTTGAATGCAGAATTGAAGACGGTCATGCAGTTGTCTGGAACTCAGACTATTGAAGATGTCAAGCACTTCAAACTCCGTCACAATCCTTACAATCCAACCTTCCCAGTTGACCCACGTGACTTAAAATTGTATTGATAAAACAGATTGCCTCCGCATAATGTGGAGGTTTTTATTCGTGTATAGAAAGATTAAATCGTTATCAGAAACTATATAAATATATTTTCCAGTCAAATATCTTGCTAGGGCTTTCATTTTTTGTTATACTGGTCCAGTAATTAAATAATAAAGACATTTGGGGTGCTTTAGGCTGAGATGATACCCATTGAACCTGATACAGTTAATACTGGCGAAGGGAAATGTGAAAAGATTTTTTTCGTATGTCGAAAAGAACCGTCTAATCTTGTAAGGTAAACTCTAATTCTTAATTGTAATTGGAGTTTTTTTGTTTATACAAACTGGATAGGCTTGTTTAGGTAGCTCTCTGCAAATGCCCTCGATGTTCTTTAAAAGTATCAAGTGGAATTACGATTTTGCTTGGTGTCTCTTGATATTTTATTGATTACTAAGGAGTAAAGAAAGGAAAAATAAATATGGAAACACAAAACTATGCATTTCAGCCAGGTTTGACCGTTGGAGAATTATTAAAAAGCAGTCAGAAGGATTGGCAGGCTGCAATCAATCATCGTTTTGTTAAGGAACTTTTTGCGGGGACAATTGAGAATAAGGTCTTAAAAGACTACCTGATTCAAGATTATCATTTCTTTGATGCCTTCTTATCCATGCTTGGTGCTTGTGTAGCTCACGCAGACCAGCTTGAATCCAAACTTCGTTTTGCCAAGCAACTAGGCTTTCTTGAAGCAGATGAAGATGGTTATTTCCAAAAGGCTTTCAAAGAGTTAAAAGTAGCAGAGAATGACTATCTAGAAGTGACCTTGCACCCTGTAACAAAAGCCTTTCAGGAGCTAATGTGTTCTGCTGTGGCTTCATCAGACTATGCTCATCTTTTGGTCATGCTAGCCATTGCAGAAGGTCTTTATTTAGACTGGGGTTCTAAAGATTTGGCTCTACCTGAAGCCTATATTCATTCGGAATGGATCAATCTCCACAGAGGTCCTTTCTTTACAGAGTGGGTTCAATTTCTGGTTGACGAACTCAATCGTGTCGGGAAAGGTAGAGAAGATTTGACAGAACTTCAGCAACGCTGGAATCAAGCAGTTGCTTTAGAATTAGCTTTTTTTGATATTGGTTATGAATTATAGAACAGATGCAATACTTTTATGTAGATTAAAAGAATTAACAAACAAACCATATAAATATATTTTCCAGTCAAATATCTTGCTAGGGCTTTCATTTTTTGTTATACTGATCCAGTAATTAAATAATAAAGACATTTGGGGTGCTTTAGGCTGAGATGATACCCATTGAACCTGATACAGTTAATACTGGCGAAGGGAAATGTGAAAAGGTTTTTTTCGTATGTCGAAAAGAACTGTCTAATCTTGTAAGTCAACTCTAATTCTTGATTGTAATTGGAGTTTTTTTGTTTATCAAAAGAGGATAGGCTTGACGGCAAGCCTTTGAGTAGCTCTCTGCAAATGCCCCACTTTTCTTTAAAAAAGGAGTTTTTTATGTTGAAAAAATGGCAGTTAAAAGATGTCATCTTACTTGCTTTCTTATCTATCTTTTTTGGTGGCGTTTTTGTGGGTTCAGGCTATCTGTTTGATATCCTCACCCTGATCTTAGCCCCTCTTGGTTTACAGGCCTTTGCCAATGAAATCCTCTTTGGTCTCTGGTGTATGGCTGCGCCCATTGTGGCTATCTTTGTTCCAAGAATCGGAAGTGCAACGATTGGAGAAGTGCTTGCTGCGCTTGCTGAAGTTCTTTATGGTAGCCAATTCGGTCTAGGCGCTCTTTTGTCTGGCTTGGTTCAAGGTCTGGGAAGTGAATTTGGCTTTCTTGTGACCAAGAATCGCTATGAAAGTTGGCTCTCTCTAACCGCCAATAGTATTGGGATTACGATTTTTAGCTTTGTCTATGAATACATTAAATTAGGTTACTATGCCTTTTCTCTTCCTTTTGTCCTTTCCTTGCTTGTGGTGCGTTTTATTTCAGTCTTTTTCTTCTGTACCATCTTGGTTCGTGCCATTGTCAAACTCTATCATCAGTTTGCAGCCGGAGGAAAGGCGTAGATGGGGCTGGAACTACGGGGGATTCAGTCCCCAATCTTTTCGGAGCCGATTGCTTTTACTTTTCATGCGCAAGCTTTTACCTTATTAGTTGGGAGCAGTGGTTCAGGAAAATCCAGTCTCTTTCAAATCATTGCCCAAGTCAGTTCCTTGCCCTGTAGTGGTCAAGTCTTGGTAGATGGGAGTGAGGTCAGTCAGCTTTCTATCGTTGAACGTGTCCAGACGGTTGGTATTCTCTTTCAAAATCCCAATTATCAATTTACCATGGAGAACTTGTTTGAAGAGCTAATTTTTACCTTGGAGAATATTGGCTATCCTGTTCAGGAGATTGATGATAAAATAGAAGAGGTGGTCCGGCAATGTCGTTGTAAGGCAATCTTGCACCGTCCCATTCATCACTTATCAGGTGGGGAAAAGCAAAAAGCTGCTTTGGCTGTTCTCTTTGCCATGAATCCTAGGGTCTATCTCTTAGATGAACCCTTCGCTTCCATTGACCGAAAGAGTAGGATAGAGATCCTAGAGATTCTAAAGGAGTTGGTCTCTAATGGGAAGACAGTCATCCTGTGCGACCATGATTTATCAGACTATGGAGCCTACATTGACCATATGGTGGAGCTGAGAGACGGGCAACTAAGGGAAGTGTTTCAAATCCCTACCTCTGAGATGACACAGGTTGCTTCAAAGGAAGTTGCCTTTAGCCCAGAACTATTCCATATGGACCGTGTGACTTGTGAGCTGGGGAATCACCTTCTCTTTTCGATTGCGGATTTCACATTTTACCAAGGGATTTCCTGTATCCTGGGTGACAATGGCGTCGGGAAATCAACCCTCTTTCGCTCCATTCTTCAATTTCAAAAGTATAAAGGGCGCATTACTTGGAAGGGTTGGGTTCTTAAAAAGAAAAAGAGTTTGTATCGTGACTTGACAGGTGTTGTTCAGGAAGCTGAGAAGCAGTTTATCCGAGTCAGTCTGCGAGAGGAACTTCAAGTAGATGTTCCAGATACTGTGAGAAATCAGCGGATTCTCCAAGCTTTACGATATTTTAATCTGGAGCAGGCGCTTGATAAGAGTCCCTATCAATTAAGTGGTGGCCAGCAAAAGATTCTTCAGCTATTGACCATCTTGACCAGCAAGGCTTCTGTGATCTTGCTAGACGAGCCATTTGCTGGTTTGGATGATAGAGCCTGCCATTATTTCTGTCAGTGGATTGTGGAGGAGAGCAATCAAGGGAGAAGTTTTTTGATCATTAGCCATCGTTTAGATCCTTTGATTTCTGTGGTTGATTATTGGATTGAGATGACTAGTGAGGGGCTCAGTCATCTCCAAGACGTGACCATCAGCAAACCTCTCAGTTTTCTGAGTAGCAATGCTCAAGGGGAGGTGAGGTAGTATGATCAAAGTCGCAACCCAGACACCGATACTCAGTCTCTTCTTTCTAATTTTATCCTTGGAAACATCCTTCATTCCTTCGATTGCTCTTAATCTTTCGGTAGCCGCATTTTGCATTCTCTTCATGCTTTACTACCGTCGATTTAAGATGTCGACTTGGATGATTGTGCTCGCCATTTTACCATCCTTTGCTAACTACTGGGCAGTTCAGTTACATGGGGATGCTTCGCAGGCAGTGATACTTGGAACGAGGGCCTTTGTGACTGTTTGTATCGGCCTTGTCTTTGTTTCCAGTATTTCCCTAAAAGAGCTTCTCTTGTACTTGGCTCAAAAGGGGTTATCACGGTCTTGGGCCTATGCCTTAATTGTGGTATTCAATTCCTTTCCCCTCATTCAGCAAGAAATCAAGTCCCTCAAGGAAGCTTGCTTATTGCGTGGTCAAAAATTGCATGTTTGGTCTCCCCTGATTTACAGCAAGGTTCTGATGACGGTCTTTAGGTGGCACCATCTTTACTTGAGAGCTCTGTCTGCACATGGATATGACGAACATGCACAGTTGGAGAATAGTTATCGGACTTTTTATATTTCTCAGAGGACAAAATTGATCTACCTACTTTTCTTTTTATTGCTTCAAACCAGTTTGTTTCTATAAAGGAGTTATTATGGAATTTACAGATATTGCGATGGAATTATCCAAGGAAGCTTGGCAGGCTTCCTTTCATCACCCATTTGTTTTACAGTTACAAGAGGGAACGTTAGAACCTTCTATTTTCCGCTATTACCTGATTCAGGATGCCTACTATCTGAAGTCTTTTTCAGAAGCCTATCACCTCTTGGCTGATAAGACTTCAAACGAGGAGATGAAAAGACTCTTGAAACAAAATGCTCAGAGTCTAGTGGAGGGTGAGTTGTTTATCCGCCAACAATTTTTCAAGGAATTAGGAATCAGCGACCAGGAAATGGAGCAACATCCAATCGCTCCAACTTGTTATCATTATATTTCTCATATTTATCGGCAATTTGCAGAGTCAAATTTGGGTATTGCTTTTGCTAGTTTACTTCCATGTCCTTGGTTATACCATGATTTGGGCAAGGCACTTAATCGCAAACCATCCCCGAATCCTCTTTATCAACAGTGGATTGAAACCTATATCACCGATGAATTAGAGCAGCAGATTAAAGAGGAAGAAGCGCTGGTCAATCAGCTCTATCAAGAAAGTGACGAGACGGACAAACAAAAAATGCTAGAGGCCTTCCACCGAAGTGTCCACATGGAAGCCAAGTTTTGGGAGATGGCTTACCAACATCAAACATGGACGAGTGATTTGCAGTCCTTAGAAAAAGAGAAGAAATAGAAAATGAGAAACCACCAATTACAAGTTCACAAATTAACTATTTTATCCATGATGATTGCCCTTGACGTAGTTCTTACACCCATCTTTCGAATTGAAGGAATGGCACCGATGTCTAGTGTAGTCAATATTCTGGCAGGAATCATGATGGGACCTGTTTATGCCTTGGTTATGGCTACAGTGACAGCCTTTATCCGTATGTCTACTCAAGGCATTCCCCCTTTGGCCCTAACAGGAGCTACCTTTGGAGCCCTCCTTGCAGGTCTCTTTTATAAGTATGGTCGAAAATTTTACTTTTCTGCCCTAGGAGAAATCTTGGGAACAGGGGTTATCGGTTCCATTGTTTCCTATCCTGTTATGGTTCTCTTTACAGGATCTGCGGCGAAGCTCAGTTGGTTTATTTATACTCCGCGATTTTTCGGAGCGACCTTGATTGGTACAGCCATAGCTTTCCTCGCCTTTCGATTTTTAATCAAGCAGGAATTCTTTAAAAAAGTGCAGGGATATTTCTTTGGAGAAAGGATAGAATGATGCAGAAATTGACAAATCCTTTCCCTCTGGCAACCAGTTCCTTGATTCACTGCATCACCAATGAGATTTCCTGCGAGATGCTAGCCAATGGCATTTTGGCTCTGGGATGCAAACCAGTCATGGCAGATGACCCCCGTGAGATTCTTGATTTTACTAAGCAAAGCCAGGCTCTCTTCATCAATTTGGGGCATTTGTCAGCTGAGAAGGAGAAAGCAATCCGTCTGGCAGTTTCTTATGCATCTCAAACTTGTCTCCCAATGGTAGTAGATGCGGTTGGCGTAGCGGCTTCCCCCATTCGTAAGAATCTAGTCAAAGATCTTTTAGAATACAAGCCCACGGTCCTTAAAGGAAATATGTCGGAAATCCGAAGTCTTGTTGGTTTAAAGCACCATGGAGTTGGGGTTGATGCGAGTGCTAAAGACCAAGAAACGGAGGATTTGCTTCAAGTCTTGAAAGACTGGTGTCAGACCTATCCTGGTATGTCATTCTTAGTCACTGGTCCCAAGGATCTCATCGTTTCGGAGAATCAGGTTGCAATATTGGGAAATGGCTGTGCAGAATTGGACTGGATAACAGGGACAGGAGACTTGGTTGGAGCCTTGACAGCCGTTTTTCTCAGCCAAGGAAAGACTGCCTTTGAAGCTTCTTGCCTAGCGATCTCTTATCTCAATATCTCTGCTGAGAGAATCGTTGTTAAAGGAATGGGATTGGAAGATTTTCGTTACCAAGTTCTCAATCAACTCTCTCTCCTAAAAAGAGACGAAAACTGGCTAGAAGCCATCAAAGGAGAATTTTATGAATAGAGAATCACTTAAACTGTATCTAGTAACTAATCGCTACCAAGATTCCTTGGAAAGCTTTCTTGAAAAAGTCGAGACGGCCTGCCGTTCAGGTGTTACTATTATCCAACTACGAGAAAAAAATCTCACCACCAATCAATACTATCAACTGGCAAAACAAGTCAAGGAAATAACAGATGCCTATCAGGTGCCCTTGATCATCGATGATCGGTTGGATGTCTGTCTTGCAGTCGATGCAGCAGGTCTGCATATCGGCGATGATGAACTACCAGTTTCGGTTGCCCGCAAAGTCCTAGGTTCTGAAAAAATCCTAGGTGTCACTGCTAAAACAGTTAAAAGAGCTCTCGAAGCAGAAACATGGGGTGCGGATTACTTGGGAACAGGAGCCATTTTCCCAACCACGACCAAGGAAAATGCTCCCATCACTCTGATTTCAACCTTGAAAACAATTTGCCAAACGGTCGCCATTCCAGTAGTTGCTATCGGAGGCTTGACGTCAGAGAATATTGACCAACTTATCGGCACGGGTATAGCTGGAGTAGCCGTAGTACGTGATTTGATGCAGGCAGAAGATATTGAGGCAAAAACGCAAGCCTTTTTAACAAAGCTGGATGACATTATTTCCTAATCAAAAACTCTCTAATTCCCTTAAAGTAGGAGCTAGAGAGTTTTTTTCTTAATCTTTAAAAGTTGTATGATTGACTGGGCCAGAACCATGTCCGAGTTGAGGAGCGTCTTGGATGGCTTTTGTGATAAAGGCCTTGGCCTTATCAACTGCCTGGTAAAGACTTCTGCCCTTGGCTAGTTCAGCCGTAATCACAGCAGCAAAGGTACATCCAGTACCATGGGTGTGACAGGTTTGAATTCTTGGGCTTTCCCAGACAAATTGTTCATCTTTGGTAAAAAGGAAATCTTTGGCACCACCCTCGAGATGGCCACCTTTGATAACAACGGACTGAGGACCAAATTCTTTTAAAATCAGGCGACCAGCACGCTGCATGTCTTCTGGATCATGGATTGAAAAACCAACAATCTCTTCTGCTTCAGGAAGATTGGGAGTGATAATGGTAGCAAGGGGAAGCAGGTCTGTTTTTAGGTAGGTTCTAGCGCTGGTATTAATCAGGGTATCCCCACTCGTAGCGACCATAACAGGGTCAAGGACGTAGGGACAATCCAGTTTTTTAAGATAGGGCTGGATGATTTCCATGATTTCAGTAGTTGCCAACATCCCAGTTTTTACAGCCTGAGGCTTGATATCCGAAAAGACACTCTCCAATTGGGCTTCCAACATTTGGTTGGAGACGTGCTCGATTAGCTGAACACCTCTGGTATTTTGAGCGACAAGACTGGTCACAACGGCCATTCCATAGACATCTCTCGCTTGGAACGACTTTAAGTCAGCCATAATGCCAGCACCGCCACTAGGGTCAGTTCCTGCAATGGTTAGAGCAACGGGTAAATAAGTCATCTAAAACCTCCCAACCAACTGAAGTTTGTATTCTTAAGAACAAGCTAGTCTGTTTCAGGAAAGTAATAGAAGACCAGCTAGTCCTCATCATCATTTCCACTTCCATCAGCTAGCATTACCTAGATTGAGTCAAAGGGATCTAACAGTCGTTAATCTCAGCTTTACGCACCCCTAGTGGTTGTTTTCTTTTTTCTACAGTATAGCATATTTTTATAGTTTATATAGTGAAATTTGACTGAAAATCTCTCGTTACATGATTATAATTCTATTTTTCGAAAAAATAATAAAAATTATAGTTGACAAATGTAGATTTTAAGAGTATACTTAGAGTCATAATTGACAAATGTAGATTTTGGAGGTGTGCTAATGCAGATTTCAGATGCAGAATGGCAGGTCATGAAGATTATTTGGATGCAGGGGGAGCAAACTAGCACGGATTTAATCAGGGTTTTGGCGGAAAGGTTTGACTGGTCTAAGTCAACCATTCAAACTCTTTTGGCTCGCTTAGTAGAGAAAGGGTGCCTGACTCGGAAGAAAGAAGGTAAGTCCTTTGTTTATTCAGCCCTTTTAACCCTAGATCAAAGCCGAGACTTACTTGTCCAAGATATCAAAGACAAGGTTTGTTCCCGCAGGATCAAGCAGTTGGTGGTTGATTTGATTATGGAATGTGATTTTACTTTGGCAGACTTGGAAAACTTGGAAGCTGTGATTTCTGGAAAAAAAGCCAGCGCAGTTGCTGAAGTAAGATGTAATTGTATGTAAAGGAGATGTCATGTTAAATAGTATTGTAACCATTGTTTGTATTGCACTTATCGCTTTTATCCTATTTTGGTTTTTCAAAAAGCCTGAAAAATCTGGACAAAAGGCCCAGCAAAAAAAGGGCTACCAAGAGATTCGAGTGGAAGTTATGGGAGGCTATACTCCTGAGTTGATTATCCTTAAAAAATCAGTGCCAGCCCGCATTGTCTTTGATCGTAAGGATCCTTCACCCTGTCTGGATCAAATTGTTTTTCCAGACTTTGGAGTACATGCGGACCTACCTATGGGGGAAGAATATGTAGTAGAAATCACGCCTGAGCAGGCTGGAGAGTTTGGTTTTGCATGTGGTATGAACATGATGCACGGCAAGATGATTGTAGAGTAGGAGGAGACTATGACAGAAATTGTGAAAGCAAGCCTAGAAAATGGCATTCAAAAAATCCGAATCACAGCTGAAAAAGGCTATCATCCAGCCCATATCCAGCTTCAAAAAGGGATCCCTGCTGAAATTACCTTTCATCGTGCCACTCCTTCAAACTGTTACAAGGAGATTCTTTTTGAGGAAGAAGGAATCTTGGAACCAATCGGAGTAGACGAGGAGAAGACAATTCGTTTTACACCTCAAGAGTTGGGGCAACATGAATTTTCTTGTGGCATGAAGATGCAAAAAGGAAGCTATACAGTCGTTGAGAAGACGCGAAAATCTTTGTCACTTTTGCAACGTTTTTGGATTACCAGTATCTTTACTGTGCCTCTTGTGTTTCTCATGGTTGGGATGTTGACAGGGACTATCAGTCATCCAGTCATGCATTGGGGCACCTTTTTAGCTACAACGCCTATTATGCTGGTGGCAGGTGGTCCTTATATCCAGAGCGCTTGGGCCAGCTTTAAAAAGCACAATGCCAATATGGATACCTTGGTGGCGCTGGGAACTCTGGTAGCCTATTTCTATAGTCTAGTTGCCCTCTTTGCTGGACTCCCTGTTTACTTTGAAAGTGCCGGATTTATCCTTTTCTTTGTTCTTTTGGGAGCTGTTTTTGAGGAGAAAATGCGAAAAAATACTTCCCAAGCTGTGGAAAAATTGCTTGATTTGCAAGCTAAAACAGCAGAAGTCTTGCGTGATGATAGCTATGTGCAAGTTCTCTTGGACCAAGTTAAGGTAGGCGACCTGATTCGAGTGCGTCCAGGAGAGAAGATTGCGGTTGATGGTGTTGTAGTGGAAGGAGTCTCCAGCATTGACGAATCCATGGTGACAGGTGAGAGCTTACCAGTGGACAAAACAGTTGGAGATACCGTCATTGGCTCCACCATCAATAACAGCGGCACTCTTATTTTTAGAGCAGAAAAAGTTGGTTCCGAGACGGTCTTGGCACAGATTGTGGACTTTGTCAAGAAAGCCCAAACCAGCCGCGCACCGATTCAGGATTTGACAGATAAGATTTCAGGCATTTTTGTCCCAGCAGTTGTCATTTTAGCGGTTCTGACCTTTTGGATTTGGTTTGTCTTGCTTGAGGCGAGCTTTGTGACCTCTCTTCTTTATGGGGTGGCGGTTTTGATTATCGCTTGCCCTTGTGCCTTGGGTCTCGCAACGCCGACAGCCCTGATGGTAGGGACAGGACGCAGTGCCAAGATGGGTGTTCTCCTCAAAAATGGAACGGTCTTACAGGAAATCCAGAAAGTCCAAACTCTTGTCTTTGATAAGACAGGGACTTTGACGGAAGGAAAACCTGTGGTCACTGATATCATTGGTGATGAGGCAGAGGTGCTTGGATTAGCCGCCTCCTTGGAAGAAGCTTCCCAACACCCTCTGGCTCATGCTATTGTTAAGCGAGCGACTGAAGGCGGACTTGAGTTTCATACTGTAGAGAATTTCCAAGCCCTTCATGGAAAAGGTGTCTCAGGGCAAATCAATGGGAAACAAGTCTTACTTGGAAATGCTAAAATGCTAGATGGCATGGATATTTCGACCGCTTATAAGGAAAAACTTGAAGAATTGGAAAAAGAAGCTAAGACAGTTGTGTACTTGGCTGTTGACAATGAAATAAAAGGCTTGCTTGCCCTGCAAGATATTCCCAAGGAAAATGCCAAGCTCGCCATCAGTCAGTTGAAAAAACGTGGTCTCCGAACAGTTATGCTGACAGGAGATAATGCTGGTGTGGCACGTGCTATTGCAGACAAAATCGGAATCGAAGAGGTCATTGCTGGCGTTCTACCAGAAGAAAAAGCGCATGAAATTCATCAACTGCAACAGTCTGGTAAAGTAGCCTTTGTTGGAGATGGCATCAATGATGCACCAGCTCTCAGCGTAGCAGATGTGGGAATTGCTATGGGAGCTGGAACCGATATCGCCATCGAGTCAGCAGGGATTGTTCTGACACGCAACGACCTGACAGGAGTTGTTCGTGCTTTTGATATGAGTAAGAAGACCTTTAATCGTATTCTGCTCAATCTTTTCTGGGCCTTTATCTACAATGTCATCGGAATTCCGATTGCAGCAGGAGTTTTTTCAGGTGTTGGACTGGCCCTCAACCCAGAACTGGCAGGTCTAGCCATGGCCTTTAGTTCTGTATCTGTTCTGACTAGTTCGCTCATGCTAAACGTTACTAATATAGACTAAAAGCGGTGTCCACCGCTTTTTTATTATAAAACAGTTTTGTGAAGCGTTTCTAGTCTGTGCTGTAATAGAGAATGAAAACTTCTGAGCACATTCTTAGGAGACCCAAAACAAATGTGGTAAAGTAGTAGAGTAAAAATTTGCTGAAACGTTTCCAATTAGTATATGAAAACGGATTTATCAAGTTTTAAAAATATTTGAAGGAGAGTTATCATTATGACTCAAGGGAAAATTACTGCATCAGCAGCAATGCTCAACGTATTGAAAACATGGGGCGTAGACACAATCTACGGTATCCCATCAGGAACACTCAGCTCATTGATGGACGCTTTGGCTGAAGACAAAGATATCCGCTTCTTGCAAGTTCGCCACGAAGAAACAGGTGCTCTTGCAGCGGTTATGCAAGCTAAATTCGGTGGCTCAATCGGGGTTGCAGTTGGTTCAGGTGGACCAGGTGCGACTCACTTGATTAACGGTGTTTACGATGCAGCTATGGATAACACTCCATTCCTTGCCATCCTTGGATCACGTCCAGTCAACGAACTCAACATGGATGCTTTCCAAGAGCTTAACCAAAACCCAATGTACAACGGCATCGCTGTTTACAACAAACGTGTAGCTTACGCTGAGCAATTGCCAAAAGTGATTGACGAAGCTTGCCGTGCTGCAGTTTCTAAAAAAGGTCCAGCTGTTGTTGAAATTCCAGTAAACTTCGGTTTCCAAGAAATCGACGAAAACTCATACTACGGTTCAGGTTCATACGAGCGTTCATTCATCGCTCCTGCATTGAACGAAGTTGAAATTGACAAAGCAGTTGAAATCTTGAACAATGCTGAACGTCCAGTTATCTACGCTGGTTACGGTGGTGTCAAAGCTGGTGAAGTGATTACAGAATTGTCACGTAAAATCAAAGCACCAATCATCACAACTGGTAAAAACTTTGAAGCCTTTGAATGGAACTACGAAGGTTTGACAGGTTCTGCTTACCGTGTTGGTTGGAAACCAGCCAACGAAGTGGTCTTTGAAGCAGACACCGTTCTTTTCCTTGGTTCAAACTTCCCATTTGCTGAAGTTTACGAAGCTTTCAAGAACACTGAAAAATTCATCCAAGTCGATATCGACCCTTACAAACTTGGTAAACGTCATGCCCTTGACGCGTCTATCCTTGGTGATGCTGGTCAAGCAGCACAAGCGCTTCTTGACAAAGTGAACCCTGTTGAATCTACTCCATGGTGGCGTGCAAACGTTAAGAACAACCAAAACTGGCGTGATTACATGAACAAACTCGAAGGTAAAACTGAGGGTGAATTGCAATTGTATCAAGTTTACAATGCAATCAACAAACATGCTGATCAAGACGCTATCTATTCAATCGACGTAGGTGATACTACTCAAACATCTACTCGTCACCTTCACATGACACCTAAGAACATGTGGCGTACATCTCCACTCTTTGCGACAATGGGTATTGCCCTTCCTGGTGGTATCGCTGCTAAGAAAGACAATCCAGATCGCCAAGTATGGAACATCATGGGTGATGGAGCCTTCAACATGTGCTACCCAGACGTGATTACCAACGTTCAATACGACCTTCCAGTTATCAACGTTGTCTTCTCAAATGGTAAATATGCCTTCATCAAGGACAAATACGAAGACACAAACAAACACTTGTTTGGTTGTGACTTCCCTAATGCTGACTATGCGAAAATCGCTGAAGCGCAAGGTGCTGTAGGGTTTACAGTAGACCGTATCGAAGACATCGATGCAGTTGTTGCAGAAGCTGTGAAACTCAACAAAGAAGGCAAGACAGTTGTCATCGATGCCCACATCACGCAACACCGTCCACTTCCAGTAGAAGTACTTGAACTCGATCCAAAACTTCACTCAGAAGAAGCTATCAAGGCCTTCAAAGAAAAATACGAAGCAGAAGAACTCGTACCATTCCGCCTCTTCTTGGAAGAAGAAGGATTGCAATCACGCGCAATCAAATAATTCCTCTCGTCGAAAATCAAATGTAAAGCTTGTAGACTTTATTCTTTGATTTTCATAGAGCGGAACTTGAAAAGATCGGAGCAATCCGGTCTTTTTCTGGAGGATAACAAATGAATTTAAATCAATTAGATATTATCGTTTCGAATGTTCCCCAAGTCTGTGCTGACTTGGAGCGGCTTTTGGATAAAAAGGCCGATTATGTTGATGGCAGTTTTGCTCAGTTTACGATTGGCAGTCATTGTCTCATGTTATCACAAAATCACCTGATTCCTTTGAACAATTTTCAGTCAGGAATCATTCTTCACGTCGAGGTTGAGAATCTAAATCAGAATTACCAACGATTGAAAGAAATTGGTACTGAGATTTTACACGGTCCTTCTGAAACCGATTGGGGAACAGAGTCCTTATTAGTTAGAGGACCTGCTGGTCTAGTGATTGATTTTTATCGAATGAAATAAGGGCATAGTAGAGTTTGATTGCCAACAAAAGTTATAGCATAAGAGGGGATTTCTTCACTATTTTTATAAAATCTTCTCCCTACTTTATAAGATAGGAAAAAGAGTTCAATTCGAACTCTTTTTTTGCTATAATGAGGGGAGAAAAATCAGACAGGAGATCGACATGTCAGAACCATTATTTTTACAATCAGTTATGCAAGAAAAAATCTGGGGTGGAACCAAGCTACGTGATGAGTTTGGCTACGATATTCCAAGTGAAAAAATCGGGGAATACTGGGCCATTTCAGCTCACCCAAATGGTGTCTCTAAAGTTTCCAATGGTCGCTACGAGGGAACAGACCTAGCAACTTTGTATGCAGAACACCGTGAGTTGTTTGGCAACCGTCCAGAACCTGTGTTTCCACTTTTGACCAAGATTCTTGATGCCAATGATTGGCTTAGTGTCCAAGTTCACCCAGATGATGCTTACGGACTCGAGCATGAAGGCGAACTTGGAAAAACAGAATGCTGGTATATCATTGCAGCGGATGAGGGATCAGAGATTATCTATGGCCACAATGCCAAGTCAAAAGAAGAACTTCGCCAGCAAATCGAAGCTAAAGACTGGGATAGTCTATTAACAAAAGTCCCTGTCAAGGCTGGAGATTTCTTCTATGTACCAAGCGGAACCATGCACGCTATTGGCGCAGGTATCTTGATTCTTGAAACCCAGCAGTCAAGCGATACCACCTACCGTGTCTATGACTTTGACCGCAAGGACGACAATGGCAACTTGCGTGAACTTCACCTTGAAAAATCCATCGATGTTTTGAACATTGGTGAACCAGCAAATAGCCGTCCGGTGACTATCAAGGTCGATGACCTCCGTTCAACTCTCCTTGTATCCAATGACTTCTTCGCCGTTTACAAGTGGGAAATCACTGGAAAAGTTGATTTTGAAAAGACAGCTGACTACAGCTTATTGAGTGTCTTAGCTGGTCAAGGTCAGCTAACAGTTGACGGGAAAAACTATCCAATCCAAAAAGGTAGCCACTTTATCCTACCAAGTGATGTTGAAGCATGGACCTTGGAAGGACAAGATTTGGAATTGATTGTTAGCCATCCATAAAAAAGAAAGGGCCTGAGTTCATACTCAATGAAAATCAAAGAGCAAACTAGGAAACTAGCCGCAGGCTGTACTTGAGTACGGCAAGGCGACGTTGACGTGGTTTGAATTTGATTTTCGAAGAGTATCACTACTCAAGTCCTTTTTGATTACATAAATTGGGCGATAAAGACCACGATGATGATAATTGGAATGACGAAACGAAGAAGGAAGAGCCAGACTTGGAAAAGTCCCTGTTTCCATGTTCTTTCGTCAAGATGGAGTTCCTCCATAGCAAGAGCCTTTTTAAAGATATAGCCTGTAAAAAGTGAAAGGCAGAGAGCTCCAAATGGCATGAGAAGATTGGAAACCAAGAAATCCATGGCATCAAAGAAGGTTTTACCAAAAATGTGAACATCCGCCATGACACCGTAGGATAGGGCTGAAGGAATTCCAAAAACAAAGGTTAAAATCCCTAAAATGGCACTCCACTTGGCACGCTTGCTGTTGTCCTGATTGGTGATATTTCCCACATTGATTTCCAGCATCACGACAGATGAAGTGACTGTCGCAAAAAGGAAGAGTAAGAGGAAAAGGATGTAGAAAATGGTTCCAAAGGGCATCTTGTCAAAGAGTTGAGGCAAAACGATAAAGAGCAGGCTTGGTCCCCCTTCAGATTGGATGTTGAAGGCTGACATGGCAGGGAAAATGGCTAGACCTGCCATGATGGATACCGAGATGTTCATGGCGACAATGGAAATCCCTGACTGGACCAGATTTGTTTTCTTGTCCAAGTAAGAAGCATAGGTCAGCATGGCTGTAACTCCTAGTGAAAGGGCAAAGAAAGATTGTCCCAGAGCATAGAGGAGACCAGCGCTAGTCAGTTTTGAAAAGTCTGGTTTGAGGAAGTAAAGAACGCCTTCCATGGCATTTGGCAAACTGAGAGAGCGCCCGATGATGACTACAAAGATGATAAAGAGCAGGGGCATCATGACCTTTGAGGCTCTTTCAATTCCTTTTTGAACCCCACGTGATACAATAAAGATATTTAATAAGATAAAGGCAGCTTGAGCCCCTAGAGCAATGGCTGGATTTGAAATGATCGATGTAAATAACTGAGCATAATCACCCGTTCCACCAAGCTGGAACAATTTCCCAAACTCAATGCCTAGATAGACTAAAATCCATCCTCCGATAACACTGTAGAAAGATAAGAGAATAAAGAGGGCAAAGGCACCAATCCAACCGATAAAATTATACTTGCTATTCTTACCAAGTTTTCCAAAGGTTTTGATAGCGGAAACGCCAGCACTACGGCCAAGGGCAAACTCAGCCAGCAGGAGCGGGAAACCAATTAAAATGGTAGAAATGAGAAAGACCAGTAAAAAGCCTCCACCACCATTTGCAGCAGTCATGTAAGGAAACTTCCAAACGGCACCAAGTCCGATGGCTGAGCCAGCAGATGCTAGAATAAAGCCAAGTTTCGAGCCCCATTGCGATTTTTCTGACATAGTTAAACTCCAATTTTGTTTTTCAAATAAGAAAAGGCTACTTGAGTTGTCAAATAGCCCTCTCTCAATGGCTCTTTATGAGCCTTCTGTTTGATTGATAGACTTGACTATCCTACCATGTTTTCTGAAGTCTGTCAAGAAAACCATTTTCAAGTTTTCACAGTTTTCTCAAAAAGTTAAAAAATTTTCGCAAAAATACTTGACTCTGACCTAAGGGGAGGGGTTATACTATCATTGTAAGGAGGAAATCATGTACCATATCAAAGAAGCTGCGCAGCTTTCAGGTGTCTCTGTCAAGACCCTGCACTACTATGACAAGATAGGACTCTTGGTCCCCTTAAAGTCGGAAAACGGCTATCGAACATACAGTCAAGAGGATTTAGAACGCCTTCAAGTCATTCTTTACTACAAATATCTAGGCTTTTCTTTAGAAAAAATAGCAGAGCTGTTAAAGGAGGAAAGGAAAGATTTATTGCCCCATTTGACTAGGCAGTTGGAGTATCTAACTCGAGAAAGGCAACATCTGGATACCTTGATTTCCACCTTGCAAAAAACCATTCAAGAACAAAAAGGAGAAAGAAAAATGACCATTGAGGAAAAATTCACTGGATTTAGCTATCAAGACAATCAAAAATATCACCAAGAAGCGGTAGAGAAATATGGACAAGAAGTCATGAATCAAGCCCTAGAGCGACAAAAGGGTCGTGAAGATGAGTCTACGGCCGCCTTTAACCAAGTCTTTCAAACTTTGGCAGAAAATCTTCAAGCTGGTTTACCTGCAACAGCAGCTGAAAACCAAGAAGAAGCAGCCAAGCTCTTGCAAGCCATTCGTACTTATGGATTTGACTGCTCTATTGAAGTCTTCGGACATATCGGTAAAGGATACGTCTATAACCCAGAGTTCAAGGAAAATATTGATAAATTTGGACCTGGAACAGCCCAGTACACATCAGATGCCATTGCAGCTTACGTTCAGACAAATGCAGAATAAATAGGCTAGGAATTTCCTAGCCTATTTTTTACTTCAAATCATAAAGCCAGTTTTCGCCGTCTTTATAGTAGAAGAACTCACTGAGATCCTCTTCCAGAAAAACACGAAGCATATCTGACATATCATCGGTGGCAAGTTTGAGATGATATAGATTGTCAAAATCCTCCCACCAGACCTTTCCTTCGTCTGAAGACTGGAGTTCACCAGTAAAGTGTTCGGTCTTGTAAAATAGGACGACATAACGATAATCCTCGTCGTCGTACCAGTTTTTGATACCACAGAGTTGGGGTTTGGAAATGATCAGACCCGTTTCTTCTCTCACTTCACGAATGACAGCATCAACAAAGGATTCGCCACGTTCAACATGCCCGCCAGGAAAAGTAATACCAGGCCAGTCAGGGATCACTCGGTCTTGGACCAGCACCTTGTCCCCATTTTTAATCATGCACATGTTGACAAATTCGACTGATTCTCTTCTATTCATTTTTTACACCCTTTGATTTTTAATCATAATGCAGACTTCCAGCCACCCAGCCGGTACAGAGGGCAGAAGTGATGTTAAAGCCACCTGTGTGGGCATTGATATCCAGTACCTCGCCAGCAAAGTGGAGGCCAGGTACCAGCTTACTTTCAAGGGTTTTAGGGTTGATTTCTTTGAGGCTGACACCGCCTTTGGTGACAAAGGACTTAGCCAATGACATTTTACCAGTGACAGGAATTTTGAGAGCCTTGATAGATTGGACAAGCTGGTCACGTTCTTTTTCAGTCAGTTGTTTGACTTTTTCAGGATAGCCTTGCACAAGAAATTCTGCCAAGCGTTCCGGAAGCAAAGTTTTCAAAGCATTTTTCAAGGATTTTTCCCGATTTTCTTCTAGAAAAACTACCAAGTCGCTCTCAGAGAGTTGTGGCAAAACATCCAGTGCGAGAACCTCTCCGCCCTTGACAAAGCTAGACATACGTAGGGCAGCAGGACCTGACAAACCAAAGTGGGTAAAGAGCAGATCATGAGTGATGACATGCTTGCCATAGCTTAGGGTCACGTCATCTAGGGAAATCCCCTGCAAGGCCTTATGCGAAAAATCTGTCAACAATGGGCTCTCAGCAGCTTCAAGCTCGGTAATAGTATGTTTGAAATGACGTGCAATCTCGTGACCAAAACCAGTCGAACCAGTCGAAGGATAAGACTTACCACCTGTTGTGACAATGAGTTTATCACAAGTGAAGGTTTGGTCTGCGGACTTAAGGACAAACTGGTCGTCTATCTTTTTAACCGAGACAATCTCTGTTTGAGTGAGAACTTGTCCGCCTAGCTTAATGATTTTCTTCTCTAAGGCTTCGATAATGGTCCGAGATTTGTCGCTGGCAGGAAAGACGCGGCCGTGGTCTTCAACCTTGAGTTTAACACCGTTTTCCGTGAAAAAGTTGATGATATCATGGTTATCAAACTGGGAGAAGACACTGTATAGAAAGCGCCCGTTACCAGGAATTCCAGCCAGAAGGTCATCTAAGCTTCCGTTATTGGTGACATTGCAACGGCCACCACCAGTACCAGCTAATTTTTTTCCGAGTTTCCGATTTTTTTCGATGAGAAGGGTTTTCTGACCATAAAAGCTACTGGAAATGGTAGCCATCATGCCGGCAGGACCTCCACCGATGACAATAGTATCAAAATGTTTCATAGCTCTATTGTACCACAAAAAACAAGAGATGCTTGGCATCTCTTGTTGCTCATGATCTTAGTTGATTTCATATCCCATCAACAAACCGCCATCTTCTGCATAAAAACTACAGAGACCAGATGTTGGAACGATTTTGATATTGGCTTGTGGGAATGTTTCTCGCAAACGTTCTGAAAGCTGCTGACAGAATTTTTCATTGCTGCGATGAGCCATGACGATACGTCCACCAGCGTAGCCAGCTTTGATGAGTTCTTCATAGGTTGCTTGAAGGGATTTTTTTGCTCCACGAGCTTTTTGTAGCAATTCTAGAGTTCCAGTTTCACTTGCTTCCCCGACCATACGGATGTTGAGAAGGCCAACAACTGTACCGATAAGCTTGCTCAAACGACCATTTTTCACCAAGTTATCAACTTTAGCGAGGACAAAGAGCAATTTTGTTTTTTCTTGGTAGGCTGTGATAGCTTCAACAACTTCCTCAAAAGATAATCCTTGGTCAATCAAATCATTGATTTTTTCGACAATCAAGTCAACTTCCCCACCTGCAGATAAACTATCAATCACATGAATCTGAGTGTCAGGATGTTCTTCAAGGTAGATATTTTTAGCGAGCTGTGCACTGTTATAGCTACCAGAAAGAGCACCAGTGATGGTAACAACAAAGATATGCTTGGCACCTTCGAACGCTCGTAAGTAATCATCAGGGCTAGGACAAGCTGATTTTGAAGCCTCAGAAGTCGCATACATGGTTTCCATCATATGATCAATGTCGAGATTGGCATCGTCAATAAAGACCTGATCAGCTACTTGAATGGTTAAAGGAACACTGACAAATTCAGTATCGATAGCGGGAGCAGGCAGTTGACGATAATCACAACCCGAGTCAGCCACAATCTTCCAAGTCATAGAAATTCTCCATCTTTGTCACTTATACATTGACAAAGGTTCTGTCTTTTTTTACAATTATATCATGAAAGCCCTTGAAACAAAAGTACCACCTCTCTGTTGTCACAAGTAGAAAGAAATTGTTATGTCTGAACGTAAAATATCTGAAAAATCTCTTGAAAATCTCAGAAAATCAAATCAAGAATCTAATTTCTTGACCAGAGAAGCGATTGAGACTGCACTTTTGCAACTTCTGGAAAGAAAAGACTTGGCTAAGATTAGTATTTCAGAGTTGGTCAAGCGGGCGGGCGTTTCTCGTGCTGCCTTCTATCGAAATTATGATTCTAAAGAAGAGATTTTGGAAAGCGTCTTTAAACGCAGTGTTCACAATATCATGGAACAGCTCAGCCACTACGATGTCAAAACGGATCTTTATCTAGTCTGGGTTCACCTTTTCAGGGCAGCCAAGAAAGAAGCTAAGGTTATCCAACTTGCTCTGGACTACCACTTGGAAAAGATTTTTGTTCAAGCTATGCAGGAATTTCTGGAAAAATACCACGGAAAATCAAAAGGTGTCAGCAGCTATCTGCATTCGTTTTGGAGTTCTGCCATCGTATCGGTTCTGCTCAAATGGATCAAGGATGGCATGAAGATTCCAGCTGAAAAGATTGCTGATTTACGCTTGCCATTTTTCAAAAAATAGAGGAAGAGGAGAAGACTTATGACAGAAAAAAGACTGGCTTGGGATGAGTACTTTGCAGCCCAGGCCTTACTGATTGCCAATCGATCTACTTGTAAACGCGCCAAAGTAGGTGCTGTCCTAGTCAAGGATAATAAGGTCATTTCAACAGGTTACAATGGTTCTGTATCAGGAACGGAGCACTGCATCGACCACGAATGTCTTGTCATTGAAGGACACTGCGTCCGAACCCTTCACGCCGAGGTCAATGCCATCTTACAAGGAGCCGAACGTGGAGTCCCTAAAGGATTTACAGCCTATGTGACCCATTTCCCTTGTCTGAACTGCACAAAACAACTCTTACAAGTCGGCTGCAAACGTGTAGTTTATATCAATCAGTATCGTATGGACGACTATGCCAAATACCTCTATCAAGAAAAAGGGACCGAGTTGACCCATTTACCGCTTGAGACTGTTCAGACAGCTCTTCAAGAAGCCAATTTAATTTAGAATTTATAAAAAAATGAATGGTTTAGAAAGCTTTTTAAACCGTTTTTTGATATAATAAGAAGAATAAATTGAAAGAAGGAATTCAGAAAATGGGAAAAATTGAAGTCATTAATCATCCACTTATTCAACACAAATTGTCAATCTTGCGTCGTACAGATACTTCTACAAAAGCTTTTCGTGAGCTCGTAGATGAGATTGCAATGTTGATGGGGTATGAAGTACTTCGTGATCTTCCACTTGAAGATGTGGAAATCGAAACACCAATCACAAAAACAGTTCAAAAACAATTGGCTGGTAAAAAATTGGCGATTGTCCCAATCTTGCGTGCAGGTATCGGGATGGTAGATGGCCTCTTGAGCTTGGTTCCGGCAGCAAAAGTTGGACATATCGGTATGTACCGTGATGAAGAAACCCTTCAACCAGTTGAATACTTGGTGAAATTGCCTGAGGACATTGATCAACGTCAAATCTTTGTAGTGGACCCAATGTTGGCAACAGGTGGTTCAGCAATCTTGGCTGTTGACTCCCTTAAAAAACGTGGAGCATCAAACATCAAGTTTGTCTGTCTGGTGTCTGCTCCAGAAGGAGTGAAAGCTCTTCAAGAAGCTCACCCAGATGTAGAAATTTTTACTGCGGCCTTGGATGAACGCTTGAACGAACACGGTTATATCGTACCAGGTCTCGGAGATGCTGGAGACCGTTTGTTCGGTACCAAATAAGATTCCAAAGTAAATATTGAAACTAGAAGTTCGTTTTTGACTTGAAAGGAGGTTGAGTTTTTGTTTCTGTTTAGAGAATAGAGCAAAGATTTGACCTTTTTTGACCAAAAAGATATAATAGTTCTGTATTGAGTCGTAAGACTAAGAAAATTCAACATTAAAAGGAGAAATGAATGATTCCTGTAGTTATTGAACAAACAAGCCGTGGAGAACGTTCCTATGATATTTACTCTCGTCTTCTGAAAGACCGCATCATCATGCTAACAGGTCCAGTTGAAGACAATATGGCCAACTCAGTTATTGCCCAATTGCTTTTCTTGGATGCCCAAGATAGTACAAAAGATATTTACCTTTATGTCAACACACCTGGAGGATCTGTTTCAGCTGGTCTGGCAATCGTTGATACCATGAACTTTATCAAGGCAGATGTTCAAACCATTGTTATGGGGATGGCTGCATCCATGGGGACTGTCATTGCATCAAGTGGTGCAAAAGGCAAACGCTTCATGCTTCCAAATGCAGAGTATATGATTCACCAACCAATGGGTGGTACAGGTGGTGGTACCCAACAAACGGATATGGCAATCGCAGCAGAACACTTGCTCAAAACTCGTAAGACTTTGGAGCAAATTCTTGCAGATAACTCTGGTAAATCAGTTGAGCAAATTCATGCAGATGCGGAACGTGATTACTGGATGAGCGCCCAAGAAACGCTTGAATATGGATTTATTGATGAAATCATGGCCAACAATTCGTTAAGCTAAGCAACCTAGAAAGCAAACTCGACGGAGTTTGCTTTTTTTGATATAATTAGGAGAAGATTTCTTAGAAAGAGGATTTAACATGTTTGAAAAGGTCAATCGCTCAGGATTAATCATCTATCTCTACTATAATAGAGATGCGAAAAAACTACAGGAATATGGAGACATTTTCTATCATTCTAAAAAGCATCGCTACCTACAACTTTATGTTCCGACTGAGGAGCTAGATGACTTAGTTGAGAGATTAGGTAAGGAAAGATATATCAAGAAAATTAGACGGTGTCACATTCAGGAGTTAGAAACTCCCTTTGTTGGGAATCTCTATCGCACCGAAGAAAACGCAATCATTTAATAGAATGCGTTTTTTATGTTGACAATTTTCAGATAATTCTGTATATTAGTAGGTATTACATTATTCGCAATAAGGAGACGATTATGATAAAAAAACTTGCTCTAGGGGCTTTTTCTTTGCTCTGCCTGATGAGCTTGGCAGCATGTGGCCAGTCGCCTGATGTTACTGCCAATGCCAAAGGAAACAAAATAGGAGAAGAGACCATCAAAATTGGTGTTAACATGGAGCTTTCAGGGGCAGTAGCAGCTTATGGTACTGCTGAGTACAATGGAATTAAGCTTGCCGTTAAGGAGATCAATGCCAATGGTGGTGTTGATGGCAAGATGATTGAACTAGTTGCCAAGGATAACAAATCTGAAATCGCTGAAGCTTCCACTACAGCTACAAACCTTGCGGTTCAAAGTCAAGTAACGACCATCATCGGACCAGCGACTTCAGGGGCAACCGCCGCTTCTAGTCTAGAATCTCAAAAAACAGGAGTGCCTCTTCTAACACCTTCTGGAACACAAGATGACTTAACAGTCAATAAAGATGGTTCAACGAAAGAGTTTGTCTTTAGAACAACATTTAAAGATAGCTTCCAAGGTCAAGTATTGGCCCAGTTTGCTGCTGAAAATATGAATGCGAAGAAGGTTGTCCTCTATTATGATAACTCTTCAGACTATGCTCAAGGGATCGCAGCAGAATTCAAACGCAAATACAAAGGGGAAATCGTTGCTGAATCGACCTTTATCGCAGGAGATAAAGACTACAAAGCAGCCTTGACTCGTTTCAAAGACTTGGACTTCGATGCCATTGTTATGCCTGGTTACTATACGGAAACTGGTATCATTACAAAGCAAGCGCGTGAGATGGGTATCAATAAACCGATTCTTGGTCCGGATGGCTTTAGTGATGAAACATTCGTGAAATTGTCTGATAAGAAAAATGCGACAGATGTTTACTTTGTATCAGGCTACTCATCAAAAGTGAACCTAAATGATAAAGCTGCAGCCTTTATCGAGAACTATAAGAAAGAATACAATGACGTTCCTAATATGTTTGCGGCTCTTGCCTACGACTCTGTTTATATGGTGGCAGAGGCTTCTAAGGGAGCTTCAGATTCTACAGAGGTTGCCAAAAATCTTGGGAATTTGAAAAACTTTGAAGGGGTCACCGGTGTAATGTCCATTGATGGGCAGCACAATCCAATCAAGTCAGCCCTTATGGTTCGTCTTGAAAATGGTGCAGAGGAATCAGCTACACCAGTTGAGGTGAAAGACTAGATTCGAGGGAGATTCTATTATTCATCCTCTTCATTGATATAAGAGAATGACTAGAAATTATAGAAAGTTTGGTAGTATATGTCAAATCAGATTTTACATCAGCTTGTAAACGCCTTGGTATCGGGGAGCATCTTTGCTCTCCTTGCTTTAGGATATACCATGGTTTACGGGATTATTAAATTAATTAACTTTGCGCATGGGGATATCTTCATGCTGGGAGCTTTCATGGGGTATTTCCTCTTTAACAATTTTAATATTGCTCCATATTTAACCTTTATTCCATCAGCAGAATGGCGTTTTTATATCGCTCTCTTGGTGATTATCGCGGTAACTATGATTGTGACTGCAGCAGTTGGAATGTTGATTGAATTTTTAGCCTATCGTCCGATTCGAAATGCCTCAAGAATTTCGGCCTTGATTACGGCGATTGGTGTATCTTTCTTCTTGGAATATGGAATGGTCTTCCTCTTCGGAGCGCAACCACGTTCCTATCCAGAAGAAGCCCTTGTGGTTAAACCGCTACAAATTGGTTCAATGACCTTTGATTTTATCACTAATGCAGAGTTTATCATCTTCATCGTTGCAATCGTCCTAATGTTTGTCCTCCAATATGTCGTGAAACAAACAAAAATGGGGAAAGCCATGCGTGCTGTTTCAGTGGATAGCGACGCTGCCCAATTGATGGGGATCAATGTAAACTCAACCATTAGCTTTACCTTTGCTTTGGGTTCAGCTCTTGCAGGTGCTGCAGGTGTCTTGATTCCACTTTCTCAACCATCTATTGAACCCTTGATGGGGATGGTACCAGGTATCAAAGCCTTTGTCGCGGCAGTTTTAGGTGGTATTGGAATTATTCCAGGTGCAACCTTGGGAGGTTTCTTGATTGGTGGAGTCGAAACCATTACAGTTGCCCTTGGTTTCTCAAACTTCCGTGATGCCATTGTTTATATTGTATTGATTTTGATTCTCTTGATCCGTCCAGCTGGTATCCTTGGCAAAAATGTGAAAGAAAAGGTGTAAGCAATGAAGAAAAATTTAAAAGTAAATTTGATTTGGCTTGCGCTAATCGTGGCTCTCTTTGCCCTTTTAAAGCTAGCTGAAGTAACAGGTCTAATGAACATGTATTATGTTCGCATTTTGATTGGTATTGGGATCGCTGTTCTCATGGGATTGGGAACCAATCTTGTTCTTGGGTTTACAGGACAGTTCACTCTTGGGCAAGCTGGTTTTATGGCTATTGGTGCTTATGCCACTGCAATCATGACAAGCAAAACTCCGACCTATGATAGTTTTTACTTATCTATTGTAGTAGGTGTGATTCTAGCAGCCATTGTTGCCATTATCTTTGGTTTGCCAACTCTTCGTTTAAAAGGGGACTATCTGGCAATCGCAACTCTAGGGATGGCAGAAATCATCCGTAAACTGATTGAGAACGGTGGTGAATTAACCAATGGTCCTGCAGGTATGACCAACATCCTTCCTTATGTCAGTTGGGAAGCTGTCTTTGTCATTGTTGTTCTCATTACCATTCTTGTTCTGAACTTCCTTATTTCTTCAACAGGTCGTCAAGCCATCACTATTCGTGAAGACGAAATTGCGGCTGAGGCCATGGGAGTGAATGTGACCAAGATGAAAGTCATGATTTTCGTCATTGGTGCCATGATTTCCGCCGTAGCCGGTTCTATCTATGCAAGCTATATCGGTGTTGTGGTTCCAAACAATTTCCGTTTAATGAACTCTATCGACTACCTTATTATCGCGGTTCTAGGTGGACTTGGTTCCATTACAGGAACCATCATTGCGGCGGTAGTCCTCGGAATTTTGAATATGTACCTCCAAAACTTTGCTGAATTGCGGATGATCATTTATGCTTTGGCTCTAGTCCTCGTTATGCTTTTCCGCTCCGAAGGCTTGCTTGGAACCAAAGAATTGTATCTTTCAAAATTCTTTAACAAGAAAAAGGAGGAGACAAACTAATGGCATTACTTGAAGTTAAAAATTTAACAAAACACTTCGGTGGACTAACTGCAGTTAGTGATGTGACCATGGAACTGAACGAGGGTGAATTGGTTGGTTTGATTGGACCAAATGGTGCTGGAAAAACAACACTTTTTAACCTTCTAACAGGTGTCTATGTTCCTTCGGAAGGAACTGTAACCTTAGATGGGCATGTGTTAAACAACAAGGCTCCATACAAGATTGCTTCCTTGGGTCTCTCTCGTACATTCCAAAATATCCGTCTCTTTAAAGATATGACTGTCTTGGAAAATGTCCTAATTGGGATGGCCAACCATCAACCTTCTCATCTTTTGGCTTCTCTATTCCGTCTTCCTGCTTATTATAAGAGTGAGGAGCAATTGAAGCAAAAAGCTATGGAACTTTTGTCTATCTTCCATTTGGAAGGTGAGGCGGATACTTTAGCAAAAAACTTAGCCTATGGACAACAACGCCACTTGGAGATTGTACGTGCCTTGGCGACAGAACCTAAAATCCTTTTCTTGGATGAACCTGCTGCAGGGATGAACCCTCAAGAAACAGCTGAATTAACAGGTTTAATCCGTCAGATTAAAAACGATTTCGGAATCACGATCATCCTCATCGAGCATGATATGAACTTGGTCATGGATGTGACTGAGCGAATCTATGTATTGGAATATGGCCGCTTGATCGCCCATGGAACTCCAGAAGAAATCAAGAATAATAAACGCGTTATTGAAGCTTACTTAGGAGGTGAAGCATAATGTCCTTACTGAAAGTTGAAAACTTATCCATCTCCTATGGAGCTATCGAAGCCGTCAAAGATATCTCTTTCGAAGTAAACGAGGGAGAAGTGGTTACCTTAATTGGTGCCAATGGGGCTGGCAAAACATCTACCCTTCGCGCTATCTCAGGTTTAGAGAAAGTATCTTCTGGAAAAATCATTTACAAAGAGCAAGAAATCCAAAAGTTTCCAGCTCGTAAGATTGTCGCAGAAGGCCTGTCTCAAGTTCCTGAAGGTCGTCATGTTTTTCCAGGGATGACAGTTCTGGAAAATCTTGAGATGGGAGCATTCCTAAGCACTGATAAGGATAAAAACTTGCTCAATCTCAAGAAGGTGTTTTCACGTTTTCCTCGCCTAGAAGAACGTAAGAATCAAGATGCTGCTACTCTTTCAGGAGGGGAGCAACAGATGCTTGCAATGGGACGTGCGCTCATGTCCATGCCTAAGCTTCTCCTCTTGGACGAGCCATCTATGGGACTTGCGCCCATCTTTATCCAAGAGATCTTTGACATTATCCAAGAGATTCAAAAACAAGGAACAACCGTTCTCTTGGTTGAACAAAATGCTAATAAAGCGCTTGCCATCTCAGATCGTGCTTATGTACTAGAAACAGGTAAGATTGTCCTATCAGGAACAGGAAAAGAACTTGCAGCATCAGACGAAGTCAGAAAAGCATATCTGGGTGGCTAAACTAGTATGGGAGACTAGTTTAGGTTGCAGATGGAGATTACGAAGTAATCATCATTATAGTCCGGGGGACCTTTTTAGTCGGCAGATAGAGATTGCGTAGCAATCATCAGAATCAGTGGATTGTTTTATTTAGTGGATTTGAAGAGCTCCAATTAGGAGCTCTTTTTTCGTTATGTGACTATTAGTCCGTCTCGCTCCGTAAGGTGCGAGACCAATAAACCACCCGCTATGCGGATGCGCGTCGAAGGTTATACCAAAAAAACTCCAAACGCGATACAATAAAGGTGTTCAAGCCAATTGTAAAGCGAAAGGAGAAAAATATGGGACAAAAGGCACATAGTTTATCACACACAAAGTGGATGTGTAAATATCACATTGTGTTTACCCCTAAGTATAGACGAAAAATCATTTATAATCAATATCGAAGTAGTTTGGGAGAGATATTCCACCGAGGATAAGTGTTTCAAGTTTCATGGGTTATTTAAAAGACAAAAGTGCACTCATGATGTTTGACAAACACGCCAACCTCAAGTACAAGTTTGACAACCGGCATTTTTGGGCAGAAGGTTATTATGTGAGTACAGTGGGACTTAATGAAGCCACAATTAAGAAATATATTCAAGAGCAGGAAAAGTATGATATAGCATTGGATAAATTAAGTGTAACAGAATATGAGGATCCCTTTAGGGATAGTGGTAAGTAATGCGAACACCTCTTTGAGAGGTTTGTGACGAGTCCAGAGCAATGAGGCTTGAACAACGTGAAAGCCAGCGTCTTTAGGCGCTGGCTGGTAATTTGGGCTTATAGCCCTAGTGCAAACCACCCGTTAGACGGGTGGTTATGATTTATGCCACTATTTTTATGGATTTGGTTTGAGCATCGGTTTGCTTGATATGGAATCCAACTTGACAAAAGTGTGTGTTCATTATATAATTAAATAAATAGAATTATTGAACAAAAGAGGCTGAAGATATGCTATCAGAAAAACAATTTAAACTTTTACGTTTTTTGTTGACTCACAAAGACGAAAACTTTACGCAGAGACAATTGGCTGAACAGCTAGATATCGCTTTGGGGACGGTAAATAATCTTCTCAAGGAATGTAAAGAAGAGAAGTGGATCAGTGAGGAAAATCACTTAACTGACTTAGGTGAGGAGGCTTTGGCTCCGTATCAGGTGAAGAATGCCATTATCATGGCTGCAGGTATGAGTAGCCGCTTTGCTCCTCTGTCTTATGAGCTACCTAAAGGATTGCTTCAAGTCAAAGGTGAGCGTTTGATTGAGAGAGAAATCAAGCAGTTGCAAGAAGCTGGGATAGAGGATATTACAGTTATTGTAGGCTATCTGCAAGAAAAAATGTTCTATCTAGCAGAAAAATTTGGTGTTAAAATCATTGTAAATAATGATTACTACAAGTATAATAACTGTTCTTCTCTCATGCTAGTCAGAGATCAACTTTCTAACACTTATATCTGCTCTTCGGATAATTATTTTGTAGAAAATCCGTTTGAGCGATACATTTACAGAGGTTATTATTCGACTATATTTGCAGAAGGAGACACAGACGAATACTGCTCTAAGGAAGATTCCAATCACACGATTATCGATATTCAAATCGGTGGGACAAATACTTGGGCTATGGTGGGACACGTTTATTTTGATCGTGCATTTAGCGAAAAATTCGTAGATATTTTAGAAACTGAATTTAAACATGAGCCATATCGCGAACAGCTCTGGGAAGATTATTATAGTCGTCACGTCAAGGAGCTTCCTTTAGAAGCTCGACATTATTCAGCAGACATTGTTAAGGAGTTTGATTCACTAGATGAGTTGCGTCAGTTTGATGAACACTATTTGGTGAATACTAATTCGGAAATCATTGATAACATCTGTAAGACATTAGGATGTATAGCTTCAGATATTGTCAATATTAAACCCCTAAAAGACGGTTTAACCAACACTTCGTTTTCATTTGACTGCCTAGGGAAGAAATATGTTTACCGTCATCCAGGTAGAGGAACGGAGAATTATATCGATCGTGCTAGTGAAGCGGCTTCCATGGAAATTGCTGCAAAATTAAAGATTGACCGTACCTTTGTTGCCATGAACAAGGATGAGGGCTGGAAAATTTCAGAATTTATCCCTAATGCCAAGCAACTGGATTATGATAATTGGGATGATGTAGCAAAAGCAATGGAGCTCTTGAGACGTTTGCACCAATCTGGAGAAAAAACAAATCATTTCTTTAACCAATTTGAGGGAATTGATGATTTTAGACAAAAACTAAAAGCCAGCAATCGTTTTGAATTTGATGGACTTGAAGAGTTGGATAAGAATGTCTCAGTTCTCGAAAAGTTTCTACAAGAAGAGCAGACGAAAAAGGTTCTCTGCCACGGAGATTCTTATAGTCCAAATTTCTTGTTGAACGAAGCTGGCGAAATGAGCTTGATTGATTGGGAATATTCTGGTATGGGAGATCCAGCAGGAGATTTAGGAACCTTTATTGGGTGTTCAAATTATACAGTGGAAGAAGCTGAAAAGGTACTTGAAATCTATTTACAAGAAGTTCCAGATAAGAACACCAAACGTCACTATTTTGCCTATGTATCAGTGACTTCATATTATTGGTTTTTGTGGGCCCTGTTCCAAGAAAGCGTTGGGAAACCCGTAGGTGAATTTCTTTATATCTGGTATCGTTATACCAAGCAGTATGGGCAAATTGCACTAGATTTGTATTTGGAGGAGAATTGAGATGAAACCGACATCTGAAATTGAAGAATTAGTAGCAAATGAAACGAAAAGAAGGTTAGAAGAAATGGAATCTCCAAACTATGTGTTTGCTCAGCCATTTCTAAAAAGTGATTTTATTATAGTCATTGGCTTAGTTCTAATTAACCTTATTCTGATTATCCTAGCCATGACAGGAGGTATTCAATAAAATGTCTAAGATGAATGACTTTATTCAACAGGAGACGATAACGGGTATTGTTCCCATGACCAACAAGGATCGTCAGTATTCTTTCTGGGATCTCTTTCTGTCGACAAGTGGTTTTGCCATCGCAACTTGGTGTTATACCCAAGGAGCCTATGTGGCTCAATATTTGACCTTTAATCAAATGTTGATTAATATTTTTAGTTTTAACATTATCTGGGTCTTTATTGAATGTCTCCCAATTTTGTTTGCCGTTAAGTATGGAATTGATTTATGGATTTGGTTGAGAGCTGTCCTCGGAAAAAAAGGCGTAGCCTTGCTATCAACCATTATTAGTTTAGCTAACTTTGGCTGGTATGCCGTTGCGGCCAATCTTTTTGCTAGTTCTATGATCCACTTGGCAAATAATTTTGGTCTTGGTTTAGACAAGGGAGTATGGGCGCCTATTCTTGGTACCCTCTGTGTTCTTCTTGGAACGCTGATTGCTCTAGGAGGTCCAGAAGTGATTAAATGGACCAATCGATTCTTGGTAATCGCCTTGTTGATTGTCGGTCTCATTATCGTTGGAATCTGCTTTGTAGCCGTGCCTATCACTGACATTATGAACATTCAACCGGCTACCCAAGGAGATTTAACTCCATTAGAACGCTTCATGCTTTCTGGAGAAGGAAATGTAGCCTTTGCCTTCTCTTGGTCTACACAAGCACTGGTTTTACCGCGTTTGGCAAAATCAGAACGCAGTGGTTATTGGGCTACAGCCTTATCATACGGAGTTGTGGCTCCATTCTTCGTTGCGACGGGTGGAGTCATGGCTCTAGCCATGTTTGTCAAAACAGGTGTTTATGAAAGTGATCCAACAACCATGCTATCAACTCTAAGCACTCCAGCCTTTGCCCTCTTAAGTCTACTACTAGTAGCCTTTGCCAATATTGGAACCCAGGGGACAGGATCGTACGTGAACTGTATGATTGTAAAAAGCGGGATGCCAAAAGTAAGCTATAAACTAATGGTTTGGATTGCTATGGTTTACGTGAGTCTACTCACTATCTGGGGAGGGGTAGAAGAGTACTTCGGTTCCTTCATTTCACTAGCCGCTTATATTCAAGGTCCCATTATCGGAATGATTGTTGTCGATTATTTTATCTTAAGAAAACGAAAACTCGACTTGCGTTCAGCCTATTTCCTTGAAGGACACGATGCTTACGAGTTTACCAAAGGATTTAACTTGGTTGGCTTGTCTTGCGTATTTATCTCCTTGTTGGTTGCAGTACTATTTGTTTATAACCCTGTAACAGCACAGATTCAAAGCCCAATCTTTTTAATCACAACGGGTAGTGGCTTTACTGCGATTTTTGGAGGTTTATTGTACTGGTTAGCTAGCTTAACTCCGTTAAAACGCTATATGATTAAGGATCGGGACTCTGTTACGATTTAAGGATAAATGAAAACCTTAATCTATATCTATTCGCTTCCTCTTTTTTGAAAGTTAATTTTATATTAGTAATTGGTATGATTCTAGTCAATCATATTCTGATTATCCTAGCCATGACAGGAGATATTCAATAAAATGTCCAAGATGAATGACTTTATTCAACAGGAGACGATAACGGGAATCGTTCCTATGACCAACAAGGATCGTCAGTATTCTTTCTGGGATCTCTTCCTATCAACAAGTGGTTTTGCCATTGCAACTTGGTGTTATACTCAAGGAGCTTATGTGGCTCAATATTTGACCTTTAATCAAATGTTGATTAATATTTTTAGTTTCAATATTATCTGGGTCTTTATTGAATGTCTTCCAATTTTGTTTGCCGTTAAATATGGAATTGATTTGTGGATCTGGTTGAGGGCTGTTCTAGGTAGAAAAGGGGTGGCCGTTCTATCAACCGTGATTAGTCTGGCAAATTTTGGTTGGTATGCTGTTACCGCCAATCTTTTTGCCAGCTCCATGATTCATTTGGCAAATAATTTTGGACTTGGTTTGGACAAGGGAGTATGGGCACCGATTCTAGGCACCCTTTGTGTTCTCCTTGGAACGCTGATTGCTCTTGGGGGCCCAGAGGTGATTAAAGGCACTAATCGCTTTCTAGTGGTAGCCTTGTTATTTGTCGGGCTAATCATCGTTGGGATCTGTTTTGTTGCGGTTCCGATTAGGGATATTATGAATGTCCAACCTGCCATCCAAGAAAATTTGACACCGATTGAACGTTTTATGATGTCAGGGGAAGGAAATGTGGCCGTAGCCTTTTCTTGGTCTACACAAGCCTTTGTCTTACCACGTTTGGCAAAATCAGAACGTAGTGGCTATTGGGCTACAGCCTTGTCATACGGGGTTGTTGCGCCATTCTTTGCTGCGACAGGTGGGGTGATGGCTTTGGCTATGTTTGTCAAAACAGGTGTCTATGAAAGTGACCCAACAACCATGCTTTCAACTCTAAGCACACCAGCCTTTGCGCTTTTAAGTTTACTACTGGTAGCTTTTGCTAATATTGGAACCCAGGGTACAGGATCGTACGTGAACTGTATGATTGTAAAAAGCGGGATGCCAAAAGTAAGCTATAAACTAATGGTTTGGATTGCCATGGTTTACGTGAGCCTACTTACGATTTGGGGAGGAGTGGATGAATACTTTGGTTCTTTCATCTCGCTGGCTGCCTATATTCAAGGCCCCATTATCGGAATGATCGTTGTTGATTACTTTATCTTAAGAAAACGAAAACTCGATTTGCATTCAGCCTATTTCCTTGAAGGACATGACGCCTATGAGTTTACAAATGGCTTTAACCTGGTGGGATTATCTTGTGTACTCATTTCCTTGTTAGTTGCAGTACTATTTGTTTACAATCCTATAACAAAGCATATCCAGAGTCCTGTGTTCCTGCTCACAACTGGTAGTGGCTTTACTGCAATCTTTGGTGGTTTATTGTACTGGCTAGCTAGCTTAACTCCTTTAAAACGCTATATGATCAAGGATCGAGATTCCGTTACGATTTAAGTTTAAGAGAGAAGGCTGTTTCTCTCTTTTTTTGTGATTGAATGTTACAAAATCTTGAAAAAGAAATGAAAGCGTTTGATAGTTTTTGTAAGAAAGTGTATAATTATAGTAGCAATAAAGAAGGAGAAGTCTCATGGCAGTTAAAGATTTTATGACCCGCAAGGTAGTTTATATCAGTCCAGATACGACTGTAGCACATGCAGCAGATTTGATGCGCGAGCAAGGCTTGCACCGTTTACCTGTTATCGAAAATGATCAATTGGTTGGTCTTGTAACAGAAGGAACCATTGCAGAGGCGAGTCCGTCTAAGGCAACCAGTCTCTCCATCTATGAGATGAATTATCTTCTCAATAAGACCAAAGTCAAAGACGTCATGATTCGCGATGTTATAACAGTCTCAGGTTATGCTAGTCTAGAGGATGCGACCTATCTCATGCTGAAAAATAAAATCGGTATTCTTCCAGTTGTGGATAACCAGCAGGTGTATGGAGTTATCACGGATCGTGATGTTTTCCAGGCTTTTTTAGAAATTGCTGGCTACGGCGAGGAAGGGATTCGTGTTCGGTTTATTACGGAAAATGAAGTCGGGGTTTTGGGCAAGATTGTGACCTTGATTGCTGAGGAAAATTTGAATATTTCACATACAGTTAATATTCCTCGCAAGGATGGTAAGGTCGTGATTGAGGTTCAAATTGATGGAACGATTGATTTAACTGCCCTGAAGGAGAAATTTGAAGCGCAAGGTATCCAAGTAGAGGAAATTGCTCGAACATCTGCTAAAAAGCTATAAATATGGAGGGTGGAAGCCCTCTTTTTTGTATACAAATTGAAATATCAAGCAAAATATGGAAAGAAATGAGAGAATGTGGTATAATGGAACGATGTGATAAAGGAGTATTTATGGACATTTCAGAAATTCGTCAAAAAATTGACGCAAATCGTGAAAAATTAGCTTCTTTCAGGGGGTCTCTTTGACCTCGAAGGCTTAGAGGAAGAGATTGCCATTTTGGAAAACAAGATGACAGAACCTGATTTTTGGAACGATAATATCGCGGCCCAAAGAACGTCGCAAGAATTAAATGAATTAAAAAACACCTACAACACCTTCCGTAAGATGGAAGAGTTGCAGGATGAAGTTGAAATTTTATTGGACTTTTTAGTAGAAGACGAGTCTGTACGTGATGAACTGGTTGAACAGTTGACAGAACTGGATAAGATGATGACCAGTTACGAAATGACACTTCTCTTGTCAGAACCTTATGACCATAATAATGCAATCTTGGAAATCCATCCAGGTTCAGGCGGGACTGAGGCTCAGGACTGGGGCGATATGTTGCTCCGTATGTATACTCGTTATGGAAATGCCAAAGGTTTTAAAGTGGAAGTATTGGATTATCAAGCAGGTGATGAAGCTGGTATCAAGTCGGTGACCTTGTCGTTTGAAGGTCCAAATGCATATGGCCTTCTCAAGTCGGAAATGGGTGTTCACCGTTTGGTCCGTATTTCACCATTTGACTCAGCCAAACGTCGCCATACTTCATTTACATCCGTAGAGGTTATGCCTGAGTTGGATGATACCGTTGAAGTGGAGATTCGTGAAGATGATATCAAAATGGACACCTTCCGTTCAGGCGGTGCTGGTGGACAGAACGTCAATAAAGTTTCAACTGGCGTGCGTTTGACACACATTCCTACGGGGACAGTCGTTCAATCGACAGTCGATCGTACCCAGTATGGAAATAGAGATCGTGCTATGAAGATGTTGCAAGCTAAGCTCTATCAAATGGAGCAAGAAAAGAAAGCAGCAGAAGTCAATTCCCTCAAAGGTGAGAAAAAAGAAATCACTTGGGGAAGTCAGATTCGTTCTTATGTCTTTACACCTTATACTATGGTCAAAGATCACCGTACGAGCTTTGAAGTTGCCCAAGTAGATAAGGTTATGGATGGAGATCTAGATGGTTTCATCGATGCCTATCTCAAATGGAGAATCAGCTAAGATAGAAAGGAACTCACATGTCAATCATTGAAATGCGAGATGTTGTCAAAAAATATGATAACGGAACTACTGCTCTGCGTGGCGTCACTGTCACCATTGAGCCGGGAGAATTTGCCTACATCGTAGGACCTTCTGGAGCAGGGAAATCTACTTTTATTAGATCTTTGTATCGCGAGGTCAAAGTTGAAAAAGGCAGTTTAACAGTAGCAGGTTTTAATCTAGTTAAAATCAAAAAGAGAGACATTCCTCTCTTACGTCGGAATGTTGGAGTTGTTTTCCAGGATTACAAACTCTTACCGAAGAAAACTGTTTATGAAAATATTGCCTATGCAATGGAAGTAATCGGTGAGAACCGCCGTAATATCAAAAAACGTGTTATGGAAGTTTTGGACCTAGTTGGTTTGAAACATAAGGTTCGTTCATTCCCTAATGAACTTTCAGGTGGAGAGCAGCAACGGATTGCAATTGCTCGTGCGATTGTCAACAATCCGAAAGTCTTGATTGCTGATGAGCCGACAGGAAACTTGGACCCAGATAATTCTTGGGAAATTATGAATCTGTTGGAACGCATCAATCTCCAAGGTACTACAGTATTGATGGCTACCCATAATAGCCAGATTGTAAATACCTTGCGCCACCGTGTCATTGCCATTGAAAATGGCCGTGTCGTTCGTGACGAAGCAAAAGGAGAATATGGATACGATGATTAGTAGATTTTTTCGCCATTTATTTGAATCATTAAAAAGTTTAAAGCGAAATGGCTGGATGACAGTAGCAGCAGTGAGTTCGGTTATGATTACCTTGACGCTCGTTGCCCTGTTTGCGTCCGTAATTTTTAATACAGCTAAACTGGCTACCGATATTGAAAACAATGTTCGTGTCATGGTTTACATTCGTAAGGATGTGGCAGATAACAGTGAAACGATTGAAAAAGAAGGTCAGACGGTTACCAATAATGACTACCACAAGGTCTATGACGCTTTGAAAGCTATGCCTGCTGTAAAAAGTGTTACCTTCTCAAGTAAAGAAGAGCAATACCAAAAATTGACTGAAACGATGGGGGATGACTGGAAGGTCTTTGAAGGGGACGCAAATCCTCTCTATGATGCCTATATCGTTGATACAAATTCTCCGAGTGATGTTAAAACGGTAGCTGAAGAAGCTAAGAAAATAGAGGGAGTATCAGAGGTTCAAGATGGTGGAGCCAACACTCAACGACTTTTCGAACTAGCTTCCTTTATCCGTGTTTGGGGATTGGTTATTGCAGGACTCTTGATTTTTATTGCAGTCTTCCTCATTTCCAATACTATCCGTATCACCATTATTTCGCGTAGCCGTGAAATTCAAATCATGCGTCTAGTAGGGGCTAAAAATGGCTACATTAGAGGACCATTCTTACTTGAAGGTGCCTTTATCGGTTTATTTGGTGCAGCTATTCCTTCAGTCCTTGTATTTTTTGTCTACAATATGGTTTACCAATCTGTCAATAAATCATTAGTAGGACAAAATCTATCCATGATTGCTCCAGATGTATTTATTCCTTTAATGACCCTCCTCTTGTTTGTAATCGGTATTTTCATCGGTTCGCTCGGTTCAGGAATTTCGATGCGTCGATTCTTAAAGATTTAAGAAAATAGGAGTGCCCATATTTTATAAAAGAGAAGTTTTAGGAACTTCTTTTTTTAGCTTCCAAAGTTACTAATCTTGTGTTTGATTGACATTGACTGAAAAGACTAGTAGTTCTCAATCCAGTACTAACACACAAAAGGCCCCCTTGTTGCTAAGGGAGCCTTTCTATATATCTTAGTGAAGCAGATGATTTTACCTAATCTCTTCTTAAGAATTGATCTAAATAGTAATTGAAATAGGTTTTGCGACCTGTAATCACGACCGCTCGTCCCTCAATACCATAACGCAATTTCTCAGCCTGTTCATCCGTTAAGCTCGTTTCAGCCTCTACTTTAAAGAAGTTGCCTTTTTCGGTCTTTGTCGCATTGCTGTCAATATTAGAAATAGTAGACGTGAGAACAAATTCCTTATTGTTTTCATCCAAGGCAGTGAAACGGATGGTCTCTCCCTGTTTAAGGCTAGAGACATCTTTTGAAGTCACATAAGTTGTGATGGTTACCTTCTTTTCTGTCG
>NZ_QEWJ01000099.1 GCF_004127215.1 Streptococcus oralis | reverse complement strand
TTTCAGCACCTTGCACCGGATGGCGAGATTGCTCATGACGTGCTAATGTCACCCACCAAGGGGCTAATTCATCATCAGCACGGCAGATAAATTGATTGATGGTGGCATAGAAAAAGCGATCATCACGTAATGGGTGCGTTTTCAAATTTGCGACGACCCAGTCGCCTTCTTGTAATTCTTCTTTTACGGATTTAGCTTGCTGTGCCCCAATGGGTTGATTGATACTTGGATGATCAACCAAAACTTGCAATTTCTTGTCTTTATTGAACCGCACTTTGGCAATAAAGCGCGTGAGCATTGGCTCAATTAATTCTTCAGGTTCAGCTTGCTCTTTATCGCCTTGCTTTTCAATGGTGGCTTTGATTTTGTCACCGTGTATCACTTTTTTCATTGCAGGTGGGGCAATAAAGTAGCTTTTTTT
>NZ_QEWJ01000098.1 GCF_004127215.1 Streptococcus oralis | reverse complement strand
GTTATGTGAAATATCAACCGCTTACCGACTACGAAGCACAACGTCGTGGTGGTAAAGGTAAATCTGCAACGAAGATGAAAGATGAAGACTTCATCGAAAAACTCTTAGTGGCGAATACTCACGATACGATTCTCTGCTTCTCTAGTCGTGGTCGCTTATATTGGTTGAAAGTCTATCAATTACCACAAGCTAGCCGTGGTGCTCGTGGTCGTCCAATTGTAAATATTCTACCGTTACAAGAAAACGAGCGTATTACCGCAATCTTGCCAATCTCTGCTTATGAAGAAGATAAATTCGTCATCATGGCAACCGCTGGTGGTATTGTGAAGAAAATTGCACTAACCGAATTCAGCCGCCCACGTTCAAGCGGTATCATCGCCTTGAACTTACGTGATGAAGATGAATTAATCGGTGTGGATATCAC
>NZ_QEWJ01000097.1 GCF_004127215.1 Streptococcus oralis | reverse complement strand
ACGCCTATTAAACCACCAAGCACAAGAATAAATACCATGACATCGACAGCTTCAATCGTTCCATTTACCATACTTGTCGTAATTTGATCGGGACCCGCTGGCTTTTGTTTCAAGCGCTCGTAAGTTCCAGGAATCGATATCGGTTTATTGATAGCACCTGATTTAAATTGGTTCACATCAATCTTGACACCTAATTTGTCAAGTTGATCTTGTGTCCCTGGGACTGTCGTTGTTTTATTATGTGCATCGACAATCTTAAATTCATGCGCTCCTGCATGATAAGAAAGCTTAGAATACGCACCTGCTGGCACAATCCAAGTTGCTAACACTGCAATAATGGTTAAAATAAATAATATTGTAAATGCACCAGGCATTTTTAATCGAAACCGTTTTTTCTCTTTGTTATCAGATACTGTATGAGATC
>NZ_QEWJ01000096.1 GCF_004127215.1 Streptococcus oralis | reverse complement strand
AATTTATCCTAATAAAGAGTTGCTCTTCACTGCTTGTCCCATGGTGGAATTCACTAGAAATACTGGGCTCTGTCAATAAAAGCATTTGATAGCCACTGACTTGGGACTTTCCTAAGTCAGAATGCAGTTTCTTTTGTTTTCTCTTATTTTCCTTTTTAACCACTAAGATGCCTTCTCTCTCTTTAGTATTTATTTTATTAACCCTTTTGTTTTCTCTCACACTGAAATCAGCCAGAATGCTCACACCCTGACACCTGGGGCACCTCTCATCTAATTTCTCTCAGTCACGGCAGACTTCTACTTTCTCTTCCCTAGTTCACGCTTTCACAGGCTGCATCTGCCGATTTCATAATTATCACTGACAACTAACTGTTTTGGATGCAGGGAGAAATAATTTTCTAAAGGTCACGGCATCCTTTAGAAC
>NZ_QEWJ01000095.1 GCF_004127215.1 Streptococcus oralis | reverse complement strand
AGACAGAAGCCTAAAAACAGAGTTTTGTTTGGGAAAACAGCGGTTTCAGAGAATTCTGAAGGGGGGAGGTAAAGCCGGCAGCGCAGACGCGCCGCCGGGAATCGCGGGGATTAGTGCAGTTTCAGGCGCGGACGAATCACGCGGTTAATGCTGCCACCAGCATCATCAGCCCGGTTTTGCAGTAGCCGTGCAGCGCAATCTGGTGCATGCGGTACAGCGAGATGTAGACCATACGTGCAATACGCCCTTCGATCATCATCGAACCGCGCATCAGGTTACCCATCAGGCTACCAACGGTAGAATAGTTGGACAACGACACCAGAGAACCGTGATCTTTATAGCTGTATGACTTCAGCTCTTTACCCTTCATCTGCGCCAGAATATTGTTCAGCGCGCAGGTCGCCATCTGGTGCGCAGCCTGGGCG
>NZ_QEWJ01000094.1 GCF_004127215.1 Streptococcus oralis | reverse complement strand
CGGTTATATTGGTTCAGAACTTGGTACTGCATTTGCTAACTTCGGTTCTGAAGTTACAATTTTAGAAGGTGCTAAAGAAATTCTTGGTGGTTTCGAAAACAAATGGTTCAACCTGTTAAAAAAGGTATGAAAGAAAAAGGCGTTGAAATTATCACTGAAGCTATGGCTAAAAACGCTGAAGAAACTGAAAACGGTGTTAAAGTTACTTACGAAGCTAAAGGTGAAGAAAAAACAATTGAAGCTGATTATGTATTAGTAACTGTAGGTCGTCGTCCAAATACAGACGAATTAGGCTTAGAAGAATTAGGTCTTAAATTTGCTGATCGTGGATTATTAGAAGTAGACAAACAAAGCCGTACTTCTATTAAAAACATCTACGCAATTGGTGATATCGTGCCTGGTTTACCACTTGCACACAAAGCAAG
>NZ_QEWJ01000093.1 GCF_004127215.1 Streptococcus oralis | reverse complement strand
GATGTAACACTATGCAGGCATGATTCAGGAAAATCACCAATCGTCTTCAATGGGGAAGGCGTTGACTAGTGAAAGGCAGATCTAAACAGTATTCGCTTCGCCATACAACGCCAAGACAAGGCTGCATGTCCTTGAGATGGATTTACAAGATCTACGCCAAGCGATCTATCGTAGTAACCACAACGTGCTAACATCGTTCAGCCGGACCAAGGGAGAAGATCGCAAGCGAGAAGGGGCTGTGAAAGTTGCATGAACTAGTAAGACTGTAGGCTGTTGCATAATTAAAGGCTCGACTCAAGGCTCGGCTCGGCCCGGGTATGTAAATCTTCACTACATCCATGGATTAATAGAGGACGTACGTACGAGAAGGAGAAGAATTTGTCTTTGCCATGGCGGAGACCGTCGGGGTGGATCAAAATTATATCG
>NZ_QEWJ01000092.1 GCF_004127215.1 Streptococcus oralis | reverse complement strand
GGGTACAGAGCGTTCACCCTCCCGCCAAAGTGATGTACCATTACCTGGGTTACCGTCGACAAAAGGACCTGGGTGGCTGATGAAAAAAAACCTCACTATCAAAGACATTGCTGAACTGGCTAATGTCTCTATCGCCACCGTTTCCCGGGTGCTCAACAACAACAGCTGGGTCTCGGATAAAACCCGAACCAAAGTACAAAAGGTCATCGACGAGCACCACTTCAGCCCCAACCTGATGGCGCGCAGCATGATTTCCCGCAAGAGCATGACCCTTGCCGTGGTGGTTTCCGATATTACCAACCCCTACTTCGCCACGCTGGTTGAACAAATCGAAAAAGCCTGCCTCCAGGCCGGTTATAAAATTATCCTCTTCGATACCCAATCTGCGAACAAACGCGCCGGTTCAGCGCAGGTGATTGCCGAAGAT
>NZ_QEWJ01000091.1 GCF_004127215.1 Streptococcus oralis | reverse complement strand
GATCAGTGCCGTGGCGGCCAGCAGACCAATCCAGAAATTGAACTTGACCGAACCCAGGATCACCATGAATTCGCCAACGAAACCCGAGGTCGCCGGCAAGCCGCAGTTGGCCATGGCAAAGAACACTGACAGCGCCGCGAACTTCGGCATGGTGTTCACCACACCGCCGTAATCGGCAATCTGACGCGAATGCACGCGGTCATACAACACGCCAATACACAGAAACATTGCGCCTGAGATAAAGCCGTGCGAGATCATCTGGACGATACCGCCCTCAACGCCGATTTCGTTGAAGATGAAGAAACCCAGCGTGACGAAGCCCATGTGCGCGATCGACGAATACGCGACCAGCTTCTTCATGTCGGCCTGCACCAGCGCCACCAGACCGATGTAGATCACGGCAACCAGCGAGATCGCAATGATGAAC
>NZ_QEWJ01000090.1 GCF_004127215.1 Streptococcus oralis | reverse complement strand
TTCTGAGCCAACCGCTGGATCAGGAATTCGACTTCCTTGCCGGCGGTCATCATCAGGTCGGCGAGCTCGTCGACCACCACCACGATCTGCGGCAGGACTTCGTAATCCAGCTCTTCGGTCTCGTAGACCGGCTGACCCGAATCGGCGTCGTAACCGGTCTGCACCTTGCGCCCGAGCTTGGTGCCCCGCGCCTTGGCCTCGAGCACCTTCTCGTTGAAGCTCTTGAGCGCCCGCACGCCGAGGCTGGCCATCATCCGATAGCGCTCCTCCATCTGCTCGACCGCCCATTTCAGCGCCCGGATCGCCTTGGGCGGGTCGGTCACGACCGGGGCGAGCAGGTGCGGGATGCCGTCGTAAATGCTCAATTCGAGCATCTTGGGATCGATCATGATCATCCGGCACTGGTCCGGTCCCATCCGGTACAGCAG
>NZ_QEWJ01000008.1 GCF_004127215.1 Streptococcus oralis | reverse complement strand
CGACAGAAAAGAAGGTAACCATCACAACTTATGTGACTTCAAAAGATGTCTCTAGCCTTAAACAGGGAGAGACCATCCGTTTCACTGCCTTGGATGAAAACAATAAGGAATTTGTTCTCACGTCTACCATTTCTAATATTGACAGCAATGCGACAAAGACCGAAAAAGGCAACTTCTTTAAAGTAGAAGCTGAAACGAGCTTAACGGATGAACAGGCTGAGAAATTGCGTTATGGTATTGAGGGGCGAGCGGTCGTGATTACAGGTCGCAAAACCTACTTCAATTACTATTTAGATCAATTCTTAAGAAGAGACTAGGTAAAATTATCTGCTTCATTAGGACATACAGAAAGGCTCCCTTAGCAACAAGGGAGCCTTTTGTGTGTTAGTACTAGGTCTTTGAGAAAAATAAATCTATCATTTCAACAATCCAAGAACTTCCATATTTAAACTTTGAACTCAAATCCCTAAGATGTTCCTGAATATCTGAAACGATTGAATTTCAAGTGTTACTTATGTTGGAATATCTAGATAAGGGGAGATTTTATTTTAGAAATATTAAAAACGCATACTATCAGGCATTCAAAAACCTTGATACTATGCGTTTTATCATGGAAAACTTTACTCAATGCAAGAGCACTCTCTATTTTTTACAGTAGGTATAAAAAAGCTAAGGTCAAGAGACTTGCTAGAAGGCCAACTCCCCAAAAGAAGAAGTCAACCTTCCACTCGCTCCAAGGATTGCCCTTGCCTGAGAATCCTCCAAGCTCAAAATGGTGATGGACAGGCGTCATACGGAAGATACGCTTCCCACCACTAAGTTTGAAGTAGGTAACCTGCATCATAACAGAGCTTGTCTCAAAGACATAGATAATCCCAATCAACAAAAGGGTCCATTCTTGGTGGAGAGCCATAGAAATAGCTGCTAGCATCCCACCAAGAGCCAAACTTCCCACATCTCCCATGAAGACCTTGGCAGGTTTGTGGTTAAAGACGAAGAAACCTAGCAAACCACCAATCATGGCAAGAATCACAAGAAGAATATCCAGTTGATTTTGCATATAAGCAATCACACCATAGGCCGACAAGCTAATCACCACTGAAATACTCGCTAAGCCGTCAATCCCGTCAGTCAGATTCACCGCATTTGAAAAGCCAACTAGCCAGAAGAGGGCAAAGAAAATATAGAAAATACCCAAATGAAGAGGATAGCCAAAAACTGAAAGCATATCGCCACCACGCTCATAAAAGAGGTAGAAAATCACTCCTCCAAGGAGCTGGAGAGCAAGCTTTTGCTTAGGATTCAAGCCTTCGTTAATCTTACGAAAGACCTTGAGGAAATCATCCAAAAAACCTACCAAACCATACAAAACCAAGATAAACAAAATCATGCCTACATTGTTGGTCAATTGTTGGCTAAAGAGAGCGACCAGAAAGCTCACAACTACTGCAACGATAAGGAAGACAAGACCTCCCATGGTTGGAGTCCCAGCTTTAGCTTGGTGTTGCTTGACATCCTCGTGCATCTGCTGACCCGTAATCTGCGCTTTTCGATAAAATCGGATAAAGGCTGGAATGCCAAGCAAGGTCAATAGAAAGGCTAGAATTCCAGCACTAATGGAACTAATCATCTTAATCTCCTAAAGTTACTTTCATTTTTTTAATGTCTTTGAGGGCTGTGTTGGCACGGACACTTTGTTTCTTGACTGTCTTACCGCTACCTTCCCACTCGACTTCTATATTCAGCCATTTGGCAAATATTTGCACATTTTCATCTGTCCAGCCATACATATCAGGCATTTCTTCGACCTTATCAGACAGGATCAAGATCTGCTGATTGGCTTCCAAATTATCTCCTTCAGAAACCGAGAGATCCTTGATCTTGGTTCCTGTTCCGATAACGATTGGTTGGACAAGGTTTCGGCGCAATTCTTCTGCTAGATCACCTGGGGTAAAGTCCTTGATGGCAGGCATAGCATAGCTTGTCGTCTTGCTGATCTGATCCAAGTTCTTGGCAGTTGACTGAAGATTGAGAGATTCTTTCATGGCAGAAGCTCGCTCAAGGATTGGATTGGCAAACTCCCCAAGTTGAATACCCGAATAATGCTCTGGTTGCTGCACCGTCACATAGAGGATAAAGTCAGGATTTTCTGCAGGATGCATCGACACAACAGAGAAGATATAGTTGGTTGAACCGGTAAGATAGCCGCCATTTTTCTCATCTGCAATCTGCGCTGTCCCTGATTTTAGGGCAACATTCTGACCTGGGACATTGACAGTTGCTTTTCCTGTACTATGATTGTACATAGTTCCATAAACAGGGTCTGTACCTACCATGACCATGTGGTCTCGCGTTGACGATGCTGCCGCTTTTGAGACGGGATTTCCGACGATTTCCTTTTGAGACTTACGGACAGACTGGTCATTTGGATCATAGAGGGCACTGATGAATTTCGGCTCCAACATAACCCCATCATTAGCAATAGCTGTAAAGGCCCGAAGCATCTGGGTTTGGGTGACAGATATCCCTTGTCCAAATGAACTCATGGCAATATTGACAATGTTATCAGCAGGTAATTGACCTGTGTACTCATCTGTCAAACCAAAACGGGTCGGTACCCCAAATTTGAAACGGTTGAGGTAGTCCAGCCAGGTTGCATCTCCCATCTTTTGCTCAAGCAAGGTCATTCCGATATTACTTGAGTGGGCAAATCCTTGAGAGAAGGTCATGGTGCCACCACTAGTCAAACCTTCATTGACATCCCAGTCTCGAATGGTCGCATCTGCTATTTTCAATTCACTACTATTGAAATATTCCCCTCCTGGGAAGGTGTTGTTATCAATGGCTGAAGCCAACATCATCACCTTCATAGTAGATCCTGGCTCATAGTTGCTTTGATAAAGGATATCACGCCAGACAAAATCTTTTGTAATGCCATCCTTGGTATCTGCATTGAAGGTCGGCCTTTGAGTCGTAGCGAGGATTTCCCCAGTCTTGGCGCTAACCAAGGTAGCCGTCATGTACTTGCCTTTTACCTTTTCTTGGAAGAGATCCATCTGGGTTTCCATAAAGGACTGCAAAGGACTGGAAATAGTCGTGTAGACATCTTTTCCATCTACCGTTTGTTGCGAGGCTTGTTCTGTTCCTGGAACAATATTTCCCAAGGGATCCTTTTCATAAGTAATGATTCCATCAGTCCCTGCAAGGATATTATTCAAGGAGCTTTCCATCCCTGATGTCCCAATTAAGCGTTTAGTGCCATCCTCATTTTCATGGAGTTGTGCGAGTCCAATAAAGGAAGAAGCAAACTGTCCATTGGGATAACTGCGATTAGGGCTAGTTGTAAAGTCAACCCCCTCGACACCAGCAGTTTTGAGGTCATTTTTAATAGCCATCATATTAGCATAGGTAATCCCATTTCCCTTAGTACCAAAGGATACCTGTTTTAAATCTGGCTGAGAAAGCTGCTCTTTGACATAAGACTCTTCCATATCTAGGTATTTATGGAAAATTTCAGCCACCTTATTAAATTGAGAATCCTCTACATAGAGGATTTTACCTGTTGCTGACTTGTAGGACTTGTCAATAACAGCATAGATATTATATGAAGTCGCATCTTCAGCAATGGGAACACCATTTCGATCGTAGATGGTTCCCCGTTTGGCTGGGATGGTCTTGGTTGTTTGGTGAACCTTTTTGGCCTCTTGGACCAAGTCCTTACCAAATTTACTACCCGTTCCGATAATAACCGCAAAGTTAACCAAAAAGACAGCGAAGAGTATGACAGCCAATAAACTCAGGCTTTTCCCTACTCTTCGGCGGTTTTCTTCTGGAGATTTGCGATTACGAACGGCATAACGGATGATTTTTTCTTTCCACTGTCTCATATCTTACTCCGCTGCTCGGATATTTTCGTTATTCAGCTGCAAATCCTTAGAATTTGCAATTTCTTTCAAACGTTCTGAACGAATTAATTCATTGACCTCTTGCTTGGCATCGTCAAGCTCTGTTTTCTTTTCTTCGATTTGAGCATTGACCTTGGTCAATTCATTCTGAACTTGTAATAGCTTGGTTTGCATAAACACAACGCTAATTGCTAGGATAATCATTGTTGCAGCAATCGAAACATAGAAGGCCTTTTCCACACGTGAAAAACCTTTAAACTTCGTTTGCAATAACTGGCTTGTTTTTTCGATTCTTTCTGCCATGTTTTTCCTCTTACTTGTGAATTTTTCTAGCCACGCGCAACTTGGCTGAATGCGAACGGTTGTTGGCTTCTAGCTCTTCTGCACTTGGCAAGATTGGCTTACGGGATACCAATTCCATCTTAGGCTTAAGATCGTCTGGAATGAAGGGCAAGCCTTTCGGAACTTCCACTGTTGAAGCTTCCTTGAACAGTTGTTTGGTCAAGCGGTCTTCCAAAGAATGGAAAGTAATGACTGAGATTCTACCATCCAGAGCCAGCATGTCCATGGCCTGCTGGATGGACTCATCTGCCGCTCCCAGCTCGTCATTGACTTCGATTCGGATAGCCTGAAAAATCTGCTTGGCAGGGTGCCCCTTCTTCTTGAGCTCCTTGGCAGGCTTGGCAGACTTGATAATCTCTGTCAGCTCAGTCGTCGTCTCGATTGGTTTCACTTCACGCGCTTGCTCAATCTTGCGGGCAATCTGTTTAGAAAACTTATCTTCGCCATACTTGAAAAAGATCCGAACCAAGTCATGATAGTCATAATGATTGACCACCTCATAGGCCGTCAGACTAGCTTCCTGATTCATGCGCATATCCAGTGGCGCATCTTTTTTATATGAAAAACCACGCTCACGCTGATCTAGCTGAGGACTGGACACTCCCAAGTCATAACAAATTCCATCAATTTCCTGGACACCAGCCTCCTGCAAACGTGCCTGCAAATGACGGAAGTTATCCTTGATAAAGGTTACCATCCCCTTTTCGATATAGGGTGCCAAACGTTTTTGCGCATTGTCAATGGCATTCTGGTCCTGGTCAAAGGCATAGAGATGCCCTTTTTCGCTCAATTTACTTAATAAATATTCGCTATGGCCCGCTCCGCCCAAGGTCGCATCAACGTAGATACCGTCAGGTTTCACGTCAAGCATATCAATCGTTTCATGAAGCAAGACCGTTACATGATGAAATTCTTTTGTCATATCTTATCTATTTTACCACAAATCTGACCAGCTTGCACTTGTCAGATAGTTCTGCCCTATTTTCTATAAATTCATACAGAAACTTCAACATTTTTATCAGCAAAATGGCGCTCTAGCCGATTTTTTCGACTACTACAGAGAGGCAGTATATGAAGTAAGACAAAAACTTCTGCAGTGAATAGAATTATTTCAACTTAACCTCCCAAGTCCAGTACACTTTGTCCCTTGAATATACAATATTCAGTGCACAATAAAAACTCATAAGATTTTCTAGTAAAATAGAATTGAACGAACTAGTTACGAAAGGAAATCTTATGAGCTCCCATCATTTTACCCTAGATGAGCGTGAAAGTATTCTCATTTACCATATGCAAGGCCTAAATTTTTCTCAAATTGCTAAGTTACTTCATCATCATCCGCTGTTGGGTGAAAATCATTACAATGGTTCTATTCAGTCCTTACTATGACTTTGCTAGACAACTTCGCTTTCGAATTTCTAGGTTCAGACTGTATCACTCCCAAACGCTAAAATCGTTCTTGATTGCTTTCTCATTGTCCAACACTTAAGCCATGCCACGAGTCGAGTTCGTGTGCAAATTATGAATCAATTTAACCGAAAATCTCACGAATACAAGGTTATCAAGCGCTACTGGAAGCTCATCCCATAAGATAGTCGGAAGCTAAGCGATTTTATACTTCTACTTTTTACATACACTTGACCAATAAAGAAATCTTAGGCAAACTCTTGAGCTACTCAGAAGACTTGAAGAAACATTATGTTCTCTATCAGCTCTTGCTTTTTTACTTTCAAAACAAGGATTCTGAGAATTTTTTCGGAATCATTGAAGATAATCTCAAGCAGGTTTATCCTCTATTTCAAACTATCTTTAAAACCCTCCTTAAGAATAAAGACAAGATTATCAACGCCCTTCAATTACCCTATTCCAACGCCAAATTGGAAGCAACCAATAATCTCATTAAACTCATCAAACACAATGCCTTGGTTTCCCTAACTTTGACAACTTTAAGAAACGAATTTTCATTGCTCTGAATATAAAAATGGAGAAGACAGCAATCGTCCTCCCCAGGTGTTAGCTGACTTCAATCTACTACAGTTGACAAAGAGCCTAAAAAGAGAAGACCAGATGGTCTTCTCTACGGGGGAACTAGAATGATAGAAAAGAATCAATCAAAGATTTTTTTAGTCTTTAAAATTCTTTTTGAAGATGATGAGAGACAAGACCGAAGTAATTGCTGCCAAGAAGAGGAAGGTGTTTCCTTCTTGTTCCCCAGTTTCTGGGAGTTGGTTTTCCTTTTCTTGTTTACTGTTTCTTGCAACAGGAGCTTTCTCATCTTTTGTTGGTGAATTATCTGTTACTACTGGAGCTGGTTTTTCAGGTTGAGCTGGTTTTTCAGGTTGAGCTGGTTTCTCCGGTTGAGCTGGTTTCTCAGGCTCAGCTGGTTTTTCAGGGTCAGCTGGTTTCTCCGGTTCAGCTGGTTTTTCTGGTTCAGCTGGTTTTTCTGGTTCAGCTGGTTTTTCAGGTTCAGCTGGTTTCTCAGGTTGAGCTGGTTTCTCCGGTTCAGCTGGTTTCTCAGGTTCAGCTGGTTTTTCAGGTTCAGCTGGTTTCTCTGGCTCAGCTGGTTTCTCCGGTTCAGCTGGTTTCTCTGGTTCAGCTGGTTTTTCAGGTTCAGCTGGTTTCTCAGGTTCAGCTGGTTTCTCAGGCTCAGCTGGTTTCTCTGGTTCAGCTGGTTTCTCTGGTTCAGCTGGTTTCTCTGGTTCAGCTGGTTTCTCTGGTTCAGCTGGTTTCTCAGGTTCAGCTGGTTTTTCAGGTTCAGCTGGTTTCTCAGGTTCAGCTGGTTTCTCAGGTTCAGCTGGTTTCTCAGGCTCAGCTGGTTTCTCAGGCTCAGCTGGTTTCTCAGGCTCAGCTGGTTTCTCTGGTTCAGCCGGTTTCTCTGGTTCAGCTGGTTTCTCTGGTTCAGCTGGTTTCTCTGGTTCAGCTGGTTTCTCAGGCTTAGCTGCTTCAAGCTTGTTAATTTGTTCAAGAGCGGATTCTAGCGCTTTATTAACTTCTTCTTGAGTCTTGGCCTCTTGAATTGCAGCGATTGCTTGGTTTGCAAGTTCAATTAATTTCTTCTTAGCTTCATTGTTAGTTCCAAGCTCACCGACTTTTTTCTCGATGGCTTCTGTCAAGCTAGCCATGGCCTTATTGTATTCGATTTCCGGCTGTTTCAGTTCAGCAGGCTGTTCTGGACTAGGTTCTTCGCCAGGTTTTTGGTAGTTTTCGTCCTTGCTGAGAATATCTTGCAAAGTACTTACTGTCAACATAACATCCTGAGCATCTACAGTTTCAGCGCTGAGTTGGTTTCTCAATTTGTCTAGATTTGCTTGGAAAGCTTGGCGTGCAGCAGGTGTATTTTTCAATCCTGTTGGGTCAAAGTTAGCCAAATCGTCCTTCCATTTAGTGATGGATTGGAGAAGCTCTTCTTTGCTGTAGAGTTCGCTTCCTTCACCACGAGTGATGAATTGATCCACCTGAATACCGATGTTTCGAGACAAATCGTTTCGATCAGGATCTAGTTGAAGGGTGACTGCGTGCAAGTTTTCATCAAGACCTTTTAGGCTAACCAGAGTTTGATTGCCTTGGCGTTGGGCAGCGTGACCGCTAAAGTATTTCTTGCCATCAATAGTCGAAGAATTTCCCATGCCATCTTGGTAAGGAACTTCTTTACCATCTAAGAAGACCTTGTAGATACCGTGACCTGGATCTACAAATCCCTTGATGTCAAGTCCAGTACCGTAGAAGTAAGCTGTTACAGTTGTCTTTTTCTTTTGCTCGTCAGTTAAGCGACCAAAGGAAGCCCAAGACTCCGTCTTTTGGTATTTGTCTGCGGAATTGGTTTCGTGGTTCCAGCCAGGACTGTAATCCAACTGACTAGCTTGGTCATCATAACTTGTTTGATCCTTAATTAGCAATTCAGCCTTCATCACCTGAATCGTTGCATCGGTAGCAAAACCGAGCAAGGCACCATCAGAAACAGAAGTGAGCTTGGCTTTGAAGTCAAAGACAGAGTCGGCTTGTTCTGTAAAGTCAATCGTTGGGATGGTAACAGTCTTTTCTGTTTCTCCATCTTCAAAAGTCACATCTTGAGTTGTATCTTGGTAAACCTTACCGTGAACTCCAGTTCCAGGTTCCGTAATGAATCGAACAGTAGCAGTTCCCTTGCTTCCACCAACACGTCTAATTTTAACAGTGACTGGCTTTCCTTTTTCGACTTCGTAGTTAGTAGACTCGAGTTCAAACATCCCTTTGCTATCATTGTTTAGGGTGTAAATCCCTTCTGTAGCAATTGGTTCACCTGTTTTGTTCACGAGGGTAATAGTGTGTTGGCCAGGTGCTAAATCGCCTGTTTCAAAGACTTTTTGACTACGTTTACGGCTAGCATTCTTAGTTTGCACATCCGCAACTTTTTGGCCATCAACGTAGACGGACATTTCTCCATGACCTGGGTCGACTGTAGAGACGACATAGGCCTTGGTTCCTGTGAAGGTATAGCTTACTTTGGCGTCTTTTTGATTGGTCCACATAGAAGTGCCACGAACACCTTCAGATTCATGGTACCAAGTTGTACCGGCTGTATCCGCTGTTGTATTTGAGTGGTATTCAAGTCCAAGTGGGTAGCCGTCTGTCTTTTCGATACTACTTGGCGTTTTGTAGACAGAGAAGTTGTTCAAGATTGGTGTAGCTTGTGCTCCTGTGATGGTCACACGAATTTTTTGTGCCTCTACAGGCTTGCCTTGAATCAAGCGACGGTAACCAACCGTTGAACCTTCCCCGTAAGTCACCCAGCGTCCGTTGATTTCAACTTCAATCTTGAAACCAGAGATACGTTGACCTTTGGCGATGTCTTCTTTGAGTTCGACAACGTCAAAACGTCTCTTTTGCCCTAAATCGACTGTGAAACTACCAGTTGTAGCATCATTTGAGAGCGCCCAGCTCGTATCATCTTTACCATCAGTCAGGTGACTTTCTTTGTAGAGGTGGTTCTGACGAGTAGAACTTGCTGTTACAGTGGCACCTTTGGCAAAGTCAGTCGCATACATTTGGTCTAGAGTTGCCTTGAACTCCTTCAAGCGAGCCACATCCGCATCTGCAAATTTCCCTTCTTTATTTGGTGGAATATTGAGAAGGAGTGGGGTTCCACGACCAACAGACTTGAAGTAGATGTCCATCAGCTCTTTGAGTGATTTCGGCTGTTGATTGTCATGGTAGAACCAGCCAGAACGGATCGAAACGTCGGCTTCCCCTACAGAGTACATATCACCATCTGGGTCACCGTGGTTGAGGTATTCGTTTTTCACATCGTCTGTGATATTGGCCTTTTTGACTTTATGCCAGACAGGGTCACCTGCGATACCACGTTCATTTCCGATCCAGCGAACGCTTGTCGGTTGAGCAGAGAAGATGGCGATATCTCCTTCAGCTTCTTTGATGTATTTGAACCATTCATCAAAAGTGTAGGTTACTTTTTGGGCACCGCTACCACGCGCACCGTCCATCCAAACTTCGATGAATTTGCCTTTATTTCCGTATTTCGAATTTCCAAGGATTTCTTTCAGTTGGTTGAGATAGTATTGGTTGTATTCTTTTTCGGTTGCAACATGGTATTTTGGATGGTTGGCATCCCATGGTGACAAGTAAACACCCATATTCATATCGTACTTGCTAGCAGACTTGGAAACTTCTTCGAGAAGGTCACCCTTTCCATCTTTCCATGGGCTAGCAGCTACGGTATGGTTGGTGTACTTAGATGGGTAAGCAACGAAACCGTCGTGGTGTTTAACCACCATAATAGTTCGTTTGAAGCCCGTTTCCTTCAGAGTGCGAATCCACTGGTCAGTATCCAAGTTGGTTGGATTGAAGTATCGAGGGTCTTCTTTTCCATTTCCCCACTCGGAATTAGTATAAGTGTTCATTCCGTAGTGAATGAAGGCCGCCAATTCTTCCTTGTGGTAATCGAGTTGGGCCTTGCTTGGAAGAGGTCCATGATTGCCAATCTCAGTTTCTTTATCTTCTGGATGAGCAACTGGAGGAGTCGCAGTCGTTGGATTGGATGTATCAGCGATTGGTTCGTATTCAAAGACGACTTCATTCACACCTTTATGCTGGATGGTTGCTTCCAAACTAGCCTTGACTGGACGGTATCCAGCAATGTCTTTTGCATGGAAGGTGTTGACAAAGGAAACATCGTACTCTTGACCGTCATTGTTATCAACTGTCGCCTCAGCTAGTTCAGAAGTTGTTCCTTTTTGACGGTAGTAAACTTTGAAAGAGCCTTTGTTGACTTTATAGACTACCTTGATGACACGGGTTCCAGGAGCTGTCTTGCTAACGACATTGTGGTTCCACTCATCTTTTAGTTGTTGATTGATTGCTACACCATCGATAGAAACAATTTGATATTTTTCTAGATTTTGCTTGTAGAATTCGGTTGGAGTGATTGCTTTCTTGAAATCATAGTCAAAGCCAGTTCCCACTTCTGTTTTGTCTAAGAAAGTATCATTTTCTTTGACTGTATTGCCTGCTTCATCCACGTGCTGGATAAGGACGCGTCCGTAATCAATTCCCTTGACTAGAGTAGCGACACCGCTCTCATCAAAGGAGTACTGATTTTCTCCGATGACAGCTGTCTTATTTCTAAGCATTTCACCTTCGGGTGTAAAGTAATAACGTTTGCCATTATCACCTTGATACCAGCCCTTGACACCATATTTTGCAATGAGTTCTTTAACCCATTTGAGTTGTTCAGGAGAGAGGACAAGTCCACCACCAAAGCGGTCTTTCTCAGGGACACCGCTGTCAACAGTTCCGTGTTGGTGTACGCCGATGACTTTTCCATCACCATTGATAAGTCCACCACCAGACAAACCAGACACAGAAGTTGTTTGGTAAGTGATGCCAGTAGCTCCCTTGTCATCATAAGGATCAACGGATTTTACCTTGCCGTCAGCTTTATAGAGTTGGCCAGCTACGATAGGTTGCTTGAGTTCTTTCGAACTAGAGTCAGTTGGATAGCCAATCGTGCTGACAGGATCCCCTGCTTTGTAAGTCTTATGCTCAGCGAGTGGCACAAAAGTTGCTGCTTTATTTGGGCTTGCAATTTGTACAGGGACAGGCGCTACAACTGCTGCCAAGTCATTCTGATATCCCTTGCTAAACTCTTCTTTATTCCAGAAGTGGATATCTTTCTCTTGAAAGAGTGTGGTATTTCCTGAATTTGGCTGAGAATTCTTAACGGGAGCGTTGGATCCTAGATTGTAGTAGAAACGTGCTGAGTTTCCACCACGAACGTTCCCATCTTTATCTAAAAAGTTATGAGCAACTGTCAAGAAAACGTTAGGCGCGACAAAAATACCAGACCCAGAAACGATGTATCGTTGAGTTCCACCATTATAAATGCTGTAGACCATAGTGGCAGCAGTTGCAGGTTGCCCCTCGTATTGAATATGCTTGAGGTCCAAACCACCGTTAATAATAGCACGATTATCTTTTTGAGCGTTTTCTTCTTCCGTTGATTTCAAAATACTTTTTGATTCAACTTGAGGACTTTCAGCCTTTTCGACAGTAGCTGAAGTTTTAAGAGGTTTGACGTCGGTGTCAGGATATGCTTGATCGTGAATTTCTTCAGGGAGCAGATCAGCCTTACTTGTATCAGTAGGAGCTTCTTCTTTTTCTAATTGCTGTGCTGCTGGCTGGTTGAGATTTTCTTTCTTCTCGGGTTCAACTTTGTTTTCTTCTAGATTGGAAACCTGCTCAATTTTACTCTCAAGGTTTGATTTTCCATCGGGAAGATTTTCATCAGCTAGAGCAGTTCCTGAAGCAAAAAATGCTAGTCCAACCATGACCGAGGCAACTCCAACGGTCAGTTTCCGAATGCTAAAAGTTTGCCCTTTTTCAAAGAGGTATCGATTCATAATATACTCCTAGTTTTTATCAAGGCAGTCAGCTACTGCCAGAGCCCAAGTTGAACTTGGTAACAATCTACTTCTGCTCTCAAACGAGAGACAAATAATCTCAGTTTTTATTTACTCTATCCAACCTCCCGCGGTATAAAGCGCTTTCATTTTAAGATAAAAAATTTAAAAAGCCATTTTATCCCTTAAAATAGCCAAAATCCTTAATATAAAAAATATACTAAATTATTTTAAAAAATGCAAGAGTAAAAACTAAAAAAATAAACAGAAATTAAAGAAAATAATTTACTTTTTAAAGAAAAATCCGACCTTTCATTTGGTTTTAGAAATGAAAGGTCGGATTGAAAAGAGGTTAGAGCAGATTTTCAATAGACTCTTGGAGGTTCTGGGGAGCTGTTTTGGAGGAAAAGCGCTCAAGGACTTGCCCATCTCGACCAATGAGAAATTTAGCGAAATTCCATTCAATTCGTTTTCCTAGAGGACCAGATTTCTGATCTTTCAACCATACATAGAGAGGGTCTGCTTCCTTGCCGTTGACCTTGACCTTGGCAAAACGTGGAAAAGTAGTTTGATAATGTAGACTACAGAAGGCGTTGATTTCCTCTGCGCTACCCGGAGCTTGCCCCATAAATTGATTGCAAGGGAAATCTAAGATTTCAAAGCCCTGATCGTGATAGCGGTCATAAAGTTCCTGTAATCCTTGATACTGGGGGGTTAAACCACAGCCCGTAGCAGTATTGACAACCAAGAGAACGTTACCACGATAGGTATCCAGAGAAATCATCTGATTATCTTGGTCTAATACGGAAAAATCGTATATACTTGTCATGAGGACCTCTTTTCTTTTTCTACATTGTAACAATTTTTACTATTTTCGTCGAGTCGGATGGGAGAGGTTGTTGAAAAATACACAATTGTTAATAAATCAGCATAAAATGATGACCCTTTTATAAAGCATGGTATAATAGGCCTATATAGCTAAATGAAGTAAACCTAACACTAGGGATTGAGAAAAAGGATAGAACAGTCATGACAACAGTAAAAAGTGATCTAAATCTTGCTCAAATGTATGCGAGTCAGCTGAGAAATGCTTGTCAATCTTTAACAACTATCGCTGTGGCTAGTCAAGATGACCTAACGACTCTTCAAGGAAATAACAAGGCCCATCAATGTCTGACAAAGGCTCAAAATCTAGCTAGTCAGATTTCGGCTGCTGTAACCCTAACTTCAGAACGACTGCACTCTGTAGCGAGTGATTTTGAGGCGCTAGATGAGGCTGCTGCAAATGGTTTTAGGAGTAATACATGAGCAAGTTGGATGAGTTGAAGAAAAGAGAGCGAGAACTTTTGTACCAGCTAGAAGACAATGGAAAAGAGAAGTACCGCACCAAAGAACTGATAGAAATCTTTGAAGGATATGATAGAGCTAGCCACCGTTATCAAAGTGATTTGTGGGAGGCGGCCTATCAGAGTCGATACGCAGAACAGTTTGAAGAAACGCTCCTGCAAAGAAACCAACTCAAAAACCAAATCCTTGAGGATCTCACCTACCACATGGATGATTTGAAAAAAGAAAAGTTCCGGTTAGAGGGAGACTTGGATGAGGTTTACTATGAAAGACGCAAAGAACTAGAAAGAGAGGAGGAGAAACGACATGGGCATTGATATGTACTTGGAACAATCACAACTACAAAGTTCGAGTGTAGCGACCATGTGCCAATCACAGATGGAGGCCTATCGGGATTTGCAATCAGCTATTCAAAAATTTTCAGAGGATACGGAGAGTCTAAAGGGAGATGCTTATGATTCGGCTAGAAGTTTTTTTGCAAGTGTTTTGCTGCCCCTGAGCAAAGGGGGACAACTCTATGCTGAGACCTTCTCTCAAGCTATCAAGAAACTACCAGAAGACTACCAAACGATGGTCGACAGCAAGAGTTGGCGCGAGGATGATCTGCTTGATAGAATCCGCCAGGAAGAGCAAATGATTGCCTATTTATATGAAGTCAATCAATCCTTCTCCGCCTTGAGTCTGGATAGCGAAAAAAAGGGAAATAATACGGAACTCATACGAGGTCACCAAGCTAATAAACGTATCTATGAAACAATTTTGAGAGACCTGCGAACCTATGATAGCTACTCAGGGGGACTGTTCGATGATCTAGACAGTATCGATGTGCAACTGAGTCGTGGACTGGCCCAGATTGAAACGAGTTGGGATGCAAAGACAGGGGTCTTTAAAGTCCCATCTGACCTGACTTGGGCCAACTACCTGACTGCCTATTCTGATACAAAGGATTTGAAGCTCAGCCGTCAAGAGAAAGCCTTTGTCCAGACTATGATGGCAGAATACGGCTTTGATGCCGAGACCGCCCAACAGCTCTTGACCATCAAGCAGGGGATAGACAAGAAGTTCCCAACCTCTAGTCAAGAGTTCCGTGACTATATCTTTTTACGAGTTGTCGGTGCGGCCTACTATGATGGGTTTGAGTGGAATGAAACGGCAGGTGGATTGTGGCAATATTTTTATTACGAATTTGTGAGTGATCCGCAGACAGGCCAAAAATGGAGAACGTTGAAACCAGTTCTTGAAATCTTTCAAGAATTGGGGTTAAAAGAAGAAAAGGCCAAAGAACTGTATTATAATCTTAGATTGCAGCATGAGATGGCGGGTGGTGAAGTTGCTAATATAACAAAGTTAAAAGAAAAAAGATTTGAATATAACAGTGCCAAGACTAAATATGAAAAAGTTTATGGTACTTCTGGTAACTTTGACCAATTTTGGGATAGCAAACTGAAGGCCTACTCTAACAACGGAGCGGGCCATGCAGACTTCACCCACCAGTCCATCACTATGGCGACTCACCTTAATCCTAATCAAGTTCAGTTATCCGATCTCTATGGCGGTAGAGAGCGTGTCAAGGATCTTTCAGGCTGGGAAGGAGACACGACCTTTAATGCAAATGATATGAAGCCAAGTATCGGAGAGGATGACTACAAGGCGGATTTGGACTCGGTCAACCTTATCGGCCGGATGCAGAAGGGGCAATCCTATGACCAAGCTATATCTTCTTACTATGCTGACCTTCAAAAAGACTCTTCTCAGAGAGAAAGAGAATTCTTGAAAAATAAGGATTGGAATACAGTCAGGGATACTATTTATGATAGTTTGCGACCAACGGATATTAAGCTAGATGGGGAGGGTGCTCTTAAAGCATATATTGAAAGAAAATATCCAGGTGTGTCCAAGTTTTTAAATCGTTTAGAAGTTGTGGCAGATTAGGAGGATGATGATGAAAAAAATACTCGGTCTAGTAGCATTATTTGTACTAATTGTATTATCTTGTTTCTACTTTTTTATCCAACAACCTAAAAATATTTTTGATGAGATATATCAGGAGACGGAGAAAACCTATCGGTCAAATAATATTTTAAGAAATATAGATGGATTTGAAATCAGACCGGATTGGCCAAGTGATGGAGAGTATTCTAAATATTATCCATTTGGAACTTATAATAAAAACAATACCCCAGAAGACTATTTTGAAATCGAAATTGGTTTTAATTTTGCTACAAAAACACAATTAAGTTCAATCTCGTTTGAAAAGCGAATTGGGCCAAATGTTAGAGTTAGAATATGGGATAACTATTCTCGTAAGGATCGTGTTTTAAAAAAATTTGTAAAAATAGGTTTAAAGAAAGCAGATACGGAAACTTATATCGAAGACGAGGCTCAGGTAAAATCATACCTAGAGCAGTACGGTATTACAGCTAAGGACTTAGATTCTTACTACGATGAAATCGTCAATCAGAAAGTCTTAAAAGACTGGTGTACCATTTATGACAGCAAGTACTCTCCAAGCAATTATGGTGAGGTGAAAGTCGAAACCCAGTGGGAGAATTGGTGATAACATGAAGAAAATCCTCGGTCTAGTAGTGTCTTTCGTACTAATTGTATTATCCTGTTTCTACTTTTTTATCCATCAACCTAAAAATATTTTTGATGAAATCTACCAGGAGACAGAGAAAACCTATCGGTCAAATAATATTTTAAGAAACATAGATGGGTTTAAAATCAGACCCGATTGGCCTAACGATGGAGAATATTTTGCATACACCCCTTCAGGGAAATATAAAAATCTTCCGGAAGGTTATAAAGACATAAGTATTAGCTTTAATTTCGGAGAAGGTATTAAAGGAATGACGATACGTTTTGAAAAAAGAATTAATTCGGATATTACCCTATGGTATTCGGCACACTATAATATAAAAAAGAAAGTACTCAAAAAGGAGCTTGCAATTTTTGAAGAGCCAAGGAAACCCGGTCAATATCTAGAGGATGAAGAAAAAATAAGAGAATATTTAAGAAAAAATAATATTTCCAAAGAAGATTTAGACAAAGACTACGACGAAATCGTCAACCAGAAAGTCTTAAAAGACTGGTGTACCATTTATGACAGCAAGTTCTCGCCAAGTAACTATGGCGATGTGAAAGTCGAAACCCAGTGGGAGAATTGGTGACGAGGGTCAGTAGATATTTTGGAAAATATCCTATGAATTGAAGAGGAAATCCCACCTAGAACGAGCTAGGTGGGATTCTTTGCCTATGAAATGAGAAATTAGCGAATCTTGGTCTATTTTTTAACGTGTTCCGATAAAAAGGCGTAGGTCATGGTTCCAAAGATGGCACCAATTCCCAAACTCAACACTAGTAAAGGGAGCATTTTATCGAACTGGGAGAGATTATCCCAAAAGGTGTCAAGGGGAAGATGTTGAACAAAGAGTTTATGAAAGATTAGTAAGAGGAAGAGACCGAGCTGAATGCTGAGGAATACACCCCAACTACGAACTTTGATTTGGCTTTTGCTGTAGCTTTTGTGATGAATCTCGGACTGGTCGTCCTTGTCCAAATGTAAGTCTCGAACTGCTAGTCTCACCCTAGATGAGAGGATGAAGATGAGTCCAAAATAGAGGTAGGGCATAGCATCTCGAACCAACTCTATGAAGCGTCCAAATAGAAGATAAAGCAAGAAGAGTAGAAGGGAAGAGTAAACGATTTGAATCAAGGCTCGGGCACAAGCTCTGTAGATTATCTCTTGGCGGCATTCATCAAAGGGGCCTTGTATGTGAAAGAATAGTTTGAGTAAGCGAGTGGTGAAATCTTCTTTTTTCATGGGAGTGATCTCTTAAAACATTATTTTGTATTGGCTTCTCTAAAGAGTTGATAGAGAGTATAGCAGTAGATTAGAATAAAAATGATGCAAATGGTTAGAAATACGAGATATCTCCAATCCATAGAATTCGTTAAGAGTTGTGGTAAGCATACGAGAATAAAGCAGAGAGATGCGTTTAGAAGGCGTATTTTTTTGGATTTGATTTTCTGAAATCTCTGTCCCTTGTTCAACACAGGAAGAGCTAACAGGAAGACTATCAGAAATGGACGTGTAATATGGCCATGAACTAAGAAAAAGGTTATAAAAATGCCAACTAAAATATGAGTTAGCAGTAAATTTTGTAATGATTTCATAAGTTTCCTCCTAATCGTCGTCCTGGTCTTTCTTGGCTTTTCGAATACGACGGGAGATGAGGAACTGTGTGCTCGCTCCGAAGAAGATAGAACCGAGAATGCTTGATACACCATTTCTTATAGTGAGAAGAGAATGAAAATAGTCCTGACCTTCACCTATGAGTATATGGAGAAGAGGAGTTATAAAAAACATCCATAGGCCAAAGAACAAACCCGCTTTAAGACCAGGTAAATGTAGTTGCTTGCTTTCTTTTTGGCTCAACATATCAGAATCGATGGCTGTGATACCCGTTTTCTTGCTTTGAGAAAGCACATAGAAAGCGGATATCATAGAAATAGCAAATATCACCAGAGGATAGCCGAAAGCAACTATTTCTGGATACTTATTGGCGAGGACGAGTGGGATGAAATTGACAAGTATCATCGGGTAAAAGAGGATGATAAAGACTTGGTTACCGATACGATCAGCTTCCCGGCGTTTGTGTTCGTCAAGAGGTCCGGAAATGCCGTATGTGCGTTTGATCAGTTTTTCAGTGAAGGTTTCTTTTTTCATGAGTTAGCTCCTTTTTTTTTAAAAATCGTCTTCCCAAAAGAGACTGTTGAGGTCAGTTTGGAGGCTGCGGGCGAGATTGAGACAGAGTTCCAGAGTTGGATTGTACTTGTCATTTTCAATCATGTTGATGGTCTGTCTCGAGACACCGATATCTTTGGCGAGCTCAAGTTGGGAAATACCCAGTTCCTTTCGGAATTCTTTAACACGGTTCATATGGTCTCCTTTCTGATATGTCGTATATATTTGACTATATTATATTCTTTCAAGAGCGATATGTCAAGTATATATGACATTTTTTGAGAATTTTTTTTGAGAAGGTCTCTAGCTTTATCTGACTAGTTTGCACTTGTCAGATTTCCTCGAATATCCTCCGTCAGATCCCCTGCTTGATTATAGCTATAGATGGTCTTTTGTCCCTTGACATCTGTCACGGAAGTCAGGCGATCCAGTTTATCGTAAGTGTAGGAAACTGTACTGCCATCTGGGTAAATCATCTTCGAGATATCGCCATAGGCATCATACTCGTACTGGATCAGGCTACCATCTCCCTGACGAACACCTGTGATCTCGCCTTCTTCGTTAGGAGATAGAAAATCAAAAAGTTACGCTTTACAATGGAAGCATATCAATACAAGTAAACAGAAAATCTAGCTGGTACAAACTTTAGATAAATGCAAAAATATGAACTAGCAAAGTTTGAATCATCATCAATCCATAACAATTTATTTTACATACATCAACACAAAAGGAACTTCAATAAACATTTACATTCTGACTACCTCAACAATAAAATGAAAAGCATTAGAAAACATCATCCAGCACTTGCACATGCAACTCCTCATAAATTGCGACATACTGGAGCAGCCTTGCCCAAGCAAGCTGAAACGTCTATTGAAGCTATTTCTGAAGCGTTGACCCATAGTGATATGATTACAACTAAGACTGACGTCAACATTCCAATGGCTGTTGGAGAGATTGCTTATCGCTGCCTAAATAATGGTGTGAACCATAAAGTGTCTGTAAACGTTGATATAGCAGTATTAATTAATGTTTTGAGGTGACTGACTCTGTCGGTTTGCGACCACATTTGTACCATTTTAGTATAAAAACATCAAAAAAACATCCAAGAAAGCATTCTTGAATGTCTGAAAAGATTATAACTCTATTAACCTTGTCAATAGACTGGAATTGATGATATTATGCTCTCCTTATCTCAAATACTACTGTATGAACCCACTCATTATGAATGTGTAAGTCATTTTCTATCATTCTACTAAAGGTGAAGCCATTTTTTAAAAGCACTCTCTGAGAGGCTAGATTATCTCTTGCTGTTCCTGCAATGATTCTATTGAAACTATAAGTCGTGAAGGCCTTATCTAAAACGAGCTTAACTGCTTCGCTTGCATAGCCTAAATTGGTGACATTTTCCCCAATCCTATACCCAAGTTCTGCTGTTTTTCGATCACCCTCTAAGACACTTAAATTGATTCTCCCGACCATAACGCCTTGCGAATCTCTAATAAGATGCATGTAGACATCACGATTCCTTTGTTCCGTTAACAATTCCCTTGTAATTTCTTTAAAACCTTCTAAGTCAAAATAGTTAGCTGGTCTAGGAGGTAAATTTCGCTCAAAATACTCTCGATTTTCTGTTTCAAAAGCATATACATCTAGACTATTTGCTTCAGACAACAACTCTAAACTGAGCATTTCAAAGCCTCCCCCTTCATTATCCACACTCAAATTTTCTCATATTGATACCAGCTAAAATCTTGGATAAGCTGATAAATTTCCCCTTCTCTTCTTAGTAAAAATATTGTTAGACTGACCTATCCCTAGCAACTCCTACTCTAATTTTTACAACAGCTTTACAACTTGACGATTTTCAATCCTCACATAGTATACACCACTATCATTGACAAGTTTATCCTCTTTATATTTAGCAATCTTTACAGCATAAAGACCTCTTGGTAGGGGTTGGTTGGCAAAAAATTCCTTCATGAGCGCTTCAAGCTCTTTAAGATAGTCATCATACAAGAGATCTCTTTTTTCCTTCGGAACGAAATACTGAAATTCAAATGTTGGTATAAAAATCTCTTTTTGGAAAAGATATTGAGCATCCATTGGATACATTCCTTGCAGAGCTTGGCCCTTGCTTTGATTTTCCTCTAATATTTCATTATAAAGATAGATATTATCAGATTGGTTATTAAATTCAAAACCAATACCTTGATACTTCAAATCAGGCAGTTTAGGATCTTTGATTGAACTGTCCAGTGTTTTTAAAAATTCGCTGGTGCCTGGACTAACCTCAATCCCTAAATAGGCTAATTCTGGGAAAACATCATAAATTTTTTTACCATTTTTGTAATCAACCTCTGCATCTGTCTTTCCATATGTTTTATTTTCCGAAAAACGAGTATAGTATTTAAATCGAGTTTTAACCTCATAGGTTTTTCCGGCTATATTTTCACTATAGGTACCATGGATTATAAATCCTCCCACGCTTGTATAGTTTTTCTCGTATTTTTCTAACTCAAATTGACCTGTTAAACCATAGTTTTGATAAGAACGATGCACAGCTTGCTCAAGCTCAGTTCGACTTACATGAGCAAATAGCCCCCACATATCCATTAGAGAAAGAATAGGACTACTCACTGTGAGGATTGCGATGGGGATAACTATGGATAAGCATCCTATTAATATCCAATTTTTATTCTTGGAATTTCCTTCAGATTTTTTACCAGTTTTCTTTTTCCTTTTAAAAATTAGAATGAGCAAAACCAAAATCCCTAATACTAATAAAACCAATCTACAATCTCCTTTTATTTTGGATAGCTGTTAACAGGTGTATAGGAGACTGACAGAAATACTCTTCTCACCTACTACTTATCCTGAATTCCATAAACTCGTCTAAAACGAGGAACAATCCTTGTCTCATTATACCACATGAGAGATACCATGAGAAGAAGGGAAAAGTAAAAGAACACCCCGAAAGGTGCTCTTTGTAAGTATAGTGATTCTCTCGAATTAACGTTTACTAAATTGTGATGCTTTACGAGCTTTCTTAAGACCTGGTTTGAATTTAGTTGGACTAAAAATAGTGTAATATCAAGGCTTTTCAGAACAAGATCTACAGATTAATTTCATAAAATTTGAATCAATATTTTTTAAATAGGGGAATTTCTTAACGCTGAACTTTCAATCCTATTCTCTTCCTTCTTATCCTAACAAAGTTTGTAATATTGGAATAACAACGATAAATAGAACCGTACTTAGAGTCACCACATTCGTTGAAAACTCAACATCTCCTTTTCCTTGATTGGCAAGGATTGGAAGAACTGCTAGAGCTGGTGTAGCAGACTGAATCATAAAGGTCTTAAATTCTGCTGTTGCCATATTTGGGGCAAAGAACTTCAATACAAAAAGCATGATCAGAGGAGCTAGGATAAAGCGTCCAACCAAAGTGACAATTGTATCTTTATCAAAAGCAATCGTATTCAAGCCTGCCTTTGCAAGAACAATACCGATATAGACAAGAGATAGTGGCGTTGTTAAACTACCAATATAAGTCAAAGTACTTTCCGCAAAACTTGGGACAGGAAGACGGAGCACTAAAAATACGAGGGCTACGAGAAATCCCAATAAAGGTGCTGGGAAGAGCTTCTTCCAATTGAATTTTTGAGCTTGCTTTGAAGCCCCTTCTTTGCTATCCGAGGTCATGAGATAGACACCTAATGTCCAAGTAGATACCGTATTTGTAATATAATACACCAAGAAGTAGGGAAGGGCTTGATTTCCAAACAGAGCTATGTTTAAAGGCAAACCAATAAAAATGGTATTGGCATTAACAAAGGTATTAATCATGGTTCCTCGACGGCCTGGGCGCACTCCAAAAAGTTTCACCGCTATAAAGGCCATTAGGTAACCGAGAATGAAGGCGATAAACGTATACAATAAACCGCTAGATAGGCTAATCAATTTATCTAAAGTTAAATATTTAAGAACAGAGGTAAAAATTGCCACTGGCATGGCCACATTCATAATGAGTTTAGATAAATCATTTCCAAAACTCTCTTGAAACCAACCACGGACTTGCAAGAAGTAACCTAAAATGATAATGACGATAATAGGTACAATACTCTGAATTGAAGTTAAAAAGATATCCATAGTCTCCCTTTCTATATGACTAGCATATATTAGGAGGTGTACGAAGCATCCAGTCACACTCGTACACCCCATTTCCATTTACTTATTTATAGGTTGGATACCATTTCAAATCACGAACTGCTTTAGCCATATCAGTTTCTTTAGCACGTGCAAGACCTTGTTCTTGCGCTTTTTTAGCGACTGCTTCAGCAACTTTAATAGAAACATCTGCTACATACTTGAATGGTGGCAATACAGGAGCTCCTGGTTGGCCTGGATTGACAATACCACTCAATGAATGAGCCGCTGCTCCAATCATTTCATCTGTCAGGAGACTTGCTTCAGAAGCCAGCATACCTAGACCAAGACCAGGGTAAATCAAGGCATTATTGGCTTGACCAATCACATAGTCGACACCCTTATAAGAAACCGTATCAGCAGGAATTCCTGTTGCGACAAAAGCTTTGCCATCTGACCATTCGATCAAATCTTTAGCGCTTGCTTCGGCCAGCTTGGTTGGATTTGATAATGGGAAAATCATTGGACGTTCTGTGTTTTCACACATAGCTTCTACAATTTCTTTAGTGAAGGTATTTGGCTGAGTTGAAGTTCCTACAAGAATGGTTGGCTTCACAGTCTTCACTACTTCAAGCAGATCAGTCAACTTGTCTGCGTTGCTAAAGTCAGCACGTTTCTTAGCAAACGGTTTTTGTTCAGGAGTTAGGTCATCCATGTCATCAAAGAGAAGACCTTGTTTATCAACCATAAAGAAACGTTTATAGGCTTCTTCTTCAGAAAGACCTTCACTCACCATTTCGCGAAGAACACGAGAGGCAATTCCTGCACCCGCAGTACCACCACCATAGCAGAGATAAACTTGATCTGTTAATTTTTCACCACTAATATCTAGTGAACCAAAGATACCACCTAAGGTAACGATTCCTGTACCTTGAATATCATCATTAAAGGTTGGAATTTGCTTCCGGTATTTTTCTAGAATATTAGCAGCATTCAAGCGACCGAAGTCTTCCCAGTGAAGGTAGAGTTTAGGAAAGAGATGTTCTGCTGTTTGAACGAATTGGTCAATGAAGTCGTAGTAACGATCTCCGCGGACCCGTTCGTGACGATTTCCTAAGTAATTAGGATTGTTACGAAGCTCTTCACGGTTAGTCCCTGCATCAATGACTAAAGGAAGGACCATAGAAGGATCGATTCCAGCAGCACCCGTATAGACCATCAATTTCCCAACAGAAATATCGACACCATTTGTTCCCCAGTCTCCAATTCCAAGAATTCCTTCTGCATCTGTTACAACAATGAGTCGAATCTCGCGATCCCCGGCAGCATTTTTCAAAGTAGCTTCAATATTTTCAGGATGATTAATATCAAGATATCCCGCATATTGTGGATCTACAAAGAGATCACTATAGCCTTCAATGGTATCTGCAATGGTTGGGTCATACACAATTGGATTGAATTCTTCCAAATGTTGAGAAAAGAGGTAATAGAAAAGAGTCCGGTTTGTGTTAAAGATTTCCATTAAGAACAAACGTTTTTCCAGGTCATTGACCTTTGTTTGCATTTGTGCATAGGTTTGCGCTGCTTGCTCTTCAATTGTTTGAACATAAGGCGGCAGTAAACCAATAAGGCCTAGTTCCTTTCGCTCCTCTAAGGTAAAGGCAGTACCTTTATTGAGGAAAGGGTTGTTTAAAATATCATGTGCATTCATAGTGCAACCTCCTTTTTACTGATAGTATACCATTAAAATGAACCGTTTACAAAACTTTGTTGTTTATATAATACAGTTGTGTACGCATATGTTATAATGGAGCTACGAGAAAATTTATAATAAGCCTTTTGATACTTAAAATACTAATATTGAGAATCACTCTTTACTCAAAGTTTCGACTAAAAGAAACTAATCATACAAATTGGCAATCCGAATTAAAATAAATATCCTATAAGTTTGTTATGTAATACTTTGTATTTTTTAAGGTGTTTTTTGTCATACAAAACTTGTATTCTATTTATATGACAACTAAAAACTATTTACAACAATATATTTCCCAAAAAGTGAAATATTTTCGAACACAGAATAAAATGAGCCAGGAAGAACTTTCGGAACAAGCGGGACTCGGGCTTAAGTATATCAACCAACTCGAAAACCAAAACGTGAATCTGACCATTCACAGTCTTGAAAAAGTGATTGACGCCCTAGAGATGACCCCAGAGGAATTTTTCAATTTTGATAGCCTTGAATCAACCTCTGATAAGACTGACAATCTTTCACTCAAAAGAATCAACATGAAGGTTAAACAGCTCCCTGTTGGAAAACGAGAAAAGATGTTAAGCATTTTCGAAAGTATCTTAGATAACCTCTGATATCCCTGACTCACTTACATTTTAACTGGTGAATACTCGTATAGTCAAATTGTGGGATACGGATAAAAATTATTTATCCGGTGATTTCCACTTATTTTCCTTCTCCAACTAATGAAAGTGAGCCCATATGAATTTAAAAGATCTACAATATTTTTATGACCTCTGCCAGCTTCAATCCTATACAGAAGTAGCAAAACAACACAAAGTCAGCCAACCATCTATTTCTTATGCTATCAAGCGCTTAGAGGACTCCTTTAATTGCAAATTGATTCACCATGATTCCTCGCATCGCTCCTTCAAACTAACTACTCAAGGACGGATCCTTCTAAAGCATACAGATCGAATCTTACCTGAAGTCAGTTCTGCTCACAAAGAAATTAATCGCTCCTTGGCACATTACTCTACTGTCGGATTCCCTCCTATTATCATTCAGTATCTCTTTGCTGCCTTGAAGGAAAAAGATAAATTCGATTTTTTAAAAAAAGTGCGCCCTATCCGCGGTGGCTCCGTAGAGTTATTAAACCTTCTCCTCAAGGGAGACCTTGATGCAAGCCTACTCGGTTTGATTGAACCACTCAATCATCCTTCATTAGAGACGCATGAACTCTTTCAAAAAGAACTATATGTCGTTTTATCTAAGAACCATCCTCTTGCTACTGCTCTTTCCCTCACTTTTGAAGATTTAGTAGATCAATCCTTTATACTTTTAGACGAACACTTTGTTCACCTGAAAGCTTTTGAACTACTTAATCAAAAGCATCAAAACAAGGCAGAAATATTCTTCAAGAGTGACGACATTGTCATCATTAAAGAACTTTTAAAGAAAGGGATTGGCCTTAGTTTACTGGCTGATATCGCACTTTCTGATGAAGATGATGATTTAATAAAAATCCCTCTAATACCGGAGGACCAGATAACATTTACAGTTTATTACGCTTATCTCAAATCAGCTACACTGTCATCAGAAGTAGAAGCCTTATTTAATCTCATTAAATCATATGAATAGAAAAAAACTCTAACTATCAACTACCTGATAGCTAGAGTTTTTTACATTATAGGTATTAGACTAAAGCACGAAGAAATAGGATATGATCGCCAAATTTTTCATTTACCTGATACCATTCAACGAAATTCCCAATTATAAATCTACAAATTATCGATAAAAAAGAACACCCCGAAAGATGCTCTTTGTATGTATTGTAATTCTCTCGAATTAACGTTTACTAAATTGTGATGCTTTACGAGCTTTCTTAAGACCTGGTTTCTTACGTTCAACTTTACGTGAGTCACGTGTAAGAAGTCCTGCGCGTTTCAATGAATCGCGGAAGTCTGGGTCTACTTGAAGAAGGGCACGAGCGATACCATGACGGATAGCCCCTGATTGACCAGCGTATCCACCACCTACAACGTTAACGAAAACGTCGTATGAACCTACAGTTGAAGTAACTGCGAAGGGTTGGTTGATTACAAGACGAAGGTCAGCGTGTGGGATGTACTCTTCAACATCTTTTTTGTTAACAGTGATTTTACCAGTTCCTGGAACAAGGCGAACGCGTGCAACAGCGTTTTTACGACGTCCAGTACCTGCATATTGTGCTTGTGACATACTTTATTGTTCCTTTCCTTAGATAAGTCCTGAAATATCAAGAACTTCTGGTTGTTGTGCAGCGTGAGTGTGCTCAGCTCCAACAAATACTTTCAATTTCATACCTTGAGCGCGGCCAAGAGTATTGTGTGGAAGCATACCTTTAACTGATTTTTCGATCAAACGTACTGCATTTTTAGAACGAAGTTCACCAGCAGAGATTTGTTTCAATCCACCTGGGTGGTTTGAGTGAGTGTAGTAGATCTTATCAGTTGCTTTTTTACCAGTCAATTTAACTTTTTCAGCATTGATAACGATTACGAAGTCACCTGTATCAGTGTGTGGTGTGAATGTTGGTTTGTTTTTTCCGCGAAGTACGCTAGCAACAACTGCTGAAAGGCGTCCAAGAGGTACATCAGTTGCGTCAACAACGTACCATTTGCGTTCTACTTGGCCTGGTTTAGCCATGAATGTAGTTTTGTTCATGATTTCTCCTATATGAATATCGTTTTTGTTTACAGGGCGGATGTTCCGGTCCGCGGGGTATTTGAAAGGTTCCGGGGCCTTACAAATGGGGTAAACAATACCGTCTACTATCATACCAAATTTTACTACTAAAAGTCAATAGATATGAAAAATAATTTTATCTATTTCCCCGTTTAAAGTCTAGAAAAACCTCGCTTTCGCGAGGCTCTCCTATTTGTAAGCTAAGGCACGTTTAAAGCTTTTCCATAGACCTAAGTCATCTGTCTGAAGGACTAGGCTGGCATACATGCGGCCGATAAAGACCGTTGCAGTCACTGCAAAAACGATTGTAATCGCTAGAGAAATCCAGGACTCTAAATCACTTGCATACCCATTAATGGCTCTAAATGGCATAAAGAAAGTTGAAATGAAAGGAATGTAGGACCCAATTTTCAGAACCAAATTGTCACCAGCAGCACCTAGAGAGGTTACACCGACAAATCCGGCTATAATCAAAATCATCAATGGCGACAAGGCCTTTCCTGAATCCTCAGGCCTAGAAACCATGGAACCAAGGAAGGCTGCCAAAACAACGTACATAAAGAGGCTCACTAAGACAAACAATAAAGTATTGAGCGAGAAGGCCTCTCCCAAGTGGTTTAAAATACCAGACTGGGCCAAGATAGGGAGGTCTTTGAAGAGAAGTAGCGCAGCAACTCCACCCACTACGTAAATCCCAACATGGGTCAAAATCACAAGAAGCAAGGCAATCATGCGAGCGTAGAAATAATGGCTAGCTCGAATACTAGAGAAGACCACTTCCATGATTTTGGTTCCCTTTTCACTAGCCACTTCCTGAGCAGTGACACTAGCATAGGTAATCAAGATCATATAGAGGAAGAAGCCGAGACCCGCAGCCGCAATGGTTTGGACCATCTTTTTATTTTCTTTGAATTCGTCAATCTTCTCAGTAAAGTCAACAGTCTGAGCCAGGAGTTTTTCCTGTTCTTGAGACAAATTAGCTGCCGAGCGATTGAGTTGGTATTGCAGTTCATTTAGCTTATTGGTTACTGCTAGCTTGATACCTGTTTCAAGCGAAGTTTCACTATGGTAAACAGCTTTGAGGACACTGTCCTCTTGATCAATAGTTAGATAACCCTTGATTTTTTCATCCTTGATGGCGGCTTGGGCACTGGCTTCATCCTGATAGTCAAAGTTAATCCCATTGGTACCCTTGAGCCCTTCTGTTACAGATGGTACAGTTGTCACCACTGCTACCTTGCTATTTTTAGCCATCGAAGAATTTTGGAGATATCCGATTCCTACAGACAAACCTAAAAAGAGGAACGGCGAAATCACCATAAAGAAGAAACTCCAGGACTTGACATGTCGCAGATAAGTTTCTTTAATAACTACCCACATATTTCTCATACTTCCACCCCTGATTCTAGTTTAAAGATTTCATCGATTGTTGGAGCTTGTTGGTCAAAGGTCGCGATGTATTGACCTTGAGTGAGGATTGGGAAGAGTTCCCTTCCAGCACTCTCATCATCTAAGATCAATTTCCAACTGCCTTGCTTGGTCAAGCTCACCTGTTTGACATGAGGAAGACTTTCCAGTTCTTCCTTGCTTCGTTCACTTGAAACAAAGAGACGCGTTTTACCGTATTGATTGCGAACTTCTTGGACTGGTCCATGCAAGACCACACGCCCATCACGAATCATGAGAATATCATCGCAAAGCTCCTCGACATTGGTCATGACATGGTCAGAAAAGATAATGGTCGCACCGCGCTCTTTCTCTTTCAAGATGACCTGTTTGAGCAACTCGGTATTGACTGGATCCAAACCACTAAAGGGCTCATCCAGGATAATCAAGTCCGGTTCATGGATTAGGGTGATAATCAACTGGATTTTCTGCTGATTTCCTTTTGAGAGACTCTTAATTTTGTCAGTCAATTTCCCCTTCACTTCCAGTTTTTCCATCCATTGAGGGAGTTTTTCCTTGACCTCCTTAGCATCCATGCCTTTTAGAGTAGCCAGGTAGCGAACTTGCTCAAGAACTGTCAACTTGGGCATAAGACTGCGTTCCTCAGGCAGATAACCAATTCGAGCATAGGTTTCCTGGCGAATCTCCTGTCCATCCAGACTGATCTCTCCTTGATAGTCTAAAAATTTCAAAATACTGTGGAAAATCGTTGTTTTCCCAGAACCATTTTTCCCGACCAGCCCCAGAATCCGTCCTGGACTTGCCTTAAAATCTACACCAAACAAGACTTGCTTGGAACCGAAACTTTTCTCTAGATTTCTTACTTCTAGCATTTTCCACCTCCGAAATATGTTGCACTTATTATACTCCTTTTTGATAGCCTTTACAAGGATTTATGTACATTTTTATCTTGTTCATCCTTCCTTAAAAACTAAACTCTCTAAGGGTTTTGAGTACCCAAGTGATAGACCAATTATAACCCAATAAAGTATAGCTGAGAGCTTTTACTCCCTAATTGTTCATTTTTGATCCTGAACTGTCCTTTTGAAACTAAAAATCCACCCCGAAGGATGGATTGATGAGTTAACGCACTTCTGCATGGACTTTTTCTTCGAGAGAAGCTTGGATTTTTTCCATATAGCGTGCGACTTCTTCGTCTGTCAAGCTATCTTCTGGATTTTGGAAGGTTAGGCTATAAGCCATTGACTTCATGCCAAGTCCCAATTTTTCACCTGAGAAGACGTCAAAGAGTTTGATGTCTGTCAATCGTTTCACACCTGCAGCTTGGATTGCGTCTACAACTTCTTGATGGCTAATTTCTGCCTTGAGAAGTAGAGCAATATCACGGCTAACTGCTGGGAATTTCGTGATTTCCACGAATGGAGCCGCTGGTTGTAGAGCAGCTTCGATGGCTGAAAGGTTGAGCTCCGCTACATAGGTTTCTGGGATATCGTAAGCCTTAGCAGTGACTGGATGTACTTGGCCAAGGAAACCAAGAACTTGGTCACCGAGTGAAATCACAGCTGTACGTCCTGGGTGAAGGCTAGCAATTTCAGCTGTTGCTGTATAGGTCACTTCTAATCCCAAGCGAGCAAAGAGCGCTTCAAGGATTCCCTTAGCATAGAAGAAATCAACTGGAACTGCTGCTGTTTGGAAGTCTTTTTCTGCAACCAAGCCTGTCAAGGCAAAGGCAAAGCTGTTGATTTCGTTTGGTAGGTCTTCTTTTGGATTGCCTGTTTGTTCAAAGACTTTTCCAATCTCGTAAAGAGCCAAGTTTTTGTTCTTACGAGCCACATTGTAGGCAACCGTATCAAGGATACCTGAGATCATATTTTGGCGAAGGACTGAACGGTCCACAGTCATTGGCCACATGAGTTCTGTAAGGTTGCTTGATTGGACCGTGAATTCAACTGCTTTTTCTGGAGTTGTTAGAGCGTAGGTGATGATTTCAGTCAGACCTGCTCCTTCAGCAATAGTACGAACTTGACGGCGCAATTTTTGTGTCGCTGTCAATTCACCAGCTGTACCGTCATCCTTTGGAAGGCTAGTTGGCAAGCGGTCATACCCATAGATACGAGCGATTTCTTCAAAGAGGTCTGCTTCGATAGTGATATCCCAGCGACGACGTGGTACGCTAACTGTAAAGGCTTCTGCATTTCCAGAAAGACCAAAGCCAAGACGACGGAAGATATCTTCTACATCCGCGTAGGAAAGCTCCGTTCCAAGGACGCGGTTGACATCTGCAAGAGTTGAAGAAACTTCCACATCAGAAGTATCAAGTTCCCCTGCTGAAACAATGCCCTTACGCACCGTCGCACCTGCAAGTTCCGCAATCATACTTGCCGCCGCATCAAGGGCTTCATTAACGGTTGCCACATTAATGCCTTTTTCAAAACGAGAAGAAGACTCTGAACGAAGGTTGAGGCGACCGCTGGTCTTACGGATAGATTTGCCATTGAAAACAGCTGCTTCAAGGACAACACGACTAGATTTTTCAGAGATTTCTGTTGCTTGACCACCCATGACACCTGCAAGGGCTACTGGTTTGTCAGCAACAGTAATCACGAGGTCATTTGTTTCCAAATCACGCTCTTCCCCGTCCAAGGTCACCAATTTTTCACCAGCACGCGCTTCACGCACACGGATGTCAGTCCCTTCAAAGGTATCCAAGTCAAAGGCATGCATAGGTTGACCAAAGTAAAGCAAGATATAGTTGGTTACGTCCACTACGTTGTTGATGGGACGGATACCTTCGTTCATGAGGAGGTTTTGCAACCATTGTGGACTTGGTGCGATAGTCACATTATCCAAGATACGAGCTGCATAGTAAGGAGCCTTGTCTGTCTCAATGTTGACAGTAAGAGCATCTGCCGCAGCTTCATTTGTTTCAGTTAGAGTAAATTCTTTAAAGCTGATCGCCTTGTCATAGATGGCTGCCACTTCATGGGCCACCCCACGCATAGAAAGGGCGTCCGCACGGTTTGGAGTGATGGAAAGTTCGATGATTTCATCATCCAAGTCTAGGTAAGAAAAGACTTCATCCCCAGGAACAGCATCTTGAGGCAAGATTTGGATACCATCTGCAAATTCCTTTGGTACAACTGAGTCAGAAATTCCCAATTCACCAAGGGAACAGATCATTCCAAGTGATTCTAAACCACGGATTTTCCCTTTTTTGATTTTGTAGTTGTCAGCGATACGAGCTCCTGGAAGTGCCACCATAACCTTGATACCAGCACGCACATTCGGGGCACCACAAACGATCTGACGCGCTTCTTCTTCGCCAACGTTAACCTGACAAACATGAAGGTGAGTTTCTGGCACATCTTCGCAGGACAAGACCTCACCGACGACAATTTTTGAGAGACCGGCAGCAGGTGATTCGACACCTTCTACCTCGATCCCTGTGGTTGACATTTTTTCAGCCAACTCTTGTGATGGCACATCAATGTCCACCAATTCTTTTAACAATTTATAACTAACTAACATATGTAAGATACCAAGGGCTATGCTGAAATCTAGATGACTTTCCTAGATTTCTTTTGGCCCTCGTTTAGATCCTTTCATTTTGTGTTTTCCAGCCCGAGGCTGTCTTAGGAAGAGCTCTTATCTCTTACCATCTCTATAGAATAAAAGTTTTTAGCCACAACTCTGTGAACAAACTCTTTCTATAAAGTTACATTTAAATAGTAAAACTTAACTTCCCAATTAAGAACTATTTCATTCAACCTTCATAGAATGCTTAACTATTTTTTCACAACCACCTTGAATTAATTTTTTTAAATTTTGATAACCAGGATGATAAACAGCATAAAAACTAAGTTCAATATTTAAATCTGAGTTTTCTGAAATTTCTTCTATTAATTCTTCTATAAAAAAAATAAAATCTTTACGCTTACTCTTCGACAAAGCACCACAAACATATATATTTAACTTTTCTTCTTTTGAATCCTGGGACAATATTTCTAATTGTTCGATTAATTTTTTATACGATTGTTTTCTGTAGTCCTTTTTATTATCATCCTTTACTGCCGAAATTAAATTATCCATTACAGATTCGACAACATCAGAAAATAGATCAGTTACATATGATCCGTATAGATTCCTCCAAAATGTACTTGTTTTCATAGTTAAGAATCTTAAATGACGATCATTAATATTTGAATGATGAAATGAAGAAAAATTACTATCAGGGGATTGTTCTCTTTTAGCAGAGGGGTTTACCATAAGTATTATATTAGAAGGATTTATGTAGTCTTTTTGATGATTTTCAATAGCTTCTTCATAGGATATATTTTCAGATGTTGCTTTATCATTATTTTTAGATTCTTTATAAATCGCAAATGAAGATATATCACCAAACTTCTCTAAAAGTTTGTTATAGTTTTGTTCCGAAATCATAAAATATCCTCGCGTTTCAATCTTATTTAAATTGTTCTGAAAAGCGGACATCTCCTTGGTAGAAGCCACGGATATCGTTGATTCCGTAACGGAGCATGGCTACACGTTCTTGTCCGAGACCAAAGGCAAAACCAGAGTAAACAGTTGCATCAATACCACTCATCTCAAGGACCCGTGGGTGAACCATACCGGCGCCCATAATTTCGATCCAACCCGTTTTCTTACATACGTTACAGCCTTCTCCACCACACTTGAAGCAGGAAACATCCACCTCAACAGATGGCTCTGTGAATGGGAAGTAAGATGGACGCAAACGAATTTGACGCTCTTCACCAAACATTTTTTGAATGATCAGTTGAAGCGTACCTTGAAGGTCAGCCATAGAGATGTTCTTCCCGACAACCAAACCTTCGATTTGATGGAATTGGTGGCTGTGGGTCGCATCGTCCGTATCACGACGGAAGACACGCCCTGGTGAGATCATTTTCAAAGGACCTTTTGAAAAATCATGAGCATCCATAGCACGCGCCTGAACTGGAGACGTGTGAGTACGAAGCAAGATTTCTTCTGTGATGTAGAAAGTATCCTGCATATCACGAGCTGGGTGATCTTTTGGAAGGTTCATACGCTCGAAGTTATAGTAGTCTTGCTCCACTTCAAAACCATCCACGACTTGGTAACCCATACCGATGAAAATATCTTCAATTTCCTCACTGGTTTGTGTGAGAACGTGACGGTGACCAGTAGCTACCGGACGACCTGGAAGTGTCACATCGATACTCTCGCTAGCCAGTTGAGCTGCGACTTTCTTTTCTTCCAAAAGCTTAGCTGTTTCTTCAAAGGCTGCAGTCAAGACATCACGAGCTTCATTGACGTGTTTCCCGATGACAGGGCGCATTTCAGCCGATACATCCTTCATCCCTTTGAGGATTTCAGTAAGCGAACCCTTTTTACCAAGGACAGAGACACGCAAGTCTTGCATCTCTTTTTCATTTTCAGCAGAAATCTGCTTCAAGCTTGCTAGCGTTTCTTCGCGAAGCGCTTTTAATTGTTCTTCAATAGTTGACATAATTCCTCCATCAGTCGCTTATCAGATAAAAAGAAAACCACATGCCAAAAACTCCACTCGGAGCGTTGACACGCGGTACCATCCGTTTCATCTGACAAGTCAGACCTTCATTTCTAAATCCATGCACAAGTGAATTCACCCAGCTTTCATATAGAGAGCTTGCAGTCACGGCTCTCCTCCCTGATATACTTCCCTTGAGTTACTAGTCTTGCGGATTCCTATTCAATTACTACATAGTTTATCAGATTTTTACCATTCTTGCAAGACCTATCTCACTTCTGCTTGCCTTTAAATCGCCATTGGAAGCGGAGCTTATCATAGAAGGGAAACTCGATAAACAGGACTCCCAAACCTACACAGAGACTGGCAAGGACGTCTGATGGATAGTGAACTCCCAGATAGACCCTTGATACCAGCACACTGACTAGGTAGAGCCCTAGCACGATTTGCACGATTTTTCTCCAGACTGGATCTTTAATTCGTTGACTGAGAATGACAATCAGAGTGCCTACCATCAAGGTTACAGCCAGAGAATGGCCGCTTGGGAAGGAAAATCCCTTCTCCTCAACCAAGTGTAAGATAGCTGGTCGTGGGCGCTGGTAAATATTTTTAAAGGTCACGATCAAAAGACCTGCTATGGCTAGATTGCCCGCCATGAAGTAGCTTTCTATCTTCCACTGCTTTCGATAAAAGACAAAGGCTGTAATGACAACCCAGGTGATGATAACTGGGATATCGATCAGGCGTGTAAGCGCACGGAACAAAACTGTTAAATAATCTGGCAAGTCCCCACGAAGGGCAGTCTGAATCGGTTGGTCAAAACCGACCAGCGTTTCAGGGTAAAACTTAACCATATAGCCAAGAAGGACGAAAAGTAAAAGGGCAAAAGAGCCCTTCGTTAAAAATGTTTGTTTATCTTTCATAGTGTTTTAAGGTTGGTTTCAAGAGGACGTATAACAACCAGAATGAAACGGCAAAGATTACACCTTCAAGCAAGTTAAAGGGCAATACCATGGTCATTAGGTAGTTGGAAAGTCCCATAATTTTTCCAATATCAAAGTTGGCAAACTTCGCGTACAAAGGAACAGCATAGACATAGTTGAGAACCAACATAGCAGTAGTCAATCCGACAGTTCCCGCTAGAGATGCTAGTAGAAAACGAAGAGTGCTGCGTTCCTTTTTCCAAATCAAACCAAAAGCGATCACAAAAACTCCCAGAGCTACGATATTCATTGGCAATCCAATGTAAGTATTCACTCCCTGGCTATTGAGAAGCAGCTTCAAGAGGGATCGCAGCAAGAGAATCCCTAGAGCAGCAGGCAAATCCATCACCACCAAGCCCACAAGGACTGGCAAGATACTAAACTCGATCTTGAGGAAGGTCGCCGCTGGCAAGAGCGGAAAGTCAAAGTACATCAGCACAAATGAAATGGCTGATAAAATCGCAATGGTCGAAAGTCGACGTGTGTTTGTCATAACAGGTTCCTCCAATTTTCTATAAAATCAGAAGAAGTTGGAAAGGATCCCTCTATCTATTCTCACTTTTTATATCCCAAAAGTTCCCTCTCACTCCTTTGAGCAAGCGGTTGCAATTTATCTATAAACTCATCAGAACAGACAAAGCTATTCTTTCGTCTTCTCCCATCCAGACTATACTGTCGGTTGTGGAATCTCACCACATCAGCTTGCGCTCGCGGACTTATTTGGCTAAGATATTTTAGATTTATCTAGGCGTCGCAGTCGAAGATAATACTTAAAGTATATCGAGACAAGACAACGACGAGAAAGCTAAAATAGCTAGTCAAATTTACCGCCGGTCGGGAATTACACCCTGCCCTGAAGACCCTCTAATCATAACAAAAAACGCTTGCAAGTGCAAGCATTTTGTTTATTTCAATTTGTCCACTTCATAAGTGTGAACAAGCTCCAAACCGGCAAAATCTTGCTGACGAAGAGCCTCATAGACAATCATGCAGACCGTATTGGAAACATTGAGACTGCGAACGTGTTCATCGTTCATAGGAATACGGAGAGCTTTCTCTGGATGTTCACGCATAAAGTCCTCTGGCAACCCCTTGTCTTCACGCCCGAAGAGAAAATAATGGTCTTCGTCAGTCGATAAATCTGCCTCAGAATACACTTTCTCAGCAAACTTCGAAATCAGATAGAGTTTTCCCTTCATCTGAGACATGAAATCTTTCAAATTCTCGTAAAAATAAATCTCTAACTTATCCCAATAATCCAAACCAGCCCGCTTCATCTTGCGATCATCAATGGGAAAGCCCATTGGTTTGATGATGTGGAGGGTAGAATTGGTCGCAGCGCAAGTACGCGCAATGTTCCCAGTATTTTGTGGAATCTGAGGCTCAAATAATACAATGTGATTTGTCATGACGGGCTTCCTTTTATCATTGCAAAAAAATAGCCACACTGCCCGGAGTCAAGCTCAGCAAACAGCGTGGTTAAGGCGTCGTTAACTTACCTCACAACAGGTTTGAAGTAAATCAGCGAAACTGCTTCCTTAGTATAACACTTTCAGAATCAATGTCAATAGAAACGACTTGATTTTTTTACTTTTTTTAATGATATTTTCATGTTTGGTCATTCCATTTCTGAAAAGGGATAGTAAAAGAGTAAAATCACTTCAAATCAGAGACCTTGTTATAGAAGTTAAGCATATTTATCTTCAAAAACTTGAAAAAGCCCTTTCTCCCCCTAAAAATCGGCTTGACAAGTGCATTTTTTACTAAAAAAGGGTATGATAGTTACATCATGAAAAAGTAGGTTTTTTATATGAAAATTGTCCTTGTTGGTGGAGGGAAAGTCGGTTTTGCCCTCTGTCGTTCACTAGTTGCAGAAAAACATGACGTTGTCCTCATCGAGCAAAATGAAGCTGTACTGAACCATATTGTCAGTCGCTTTGATATCATGGGCCTCCTTGGAAATGGTGCCGACTTTGCCATCTTGGAGCAAGCCGGTGTTCAAGAGTGTGATATCTTTATCGCTCTAACTGAATACGATGAAGTGAATATGATTTCAGCGGTACTAGCTAAAAAAATGGGCGCTAAAGAAACCATCGTCCGAGTGCGAAATCCTGAATACTCTAATGCTTATTTTAAAGAGAAAAATATTCTTGGATTTTCACTTATCGTTAATCCAGAACTCTTAGCAGCCCGTGCCATCTCAAATATCATCGATTTCCCTAATGCCCTCTCAGTGGAGCGTTTTGCTGGAGGTCGTGTCAGCCTGATGGAGTTTGTTATCAAAGATTCTAGCGGCCTCTGTCAAATGCCAATCTCAGATTTCCGTAAAAAATTTGGCAACATCATTGTCTGTGCTATGGAAAGAGACCATCAACTCATGATTCCAAGTGGTGATGTCACTATCCAGGACAAGGATAGGATTTTTGTTACGGGAAATCGTGTGGATATGATGCTTTTCCACAACTATTTCAAATCGCGTGCAGTGAAAAGCTTACTTATCGTCGGGGCTGGAAAAATCGCTTATTATCTACTTGGCATTTTGAAAGACAGCCGTATCGATACCAAGGTCATCGAGATTAACCCTGAAAGAGCCCGTTTCTTTAGTGAAAAATTCCCAAATCTCTATATCGTTCAGGGAGATGGGACTGCCAAAGATATCTTACTAGAAGAAAGTGCTCCTCACTACGACGCAGTCGCAACCTTGACTGGAGTTGATGAGGAAAATATCATCACCTCTATGTTCCTTGACCGTGTTGGCGTCCATAAGAATATCACCAAGGTCAACCGAACTAGCCTCCTAGAAATCATCCATGCGCCTGATTTTTCAAGTATCATTACACCAAAAAGCATCGCGGTAGATGCCATTATGCACTTTATCCGTGGTCGAGTAAACGCCCAATACTCAGATCTTCAAGCCATGCACCATCTAGCAAACGGACAAATTGAAACTCTCCAATTCCAAATCAAGGAAGCTAATAAAATGACTGCCAAACCTCTTTCACAGTTAAAATTGAAAAAAGGGGTTCTCATCGCAGCTATTATCCGAAAAGGAAAAACAATCTTCCCTACTGGAGAGGATACACTGGAGGTCGGAGACCAGTTACTGGTAACTACCCTGCTACCAAACATCACCAAAATTTATGATTTGATTGAGAGGTAAAAAATGAATAAAAGTATGATTCGTTACCTCCTCTCAAAACTTCTCTTGATTGAGGCTATTCTACTCCTAGTGCCTGTGAGTGTAGCGACCTATTATCAAGAATCCAGCCAAGTGTTTACAGCTCTTTTTACTACGATTGGAATTTTAGTCCTTCTCGGTGGTCTAGGCGTTTTACGAAAACCGAAAAATCAGCGGATTTATGCCAAGGAGGGTGTCTTAATCGTTGCCCTCTGTTGGATTCTCTGGTCTTTCTTTGGAGCGCTTCCCTTTGTCTTTTCAGGACAAATCCCAAGTGTCATTGATGCCTTCTTTGAAATTAGTTCTGGTTTTACAACTACAGGAGCGACCATTCTAACAGATGTCTCGGTTCTCAGTCGTTCTCTCCTCTTCTGGCGAAGTTTCACCCACTTGATTGGAGGGATGGGGGTGCTTGTCTTTGCGCTTGCCATTATGGACAATGCTAAGAATAGTCACTTAGAGGTGATGAAGGCAGAGGTCCCTGGTCCTGTCTTTGGTAAGGTTGTATCCAAACTGAAAAACACTGCCCAGATCCTCTATCTCCTTTACCTCGGGCTCTTCTCCCTCTTTGTCGTCATCTACTATTTAGCAGGTATGCCCTTGTTTGATAGCTTTGTCATCGCTATGGGAACAGCGGGAACCGGGGGATTCACCGTCTACAACGATGGAATTGCCCATTACGGCAGTTCCCTGATTACCTATCTTGTCAGTTTTGGCGTTCTGGTTTTCGGTGTCAATTTTAACCTGTATTACTTCCTCATGCTCCGTCGGGTCAAGGCCTTCTTTGGAGATGAAGAACTACGAGCATATGTAATCATTGTCCTAGTTTCTACCGGCTTGATTACTCTTAATACGCTCCACCTCTACCAAGGTGTCTCTAAAAGTGTTGAAATGGCCTTCTTTCAGGTTTCCAACATCATCACGACAACAGGTTTTGGTTACGGAGATATCACCAACTGGCCTCTCTTCTCCCAGTTTATCCTCCTCTTCCTCATGGCAATCGGTGGTTCAGCTGGCTCAACTGCAGGTGGTCTTAAGGTGATCAGAGGACTCATCCTCTCTAAAATCGCAAAAAATCAGATTCTGTCCATCTTATCTCCTCACCGTGTCTTGACTCTCCATGTTAATAAAACTGTAATTGATAAGGATACCCAACACAAGATTCTCAAGTATTTTGCCATCTATATGATGATTATTCTCTCTCTCATCTTTATAGTCAGTCTTGATAGCAATGATTTTCTAGTCGTGACCAGTGCGGTCTTCAGCTGTTTTAACAATATCGGACCGATTCTAGGTACAACCTCTAGTTTTGCCATCTTTAGTCCCATCTCTAAAATCCTCCTCTCATTTGCAATGATTGCAGGCCGCTTAGAGATTTACCCAATTTTGCTACTCTTTATGAAACGTACCTGGTCTAAACGTTAATTACAATACAATCCCCCTTTTACAAGCTAGTAAAAGGGGATTTTTTCTATTAAAAATGAGAAGACCTTTCGGTCCTCTCCTAATCTGTTTATTTTTTAAGAGCTTCCTTGTAACGAGAAAGTTCTGCTTGATTGGCCCAAACATAGTGACCTGGACGAATCTCCACCATAGACGGCTTGTCTGTCTCATAATCATGTTGATCAGGATCGTAAACTTTCAAGACCTTCTTGCGTTCCAAGATTGGATCTGGAATCGGCACAGCAGATAGAAGCGCTTGAGTATAAGGGTGGACAGGATTGTTAAACAACTCCTCTGTCTCCGCCACTTCGACGATAACTCCCTTATAGATAACCGCGATACGGTCTGAGATAAAGCGAACAACTGACAAGTCATGCGCGATAAAGAGATAGGTCAAGCCCAACTCTTTTTGGAATTTTTTGAGCAAGTTTAAGACCTGTGCACGAACAGATACGTCCAAGGCAGAGATTGGCTCATCCGCAATAACGAAATCAGGCTCCATCACAAGGGCACGGGCAATCCCGATACGCTGACGTTGACCACCAGAAAACTCGTGTGGGTAACGGGTCAAGTGTTCTTTCAAAAGCCCAACTTCATGAATCATCTTTTGAACTTTTTCTTTTCGATCTTCTTCGTCTTTGAACAAGTGATAGTTGTAAAGACCTTCAGAGATGATATAGTCAACTGTCGCACGCTCATTCAAGCTAGCTGCAGGGTCCTGGAAAATCATCTGGATACGACGAATCAAGTCTGATGATTCCTTGTGAGATTTTTTCCCATTAATTTTCTGCCCGTCAAAGATAATCTCACCTTTACTGGTATTATTTAAACCAATGATGGCACGACCAATCGTTGTTTTCCCACTACCAGACTCTCCTACAAGAGAGAAAGTTTCTCCCTTGTTGATAAAGAAGTTGGCGTTTTTAACCGCAACAAACTTCTTGCTTCCTTCACCGAAGGAAATTTCTAAATCTTTAATTTCTACTAATTTTTCAGACATTTCCTTCCTCCTAGTCTTCTAGATGAGCAAAGCCCATTTTATCACGAATCTTGCCATGCAAATCTGCAATGACCTGAGGTTTTTCAACTTTAGGAGCATTCTCATGAAGCAACCAAGTCTTAGCCCAGTGGGTATCAGTGACTGAAAACTTAGGTGCCTTCTCTTCAAAATCAATTTGCATAGCATAATCTGAACGAAGGGCAAAGGCATCACCTTTCAACTCAGTATAAAGAGACGGTGGTGTTCCTGGGATAGAGTACAATTCCCCTTTATCATCAGCAAGCTGAGGCAAACTAGACAAGAGACTCCAAGTATATGGATGACGTGGGTCGTAGAATACTTCCTCAACGGTTCCGTATTCTACAATTTCCCCAGCATACATAACCGCTACTTTATCCGCAATACTTGCTACCACACCAAGGTCATGGGTGATAAAGATAATGGTAAAGTGGTACTCATTTTGCAAAGTTTTAAGCAAATCAATGATTTGCGCTTGAATAGTTACGTCAAGGGCCGTTGTCGGCTCGTCACAGATCAAGATATCTGGACGGCATGCAAGGGCAATCGCGATAACGATACGTTGACGCATTCCACCAGAATATTGGAAAGGATACTCATCAAAACGTTTTTCAGCGTCTGGAATTCCGACCTTGTTCATATAGTCGATTGCCATCTCTTTGGCTTCCTTGGCTGTTTTTCCTTGGTGTTTAACGATAACTTCAGTAATTTGGCTACCGATTGTATTGATTGGGTCCAAACTTGTCATAGGGTCTTGGAAGATGGTCGCAATTTTAGCACCACGAATCTTCTCCCATTCCTTGTTAGAAGTCAAGGCTGTCAAGTCTTGTCCACGATAGTCGATACTTCCTTGGGCAATACGGCCATTATCTTCTAACATCCCTGTAAAGGTTTTTGTTAAAACAGATTTACCAGAACCTGACTCACCTACCAAGGCAAGAACTTCCCCTTCAATCAGGTCCAGAGAAACTCCTCGGATAGCCGTCAGAACTTTGTCACGAACGTCAAATTCCACGACAATATCACGAGCAGTCAAAATTACATTATTTTCTTTTGTCATGTCTACTCCTATCTATGTGTACGTGGATCACTAGCATCCGCTAGGTTTTGACCAACAACGAAGAGAGAAAGAGAGACCAAGATCAAGGTTGTCAATGGAATCCAGAACAAATAGGCGTTGGTCGTAACGTTTTGTGAGTAATCTGAAATCAAACGTCCCAAACTTGGTACTGTAATAGGCAAGCCAAGTCCAAAGAAGGAAAGGAAGGCCTCATAAGAGATGAAGCTTGGCAACATCAAGGTCATTGTAGAAACAATAACGGATACCAATTGTGGCATGATATTTTTAACGATGATTTTAAAGGTTGGTGTCCCAAGTGTTTGAGAAGCAAGGTTGTATTCCAAGTCACGGTAACGCATGATTTGGATACGAATCATATAAGCAATCCCAATCCAAGTTGTCACACTCATGGCAAAAATCAGATTCCAGAAACCAGCACCAATTGAGTAAGTCAATACGATGACAATCAAGAGAGATGGAATGTTTGAAATAATGTTATAAACTTCCATCATGACACGGTCAACAGATTTTGAAATTCCCCAAATTCCACCAACAATAACCCCAATTACAAGGTTGATAAAAGTGGCAATTACAGAGATGAGGATAGAGTTACGCGCACCAAACCAAACCCCATCAAACAAGGATTTACCATTACTATCTGTACCAAACCAATGTTCGGCATTGGGCTTGATAAAACGAGCGCTAAAGTCATTCACCTTACTTACATCGTTGAAGTCAAAATCTGAGAACATTGGATAAATAAAGCTCATCAAGATAATGGCTACCAAAATCCCCAACATAAGGACTGTTGATTTTTTCTTTAGAAATTGTCTAAATACAGACCCCCAGTATGAATAGGCAGGGGCATCAATTGTTTCAGAGGCAAAATCGTCACGTTTTACGAACTGAAATTTTTCTTTATCAATTGTTGACATTATTTGCCTCCTTTCTCTGTCAATTTAATACGTGGGTCAAGCATGGTCATCCAGATATCTCCTACAAAGAGTGAGAAGATAGAGATACATGTAAAGATGAAGACGAGACCAACTACCATGGAGTTGTTTGATGCCTTAACAGAGTCGATCAACATTTTACCCATACCTGGGAAGGCGAAGACTGTTTCTGTCAATGTTGCACCACCAATAACTCCGATTACGGCACCAGGAATACCTGAAACCAAAGGAACCATGGCATTTTTAAAGATGTGTTTATTTGAAATTTCTTTCTCAGACAAACCTTTGGCACGAGCAAAACGTACAAAGTCCTGAGATTGCAAGTCGATCATGTAACGACGAATCCAGATAGCCGTACTTGGCGCTCCCAACAAACCTAGAATGACTGCCGGCAAGACATAGGAACGCCAATCCCCAGCTCCCAAGATAGGGAATGAGTCTGGAAGACCAATGGATGATCCAATCAAACGCACGATGTAAACCAAGGCAATTGTTGGAAGAGCAAGCAAGAAGGTCAGAGCACCTGTCGAGAAGCTGTCAATCCAAGTATTCTTGTGGCGAGCCATAGCAGATCCAAGTGGAATAGCGATAGCATACGAAATAATCAAACCAATCAAACCAGCAACAGCTGAACTTGCAATCATAGATGGATATTGGTAATTGCTTTCTGTAGCCGTGTATGGATCGTCCTTACCATAGTTTGCCACCTCACGTGCGTCTGCTTGACTTGGTGATTTGTAGGTACGAGAGTAGATATCTACAGATGAAGTCTTTTTACCCGTTGGGAATTGAACTTCTTCTGTCTTAGTTTGTCCCTGACCTTGTGTGATAACTTGAAGCACTGGCGTGTTCGCATAGGTTGGGTAAGAATCACCCAAGTTAATGTTCACAAAATTTTGGTGGACAAATGGGAATTGGTTATTGAAATACAAAAGGTATTTATGTTTTGTACCTGAACCAACTAATGACCAACCGATAGCAGGGTCATTTTCAAAACGAAGATAGCGTTGCAAGTTTGGATTTTCAGGGTCCTGAATCTTGTTTGGATGATCGACATCAATCAAGTTCGCATAGAATTTGAAAACACGTTCAAAAATCGGAATTTCACGCGTAGCGTAGAATTGACCACTTTCTGAGAATACACCTAGTGTCCAACCATTTCCTAGTTGGTTGATGTATTTTTCGTAGATTGCCTTATTAGTCTCATTGGCATCAACGGTTACAGATGAGTCCATTGTGCTAGCTCTTTCTTGCAACTCCTTGGTATCGTAGTACTCGATATAGCCCATCCGCTCATAAACGGTATTTTCATAATTGTCCCGTTTATCTGGCGTCGTTGCAATCTTGTTATAGTTGGTATCCTGCTTGAAAATCAAGTTCCGAGGAACCATCGTATAGATAATTGTGTAGGTCAAGGTTGTCACCAAGAAAATAGACAACAATGAACGCAATACACGCATAAAAATATATTTCTTCATATCGTTTCCTTTTAAAATCCCAAAAGAACCTTCTCCTCATGGAGAGAAAGTTCTCTTGAGAGTTATTTATTTAACGTGATTAGCCAATTCTTTTTGAACTTTTTCGTTTGATTCTTTTTTCTCTTTGAGCCATTTTTCACGAGCTTGTTCATAGTCAGCTTTAGTTACAACCTTGTCTTGTAACTGAATATACTTGAAGTATACATCTGAGCCTTTATCTCCAGATTGAGTGAATGAAGCTGAGAATGGTACAACACGAGAAATGATAGGTGCAGCACCACTTGATGCCATAGCTGGCAAGAAGAGTGAGCTGTCTGTCAACCAAGCTTGGGCAGCTGCATATTTTTCATAACGAACATTCAAGTCGCTAGTTTCTTTCCCTGCTTCATCAACTAATTTATCATATTCTTTCAAACCTACTTGGGCAGCTGCAGCATTATCTGCGCCTTCGTAACCCATGTATGTTTTTGTTTGTTTAGCATTAGTTGTTTTCAAGATACCAAGGTAAGTTGATGGATCCTCGTAGTCTGGGTTCCATCCAACTGCCCCTGAGAGATCCCAATCTTCTGCCGCAGCATTTGCAGCATAGTAAGAGATATTATTAAACTCATCTTTAGAAACTTGTTGGATATCGATGACTACATTGTCTTCACCAAGTACTGTTTCAACTGATTGTTTGAAAGATTGGATACGTGCAATGTAGTTCTTAGCTGTTTGATCTACTGGAATATCCAAGTGGATAGGGAATTTCACACCTTCTGCTTCTAAAGCAGTTTTAGCTTTGGCAAATTCAGCTTTGGCTTTATCGGCATTGAAGAGACCATCTTGACCATCAGCAAAGTTTACGTTCTTCCATTCATCACCATAAGCAGCCATCTTTTCAGTTACCAAGTCACCGAAAGTTTTTTCACCTGCAGAGACAAACCCTGGTTTCACAAAGAGGTTACGAACAGCAAGGGGAGCTCCTTCTTTACCATTTATTTGTGCTGAATAAGAAGTACGGTCAAAGGCAAAGTTCAAGGCTTGACGGAAGTCCTTGTTAAGAAGAGCTTTCTTGGTAGAAGTCTTCTCTTCATCAGTTGTCTTCGAAGTGTATTTGTAGCCTTGACGGTCAATATTCACACCCAAACCACCAATACCAGGGCCAGCTGGTGTGTAGTAGATATTGTCCTTGTATGTTTCTTCTACTTTAGAGTAGTTTGAACTTGTTGGGTAAAGACGAGCATAGCTATAAGCTCCACTTGTAAAGTTACGTTCTATTGATTCTTGATCTGACCCATCATAGAAAGCAAGGGTTACTTTATCAATATGAACATTGTCTTTATCCCAATATTGTTCATTCTTAGCAAACTCGATAGAAGACTTAGCAGTCAACCCTTTCAGCAAGAATGGTCCATTGTAAAGCAATGATGTAGGGTCAGTTGCTTTAGCAAAGTCAGATCCTTTTGATTTTTCAAATTCTTCGTTCAATGGCCAGAAGATTGAATAAGCCATCTTAGAGTTCCAGTATGGCTCTGGTTGATTCAAGGTATACTCAAGAGTATAATCATCAACTGCTTTCACACCTACTGAAGAAAAGTCTTTTGTATTACCTGCCAAATAATCAGACAAACCTTTAACAGAATTTTCTGCTAGGTAAAGCGCTTCTGACTTGTTATCAGCTGCGTGTTTCAAACCATTTACAAAGTCTTTCGCTTTTACTTCAGCATACTCTTCGCCATCTGATGTAAACCATTTGACACCTTTACGAATTTTGTAGGTATAAGTCAAACCGTCTTTTGAAACTGACCAGTCTTCTGCAACTGCAGGAGTCAAATTCCCATATTTATCATTTGTAAAAAGACCATCAATACCATTTGAAGTGGCAACTTTAGTACTTTGTTTTCCTGAAATCAAGTAATCCAATGTTTCTGGGTCAGCTGAATAAACATAACCATAATTTTTTGGCGCTGTTGAATCAGATGATTTTGAAGAACCGCAAGCAGCTAAAACGCCAGTTGCCAATAGGGCAATTCCTGCTGCAACAAATACTCTACTTTTTTTCATATTGTTAACTCCTCTTAAAAAAATTTAGGTTTGTCATCAATTATATCATATATTATCTAAAAAGTAAACGAATTTTCAGAATATTTAGGCGTATACTCTCAAAAAACTTTCATCTGTCAAATTTCTACACTCTTTGTTTGCTATCTGGGTGATTAGAATGGCAAATTTACGGCCCGTAAAGACTGATTTTCAGACTTTCTCTCTCGGTTTTAAAGTCTGTCATAAAAAGGGAAAGTTTCCTAAATTGGATTTTCGTTTAAGAAACTATTGACGTAGAATCATTTTCAAGGTATAATAATAAACGTTGAGGCGGTATAGCCAAGTGGTAAGGCACGGCTCTGCAAAAGCTTGATCGTCGGTTCAAATCCGTCTACCGCCTTATAGTAAACCAAAAGACTCCCCGTGAGTCTTTTTTTTATAAATGGGAGCTTGGGCACCTGATGGTGTCTTAAGCTCCTTTATTCTGTTTCTTCTTCATTTTCTATTTCAGTGATTTGAACTTTTACCTTAGTAACACGCCCATTTTTCACCTTATCATTGGTCAGGACAATCTGCTTGTTTTGGCTAACCAGTTGGTAACTGATTTTCTCAGTTGTTGGAATCGTTCCAACACCCGTCAAATAATAACCGGCGATGGTATCCACATCATCGCTTTCTAGTTCGACACCAAAGTAGTTATTGAAGTCGTTAAGATTCATGGTTCCCTGCGCAATATAGGTATCCTCACCGATTTGATGGACTTCGATTTCTGCTCGGTCTGTCTCGTCGTCAATTTCTCCGACAATCTCCTCCAGCAGGTCTTCCAGTGTGACCAGACCAGCCATACCACCATATTCATCGAGCAAAATGGCCATTTGTCTTTGGGTATTTCGAAGCTCTTTAAGGAGGTCATCCACAAAAATGGTTTCAGGGACAAAGAGTGGATCTTGTAAGATTCTCTTCCAGGCAATATTATCAAAACCGTCCACAAAGGCTGCCTTAAGAAGACTCTTGGTGTGAATAATCCCAATCACATTGTCCTTATCCCCATCATAAACTGGGATACGGGAAAAATTTTGTTTTAAAATACTTTGGATAATGGTTTGACTATCATCCTGAATATCCACCATAAAGGCATCTGTCCGAGGAACCATGACTTCTCTCGCCATCAGTTCATCTAGAGAGAAAATCCCTTGTAACATCTCGATTTCATCTGCATCCAAGGTCTCCTCACTCTTGGTCAACATATACTCAATTTCATCTCGAGTCATTTTTTCATCCGCATCATCAAAGGTCATTGGTGTTAAACGACTCAACAAATTGGTTGAAGCAGATAACAACCAGACAAAGGGACTGACAATCTTCCCAAGACCAATAATAATCGGAACAGAGCGAATAGCTAAGGCATCTTTTAGATTGAGGGCAATCCGTTTAGGATAGAGCTCACCAAAAACAATAGAGATGTAGGTCAAGAATGCCAAAGAGAGGAAACTTGCAATGGCATAAGCTGTTTCTCCGTTCCCCATCCAAGAGGCAATTACTTGTCCAAGTGTATCTGCCAGTTTTGCCCCTGACAAGATGGTAATTAACGTGATACCGACTTGAATGGTTGATAAAAAGTGGTTAGGATTTTCAAGTACTTTTAACAAACGGACGTAACGTTTGTCTCCCTCTTCTGCCTTTTGCTCTACTCGGGAACGGTTTAATGACACCATAGCCATTTCTGTAGCTGAGAAAAAGGCATTTAAAAAGGTCAATACAACTAAAAGTACAAATTGCAGTAACAAATCCTGACTGCTCGGGTCTTCCATGGTCTTTCTCCTAAAATAGTATCTTGTGTTCCATTATATCATAAATCGGCCTAGGAATCACATTATTTTCTAATTTATACAATCGCTCCCTTATCACTAACGGACAAGGGAGCAATTTTTATTCCTTTAAATAGATTGGTTCTAGTTTGTCACCGTGACCTGACCTGTTCGATAATCAAGCTGGATGCCCTTTTGAACATTTGGAATCAGGACGTTGAACTCCAATTCGCCATCCGAAGACTTGGCTTCAATTTGTGAAGCAGATGGAACCAAATCCTCATTTGTAGCATAGTGGAGAGTTACCCGATAACGGACTCTCTTATTCTGGTCTAAGGCTTTCCTAACCAAACTCTCATAGTAGTTCTGCCCTGTCGAATCTTCAGCCTGAGCTTGATTAGCCCAAGCCGTCTGAACTGCAATGTTCTTGGGATTGCTAGTAGAAGCATCAAAGCCATCTAATCCACCTATCAAGGCATAACCCAACAAGTGCCCCCTATCTACTGCGTGCGTATAGGTTCCCTTTAGATTTTTAACCTGATGCCATCCCGGCGGAGTCCAAGAGGTTGAGCCATTGCCTGTTTCTTCACGATTTTTGTACTGACGAGTCGCTTTGGATAAGAGAGCATTGGCAACCGTTGGGACGGTCTCTTTCCCGACTGGTTTTGTTTTATTATCCGCGTAAGGTTTGCTAGAAACTTTGGCATCTAGATTGGTTTTATTGCCGTTGACGACAAAGGCACCTGCCCCATTCCACTCAAGACCACCCTTAATTTGGTTTTTGATTGACTCAGTTAAGACACTTTCAGCCAACTCCTGACTAGGAGCCTCTGAAGCTTGTTTTTTCTGACTAACTTTGGTTTTGGGGGTATTTGGTGCCAGCTGCATCTGCTTGATATAGTAGCTTCCAGCAGCCAAGAGTAAGAATATAAGTAATCCTATTAGAGCCTGTCTTGTTTTTTTGTTCATATCTCTCCTTATATCTCTAGAAAAAGACTGGTCTCCCAGTCTAATTTCCTGTAAATTTGCTAATCAATTCCTGCCACTTTGCTGGAGACAAGATAGCCCATGGATCCTGTCCCTTTCCAAGGATGCCATAGCCAACCATCAAGCCGATTCCTAAAGCAAGAAAGCCTAGCAATAGTACGATAAAAATCAACAGTAAGCGACGGAGTACATAGCGTAAGTTTTTATTCTTCATCATTTACCTCGATTCGCTGAATCTTCGCTCCTAGCTGAGCTAACTTTTCATGGAAACGGTAGTAACCTCTGTCAAGGTGGACTAATTTACCAACAACTGTCTCACCTTGCGCTACCAAACCTGTCAGAATTAAGGCCGCACTGGCACGAAGGTCCGTTGAGAGAACTTCTGCCCCCTGTAAAGCCTGTCCCCCAACAATACGAGCTGTGTCACGGATAATCTCTGAGTGCAAGCCCATACGGCGCATTTCCTCCAAGTGTTGGAAGCGATTCTCAAACACAGTTTCCACCATGGTGGATTCCCCTTTTGCGACTGTCATCAGAGCTGTAAATTGAGCCTGCATATCTGTCGGGAATCCTGGGTGTGGTAAAGTTTTTACATGAACAGCCTTGAGAGTTTCAAGTTGAGAACGGACACGGATGCCTTCTGACTCCTCTGTCACTTCAACTCCCATTTCAAGGAGTTTAGCAATCAAGGGACGATTATGCTCCCAGACTGCATCTCGAATGAGGACATCTCCACCTGTCATAGCTGCAGCCACCATAAAGGTTCCAGCTTCGATACGGTCCTGTACGACACTGTGAGTCGTACCATGGAGTTCCTCGACACCAGTTACTGTGATTGTTTCAGTACCAGCTCCCTTGACCTTGGCTCCCATTTCATTGAGGAGAATAGCTAAGTCAACGATTTCTGGCTCACGCGCAGCATTTTCAATGACAGTCATACCGTCAGCTAGAGTTGCTGCCATCATAAGGTTTTGTGTTGCACCGACACTAGGGAAGTCCATGTAGATATGAGCGCCATGCAAGCGTTCTGCCTTGGCTTCGATGTAACCAGCTGTCTGGCTAATCTTAGCTCCCATAGCTTCCAAGCCCTTGAGGTGGAGATCGATTGGACGACTCCCAATGGTGCAACCACCTGGCATGGATACCTTAGCATGACCTACACGAGCAAGGATTGGTCCCAAAACAACGATTGATGCCCGCATCTTGCTGACATATTTGTAAGGAGCCTCCTCCGTGATGTCACCAGTCGCATCGACCTCGATGATATGGGCTTCCTCATCAAAATCAACCTTGGCATTCAGACCACGAACCACTTGATTCATGGTGAAAACATCTGACAAGATCGGGACATTCTGCAAGACTGTCTTACCCTTGCTTGCTAGAATAGTCGCTGCCAACAAGGGCAAGACTGCATTCTTTGCTCCCTCGATCGTCACACTCCCGACCAGACGATTATCCCCGCCTTGAACCACAATTTTTTCCATAGTTGTTTCCTTTACTTTTGATTTTATAATAGTCCTCTAAGCGCTTCTTGCCACAGTTGGTACAAACTGATAAAGAATGAACTTAAGATGTAGCCCATTACAATACTAAAGAAACCTACCAACAAACGAACTTTTTTTGCGTTAGCAGCAGTTACTTTTAACACCTTTTCCCATCTCACAAGATCCTTCAAAAGGTAAAAACTCAAATAAATAAAGAGTATATGACTACTTAGGGTGAATAATAATTGAACCATTTGACTATTATACCATCTTATCCGCTTGCGCGCTAGTTTTCGATTTTTCTACGGATTAGGGATTGTTTTTAAGGTAATCAATCGCATCCTGCAAGGTTTTAACAGGAACGATTTTCATCTCTGTCTTGATTGTTTTAGCAGCTTCTAGGGCTGTTTCATAGTTGCTTTTCGCATTGGGATCTGCTTTTTTCGCTTCCTCGGTGACTGGATTGTCAGGAGCAAAAAAGACGTTCGCTTCCTGACGAGAGGCTGCAACTACTTTTTTGTCAATTCCACCAATGTCGCCAACATTTCCGTCCCGATCAATAGTTCCCGTTCCCGCAACGATACGACCATTACGAAGGCCTGGATCTGCTATCTGGGTGTAGATAGCTAGACTAAACATGAGACCTGCACTCGGCCCGCCAATACCAGCTGTGGAGAAACGAATTGGAACATCACTTGTCACTTCCGTACGGTCAATCAAGCCAATCCCAATCCCGTTTTTCCCGTTTTCGAGAGTGATAATTTTACCTTCAGCAGTCTTAACTTTTCCGTCTTCTTCGTAGGTTACCTTGACTGGATCTCCTAATTTTTGAGAGTTGACATAATCAACTAAGTCTTTGGAACTATCAAAGGTCTTATCATTAACAGCCGTCACGGTATCCGCAATGTTCAGAATACCCTTAAAAGTTGAATTGTCCGTCACGGTTAAGACATAAACTCCCAGGTACTTGAGTTCGATATCCTTACCAGCCGTCTTCAAACCTTGATACTTAGCCATGTTTTGGGATGTTTGCATATAGAACTGATTGATCCGCATAAACTCTGCATCCGTAGAACCACCCGTTGTCTCCTTGGCACTTCTAATATCCGTAAATGGTGTTAACCAAGCATAGACAAGATGCGACAGGGTCGCATGTCGAATACCGACTGTTACAAACTGGTAAGCTCCTGCTTCTGTATCTTCTGTTTCATTGACTTTTAAAACTTGGCGAATATCTTCCGCTCCACCTGGAACTTCTATGTAGTAAGGTAAAGGTACTACAAAGGCTAAAAAAGTCAATACTAGTGCTAGGATGACATATAAGGGCCATCTAGTTTTTTTCTTCATGTTCTAATTCCTCCACAACACTGTTTGGGACATATTGCTGAATCTCCTGACCAAACTTCAGAAGTTCTCTCATAGCTGAAGAGCTAATATAAAGATGCTCTGGGCGACTATATAGGTAAATGGTTTCGATTTCTGGAGCCAGTTGATGATTGTAGTAATCAAAACTAGACTCGTATTGTAAGTCGGTTGCATTCCGCAAGCCACGGACAAGAGTTTTAGCTCCCAGTTTTCTTGCAACATCAACAACTAATTGGTCGTGAGAAGCTAGGACCTCTACATTTTCTAAATGCGCTACGGCTTTTTCAACTGCTCGTTTGCGATTTTCAACAGGGAGAAAACCTTGTTTGTGGGGATTGTAGAAAACCCCAACATAGAGCTTATCAAAGAGTTTACTGGCACGTTCAATGATATCCAGATGTCCATTTGTCATCGGATCAAATGAACCTGTAAATAATCCAATTTTATCTGACATAGACTGTCACCTTACTAATCCCATATATTTTTTCCTTCCAGATGCCTAAGCAGGCAATTTCTTCTGGAAGTTCTACAGACTTATCGGTTTCGCAGACAACCATGATCTCTTGGGAGAAGAGATTTCTTTCTGCCATTTTTTCGATATCTGCAACGATTTGTTCTTTTGCATAGGGAGGGTCTAAAAAGACCAGATCAAATGTCCCTCCGACTTGTTCTAGAGCACGGTCAGCTTCCATCTTTAAGAGCTGAAATTTGGAAATTTCCTTAGTCATATTGATATTTTCAGCGATAACTGCTTGGGCCTTTCGATCCCGTTCCACTAAGACAGCACTGGACATCCCTCTTGACACAGCTTCAATAGACAGACCGCCGCTGCCAGCATAGAGATCCAAGACACGACCACCCTCAAAATAAGGACCAATCATGTTAAAGACAGCTCCTCTCACCTTATCAGATGTCGGCCTCGTCGTCTTTCCTTCTAGCGTCTTGAGAGGACGCCCCCCATAGATTCCTGATACGATTTTCATATCGTTTATTATACCAAATTATAGACAAAAAGAGAAAGAAAACCGAACCTTACGGTTCGATTCTCTACAAAATATTTTCGTACGTATCGCGAACTTCTTGAGGCCAGACACTGGTCTGAACCTCTCCGATGTGTTTCTTACGAAGAAGGAACATGGCCATACGAGACTGTCCGATACCCCCACCGATTGTCAGTGGGAAAAGGCCGTTAAGCAGAGCTTTATGCCATTCCAACTCCAGACGATCTTCGTCTCCTGTAAGAGCCACTTGGCGACGGAGGGTATCCTCATCTACCCGAATCCCCATTGATGAAAGTTCAAAAGCACACCCAAGAGATTCGTTCCAAACGAGAATATCGCCATTCAACCCCTTGTAACCATTTTCAGACTCTGTTGTCCAGTCATCGTAGTCAGGCGCACGGCCATCATGAGGTTTGCCATCAGGCAACTCGCCACCGATACCAATCAAGAAGACTGCACCAAACTCTTTACAGATTTCATTTTCACGCTCTTTTGGTGTCAAGTCTGGGTAACGTTCTACCAACTCTTCTGTATGGATAAAGGTGATTTGTTTTGGCAAGATCGATTCGATATCATAGCGAGCTTCTACTGCTAGCTCTGTCAGACGAATAGCCTTGTAAATCTTTTCAACCGTTTCTTTAAGATAAGCGATATTGCGTTGTCCGTTTGGAATCACTTTTTCCCAGTCCCACTGGTCTACATAAACAGAGTGGGTCGCATCAAGTGAATCTTCGTCTGGACGAAGGGCCTTCATGTGAACAAATAGACCCTCACCCTCACCGAAACTAAAACGAGCCAAGGTATGGCGTTTCCATTTAGCAAGTGAATGAACGACCTCGTAGGTTTCATCTGGAATTTGCAAGACCTTCACAGTTACTGCATTTTCAACACCTGAAAGGTTATCCTGCATCCCATCGCCGACCCTACTCAAGATAGGACCTTGAACTTCGACAACTTCTAACTTATCTTTCAAATACTGGGTAAAAGTGTTTTTGACAAAGGAAATTTCTTCTTGTTGCTGGATAAAACTTTTCTTCATAAGCTACTCCTCAAAAAATTAATTAAAAGCATTATACACCTATTTCCAAGAAAAGAAAAGAATAAATAAGAAAAAGTCAGTGCTCTTTCGAACACTGACTCTATAGATTTTTAATCGTTCCGACCAAAGATTCGTAAAATGCTAAGGAAGAGGTTGATAAAGTCTAGGTAAATGCTGAGTGCCATTGAGATGATCCAACCTGTCGCTACTTGTCCTCGTGACTGCTCATAAACATAGCGAATCTTTTGATTATCCCAAGCAATCAAACCAGAGAAAACCAAGACCATGGCAATACTAATCATGTAGTCAAAGAAGCTATTGGCTAAAAATAGATTCACAACCATGGCAATGATGAGACCAACAAGCGCCGCCATCAAAGCTCGTCCCATTCCACTCAAATCCTTCTTGGTGAAAATCCCGATTGCCGCCATGACAAAGAAGAGAAGAGCGCTGGATACAAAGGCTGACAAAACTGTTCCCGGTGTATAGAAGGCTACGACAAAGCTAAGGGTGAAGCCATTCAGTAGGGAGTATACTAGAAATACTGGCAGAGCTGCTGGGCTATTTTTTGCAGCCATGCTACTTGCAACAAATACCAGAGCAAGTTCTGCAAAAGTTGCAATCATCAACCAGAGACGGCCATGCATTAAAAAGTAAGTCAATTGAGTCTGAAAGACTGTCAACATCAAAGCTGACACCAGAGCTGATAGTCCAATTCCAATCCCTACAAAGGCATAAACCTTAGCGTAAAATTGATTGAGACCTGAACGTTCTTGAATAATTGTTTGATTCATTCTGATTCTCCTTTTTCTATAACTATATCTTGATTATAACAAAGTTTTTTTAAATTAGCTGAAATAAAACATCAAAATGCCTGCGGCAACTGCCACATTGAGACTCTCTGCTCGACCTTTCATACCAATATGGACCAGCTGATTGGCACTTTCAGCCATGATAGGACTAATCCCCTGTCCTTCATTCCCCATGACTAAAGCAAAGTCTTCTAGGGGAGAAAGCTCACGATAATCCTTGGAATCTCTCGATAAGGTCGTTGCCAGAATGGGCATAGCAGTCTTCTTAGTCTCTTCTATAAAGGAAGCAAGAGACATACGATAGATGGGCAAGTGAAAATGACTTCCTTGCATGGAACGCAGGGTCTTAAGACTGTAGATATCTGCTGACTTGTCTGAAACAATGACCCCTGTAAAACCTGCAGCATCCGCAGTCCGAATCATGGTACCCACATTACCAGGATCTTGGACATCTTCTAAAAATAGAAACTTACCCTGACTAAAATCAGGCAGCCCCACTTCTTCTTTTTGAATAACTGCGACAATGCCTTGAGGGGTTTGCGTATCTGCTAAATCCAGCAAAATCTCCTCTGAAACCCAGATAGTTTGAGGAAAGGCAGCTAGCTGATCTCGGTAACTTTCTAGGGCAAAGATCTTTTCAATCGTCACTCCAGCTTGAACAGCTTCTTCGAATAAGTGCCAACCTTCAATCAAATAGGCAGACTTTCGATATTTTTTTTGATGCAATTTCTTGGCATTTTTTACCACTGAATTGGCTTTTGAGGTTATAATAGTCATAGAAACATTATAACACAATCAAAGGGGTTTAGTATGCAAAAGGTTCGAATGATTGCCCAAGGCAGGGTGCAGGGTGTTGGTTTCCGTTGGGGTGTTGTTACTCTAGCGCTTGAAATCGGTGGCATCACTGGTCGTGTCTGGAATAACGACGATGGTACAGTAGAAATTCTCGCTCAGGCAGAGTCCTCCGCCACTATGGCAAAATTTATCCAAGAAATCCGTAAAGGACCAACGCCTTTTTCAAAAGTTACCTATCTAGATGTGCAAATGAGCAACTTTTCATCCTATTCAGACTTCAAAGTCGCAAATTAGGTCTCCAGAACTATTGTATATTTTACAAAAAAACAGTAGAATAGAAAGGTATAATTTTTAAAGAAGGAATGAAAACATTGAAATCTATTAAACGTTTTGCCCTCTCTGCTATGGGAGTGGCTATGCTACTCGTCTTGACAGGCTGTGTCCAAGTAGACAAAGCAACAGGACAACCCACAGGATTGATTTGGAATACCATCGGAGCACCTATGGCTGAGGCTATCAAGTACTTTGCCAACGACCAGGGTCTTGGTTTTGGTGTCGCTATTATCATCGTAACCATTATTGTGCGTTTGATTATCTTGCCACTTGGTATCTACCAATCATGGAAGGCAACGCTTCACTCTGAAAAGATGAATGCTCTCAAACATGTGCTCGAACCACATCAAACACGCCTTAAAGAGGCAACAACTCAGGAAGAAAAACTAGAAGCACAACAGGCTCTCTTTGCTGCTCAGAAAGAACACGGCATCAGCATGTTCGGTGGTGTAGGTTGTTTCCCTATCCTCATTCAAATGCCTTTCTTCTCTGCTATCTACTTTGCAGCCCAGTATACTGATGGGGTAGCTAGTTCTACCTTCTTGGGTATCAATCTTGGTTCACCAAGTCTGCTCCTTGTCGCCTTCGCTGGTATCCTCTACTATCTCCAATCACTCCTTTCACTTCACGGAGTAGAAGACGAGATGCAAAGAGATCAACTCAAGAAAATGATTTACATGAGCCCACTCATGATTGTCGTCTTCTCCCTCTTCGCACCAGCCAGTGTGACACTTTACTGGGTTGTCGGTGGTTTCATGATGATTCTTCAACAGTTTATCGTCAACTATGTCGTTCGCCCAAAACTTCGTCAAAAAGTACGTGAAGAATACGAAAAGAACCCTCCGAAAGTCAGCCCTTCTGCAGGTACAAGAAAAGATGTAACTCCTAAGCAGCCTCAGGCTATCACAACCAATAAGAAGCATAAAAAACGCAATGCTGGAAAACAACATTCTAGAAAATAAGAAAAAGGCTTAGCTGAAAGGCTAAGTCCTTTTGCATCACAAAAGCCCGATGTTCCCATCAGGCTTCTTTTTTATCCATGAACACGTTTCATGTAGTCTTGGTAACTTTCTGTATCCATCAATTCCTTGGCATTCTTGACACGGTCTGCTGTTGGAGGTTTGACCCCTTCGAGCGAATAAGGAATACCAAGTTCACGCCACTTGAATTCTCCCATAGTGTGATAAGGTAGGATTTCAAACTTGTCAACATTTTTGAGGGTCTTGACAAACTTACCGAGTTCGATCAAGTCCTCATCTCTGTCTGTCAAACCTGGAACCAGCACGTGGCGAATCCAAACAGGCTTCCCAATATCTGATAGGTACTGGGCACAGGCCAAAATGTTCTTATTGGTTTGGCTGGTTACAATCTTGTGCTGTTCTTCGTTGATTTCCTTGATATCTAAGAGAACCAAGTCTGTCACAGCCATGAGTTTATTAAACTTTTCGAGATAACGTGGCTTGTTACGGAATGGAAGGGCACAGGTGTCCAAGGTACAGTGGATTCCTTTTTCCTTGGCCTTGGTAAAGAGGGCAATCAAGAAATCAATCTGCAAGAGGGCCTCTCCACCACTGACAGTGATTCCTCCCTTGTCTCCCCAGAATCCACGGTAGCGAAGAGCTTCTGTCAAGACATCATCTACTGTCCGTTCGCGTGATTTATTGGTCTCCATAGCCCATGTGTCTGGGTTATGGCAGTACTGGCAACGCATGTGACAACCCTGCAAAAAGACAATAAAACGAATCCCAGGGCCATCTACCGCCCCAAAACTCTCTGTCGAATGCACCATTCCTGTCACTTGTCCATAGTCAATTGTTTCTTCAGACATACCGTCACCTTCCTTGAAACCGTTTTATAGTTTTATTATATCACGAGTAAGGTGAAAAACAAGGTTTTTTTGTCTATTTTTTAGAAAGTAATCTGTTTTTCACTTTCATTTTCAATTTCTTTTAATGATCCGATTCAAAATCAAAACCATACAAGGTTGCAAAATAGTCCTCAGGGCGCTCTGCACGGCGGATTTGGCGGGCTTTTCCTTCTTCGGTATAGAGGATTTCTGCCGAGCGTAGTTTGGCATTATACTGATAACCCATAGAGAATCCATGTGCACCTGTATCATGAATCACCAGCAAATCACCGATTTCTGTATGAGGTAGTTTGCGGTTAACAGCAAATTTATCATTGTTTTCACAGAGCGACCCGACCACATCTACAACCTCGACGGGACCGTCTGGATGGGTGAGATTGGTAATATGGTGGTAGGCACCGTACATGGCTGGGCGCATGAGATTGACTGCTGAGGCATCCACACCCAGATAGGTACGGTAAGTTTTTTTCTTATGAGTGACTCTTGTGACCAGAACTCCGTGAGGTGCCAACATAAAGCGCCCCAATTCCGTGAAAATCTTGACCTGACCAAGACCTGCTGGCGTAAGGACTTCTTCATAAACCTTACGCACACCCTCACCAATCATCGCAATATCATTTGGCTCCTGTTCTGGGCGATAGTTGACACCGATTCCGCCAGAAAGGTTAATAAAGTCCAGTGAAATCCCCAATTTTTCTTTGATTTCCACAGCTAATTCAAAGAGCTGGCGGGCTAACTCTGGGTAGTAGAGATGGGTCACGGTATTGGATGCTAGGAAAGAGTGAATCCCAAAAGTCTTGGCTCCTTTTTCCTTCAAAACAGCAAAGGCTTCAAAGAGTTGTTCCTTGGTCATACCAAACTTGGCTTCTCCAGGATTGTCCATGATATCTGTTCCTAACTCAAAGACTCCGCCTGGATTGTAACGACAGGAAATGGTTTCTGGGATACCTGCAGCCCGCTCCAGATGTTCAATGTCTTCAAAGGCATCCAAGTTTATGGTCGCACCTAATTCATGGGCATAAGTGTACTCTTGGTCTGGCGTGTTGTTTGATGAGAACATGATCTCAGGACCTGCAAATCCAAGTTTATGGCTCATCAGGAGCTCCACATAACTGGAGCAGTCCACACCACAACTTTCCTCTTTGAGGATTTTCAAGATGGCTGGGGTTGGAGTAGCCTTGACTGCAAAATATTCCTTAAAGCCCTTGTTCCAAGAAAAGGCCTTGTTGACTGCTCGCGCTTTTTCGCGAATTCCCTTCTCATCATATAAGTGAAAGGGAGTTGGGAACTCTGCAACAATCGTTTCCAAATCTTCACGGTTGATAAATGGTGTTTTCATAGGCATCCTTCTATTCTGTCTGCAAAGAAAGGCTGGGACAATCGTTCCAACCTTTAGTTCTATCTCTTATTTGTCTTCGTCAAAGATATTTCCAATCTCGACATCGATGGATTGGTTCTTGACATCAATATTGGTTACTTTCAAGAGTGACTTGTAATCGAACTGCTTTTCACGTTCTTCTTGAGCATTATCCGCAAAGACTGCAACACCAGCCAACTCTGAATCAAACTCACGCAAGAGACTAATCATCCCGTTGACAGTTCCTCCACCTTTCAAGAAGTCATCCACAATCAAGACACGACTGCCTGCCTTGAGGCTGCGTTTTGAAAGGAACATTTTCTCAATGCGATCACCACTGGAACCTGATACATAGTTGACGCTGACAGTTGATCCTTCAGTAATTTTCAAATCACGACGCACGATAACAAAAGGAACGTTGAGGACATTGGCAACTGCATTTGCAAGCGGAACACCCTTTGTTGCTACTGTCATAACGGCATCGATTTTTTGGTCCATAAAGCTCTTGGCAATGATGCGCCCAATATTTTTCAAAATGGCGGGTGTACTGAGCAAATCAGACAGGTAGATGTAGCCACCCGGCAAGATACGATCACTTTCTGAAAGCTTATCACGCAAGTCTGCGATCATTTCTTTAGCTTCATGGCTAGAGATGGATGGTGTAAAGATAACGCCACCACCTGCTCCAGTCACTGTCTGGATATGACCGATTTCAATTTCCTCAAAGGCACGCTTGATAATCACGATGTCTTCTGAGATGGATGATTTAGCAGATTCGTACTTTTCCGCAAAGGTATTGAGACTGGTTAGTTTGTATGGATTATTAATCAAATAGTTGGAAATGACAACCATCCGATCACTTCTTCTTAATTTCATTTCTATTTACCATTCCATTTAATTTTGATATTTTATCCATTATACCACATTCACATAAAAAAACGAACATTATTACGTAAAAAATGCTCGTTTTTCTTAAATTATTAATCTAAATCTGGTTTATAGAAGGAACGATTGTCCATAGCGAAAATTTTATTGGTCATCTCTCCTTTGTCCACCAAAGCCAGAGCTGTTGACATCATCATCATGCTGGCATCTAGATTGTCAATCATGTGGATAATCTCTGCCTCCATAATGCGTGGACGGACTGGACTTCCATACTCAAGCAAGCCATGGTGACTGAGAATCACATGGCGTAGTAGCACCACTTCCTCTCTAGTATCATCAATACCAAGCTCCATCACTGTCTTAGTAATTTCACTATCAATTAGAGCGATATGTCCAAGAAGATTACCTCGCACTGTGTACTCGGTCTGGTCTGGTCCCGTCAACTCGATGACCTTAGCCAAGTCATGCAACATAATCCCCGCATAGAGTAGGCTCTTATTGAGCTGAGGATAGATTTCGCTAATGGCATCTGCCAAGCGCACCATGGTCGCTGTATGATAGGCCAAACCCGTTTCAAAGGCATGGTGGTTGGTCTTTGCAGCTGGATAGGAGTAGAATTCCTTATCATATTTGGAGTAGAGACTGCGAACGATACGTTGCCAGACAGGATTTTCAATTTTGAAAATCATTTGCGACATGTAGTCACGGATTTCCTTAACATCAACTGGCGACTTGACCTTGAAATCAGCTGGATCATTGGGTTCCCCAGGCTGAGGCAAACGAAGGGTGATTTGATTTACCTGTGGAGTGTTATTGTAAACTTCTCTGCGCCCCTGCATGTGGACTACTTTCCCTGCGGTAAAGGCCTCAACGTTATGAGGTTGGGCATCCCAGAGTTTTCCTTCAATCTCGCCACTATCATCTTGGAAGGTAAAGGCTAGGTAGTTTTTCCCAGCTCTTGTCTGTCTTAGGTCAGCTGATTTGATCAGGTAAAAACCTTCAAACAGCTCATCTTTTTTCATGTGACTAATCTTCATATTCTTCCTCATCTTCTTGGAAATGGAGTAAATCAAGCGCAGGCTCACCTTCTGATAACTCAATGTGACGGAGCGTCCGCTCAATAGCTGTGGTACGACGGTTTAATAATTCATCAATATTGCCAGAGGCATGTTGAAGATGTTTTTGTGCCTTAACCAGAATACCACCAAACTTGCCAAACTCGGTCTTGACGCTAGCAAGGGTCTTACTGATATGGTCGGCACTCTTTTGGATATTGAGGGTTTTGAAGCCAACTGATAAGGAATTAAGCAAGGCTGATAGGGTACTTGGACCTGCGACAATAATCTGCTCCTCCCGTCTCAAATCATCAAAGAAGATAGGGTTGCGGACAATCTCTGAATAAAGACCTTCTGTCGGAACAAACAAGACTCCAAAATTAGTTGTCCGAGGTGGCGCCAGATACTTGCTCTTGATATCCTTGGCGAAACGCTTGACACTTGCTAGGAGTGACTTACGGCAACGTTCGATTTCATCCTTATCACCTGCTTCATAGGCTTCTTCTAAGCGGTAATAATCTGCCAGTGGAAACTTAGAGTCAATCGGCAGATAGACAGTTTCCTGATCGCCTTGCCCAGGTAACTTGATGGCATACTCCACTCGTTCACTGGAGTTTTCAACCGTTGCGTATTCTCGTTCGTACTGGGCAGGCGTCATGATGTCCTCGATGATTTGCCCCAGTTGCAATTCACCCAGAATTCCTCGCGTCTTGGTTCCTGAGAGAGCCTTGTTGAGGGCTCCGACATCACGGGCAACTGTCTGCATTTCTCCCAAACCTCGGTTGACCGACTCCAGTTGCTTAGAAACTGTCTCGAAGGAAGCCTGCAAGCGTGTCTGCAAGGTCTTTTCTAACTTTTCCTCGACCGTCTGGCGCATTTGTTCCAAACGTTGCTCATTTGATTCCTGCAGGGCTTGAAGGCGTTGGTCGGTCTTATCCCTAGTTTGTAAAAGATTATCTGTCATTTCTTGACGGACTTGCGTCAGGCCTTGGTGCAACTCCATTCGCACTTCTTGCAAACGGTCACTAACAGACACTTCCAAGTCTTTTTGATCCAGCTGACTGGCTTGTCTGGCTTGTTCAAAGCGATAATCCAGTTGATCTGAAAGATTGTCTGCCTGATCCTCCAAGCTCTTGGCTAGGTACTTGTCTTGCTTATCCTGCCTTTGCCAAATCAGAAAGAGTCCAGCTAGGTTGGCAATTAATAATAGTAGTAATACAGTCTCCATCCTACCTCCTGTCCTTGCTATGGAGTATGACCACATAGCCATCTGGGCAAGTTACCGAAACTTCCCTATCTATATATTCGTTAGAAGCGTACACTTTTTTAAAGAAAAAATTTTCCTCTGTCAACTCATACTTGGCACCGAGAATGGTCAACTGGCTATCCCGAACCGGCATAAAGGCTAGATAGTCGTAGTCCGAACGTGGTTGAAGCTGGCTGGTCCCTTCTGGACAATAGGCAAGCAAGTTTTGTCCATCTTCAATTTCTATTTGGCGCATATAGGGCGCCAACTTGGGATTGCTAGGTAAAAAGACATTGGCCAGCATGTGGTCGATGCGACCACCAAGAGCACCAAAAATAGTCACCTGAGCCTGAGGATTTTGTTCAAAAATGGTCAAGAGAGCTAGTTCCAGATCCGTATCATCCTTTTCTGGCTGGGCTTGGACAAAATGTTGGGCACGTTTTTGAATCACCTGTCGCTCTTCCGCGGTCACAGAGTCAAAATCCCCAACTGCTAGAGCCAGAGGCAGGTTTTCTTCCAAGATCCAGAGCGAGCCTCGATCTACACCGACAAAGCAGTCAAAATCGGTCCGGTAGTGGCCGCGATCTCCGCCTGCAAAAACGGCAACCCTAGTCCAGTTGTTTTCTGAGAGTTTGCACTCGCTCATTGACATCTCCCTTAAAAACATAGGATCCTGCTACAAAAACGGTCGCTCCAGCTTCTTTGGCTTGAGCAATGGTCTGGTCATCAATACCGCCATCGACTTCAATTTCAAAATTCAAACCTTTTTCCTGACGAAGGGCAACCAACTCACGAACCTTGTCCATGGTTTCAGGCAGAAAAGCTTGACCACCAAAGCCAGGATTAACTGTCATGACCAAGACTTGGTCAACTAGGTGAAGGACGTGCTTAATGGCTTCAACAGGCGTACCAGGATTGATGACAACCGAAGGTTTGACACCAAGCGAACGAATTTTTTGGAGGGCTCCATGGATATGGGGTGTTGCTTCTACATGGATACTGATGATATCCGCTCCTGCACGCGCAAAATCTTCTAAGTGGTGTTCAGGATTAGAGACCATCAAGTGGCAGTCAAAGACCATCTTGCTATGGGGACGAAGAGCTTCGACCACACCTGCACCAAAACTGATTTGTGGTACAAAGTGCCCATCCATGATATCGATATGGGCATACTCTGCCCCAGTTGCTTCTAGGCGTTTAATTTCACGTTCAAAGTTGGCATAATCTGCTGCCAGAATTGACGGAGCAATCTTGTATTGAGACATAGGTTTCTCCTTATTTTGGAATTTTTTTACTGACTTTTTTATAGGTTTCTCTGCGATTTTCAATCTCACTGAGAAATTGCAGGTAGTTGTCAAAACGGAAGGCCACAACGGCTCCCTCTTCGACTGCTGGCTTGACGGCACAAGACGGCTCATGGGTATGGGTACAAGTGCGGAATTTACAGTCTCGACTGACACTGGCAATCTCTGGAAAGGCTTGATTGAGGTCTTCAGCCGTTGACACTTCATAATCCAGCGATGAAAATCCTGGTGTATCTGCGATTTTCCCACCATTGAGATTGTAAAAGCTAACAGCCCGAGTGGTATGGCGACCACGACCTAGACTGTCTGAGATTTCTCCTGTTTCAAGATTGAGATCTGGTACGATTTTATTGAGAAGGGTTGACTTTCCGACACCAGTCTGCCCCATAAAGACCGTAACCTTGTCTGTCAACAGAGGCAAGAGCTCTTCCTTACTAGTCACAAAGTCGTAACCAATAGCACCATAGGTTTGTTGGTAAAAACTTAATTCTTCCCTATCTTCTAACAAATCCATTTTAGAAATATAGACGATGGGATGGATACCCTTGTGCTCCAAAAGAACCAAGAAGCGATCCAACAAATTGCTATTAAAATCCGGCTCCTTGACCGACATGATAACCACCGCTTGGTCAATATTAACAATAGGCGGACGGACCAGACTATTTTTCCGTTCGTGAATCTTGAGGATATAACCTTCTGAATTTTCCTCGGCAGAAAAATCTACCCAGTCTCCGACGTAGGGTGTGTGACCTTTTTTACGGAAATTCCCACGCGCACGTGTCTGATAGACTTGGCCATCACTCTCTACATAGTAGAATCCTGCTAAGGCTTTAATGATTTGTCCCTGCATCTTAGAGTCCCTGTCCTTTAAGCGCATCTGCTAGGCTGGCAAACTCTTCTAAGCTGAGAGCTTCCCCACGCACAGATGGAGATAAGCCTGCCTGGTCCAAAGCCTTGGTCAATTTATCCTTAACTTCCTCAGTCTTGCCAAAGTAGCCTGTTAAGTTGTTCCACAAGGTCTTACGACGATGGGTGAAACTAGCCTTGGAAACCTTAAAGAAAAAATTCTCATCTTTTACTGCTACAGCAGGCTCTGGACGGCGCACCATTTTTAAAATGGCTGAGTCCACATTTGGGGCTGGCACAAAGACCGTACGAGGCACGATGAAGGCAACCTTGGCTGTCATGTAATATTGAACAGCAATCGACAAACTACCGTAAGCTTTGGTATTGGGCTGTGCTGAGATGCGATCCGCCACTTCTTTTTGCATCATGACGACAAACTCACTAAAAGGAATCCCACTCTCGATCAAGTGCATGAGAATAGGCGTTGTGATATAGTAGGGCAAGTTGGCAACTACCTTAATCGGCAATTCAGGATTTTTGAAATTCTGGATATGCTGCGCCAAATCGACCTTGAGAATGTCCTCGTTGACCACTGTTACATTGTCAAAATCACGCAAGGTATCTGCCAAAATCGGTACCAAACGGTGGTCAATCTCAAAGGCCATAACTTGAGCTGCACGCTCAGCCAAAAACTCGGTCAAGGCACCAATACCTGGCCCGATTTCGATAACATTGACCCGGTCATCAATTTCAGCTGTATCGACAATTTTTTGAAGGATATTGGTATCCGTCAGGAAATTCTGCCCGAAGGACTTTTTAAAAGTAAAACCGTGACGCTCCAGCACTGCCTTGGTCACGCTATAATCTGCAATTCTCATTTATTCTCTTTTCTATTTGTTAGCTAAAAACAATCTGTAAATCCAAATAATTACTAGCGCCAAGAGTATCCAAAATCTAAAAGGAATATGGTATTCGTCCTCTTTAGATTCGGCACCAGTCTCATCAAGCACTTTCTCATCTTCTTTGCGTGGTTCTTGCTTATTTTCTGGGGCTTGCGCTTGTGTATCTTCTGGGTCTTGTTCTTGCTTCTCTTTTTGCCCTTGTATTTTCTTCAATTCATCTTGGTAGGCAACCGAGTCTAGAATATTATCTTTTGGCAACAATTTTGAGGCATAATAATCAGGAAATCCCATAGCAGACCAAATTACGTTCTTTTCGGTTAAAGAAAAATCCAATTCTTGGGGTTGATTTTCCTGAATGGCTCGGATATTTTTTATAAGCTTACGCGAAGCTATAGTCAATCCATCCATATCAGCAACTTCTAAAATATCAAACCCTAGCATGTCACCTGCTTTGACATTTGCAAGAACATAGCGAACAAAATCATCATATAATTGCAAGGTCTGAGGAGCGTTCTGTTCTAAAAAGGAACGATTTTTGATGGCCTTTTTCTGGAATTTTTCAATAGGAAGTAAGATATTAAATTTCTTCCATAGAATATTAGGCATTCGCACATCTTTTTCATCCCAGAATAATTGCCAAAAATAAGGAATAGTGTAAACTCCCTCCGTTAAAATACGTACATCTTTCCCGTTTTTTAAATAAATATAGCTTCTATTTGCCATATCGTTTCCTTTCACCATTTTTATGAAGGTTTTACCTTACGTCAAAGTCACTCCAAACAGGACCAACTGTTTAGATCGCCACTTGTGACCAAAAAGTCAATGCATATATAGCTTGGCCTTAGTCACGCTATAATCCGCACTTCTTATCTATTCTCTTTTCTAATATAGTAAGCTTCTGGAGTACAATGATAGAGCAAAACAAATAAGGGGGTCCCATCAAATCCTTCTACCATCTCTTTTAGGAGTGCATTGGGATGAATGATTTCTCGTGTTTTGGTGAAATAAACTCCATGTTCCCCGTTTCTATTACGAAGTTCCCAGGCAACATTATTCCCTTGGACAGAAGGTAGGTAACGTTCCATTTCTAGAAAATCAAAAAAATCTTTCACCGTCATATCCTCAGGAACTTCAAGTTCTACCCTATGAGGCAAAACATCATCCCCCATACAGACAGAATCTCTATCAACGATTATTTTCATCCTTTGTTTAACCTTTAGCTCTTCCTTCTAGTTCCTCACTGAACTGTTGCATTTCTTTAAACGCTTTATCACTGACGTAAACACCCGCTTTATAATACTCAGTCTGGTTAATGGCATAATCAAAGACTTCGACCATACCTCCAGCGTTTTCAATCATAGCGTTCCAATTTTCATCAAAAACCATTCGAAAACGTTTCCAATCAGTGAACACTGAAACTGAATTCCGCCCATTTTTCCCTTCTCTAGTCGGAATATTAAATTTAGCAGATTCTTCTAAAATATGAGAATCACTTTCCTTACTAGTCTCAGGAAATCCTGATGTTGCATTTATAGGAAGTAGGAATTTAGCTTTTGGCAGTGCCATTGAAAAGAACTTATAATAGAGTTTATAAATTAATTCTTCCTCTTCTGTAGTCGGTCTATCCATCTGTCCCATCAAAAGCATCCATCTCATGATATCAGGATTCATAACAGGAACTTGTATCTCTGGCAAGTCTGAAAAATCTGGTTTTTGAACTAAAATAGAAGAACTTATACTAACTTCTTTGGTATTAAAGAATGCTCCTAAAGCACCATTCAAGTAAAAAGCTGTCCCAAGAAAATTCTCAATTCCTTTTTTATCTTCCGTATTTTCAATCAGTTTTATATCTGAGTTTAATTGTTTTTCTATTACTTCTTTATACTGATGATACCAACGAGGTGTAAATACCATAATCATTGGGTTAGTGCATAGATAGCCTTCGTCACCTCTATCATATGTAGTTGAGAAAAGATAAGATTCCCCAGTATTTTCTGAATAAACTGCATAAATCGAATCTGCTTCTAGCAACTTGTCCTTGACAATTTCTGCTAGACGCTCTGACTTACGAGTATTTTCTTGATTGCTCTCTTCACTTTTTGGTTTTTGACGGCAATCCTATAAAAAGGCCTGTAAAATTTCGATACTATCATCAAGACTAAGATCCTGATAGTCCTCATCGCTTACTTTACCTTCTTGGATCGTCACAAAAGCTCGATAGAGAGCGTAAGAATAGCTAGATAAACGCTTCTCTTCATCTACACCATGACTATAGAGCACACTTCCCTTTTTTAACTTAGCTAAAGAGGGAAGCATATCGATCTCTAGATAAACGAACTCCTCATCGCTCAGGGACTCCACATCCTTGTTTTGGCAAGTAAGTTTTTTTACAACTACAGTTTCAAGAACATCCATACCTTGATCAGGATTGCAAAACTGAAGACGATCACCAACTGTCAAACTTCCTTCCAAGGTCGCAGCAATCAGTAATTCCCTCTTTTCTTTCATCGGGAAGAAGCCTAAAACACCTAGACAAGCATCTCCTTTGGTTTCTTCTGTTGCCTTCTGTACTTCTGTCTTTTTAAAAAAATCAAAGATTCCCATTACTTTTCCTCATTAATTTTACCCAAGTGCTGATTTTATCAGGCATGTCATTGAGTATAGTTGAAGCGTATGCTACTACCTCTATTGTAACACATTCCCCTTATATTTTCGGGTTATCTGGTTATTGTTATCACTTTTCAGGACTCTCCAAACAGATTTAGATATCTGAATTTCCTTCCACTATTGAAGCAGTCCATGAAATTTATTTTTCTCATCCTTTATGGATTGTCTCTTGAAAAAGTCAGGTGCTCAAGCAAAGAATAGAGTTTTTCTTGCTCCTCTTCTTCGTAAGCAGATACATTTGCTTTTACTTCCTTGCATTTCTCGTCATACAAAAATCCTTCATAGAGTTCTTCTGTAGATAAGGCTGTATAGACTTTCGCCATTTCTTCAGGACTAATCGAAAATCTTGACTTAATTTTATACAGATTTTTCATAAAAGCGCTGAGGTGATTGTAACGGCTCATATCTACTTTGACATTGGTCACACGAATTGCCTGAATCTTGATGCCTTTCCAATGTTCTCGCATATAAAGTGACAGTATCAACAAGGCCAGTTTATTCTGATAATAGGTCTTGGCAGAACTATAATGTTTTTGACCAGCTAAATTTTCAAAATCAAGCTTCATGAAAGGATAAAGCATCAGCCCTTGGGAAGAAATATTAATAATCCGACCACTCTCAGATCTTTCCAACAAACCTTTCAACAAGATAGACAGCAAGAAAGGGGCGGCAACATTGGTCGCAAATTGCTTTTCCAAACCATCCTTAGTCAGGATGGGCTTTTTGACTGACAAATCAAAGTCAGCTGCATTGTTAATTAGAACGTCTAGAACGTCTTCTTTTTGAATATACTGTTCCACTGCTTTCCTGACACTCTTCATATCAGATAGATCAACCAAGATATAATCTACATGTCGATTTCCTGTCTGTTGACGAATTTCCTCACAAGCTTGCTCGGCAGCTTCTTCCCGTCTACAAAAGAGAGTCACCGACCATCCCTTTTCAGCTAATTGTTTTGCAGCCTGGTAGCCAATACCACTATTGCCACCCGTAATAATCACTCTTTTCATTTCTGACTCCCTTAGACTGAATACTTAGCCATCACTTCTTCCACTTCTGCCAAGGTCACACCAAACAACTCTAAACGCTTGAGGAGTTGCTTGCCATTGGAATAGCCGATGCGGAGCTGTTCGCCCAGATATTCTCGGCGCTTACGACTGTCTGCTCCCGCTAGGAAACCAAGTCGAATCAAGTCACTACGATTAATGTCAAACTCATTCTCGTTTTCAAATTGCTCTGTCACCTGAGCCAGCGCTGTTTTCAGGTCCTCATAGCTGGCGTGTTCGATCCCCAGAGAACGCCCCTTGGTCTTGGACTTGGGAGCCGCTTCATACCGTTTGAGAAAGGCATGTTGCACTGTCGGAATGGCTGTCATAATCATGCGACGAATCCGCTCACCGTTAAAGTCAGGATCTGTAAAGACAATGACTCCATGCAAGTCATGCAGGCGACGAATGCGCTCTATATCCTGGTCATTGATAGCCGATCCTCGTGTCTCATAGGTCTCTACGTCAAAGTAATGTTTGAGATTGGCCGTATCATCCCGTCCTTCGACTACGATGACTTGGGAAATTTTTTCTTTCATGATCGCTTTTCCAATCCAAAAATACGCTCTGCATTAGCACTTGTCACAGCAGCTAATTCTTCTGTCGTCATCCCACGCAAGTCGGCGATAAAGTCCACCACATAGCGGGTGTAGGCTGTCTTGTTTTCACGACCACGCTTGGGAACAGGTGCCAAGTAAGGGGCATCTGTCTCAACGAGTATTTTATCCAAAGGAAGTTCTCTAGCAACTTCTTGAATATCCGTCGCTTTCTTAAAGGTCACCACTCCTGAGAAAGAAATGGTCATGCCAAGCTCAACAAACTTCTCAGCCCACTCGAGAGAGCCTGAAAATGAATGCATAATCCCACCACGAGGACCAACACCCTCACTCTTGATAATCTCATAGGTATCTTCTAAAGCGTCTCGCGTGTGGACGACAAAGGGCAAATCCAAGTCCTTAGACAGCTGAAGCTGACGACGAAAAACCTGCTCCTGCACTTCCTTAGGTGCTGTCATCCAATGGTAGTCCAGACCAATCTCACCCAGAGCAACAACTTTGGGATGTTTTAACTTTTCAAGCAAGTAAGCTTCGACCTCGTCACTGTAAGTTCCTGCTTCAGTCGGATGCCAGCCAATCGTTGCGTAGAGTTGCTCATACTCATCTGCCAACTCTAGGGCCCGCTCAATTGTCGGTTTATCAAAACCAACAATATTCATCTGCGTCACACCCATCTCAGCAGCCAAGGAGATTTCTTCTGCCTCACGTCCTGCAAATTCCTCTACATTTAAATGTGTGTGTGTATCAAAAATCATCTCTTCTAACCTCATTTTCTTCCATCTATTATACCAAAAATAGCATCCCTCGGCTTGTAAAAATATTCTACTACCAATCGTTCTCCCTTGACTGCCTTTTTTCAAAGCAGTATAATAACACTTATTGAAATTTTCAGCAAAGGAAAAGAAAATGTTTAGAAAATTAAAATATACCTTTATCGGTCGGCCACTCAAGTCTCTCACAGACGGCGAAGGGGGATTATTAGGGAAAATGCAGGCACTTGCAATGTTATCCAGTGATGCCCTGTCTTCTATTGCCTATGGACCTGAACAAGTCATTCTCGTTTTAGTTAGCCTCTCTCCTCTCGCTATTTGGTGGAGCCTCCCTATCGGTATTTTTGTCCTTTTACTCCTCGCTAGTTTGACCATTTCCTATCGCCAAATCATACACGCCTATCCTCAAGGCGGAGGAGCTTATATGGTCACTCGGGAAAATCTCTCCCCCGAACTAGGCTTGATTGCAGGAGGCAGCCTCCTTGTTGACTATATGCTGACAGTAGCCGTATCCGTTGCGTCTGGAGCTGATGCGATTACTGCAGCCATCCCTGCCCTCCATCCTTATAATCTTCATATCTCTATTTTCCTAGTCTGCCTGCTCATGCTCTTGAATTTAAGAGGATTGAAAGAATCTGCCAGCTCTCTGATGATTCCCGTCTACCTCTTTATCTTCAGTACCGTCTTTCTCTTGCTTTATGGGTTCTTTCAACTATTTACAGGTTCCCTAAACTATCAGGCGACTTCAACCATTGGACAAACTGTTCCGAGCCTTTCCATCGTTCTCCTACTAAGAGCCTTTACCAGTGGCTCTGCCTCTCTGACAGGGGTTGAAGCTATTTCAAATGCGGTACCATTTTTTAAAACTCCGAAAGAAAAGAATGCTGCTCAGACTTTGACCATCATGTCGCTGATTTTAGGATTTCTTTTTGCAGGCATTACCTTCCTAAACTACTGGATGGGTATCACGCCTCAACACGGAGAAACCATCCTCTCGCAAATGGCCAAGGGCATTCTTGGTGATTCATTCTTTGGTCATGCTAGCTACTATCTCTTCCAGTTCTCGACAGCCTTGATTCTAGCCGTAGCTGCAAATACTGGCTTTTCAGCCTTCCCTATGCTGGCCTACAATATGGCAAAAAATAAGTACATGCCTCATCTCTTTATGGAAAAAGGGGATCGCCTTGGCTACTCCAACGGTATCTTAACTCTGGCTTTTGGAGCTATGATCCTTCTTCTCATTTTTAATGGGAATACTGAACGCTTGATCCCTCTTTATACTATCGGGGTCTTCGTTCCCTTTGCCCTATCTCAGACTGGAATGATTCGTCATTGGAAAAAGGAAAAAGGAGCAAACTTCTTAAAACCTGCCTTTGCTAATATTCTTGGGGCCATCATTTGTTATGCCATTGTCCTCATTTTACTCCTCTTCAGACTAGGTGATATCTGGCCATTCTTCCCAATTATCCTAGTTTTGACCTTCCTATTTTTGTCCATCCACAGTCATTATCAAAAAGTGGCAAAACAACTACGACTCTACGAAGGAATCCAAAAACGCACTTATGACGGCAACCTTGTCCTTGTCCTAGTAGGGAATGTCACTCGGGTAAGCGTAGGAGCCATTAACTACGCTCAAAGTATCGGTGACGAAGTGTTGGCCATGCACATTTCTACTAAAGAAACGGCTGAAAAAGACCAAGAAATTCTTCAGGAATTTGCCGATTACTTCCCAAATATCACTCTGAAAAATATCACCACCAGCTACCGAAACATCATCACCCCTAGCGTCAAGTATGTCAAACGAGTCGCCCAAGAAGCCAAGCAAAAAAACTATACCGTTACAGTCCTCGTCCCACAGTTTATCCCAAACAAGCCTTGGCAAAATATCCTGCACAATCAAATGAGCCTCAAACTGAAATACGCTCTCAGATGGCACGAAGATGTCGTTGTCGCTAGCTACTCTTATCACTTAAAAGAATAAACAAAAACTCAAAATCAATAACTTATATCTGGTTTTGAGTTTTTCTATATGTGATCTTTTAAATAAGCCCTCTATGAATTTCAGTTGAAATGGACGATTTCATGGACAATTCACTATGTAAGATAAAAAGAAAAGTCAGTAGACTCGAGTTCCTACTGACTTCTTTGTTGAATTCGTTTGGATTATGCAGCCAAAACTTTGCGTCCTTTACGACGACGAGCTGCCAATACGCGACGACCGTTTTTAGTTGACATACGGTTACGGAATCCGTGTTTGCGCGCACGACGAAGTTTACTTGGTTGATAAGTACGTTTCACGATGAATACCTCCTCATAGATTTTGTATTCGTTTAGCCGGCTATAAAGTGATCAGTTACTAAACATACTTTACTATTCTATCTGATTCTGCCACTTTTGTCAATAGCTCCAAGCAAATGTTTTCTAGCTTTTCCTATGAAAGCCCTATCTACGATACTGACTCAAGAAACGTGTCATCTTTTCTTGGATTTGCGCCAATTCGTCCACACGAGGAAGGTAAACGATACGGAAATGGTCTGGTTCCTTCCAGTTAAAACCGCGACCATGAACCAAGAGAACCTTTTCTTGTTTCAAGAAATTGAGGACAAACTGCTCATCATCATCGATGCGGTACATATTACGGTCAATTTTAGGGAAGATATAAAGACCCGCCTTCGGCTTGACCGCAGACAAACCTGGGATATCTTGGATAGCGTTGTAAATGAAGTTTCTTTGCTCGTAGATCCGTCCACCAGGAAGGAGCAATTCATCCACTGACTGGTGCCCACCTAGTGAAGTTTGTACGACTTGCTGGGCCAAAACGTTAGAACAAAGACGCATATTGGATAGCATATTGAGCCCTTCGATATAGCCCTTGACATGGTGCTTAGGACCAGACAAGACCATCCATCCTACACGGAAACCAGCGATACGGTGAGATTTTGACAAACCATTCATGCTGACACAGAAAACATCAGGTGCCAAGCTCGCCACAGGCGTATGCACATGCCCATCCATCACCATGCGATCATAAATTTCATCCGCAAAGATGATCAAATCGTTTTGACGAGCAATCTCAATAATCTCCAACAAGAGTTCCTTAGGATAAAGGGCTCCAGTTGGGTTGTTCGGATTGATAAGAACGATTGCCTTGGTATTGGAAGTAATTTTTGACTTAATATCGTCAATATCTGGGTACCATTCTGCAGCTTCATCACAGATATAGTGAACGGCATTTCCCCCAGCTAGGCTGACCGCGGCTGTCCAGAGAGGATAGTCTGGCATAGGCACCAAGACCTCATCGCCATTATCCAAAAGCCCTTGCATGGACATAACAATCAGCTCACTGACACCATTTCCAAGGTAGATATCATCAATGTCCACATTAGGGAATTTCTTCAGTTGGCAATACTGCATGATGGCCTTACGGGCTGAAAAAATCCCTTTGGAATCAGAATATCCCTCACTATCACGCGCATTCATAATCAAGTCATGAATGACCTCGTCTGGCGCTGTAAAGCCAAATTCTGCTGGATTTCCTGTATTCAGACGTAAAATCTTTTCTCCGTTTGCTCGCATCCGCATAGCTTCTTCCAAAACAGGGCCACGGATATCATATGCAACATGCTCTAACTTACTAGACTTGTTATATTCTTTCATCTTGTTTCCTCAATTCATAGAGATAGTAACATTATACCACTAGAAAGGGATTGCGACAAGTTTCCTGAAAGAGAGGGGTGCAGAAAATAGTAAAACCTTACTAAAAATCATACCAATGAAATACAACAAGATTTAACAAAGTCTCATTTGTCCTAAAAGAGATTATCCTGGGATAGATGTAAATACATTTTTTACATTTCATAGACTCTATTTCCATAAAATTACTCCATAAATATCCAAGTTTAGTAAAGTCGAACCTTTTAATGCGTTTATATTTTTTTACTTTACTTTTTTAGTGAAAAGGGTTACAATAACAGTAAGAAAATTTCAGGAGGTTTCATTATGGCACAACGTTACCAAAATGTTATGGTCGCAATTGATGGTTCTAAAGAAGCGGACTTGGCTTTCGTCAAGGGTGTTTATACTGCTCTACGCAACGAATCCAAGCTCACCATTGCTCATGTTATTGACACACGCGCTCTTCAAAGCGTGTCTACCTTTGATGCTGAAGTTTACGAAGAACTCCAAGTCGACGCTGAAAGTCTGATGAAGGAATACGAAAAGCGCGCAAGAGATGCTGGTGTGACTGATATTCACATCGTCATCGAAATGGGAAATCCAAAAACCCTCCTTGCCCGCACTATTCCCGACGCTGAAGGGGTTGACCTGATTCTCGTTGGCGCAACAGGACTCAATGCCTTTGAACGCCTCTTGGTTGGCTCTTCATCTGAATACATTCTCCGCCATGCGAAAGTCGACTTGCTGGTCGTGAGAGAAAGAGAAAAAACGTTGTAATTATAAAAAAAGGAGCTCCGTGCTCCTTTTTTTATGACTTATTTCTGTTTTTCTTTGTGGCGCTCATAAGCCTTGACTTGTCGTTGAATTTCTTTTCTAATAGCAGCTTCTGGAGCATACTTCTCCTCCCAGTCATCTGGTTTTAAGATTTTATGCGTAACTGGATCAAAATGTGCTTTTCCATCAGGGAAGATTTTCCCCATATTCGCTTCATGAACAATATCAAAGATACGTTCCGGATCCACTCCCATCAAGACAAAACTACCATAGGTAAAGTAAAGTATATCAATCAAGGCATCGACTTGTCCAATCAAATCTTTTTGGGCCGGTATCTTTTTCACCACTTTCTCTGCAGCCTTATCAATCGCCTCATGCATACTTGCAAGCGACTGCTGGAATTCTTCCTCTGAATAACTTGCTGCGCGAACAAACTCCACTAATTCTTCAATTTTAAAGTCTGCACGGTGGGTTGCCCCTTCAACATCCCAGGCCTTAGGCTCTTCTTGGGTTCGTTCATCCATCGTGTGGTGGAAGGTTTTGACCTTATTGAAGTGGTAGTCCCGACTGACAAATACCTTTTCTGCTGCTAAAACACCAAAATGCTCGAGCGCCTTGTGGATACCATCTTGTTGGTTACTTGCAGTAATGTGCTTAGCAACTTCTTTGACGCTGCTACTGCCATTTCCCATAGCCACAGACATGCCGACACCTGCCAACATTTCCAAGTCATTGTCTGAATCTCCGAAAGCCATGACTTGGTTGAGGTCAAAACCATACTCTTTCCCAACTAGACGAATACCTTCTAATTTCGAATTCCCTTGGTTGATGATATCTGCAGCGAAGGGATTGCTTCGAGTCAATTTCAAATCTTCAAAATCACTTGCAACTTTCTCAGATTCTTCAGGAGTCATCAGCATTAACACTTGATAGATTGGCTCATTAATCAAACGAAGCAGGTCATCTTCCTTTTGAGGGACTGCCTTGCTAACCATTCGATTAAAGGAACGGCTAACGGTTCTTGTTAAGACAGTCGGGATAAAACGGCTAACCAGCTGTGAAAAGGATCCGAGACCAAAGGACATAATTTTGGAGCCAACAACTGCATGCTCGGTTCCAAAAGCAATTTCTTTACGCTCCTTTTTAGCATAAGCAATCAGTTGACGTAGACTTGACTTAGCAATCGGGCTAGCAAATAAGACTTTTTCTTTATTAAAAATATATTGTCCGTTATAAGTTATTGCAAAATCCAGATCTAAATCCTCCATCAATTCCTTGACAAAGAAAGGCCCCCGTCCTGTCGCCACTCCAACAAGCACCCCTTGTTCTTTCACAATCTTAATCGCGTCCTTAGTGGATTTCAAAACACTCTTACGATCGTTGACTAGCGTTCCATCGATATCAAAAAAAACAGCTTTGACTTCCATCCTATCCCATTCCCCCCTTTTGTGTTACAATGATTATACCATATTTCAGAAAGAGTGAGTAAATCATGACTAAGAAAATCCTTGTTTTACATACAGGTGGGACTATTTCTATGCAGGCAGACGCTTCAGGCGCTGTTGTGACCAGCCAGGACAATCCCATGAACCACGTCACCAATCCTCTTAAAGGGATAGAAGTCCATGCGCTCGATTTTTTAAACCTTCCGAGCCCCCATATCAAACCCAAACACATGCTAGCCCTCTACCATAAGATTAAAGAGGAAGCAGACAACTACGATGGGGTTGTCATCACACATGGGACAGATACGCTAGAGGAAACTGCCTACTTCCTTGATACTATGGAAATCCCGCACATGCCTATCATTCTAACAGGAGCTATGCGTAGTTCTAACGAACTTGGTAGTGACGGTGTATATAACTATCTGAGTGCTTTACGGGTTGCCAGCGATGATAAAGCAGCCGACAAGGGCGTTTTGGTCGTCATGAATGATGAGATCCATGCAGCCAAGTATGTTACCAAAACTCATACAACCAACGTCAGCACCTTTCAAACCCCAACACACGGACCACTTGGTCTCATCATGAAGCAAGAAATCCTCTACTTCAAAACAGCCGAACCACGAGTCCGCTTTGATCTTGATTGCATACAAGGTCTGGTTCCCATCATCTCAGCCTATGCAGGTATGACAGACGAGCTGATCGATATGTTAGACATGGAACAACTGGATGGCTTGGTCATTCAGGCTTTTGGAGCAGGTAATGTTCCCAAAGAAACAGCTCAAAAGTTGGAAAATCTCCTCCAAAAAGGGATCCCCGTCGCCCTGGTTTCACGATGCTTTAATGGTATTGCCGAGCCCGTCTACGCTTACCAAGGGGGAGGGGTTCAATTGCAAGAGTCTGGCGTTCTCTTTGTCAAAGAACTCAATGCTCAAAAAGCTCGACTCAAATTATTAATCGCCCTTAATGCTGGACTAAAAGGACAGGCCTTAAAAGACTATATGGAAGGCTAATACTCTTCTCTAGAACACAAAATCAGGAAATCGTGAAGATTTCCTGATTTTTTCTATTTACGTTTTCGTGTAGAGCGACGTTCTGTCAAACCATGAGGCAAGAGAACTTCACGTTCTTCCAACTCTTCCTTATGCATAATCTTAGTCAACATACGCATGCTGATAGCGCCTAGGTCATAAAGAGGTTGGGCAATAGTTGTCAAGTTTGGACGAGTGTATCGTGCAATTTGAGAGTCATCCGTCGTAATGATTTCAAACTCTTCTGGCACAGATACACCATGGTCAGCCAAACCATTCAACACACCCGCTGCCAATTCATCACCAGTCACAACTGCAGCTGTGGCTTGTGATGAAATCAAGCGTTCTGCCAAGGTGTAACCATCATTATAGCTATATTTAGACTCAAATACCAAGCCCTCGCTATAAGAGATTCCTGCTTTCTTCAACGCTTCCTTATAACCAATCAAACGAACCTTGCCATTGATATCATCAACAAGTGGTCCACTCACAAAAGCAATTTTCTCATTTTCTTTGAGAAGGTAGCTCACTGCGTCAATCGTCGCTTGTTTGTAGTCAATATTAACGCTTGGCAACTGGTGTTCGATATCCACCGTCCCTGCAAGGACAACTGGTGTCCGAGAACGGGAAAATTCTGAACGAATCTTTTCAGTCAAGTGATAGCCCATAAAAATAATTCCGTCAACCTGTTTTGAAAAGAGAGTATTAACTACTGAAACTTCTTTTTCATCGTCTTCATCACTGTTGGCAAGGACGATATTGTACTTATACATCTCTGCAATATCATCAATCCCCTTGGCTAGGGTTGAAAAATAGCCATTGGTGATATTTGGAATCACAACACCAACTGTAGTGGTTTTCTTGCTGGCCAATCCACGCGCTACCGCATTTGGACGGTAGTCAAGACGATCAATCACCTCTAGAACTTTTTTACGAGTATTCTCTTTGACATTCTTATTTCCGTTCACTACACGGCTAACAGTTGCCATGGAAACACCCGCTTCACGAGCAACGTCATAAATCGTTACTGTATCGTCTGTGTTCATTCCGTTTCCTTTCTGTATTGAAAATTTCGCTTTCACGCACCTGTTTACTCCATTTTATCACTTATTGTAAACACTTTCAAGTATTTTTTAGAGAAACTTTGAAAAAATTTCATTTGATACTCACATTTTAAAAAAAGGAAGAAACTTTTCTTGATTTTTAAATCAGTTTGCTGTATGATAAGAAAAAAAAGGAGGGAGAGGCTATGGCTTTTACAAATACCCAGAGACGTTCGGCCAGTTTTGGCGTTGTGACCAGCTTGCCTGATGATGTCATTGACTCTTTATGGTTTATTATCGATCATTTTTTGAAAAACGTCTTTGAATTAGAAGAAGAACTCGAATTTCAACTGCTCAATAATGAGGGAACCATCACCTTCCATTTCTCTAGTCAGCATCTGCCGACTAGTATCGACTTTGATTTTAATCACCCCTTCGACCCTCTTTACCCTCCTCGGGTTCTTGTTTTAGACATGGACGGGAAAGAAACCATCCTCCTTCCTGAAGAAAATGACCTTTTTTAAAAACTCTAGCTTCTCGGCGCAAACTACTGAGGAACTAGAGTTTTATTTTTCTAATAAATGGAGCGACTAACAACCAGACCATTGGGTTTTGTATACTCTAAGTCAAGGTAATCCTGGTAAGTACCTGGTACGATGAAACCTTGGGGACTCAATATATCAGTCCCAGCTTTTCCCACGATTGAGTCTGCCAGCAAGACACAATTGGTACTGAGAACAAAGTAGGTCTTAAACTCAGATGAGCTAAATTTATAGAGGGTCGCATCTGCTTCCTGTTGCAGTTGGTAGGAGTAGGTATGCTTGACCTCGCCCTCTCTTCTTTTCATCAACTGCGAGCTTGGCTCCCAAGGAATTAACAAATCTTCTATCTCTGCCAAACGAGCTTGGATAGCAGCTTTCTGTCGGTCTGTCAAACTCAGACCATAAGCAAACAAGGTCTTCTGACTTTCCCTCTTACAAAGTTCAATGTATTTTTCCCGATCGGCTTTAAACAAAACACCGTCTCCAACCATGCCGAATAAACGCTCTGAGTGGGGATCATACGAACCATAGGAAATAACCCTCTCCTGATAACAAATATCCACATGTCCCATGGCAAGGAAAAAAGAGGTTTCTGAAGTATGGACAAAAACTTCCAGATCAACCGTCTGGTCGTTTTTTCTTTCTGAATGAACTTCTCCTTCTTGGCTTTCATGATTTGACAGCCACTCATTCAATTTGCGTAAGGTACTGATAGGGATCAGAGCCGTCATAAAGATCGGTAAGGTCATTCGCATTCGCCGTTTCAGCTTAGGATTGCTTTCTATCCTCTCAAAAAAGAAACCGTCCCGAAGACTGCTGGCTCCTAGCATGAGCAAGTAAAATCCAAGCAAGAGCAATTCAAAATTCGCCGCATCGTGAAAAGGAGAGATGCTATAAAGACCAAATCCTATCATCCATACAGCATCAAAGAGATGATGAAGCCGAGGATGAATGGCATTTTTTCGATAGAGGGACCAGGTCACAAGACTAATGGCGCCCGTAAACAGCTGGTAACTCGCAATGATAAAGACCAGGAGATAGAGGGCAAGGTCTTGCAAAATGATAGAGTCAAATACGAGAGCCGCAACCATCAGCTTAGCCAAGATTACAAGGATGTTTTCCCTACGTTTTTTATCCTGAAACCAGCGAGTCAACAAGTGCCAAACCGCTGACAAGGAAAAGTAGCCCATCAGCAACTGGTACCCCATCCGTGGAACAACTTGTCCAAAACGAATCAAAAGAATCCCTAAAATAATAGCAAGCAGTCCCTCCCCGATGCTCTTCCACTTGCTATAGGTCTCAGAAAGTTTAGGCATCGCCTTGCTCCAACTGATTAAGCAAGTAACGAATTGGTTGCTTTAAGATCGGATGGATAAAATGGGGAGCTATTTCCACTAATGGTTCAAGGACAAAGAGGCGTTCTGCTATATAAGGATGAGGCAAGATGAGGTCGTCTGTATAAATGACCTGGTCCTCCACAAAGAGCAAGTCCAAATCAATCAAACGAGGCCCCCAATGCACCTCTCGAACCCGTCCCATTTCTGACTCAATACTTAACAAGGTCTCTAACAAGACTGGTGCTGGTAGCCATGTTTCCACTTCAATCACCTGATTAGCAAAACTATCCTGCTCCACACCACCCCAAGGCTCCGTCGTCAAGACACTGGACTCTTTGAGAATATGGATGCCGCGAGCTCGCAGTTTATCGATAGCTTGTTCCAAGTTCACCTGCTTATCGCCCATATTGCTTCCTAGAGCGATAAAGGCACGTTGCTTACAGCGATGAATGGTCACTGAGCAGGTATCCAACGGCAAATGCACTGGAGCCCAAGGTTTTTTGAGTTCCAACTCAATTTCTTGGACAAGAGGATAGACCTCAAAGGTGCGTTCAACTAGTTTGTAGGCTACTGTTTCAATCAAATCCTCAGTGCTTTCCTGAAACCAAGTCGTCCACTGTTGGCAAAGTTCTCCATAATGGACAGAAGAAGCCAAATCTAACTCAGTCGCTGCCTTTGTCATATCATAGGATAAGTTTGCGGAAATAACAAACTTCTGCCCCAATTCTTTCTCACTTGGAAAGAGGCCGTGGTATGCAAATATTTCCAAATCTTTAATCTGCAGTTGATCCATAACTAGTCCTTTCTAGAAAAATCCGCATAAAGCGGATTCTTTTATAGTCCCATTAGACGATAAGCCTGGTCTCGGAGATCCTTATCCGTCTCAAATAGGCCACGAGCTACTGTCGTCAAAGTTGCAGTGCCTGGTTTTCGAACACCACGCATGCTCATGCACATATGCTCTGCTTCAATGACAACAAAGGCTCCCTTAGCCCCTAGATACTCCATCAAGGCATCAGCCACTTCAATATTCAAACGTTCTTGAATCTGTGGTTTTTTAGAATAGACTTCAACTGTACGCGCTAGCTTGGACAAGCCTGCCACACGACCATTTGGAATGTAGGCAATGTGCGCTCTCCCATAGAAGGGCAAGAAGTGGTGTTCACACATGGTGTGGAAAAAGATATCCTTCTCCACTACCATATTGTCGTCAATAATCTCAAAGGATTTTGACAAATGTTCCTCAGCAGTTTGGCCAAGACCTGAAAAAATCTCTTGGTACATACGAGCTACACGAGCAGGTGTTTCCTGTAATCCCTCGCGGTTAGCATCCTCACCAACGGCCTCGATAATCATTTTTACAGCCGTTTCAATCTTTTGTGTATCCATTCTCGTTCTTCCTCTCCATCAGATAGGCTCTCACTTGGCTCAAGAAATACAAGGAACCCGTGACAATCCTAACTGTTTTTTTCCCTTCTTTTTTATCTGTCAATTTCTGCTCTAGAAAATCCTGCCAACTTTGGAGGCTGAGATTTCTAGACTTTGCTGTCTCTTTCAATACGCTCTCATCAGTCGCCCGACTATCATCAAAATGTGTCAGAGTAAGCTCGGTATCTGGCATTGTCACTAGCAAGTCCAGCATATCCTCCAAGGCCTTGGTTTTGATACAAGTAAAGAGGATTTCCTTGTGATAATTCGCAAAGCGTTCTTGCAGGGTGGCCAATAAAGCCTTGATAGCATGGGGATTGTGGGCCCCATCCAAAATCAGCAAGGGGTCACTAGACAAGACCTCCAAACGCCCTGGCCATCTTGTTTCTTCCAAAGCTTGAGCAACCAAGGTATTAGCTGGTAAGGCTCGACCATCTTCTTGACAAAAAGTATCAAGTAAAGCTATGGCCATCCCAGCATTCTCTATTTGGTGCAAACCAAGCAAACCTGTCTGGAAGCAAGCTTGTCTGACAGCACTTGTATAGTCAAAGGCCTCACCCGTTACCACACTTTCTTGATAACGAACCTGATAATCTGTCCCATACACAATTCTCGGCGCATCTTTCCCTTCCGCAATGCGGTCAATAACAGCCAAGGCTTCTGGAACAATGTGACCTGTCACCAAGGGAATACCTTGTTTGATAATACCAGCCTTCTGCTCTGCTATGGCTTCCAAAGTATCACCAAGTAGGGCTACATGGTCCAATCCAATAGTCGTAATTCCTGTCAGAATCGGCTGACAGACATTGGTACTATCCAGAAGTCCACCCATGCCGACTTCCATGATGGCCACATCAACTTTTTCAGCGGCAAAATAATCATAGGCTAGGGCTGTGATAATCTCAAACTCGGTCGTTCCTTGTAAAGCAAGGCCCTTCTCCCCCTCAAGTAACGACTCATAATCTGCCATCATGGCTTCTAGCCTCGCCTCGGGGATGGATTTCCCATTGATGCTAATCTGGTCTGTGTAATGAATGAGATAAGGCGAGCTAAAGACTCCAACTTTCAACCCCATCTTTTCCAGCATGTTTTTTAGAAAAGTAATGGTAGAGCCCTTGCCATTGGTCCCTCCAATATGGATGACCTTGAGTTTGAGATGGGGATTGCCTCTTAGCGTCAAGAGTTCCACCATTCTCTCCAAACCAAAATGCGGTTGGTCTGTCCGATAGTGGGCAATCCACTGATTGTTTTGAATTTCGTTCATCTTACTTGTATTGTTTTAAATCTAGATTTTCCGCTTCATCAGCCAAACGAATGGCGGAGGCAATTTCAATTGCCATCTTGTGACTAGCTACATCGTGCACGCGCACCACTTCTACACCCTGTCTCGCAGCGATACTCGTTACATGAGCCGAAGCCGTGTCCCGATTGCGGAAACCGACTTCTGTCTCAGGATTGACTTCGAAGCCATTCTCCTCAAGGATATTGATAACAAATCGCTTGCGCGAAACTCCAAGAAAGATTGGATAGCCTTGCTGGTGTAGTTTATCCAGGTCACGTAAAAGGACCAGATTTTCCTTCTTGGTCAGACCAAATCCAATTCCCGGATCCAACATGATCTTATCTCTTGCTATCCCAGCTTGATTCGCTCTCGCTAGAGCTCGTTCAAAGAAAGCCGTCATCAAATCTTCTACTGGTAGTTGTTCAAGGTCAGCTAACTCTTTCTCTGTAAATGCTTGTCCAAATCCAAAACGAGGAAATATCTGCGAGCTAGGGTGTTGAGGTCGAGCCATAACTGGATTAAACATGATGACCACTTGTGCTCCCGCTTTGGCAACCACATGAGCCATTTTTTCATCACCCATGAGGCCAGTGATGTCATTTACCAGATTGGCACCAGCAGCCAAAGCAGCCTCTGCTACCTGACTCTTCCAAGTATCGATGGAAATGAGGACATCACTTTCCTTGCGAATAGCTTTGATAACTGGAAGGACACGCTGGATTTCCTCTTCTATCTCTACATAGCTGCTGCCCGGACGAGTCGATTCTCCTCCGATATCTAGCATACTAGCTCCTTCAGCTATCAATTTACGGGCTTGCTGGAGCGCCTGCTCAACAGCAAAAAACTGACCACCATCCGAAAAGGAATCTGGGGTTACATTGATAATTCCGCAAATGGCTGTTTTTGCCTGACTAGCTTTATTAGACATAGGGTCACTCCTCAAAGTTTTTCACCACATTATTTCTCTATTTTACCATAAAAAGAAAAAGATGGATACGCTAGTATTCATCTTTCTTTTAGGAACGGATAAATATCATCCTAAATCAGACTTATATAGTGAATCCTAAAATAATAGCTGGTCCATGCCACATTCCATAACTAAACATGCTTTTGGACTACTAGTCTTGATAGTTTATCATCAAAAAAGAGAGAACTATAATTGTTCTCTCTATGCAGAAATTTTCTACTTCTATTATTGGCTACTGGAAGCCAGTCCGCCAAAAACAGAACAGTTACTCCTCTTTTGAATGAAAATCAATCCAAATTACATGATACCGAAGTAACGAGCTGCGATACCTACTGCAAAAAGGGCAAGGATGATTGTGATTGGTGATACTTTTTTCTTAAGCAACCACATGCAGAGGAAAGTAAGGAGAAGTCCCATCAATCCTGGAATTAATGAGTTCAACTGACCTTGGAGAGTTTGTGGTTGAACGCTATCCAAGCTCAAACCACTAAGAGCTTGACCAAGGATACCTTTCAATTCTGAACCTGTTACTGCACCTTCTGGGAAGTTGATGTAAGCACCTTCAGCCAATTGTTTACCTGGAAGGTTAACAGTAAAGTTGATAGACACCCAACGTTGTACAAGAACGGCAAGGATGAACATACCAAGGATAGACGCTCCTTTAGTGATGTCTTTCAAGATACCACCAGACATGTCTTTAGTGATTTCAGATCCAGCTTTGTAACCGAACTCTTGTGTATACCATAGGAAGGCCATACGGATGGCATTCCATCCAAAGAAGAAGAGAAGGGGACCAACAAGGTTACCAGATGCAGCAAGTGATGCACCAAGGGCTCCAAGAATAGGACGAACTGTAAACCAGAATACTGGGTCACCGATACCAGCAAGAGGTCCCATCATACCGATCTTAACCCCTTGGATAGCCGCGTCGTCGATTTCAACACCGTTAGCGCGTTCTTCTTCAAGTGCAAGAGTAACCCCCATGATTGGAGCAGCGACGTATGGGTGAGTGTTGAAGAACTCAAGGTGACGCTCAAGAGCAGCCGCTTGGTCTTCTTTTTTAGTGTACAATTTTTTGATAGCTGGGATCAAAGAGTAAGCCCAACCCAAGTTTTGCATACGTTCATAGTTCCAAGAACCTTGAAGGAATTGTGAACGCCACCAAACTTTTTGACGATCTGATTTTGATAATTGAATTTTTTCAGCCATGATTGTTCCCCTTTCTAGTAGTCTTCTAGGATATCACCGATTGGGTCGTTAGAAGTTGCAGCTCCGCCGCCACCGTTTCCACCTTGTTTTGAAAGGTTGAGGTAGATGAAGGCAAGGGCAACACCGATGACACCAAGGGCAATCAAAGTCAATTGAGAAATTGCTGCAAGAGCGAAACCGATAGCGAAAAATGGCCATACTTCACGAGTTGCCATCATGTTGATAACCATAGCGTAACCAACGGCAACGACCATAGCACCACCAACAGCCATACCACCATTCAACCATTCTGGCATCAATTTAAGAGCATCTTGAACGGCAGAAGCTGGGATAGCGATAAGGAAGGCTGCAGGGATTGCAATACGAAGACCTTGAAGAAGAAGTGCGATAAAGTGAGCACGTTCAACAGCTGCAATATTTCCTTCTTTAGCGGCAGCATCTGCAGTGTGAACCAAACCAACTGAGATTGTACGAACAATCATAGTCAAGAAAAGTCCAGCTACGGCAAGAGGGATAGCTGTTGCTGTTGCAACGGCGATACCTTCAGTAGTAAAGTTACCACCTTTGATCAAGATAATCGCTGCAGCAACAGATGCAAGAGCAGCGTCAGGAGCTACGGCAGCTCCGATGTTAGCCCAACCAAGGGCGATCATTTGAAGAGATCCACCAAGCATAACACCTGCTTCGAGGTTACCAGTTGCAAGTCCGATAAGGGTACATGCGACGATTGGTTGATGGAATTGGAATTGGTCGAGGATACCTTCAAGACCTGCAAGGAAGGCAACAACTACAACCAAAATAGCAGAAATGATTGAAATATCTGACATGGTTTTATTCCTTTTCTATATTAATTATAATAAAGTTTAAAATCTTTCTTCCAAGAGTTCAAGAGAAGAAGATTCTAATTATTGAACGTTCGCTTTGTTAATCAAGTCAAACAAGTCTTTTTTCGTGTCATTTGGTACTTTACGTACGTCAAATTCAACACCGAGGTCGCGCATTTTTTCAAATGTTGCAACATCATCTTTATCCATAGACAAAACGTTGTTAATCATTGTTTTACCTGTTGAGTGAGCCATAGAACCAACGTTAAGGGTCTTGATTGGCACGCCACCTTCGATGGCACGAAGGGCATCTTGAGGTGTTTCAAACAAGATAAGAGCATGTGTGTTACCAAAACGAGGATCTTTTGCAACCTCAATCAATTTTTTGATTGGTACAACGTTGGCTTTTACTCCGTTAGGAGCTGCTTGCTTGATCAATTCTTTACGCAATTCGTCGTTTGCAACGTTATCTGAAGCAACGATAATACGATCTGCTTTTGAATCTGGAGTCCAAGCAGTGGCAACCTGACCGTGAAGGAGACGAGTGTCTAGACGAGCAAGGTTGATTTTTAGTTTACCGTCACCGATAACAGTTCCTTCTGGAATAGCAGCTTGGGCAACTGGAGCAGCTGCAGCACTTGCAACTTCCTCAACTGGGTTAAGCTCTTCTGGAAGAGCTTTGATGCCATCTTTGGCTTCTTTAATGATATTTGCAGCGACTTTATCCACACCTGCATTCGCGTCCATCAGGCGCTCTGTGTAGGCTTGGATCAACATCGGTAAGTTCAGTCCTGTGATGATGGCAAATTTACGCTCAGGATTTTCTCCCATCACGCGGCTAGCTTGGTTGAATGGAGATCCACTCCAAAGGTCAGCCAATACTAGAATCTCATCTTCTGCGTCAAATGCAGCCACAGCGTTGTTGAATTTAGCGTAAAGATCATCTGGACCTTCATTTGGCATAAAGGTTACAACTTGAACCTTTTCTTGTTCACCAAAGATCATAGATCCAGACTGATGAATACCCGCAGCAAATTCGCCGTGGCTTGCAATAATGATTCCGATACTCATTATTGTCATTCCTCCTTTAAAATGTTTGACTGTATGTTTAAGAAAACTTTAAGCCTAACTTTAAGTATAAACCGTTTTCAAACAAAAAGCAACCATTTCTTATAGATATGTGTTAATTTTCAATGAAAATCCATTTACAAAATGTTAATATATAAAGAATTTTTAAAGATGTATTCAAATAAAGAACTAAAATTTAATATAAAAACAATGAAAACGGGCTGTCTTTTTGAAAATGAATTGAAAACAAAACGAAAGACTGCAAGTGAGCAATCTTTCGTTTCCCAATTTTATCATTAACTTAGTGTGTAAAATCCAGTACCATACGTCCTTGGATTTGACCTTTTTCCATTTCATCGAAAATAGCTACAGCATCTTCTACTGGACGTTTTTGAACTACGGGTACTATCAGACCTTCTGCCCCGAATTGGAAGGCTTCTTCCAAGTCTTTACGAGTTCCAACAAGAGAACCAATCACTTGAATTCCATCTAGAACAGTTTTTACGATGCTAAGATCCATCATTTCAGAAGGAAGACCAACAGCTACTACGCGACCACCAGCACGAACGGAATCAACGGCTTGGTTGAAGGCAACTTTAGACACAGCAGTTACGACAGCTGAGTGAGCTCCTCCATTTGTTTTTTCTTTGATAAGTCCTGGAACATCTTCAACTTCTAGTCCATTGATAATGATGTCTGCACCTACTTCTTTTGCAAGAGCCAGTTTGTCGTTGTTGATATCAACTGCGATAACATGAGCGTTGAATACTTTCTTGGCGTATTGAACGGCTAAGTTACCAAGGCCACCAGCACCATAGAGGACTACCCATTGTCCTGGTTCAACTTTTGCTTCTTTAATAGCTTTATAGGTTGTTACACCAGCACATGTGATTGAAGAAGCTTGGGCTGGATCAAGTCCATCTGGAACTTTAACAGCATAATCCGCTGTTACGATACATTGTTCTGCCATACCACCGTCTACTGAATATCCAGCATTTTTCACCGTACGGCAGAGAGTTTCGCGACCAGTTGTACAGTATTCGCAAGTACCGCAGCCTTCGAAGAACCAAGCAATGCTGACACGGTCACCAACTTTAAGGCTTTGGACATCTGGAGCAACTTCCTTAACGATACCAATACCTTCATGTCCTAGAACACGACCAGGCACTTGACCGAAGTCCCCATGAGCAACGTGAAGATCCGTGTGACAAACCCCACAATATTCCACTTCAACAAGCGCTTCCCCAGTTTTAAGTGGGCGGAGTACTTTTTCTTCAATGACAACACCAGTGCTTTCTGGATTTACAACAACAGCTTTCATAGCTATCCTCCTTGATATTTTCTGAGAACAGAGATAAATAGACTGGATTGATTTTTGCGTCAAATAGAGTCAAATTGCTGAGCTCTCTTGTTTATTCTATGTGTATTATATCACAAATGAAAGCCTTTTCCAAGCATTTGAATGTGAATTCTCAAACAATCGATTAACTGGTTGACTAGACTGTGAAAAAAACACAAATACTATTGGTAGAAAATCTTCATAATTATAAAAGCGCCTAATGTTAAGCATTTAAAGAGCTAGATATTAAGCGTTTTGTCTTAAAAAAATTTACTGGATTGTCTTTTCAAATTGAATCTTCCTCAACTCCCAGCATGTATTACAAAAATAAAGCTCGGAGAGTTTTTGCAACTCCATCTTGGTCATTTGTCAATGAAATTTGTTCATCTGCATAGGGTAAAAGATCAGAATTGGCATTTTTCATGGCATATCCCTTGCCTGCAAAAGCCAGCATTTCTCTATCATTTTGCTCATCGCCGAAGGCAATTAAGTCTTTTTTATCACGATTCATCACGTTGAGCAAATATTCGAGGGCAAAGGCCTTGTTGACTCCTTTGGGTGTACATTCGAGAATATTGAGGGGGCCTCCCCAGGTATTGATCGCTAGTTGGTGCTGGTAAAAGCGATTCATCTCGTCAGCTAGGGCGTATTTGTCCTCAGCCCTTGTTTGTAGAAGGATGCAGTTTGGGTCCTTGGTCACCAGTTCAGGCTTGAATTGATTTTCGGGCTGGAAATTTTCCACACCAAATAATTTGGGATCTGCGATTTCTTCATTAGGAGCTGTGATATAAAATTTCTTACGGTATTCTCCTGCAATAAAGTCTGCTTGGATATCCTCTTTGCGTTTGACCATATCCAAGAGGTATTTTTTGTCCAAGGTCAAGCACTTCTCATGCGCCCAAGCCTGTCCTGGCAGATGAGTAAGGGAACCGTTGAAGTTGATCATAGGTGTGTGCAACTCTAGTTCCTGATAAAATTCTTTTGCCATACGATAAGGACGACCTGTCGTGATGACAACATGGTGTCCCTTTTCAGTAATTTTTTTGATTGTCTTTTTGGTAAAATCGGAGAGCTTGCTTTCACCATTGAGCAGGGTTCCGTCCAAATCGACTGCGATAATTTTTTTAGTCATATAAACCTTCCTAGTACATTCCAGATAAGATGTCTACTATTATATCAAAAAGAAAGAAGAAAAACAGGCTCAAAACAAAAAATAAACATTTCATTTTGTTAAATAAATCAAACAAACATATTGAAAAGGTGAATGATAAATGATATAATACTCATATTGTTCGTAAAAAAACAAAAGGAGATTTATAATGGACAAACTATTTAAACTAAAAGAGCACGGGACAGACGTCCGTACAGAGGTGCTTGCTGGTTTAACAACTTTCTTTGCAATGAGCTATATTCTCTTTGTAAACCCACAAATGCTTGCGCAAACAAACATGCCTGCCCAAGGTGTATTCTTGGCAACGATTATCGGTTCTGTAGTCGGTACCTTGATGATGGCTTTCTATGCTAATTTGCCGTATGCACAAGCACCAGGTATGGGATTGAACGCCTTCTTTACCTTTACAGTTGTATTTGGGATGGGCTATACCTGGAAAGAAGCTCTTGGTATGGTCTTCATTTGTGGAATTATTTCACTGATTATTACCTTGACAAATGTTCGTAAAATGATCATCGAATCCATTCCTACAACACTCCGTTCTGCCATTTCAGCTGGTATTGGTGTTTTCCTTGCCTATGTAGGGATTAAGAATGCTGGTCTCTTGAAATTCTCGATTGATCCAGGTACTTATACTGTAGCAGGTGAAGGAGCAGATAAGGCTCAAGCTGCAATTACTGCAAACTCAGCAGCCGTTCCAGGCTTGGTAGACTTCAATACTCCAGCAGTATTGGTGGCTCTTGCAGGTCTGGCTATTACTATCTTCTTTATTGTTAAAGGCATCAAAGGTGGAATCATTCTTTCTATCCTTACAACGACTGTTCTTGCTATCGCTGTTGGTGTTGTGAAATTGTCAGGGATTGACTTTGCTAGCAACAATCTTTCATCAGCGGTTAATGATTTAGGAACTTTGTTTGGTGCTGCTCTGGGTTCAGAAGGTTTAGGATCTTTGATATCAAACACTTCACGTTTACCAGAAACCTTGATGGCTATTCTTGCCTTCTCACTAACGGATATTTTTGATACAATAGGTACGCTTATCGGTACTGGTGAAAAAGTTGGTATCGTTGCGACAAGTGGGGAAAACCATGAGTCAGTTAAATTGGACAAGGCTCTTTACTCTGACTTGGTGGCGACTTCAGTAGGTGCCATTGCAGGTACTTCAAACGTTACGACTTATGTTGAGTCTGCGGCGGGTATCGGTGCTGGTGGACGTACTGGTTTGACGGCCCTAGTTGTTGCAATCTGTTTTGCTCTCTCTAGCTTCTTTAGCCCACTTCTAGCGATTGTTCCGACAGCTGCAACAGCGCCAATTTTAATCATCGTCGGAATCATGATGCTTTCTAACTTGAAAAACATTCCTTGGGATGATATGGCTGAAGCGGTTCCTGCCTTCTTCACATCTATCTTTATGGGATTCAGCTACTCTATCACACAAGGGATTGCTGTTGGTTTCTTGACTTATACCTTGACAAAAGTTGTCAAAGGTCAAGCCAAGGATGTGCACGTGATGATTTGGATTTTGGATGCCTTGTTCATCCTGAACTATATTAGCATGGCGCTATAAATGGTATAATAGAAAAAGGGGAGACTCCCCTTTTTAATTATAAGGAGGTACATCATGAAAGATAAGACGATTTGGCAAGAGGTTTTGAACAGAGGGAAATGGGTGCTCATCCTTTTGGTGGCTTTTATTCTATCGCAAGTTCCCATAGGACTAGCTGCTTGGCTTGCAGTTAAGGAATTTCCACTTTTACAGTCAGGACTCTTCGTTGCCGCCCTATCCATTGTCGTTTTGATTGTATTCATCATTGGCGCTCGAAAAACCAAGCTTGCCAGCTTTAATCTATCCTTTTTTAAGGCTCAAGACTTGGCTCGCCTGGTGTTGAGTTATCTAGTAATTTTTGCAACCAATCTATTTGGTTCAGCTTTGCTTCGCATGATGAATGAGACGACAACCAGCAATCAATCAGCCATTAATGGTTTTGTTCAAAACAGTTCCTTGATTTCAACTTTTTTCTTGCTAGTCTTGATTGCGCCGATTTGTGAGGAAATCTTGTGTCGGGGGATTATTCCTAAAAAAATCTTCCGTGGTAAGGAAAAAATTGGCTTTGTTGTTGGGGCAATTGTCTTTGCCTTACTCCATACACCAACCAATCTACCCTCTGTGATTATTTATGGAGGGATGTCTACGGTTCTGACTTGGACAGCCTATAAGACAGAACGTCTAGAGATGTCGATCCTACTTCATATGATCGTTAATGGTATCGCTTTTAGCTTATTAGCCCTACTGGTTTTGATTAGTAGAAATTTAGGTCTATCTTTCTAAACAAGAAAATTCCATATTTCCAGTTGATTTTTTTATATTAATAAATTGCAAGAATAAGTGCAACATTTACTTGAACTCATCCTCTAGAGCTTCACAAGCCGTTCTGTAAGCTAAACATTTTCGTGGTCGGTGATTGATATCATATAAAGCCTTGTTTAAAGCCTCATAAGAGATAGTGGCTAAATCTGTTTTCTTTGGGAAATATTCTCTTAGCAAGCCATTTGCGTTTTCATTGCTTCCTCTCTGCCAGGATGAATAGGCGTCCGCAAAGAAAAAGGAAATTCCTAAGTTTTCTACCATAGGATAGCAGGCAAACTCTTTTCCTCTGTCTGAAGTGAAGGATTTAAGAGCCTCTTTTGGAAATAGCCTACAAAGTTGTTCGATGGCTGAAAACATGGATTTGGCTGTTCTGTCTGGTATCTTGAAAGCTAAGTAAAAACGAGTTTTTCTCTCTAGAAAGGTCGCTAAACACTCCTTGCTTTTGCCTCTGGAAGACACTACAGTATCAAGCTCCCAGTGGCCAAAAGTTTCACGATTCCTCTTTAGGACGTTTGGCAATCGACCTGCCAATCCTAAATCTTCCACGTGTTTCTATGGGTTGTCGAGTTTTTCCTTTACGACGAAGGACACTCAAATCCAGATCAATCAAACCAGCATAGAGCCAGTTATAGATTGTTTTAAAAGCTACCATTGGCTTTTGTTCAAGCTGATAGCGGTCACAAATCTGTTCAGGCGACCAGGAGGATTTTAAACCGTCCTCAATTTCCTTTTTCAACGTTGGTGTCAAACGAGACTTCCTACCTTTTTGCTTAGCCCTGTGGTCATACTTTTCCTGTGCTAGGGCTGCGGAGTAACCATTTTGGCATCGTCTTAACTCTCTTAAAATGGTAGACTTATGGACGCCAAGTTTACTTGCAATTTGGCAAGGTTTCAAACCTAATTCCAAGTAGGTTTCTATCTTTATTCGGTCGCTTATGGTAAGATGGAAGTAGCTCATAGTTTTTCCTCGGAATTCTGTTTGTGTGGTTACTTACAGTTTACACCAATGAAACGCTATGAGTTTTTTTGTTGCACTATATTTTACAATTTATCTATTATAAATAGTCAGCACTTAAAGTGAACTGCACCCCAAAAGTTAGACAAGAAAATCTAACTTTTGGGGTCTTTTACTACGCAAGAAACTTATTCGGATAACGTTAAAATCTATGAACGCCGAAAACCAGTTCAAAATTTCGCACAGCATTCAAAGAAATTTTCTGTGAATGTTTATGTACTAAACTACATGATCAGATTGATTGAACATTACAGAATAAAAATCACAAAAAAGAGGAAATACAGCTACTACTCTCCAACAATTTTTAAGAGTGTAAGGTTATTCAAGCCACCATGCCTTGCAAAAGAAATAACCCAGACAACAACATCATGAAATCCTTATTTAGCATTCTTAAGTCTGAGGATATGAGAAGACATTTCATTCATTTAAGCAATTAGAACATGCAAATTGTTGACTACATTGACCACTAATATGATCTCAACAGATATTCTAAACAGACCCGAAAGCAAATGAAGAATATGACTTTCAAAAAACTTCTAAGGTTCCTTACCTTGAAACGACTGGTATGCCTACTAAAATTCTCCTGAAAAAGCGTCGTTTCAAATGCTATCAGTGCTCAAAAATGATGGTCGCTGAAACTTCTCTCGTCAAGAAGAATCACCAAATCCCTCGTATCATCAATCAAAAGATTGCTCAAAAGTTGATTGAGAAGACTTCTATGACCGACATTGCCCATCAACTTTCCATCTCAACTTCAACTGTCATTCGCAAGCTCAATGGCTTTCACTTTGAGCATGATTTTTCTCGTCTACCAAAGATTATGTCTTGGGACGTTGAAACAGTCAGGGGAGTGACTGTTTCAATCGGGAGATGAAGATGAGTTTCATTGCGCAAGATTTTGATAAGCTCAATATCATCACTGTTCTCGAAGGCAGAACACAAACTATCATTCGAAATCACTTTCTGCGCTACGATAGAGTTATTCGTTGTCAGGTGAAAATCATTACTATGGATATGTTTAGTCCTTATTATGACTTAGCTAGACAACTTTTTCCAAACGCTAAAATCGTTCTGGATCGCTTTCACCCTTCGTTATTATATTTCTGAACTCAGGCTAAAACAGTCCACTGGACTGTTTTACTCTAACACTTAAGTCGTGCTATGAGTCGTTTGCGTGTCCAAATCATGAATCAGTTTGAGCGAAAATCTCATGAATACAAGGCTATCAAGCGTTATTGGAAGCTCATTCAACAGGATAGCCGTAAACTGGGCGATAAGAGATTTTATCGTCCTACTTTTCGTATGCACTTGACAAATCAAGAGATTCTAGAAAAACTTCTCTCTTACTCTCAAGAACTACGAGAACATTACGAGCTCTACCAACTCTTACTCTTTCATTTCCAAGAGAAACAGGCTGACCATTTCTTTGAACTCATTGAAGATACCATTTCGTGTGTGAAGCCTATCTTTCAAACTGTTTTTAAGACCTTTTTGAAAGTTAAGGACGAGATCATGAACGCACTGGAACTGCACTACTCAAACGCAAAACTAGAAGCTACTAACAACCTCATCAAAGTCATCAAGCGCAACGCTTTCGGCTTTCGGAACTTTGACAATTTTAAAACTAGAATCCTCATCGCTTTGAATATCAAAAAGGAGAGAACTGATTTAGTCCTCTCCAGAATATGACTTTTTGGTAACCCACTACAGTTGACAAAGAGCCCAAAAAGGAGAGAACCAACAAGGTTCTCTCCTGAGTATAGTCTCAATTTACAACTAATAGTTGTTAAAGACTCATAGAAATACAATGACACATCTTCTGAAGAAGAATATGATCGGGAAGACAGGATTCGAACCTGCGACACCTTGGTCCCAAACCAAGTACTCTACCAAGCTGAGCTACTTCCCGCGTTAAATAAAAAAATGCACCCTAGAGGAGTCGAACCTCTAACCGCCTGATTCGTAGTCAGGTACTCTATCCAGTTGAGCTAAGGGTGCTCATCATTATATGCCGAGGACCGGAATCGAACCGGTACGATCGTTACCAATCGCAGGATTTTAAGTCCTGTGCGTCTGCCAGTTCCGCCACCCCGGCCTCTCTAAGCGAACGACGGGATTCGAACCCGCGACCC
>NZ_QEWJ01000089.1 GCF_004127215.1 Streptococcus oralis | reverse complement strand
GAATATTGAGTTTTTAAGTATTTTGTACATAGAATAAGACTAAACTTCCAATTTTAGCAAAGCCCTATAAAAATCTCTAGGCTGCAGGGGCTGGCCCGGAGGCGCGGTGGTTAAGTTTTTGCACTCTGCTATGGCCGCGCCTGGGGTTTGCAGGTTCAGATCCCGGGCATGAACCTAGCACCACTCATCAGGCCACGCTGTGGCAGCATCCCACATAAAAAAAATAGAGGAAGATTGGCATAGATGTTAGCTCAGCGACAATCTTGCTCAAGCAAAAAGAGGAAGATTGGCAAGAGATGTTAGTTCAGGGCCAGTCATCCTCACAAAAAGAAAAAAGGAAAAACTCTAGGCTGTAACAGGAAGCAGGGTGATGGGTGTGAGGTGGTTTGCATTTTGAAGTGCAGCATTTGTCGCAGAGCCTACTGCTT
>NZ_QEWJ01000088.1 GCF_004127215.1 Streptococcus oralis | reverse complement strand
CCCAAAGTCCCCCGGTACATAGTTGTATATTTTTAGTTGTGGGTCCTTCTAGTTGTGGCATGTGGGACGCTGCCTCAGCACGGCCTGATGAGCAATGTGTAGGTCCATGTCCAGGATCCGAACCTGCTAACCCTGGGCCACTGAAGCAGAGTGCGTGAACTTAACCACTCGGCCGTGTGGCTGGCCCCATAAAGGAATTTTAAAATTGGGTTTATCACTTTCTGAGAAACAATTCTTGATTTCATCATCTTATAAATATTGACAGTAGATTTAAAATACATCTCTAATAAGGTCTAGCTTATCCTTCTGATACGTGAATCATCAGAGTGCAGTACTTAAAGATGAACAGTGTTGACAGAAATGGATTTATATGTATTTTACACTACGTAAAACTGCCTCGTAAGAAGCATTTCTTTAAAATAATACTTAAC
>NZ_QEWJ01000087.1 GCF_004127215.1 Streptococcus oralis | reverse complement strand
GGCCCATCTGTCCCCGGAGGCCGGGGCCCGAGACTGTGCCCGCGCGCTCCGTGCGGGAACCCGGGACCTCTCTGGGCGCGCCCGGCCTCGCCTGGCCCGGGTGTCTGGGGCTCTTTGTCTGCCGGCCGCACTAATCCTGCAAACCGCGCGCACCGAAGGCAGAGGCCCCTGCGACTTGGACAAGCCCGCCACTGGCAAGCCGGTTCGAATGTTTTCAATAAAATGCTTCCTGGGGGGAAAAAAAAAGAGGATCGCAGAAGAATTTCTCTTCAGAAGTTAATCTATTTTCAGCGTTTAAGCGTGGCACCATGTAAATCAGATCCTAAATGTCCCTTTAGAAAGAAGGAAGGGAGGGAGAGAGGGAGACCCCTTAAACCATAAAGTTTGTTTGGTTTGGGGGTTTTTTGGTTTTGTTTTTTTCCAAACAAGTC
>NZ_QEWJ01000086.1 GCF_004127215.1 Streptococcus oralis | reverse complement strand
AGTCGGGCTGGAACAGGCCGACGGTTTCCATCGTGTAGGCCCGCGCGACGCGCCCGGCCATGGCGATCAGCATCTCGCCACTGACCGCGCAATCCTGATGCGCAAGATAGCCGACGGCGGGTGCGACCAGCTCCGGATCCATCGGCGGATAGGCGCTGGTGTCCAGCCCTTCGGCCATGCGGGTGACGGCACCGGGCAGGATGATGTTGCTCTTCACCCCACGGGCCGCGCCCTCGATCGCGGCGACGTTGGACAGGCCGATCATCCCCGCCTTGGCGACGCTGTAATTGACCACGCCGGCATTGCCGTAGAGGCCGTTGATCGATCCGGTGAGGACGATGCGGCCATAGTTCGCCGCACACATATGCGTGAAGGCGGCGCGCACGACATGGAAGGCGCCGCGCAGATGAACGTCGAGCACGGTCTCGAAA
>NZ_QEWJ01000085.1 GCF_004127215.1 Streptococcus oralis | reverse complement strand
CTCCCGGCCATTCATCTTGATCCGGATCCGGTTCAGTGCCTGCTGCACGCGACTCTTGTCCTCCAGCCCGATCTCGCTGTAGTCCTCGCTGCCCATGGCCGTTTCAACGCGGCGGATCTGCTCGGACACCGGGGTGAAGGCATCCATCTGCACGGTGTCCTTCTGCGCCTTGGCCTGCCCGGTGGCTACCAGGCCGAGCGACAGCATCAGGGCAAGTGTCGTGTTGCGGTACATGACGAGCTCCATGTTCGTCCATGAATAGGGTCTCGACTTTACGATTCCGCCGATGCGCCCACAAGGGACGCACGGCAGGGTGACCGATGGCGGCATGAGATCGGTCCGGCAGCGATCAGGGCTTGTAGTTGTTGAAGCGCTGGTTGTCGTTGAGCGCCTTGCGGCTGTCTTCCTGCGCCTTGCGGCGCTGGGCCACGG
>NZ_QEWJ01000084.1 GCF_004127215.1 Streptococcus oralis | reverse complement strand
CCCGCTACTCGTGATACTTACATCGCCAGCAATAGCGGAACCAACCGCCTTAAGCCTTTCACATGGAGCAATATTGAGGGAAGTCAGATAGCCACTTGGCTGAACCGCAACCCGGACAAGGACAATCAGGCCGACACCAAAGGAGCACAGCGGGTCGACTTCATCCGTGGCCAGCAGAATATGGATGGATTCCGGCAACTACAGGCGGTGTTAGGGGACATCGTGCACTCGTCTCCAGCCGTGGTCGGACCGGCCCAATACCTCACTTATCTGGCCAACCCCATCGAACCCAGCGGCGACTACGGCACATTCAAGACAGAGGCAGACCAGCGCAGCCCTCGAGTTTATGTTGGATCCAACGATGGCATGTTGCATGGTTTCAACACCAAAACCGGCGTGGAAGAGTTCGCTTTCATCCCTACAGCAGTATTC
>NZ_QEWJ01000083.1 GCF_004127215.1 Streptococcus oralis | reverse complement strand
GTCTGAGGCACTGCCCTCCGGCTCCTCGGCCCATCGGACATCTCCATGGGGCTCCTAGTGAGAGAGAATAACATCCCAGTATTGATTAATGGCCGTGGATAAGCAGTGTTGTCTTGTGCCGAGTTCCGTGCTAAATCCTTCACCGTGATTGTTTCAATTAACCCTTAAAAAAGGCAGGGCTCTGACTGGTCAGTTTATTTTATGGGCAGGGGAAGCCAGTTATAGAGCGGCTAAGTAACAAGGAGAAGGGGGAACCGGGATTAAAGCTTCGCGCTGAGAGCTTTCTTCACCTTGCGGAGGGTTGTCCTAATGTCAGAAAAGAGCCAACCCTGCAATCTAACTTGCCTAGTTGTTGAAGTCCCAGACCTGGGTATTCACAATCCTGATTCCGACACTCACCTGCCACTTCCTGGAATGTTAATACGCCCAATAAGAG
>NZ_QEWJ01000082.1 GCF_004127215.1 Streptococcus oralis | reverse complement strand
ATCATTCCTATAGCTGTAATAATCCAACCAATAATAATGGCTAATCCACCGGCTTTACCGCTAAAATCAGACATTATATTGAACGCACAGCCAACAATCCTGGATCCTATAACTAGTCCAATTAAAGAAGATTTACTGAGTTTGTTATCTCCTGATTCGTTCATATTCATTTCTCCTTTAATATCAATATGAGGTGTCTGTACATGACACTTATATCATCAGACACATCATATTCATATCGTTCCATTTAGTGATTAACTCCCCAATGTTGCTGCCATTACTGCTTTAATTGTATGCATTCTATTTTCAGCTTGATCAAACACTTTTGAATGTTCACTTCTAAAAATTTGGTCTGTAACTTCCATTTCAGCTAATCCATATTTTTCATAAATTTCTTGTCCATAAAGTGTATTTGTATCATGGAATGCTGGTAAAC
>NZ_QEWJ01000081.1 GCF_004127215.1 Streptococcus oralis | reverse complement strand
GCTTAGGACTCTGTAGAGCAGTGTTCCTCAATGTTAGTATTTGGGTCAAAGAACCCTTTGAAAATTTGACAAGAGCTGTGGACTCAGTGTACTGCAATGCAATTCTGATGTTAACCACCCAGAGTTAGTGTCCGACTCTACAGGTTTGAGGGCATCATCTTCCACAAGGCTACCCTCACTTCAGATGCCCATTGCAAGTTCAGGGTCCCTAGGCTACCTGCCCTTCAGAGCAACTGGCTAAAAATTTTGGGATTTTGATAATTCCACTACAACAACTCACAGAATTCAGGAAAGTGCTATACTTACAACTACAGTTTTATTATAAAGGAGACAAATGAGAACCAGCCTAATGAAGAGACTCATAGGGCAAGGTCTGAGAAGGTTTTGAACACAGAGTTTTCATTGTCCCCTCTCCATGGAGTCAGAATGCATCACCT
>NZ_QEWJ01000080.1 GCF_004127215.1 Streptococcus oralis | reverse complement strand
CAGTGATAGTTACGATTGTATTGTTGAATGTTGAACGGATGTGTGCTACACCATTTTCAATATTCTTTTTAACTCTACGTTTACGAGATACTTGTTTACGTGCCATTTATATTTTGCCTCCTTTACCTATTATTTTTTCTTATTAGCTACAGTTTTAACTGGGCCTTTACGAGTACGAGCATTGTTTTTAGTTTTTTGACCACGAACTGGTAAACCACGACGGTGGCGAATACCACGGTATGATGAAATTTCCATTAAACGTTTAATGTTTAAGTTTTGTTCACGGCGTAAGTCACCTTCTACTTTATAACCGTCAACTACTTCACGGATACGACCTAATTCGTCATCTGTTAAATCTTTTACACGTGTATCAGCTGATACGTTAGCTTCTTCAACAATTTTTTTAGCTGTTGAAGTACCGATACCATATACGTAAGTT
>NZ_QEWJ01000007.1 GCF_004127215.1 Streptococcus oralis | reverse complement strand
ATCATGTACCTAAGATTAGAATTGTTTATCCCAAACTTATTTGAAAGTTGCTCTAAGCTATATCCTTGTTTTCTAAGTTCATAGATCTGAACTTTATCCTCATAACTCAATTTCATAATAAAACACCCCAAAAGTTAGATTTTTTCTGTCTAACTTTTGGGGTGCAGTTCATTTCTCAGCTTTTTTCTATATTCTCAGATAGTTAGACGCTTGCACTCACTAATTTCCGTTTTTCCACTCACAATCATTCTCGTGGTCGTCAATCAGACCTGCCGCTTGTAAAAAAGCTAAAACTGCGACTGGACCTGTGAATTTGAATCCTTTTTTTTTGAGATCTTGAGATAACTTTTCAGACAAGGCTGTTTTAGCAGGTGCTAGGTGATAGTCAGGAACATCATTGATGATGGTTTGTCCATCTACAAAAGACCAGAGGTAAGCATCAAAGGAACCGTAGGTTTTCTGGACTTGTAAAAATGCTTGGGCGTTGGCGCGTGTTGCAAAGAGCTTGGCACGATTTCGGATGATGGCTGGATTCTCTAATAAGGCTTCCAACTCCCCATCTGTCATTTCCGCGACCGCTTGAATTTGATAGCCATGAAATGCTTCTCTGAAAGCTTGACGCTTGTTTAGCACCGTTTCCCAAGACAGGCCTGCCTGATAGGTCTCCAAACAAAGTAACTCAAAAAGGGCGCGGTCATCATGAAGGGGTTGACCCCACTCTTCATCATGATAGGCTACATATAAGGGGTTATTCATTTTAACCCAACCACAGCGTTTTGGCATACTCTTCTCCTATTTTACCAACATCTTAAGGGCAGACTTGATGTAGTTCTCAGCCGTATCCGTCGTTCCTTCAAAGAATTTCTTGATTTTCTTAAGCTCGGTTGCTTTGTAGCCCAGTGCCATCATGGCTTCCATAGCTTCTTCCAGTTCTTGGTTTTCAGCGCTGGTTTGCACTGCCACCTTGGCAGGAAGGTCATCACTAGCCACAACTACCTTTCCTTCCAAGTCTAGCACCATCTGCTGGGCTGTTTTCTTACCAATTTTAGGGAACTTGGTCAAGTAGGTGATGTTCTTGGTCTCAATCGCCTGAACCAAGCCAGCATTGTCATCGGCAGCGATAATAGCAAGAGCTGATACAGGACCAATCCCAGAGACCGAGATCAGACTAAGAAAGAGCTTCTTCTCGTCTTCTGAGTGGAAACCGTAAAGCAGATGGGCGTCCTCACGAACAACTTGATGCACATAAATTTGAGTTTCTTGATTGACCTGATCTGAGTAAGCATAGGGATTGGCTACATGCAGGATATAACCGATACCATTTGCCTCAAGAACGATATATTTAGCAGTGATTTTGGTAATGATTCCTTTTAGATATTCGTACATAATTTTTCTCCCTTATTTTGCCTATCTAGTATACCATATTTCCCCAAGACAGACTGCAACAAAAGGTGCAACCTCTGATTGACAAATAGTACAGGAGATTGTATTCTCATTATAAGTAAAAATTGTTAGGATAGAAGTAGAAAAAGGAGGATAGAATAATGAAACTCGCAGAAAAACTATTTGAGCTCAGAAAGGAAAAAGGTTGGTCCCAAGAAAAGCTAGCAGAACAAATCAATGTTTCTCGGCAAAGTATCTCCAAATGGGAGTCTGGACAAGTCCTTCCTGAAATCGAAAAAGTCATTGAATTAAGCAAGATTTTTCAAGTGACAACTGACTATCTACTACTGGATGAAAACTCTGAAAAAGGTTCCACAGCAGTGATTTTGGAGGAAGACAAGGGCAAATACTATAAAGAAGTTAAGTCCTTTGGTCTCTGGCAAGTGATTTATATTTTCGTATTGGCTTTGGCTATCTATCTCTTTTTAGCCGGTTCTAGTTTTCCAGCCGAATTCACTGCTTGGATCTGGCTAACCTTCGTACTCTTGATTGCGTCTGCAGTTGCTATCAACAAGGCTCTCAAAACCAAACAACGTTATCTTGATAAAGTGATTGGTCTTGAAAAAACTTCAGAAGAAGTCAATAGCAAAAAGTGACGGAGATGGAAGTATCCAACCATCCTTTCTTTTAAAAAAGAACAAGCAACCTTGTTTCACAACTTATATAACATTTCCCATGATAAAACGCATAATACCAAGGTTTTTGAATGCCTGATATTATGCATTTTTCTGATTTTAAAGACTTTTGATCAGCTTCCCTTACTCAGCATGAGTTGTTTCATTTGCAAAAGAAATGATCGCTTCTTTGAGCTCATCTCCACTGAGTGAACGGAACTCCTCTATTTTTTGATTGATGGCTTCTAGTGGCATGACATTTACCTTACCAACGAAAATCTTATCCATGACTTGGTTATCAACCAATTCGGTCGAAACCAAGAGTTCTTCATAGAGTTTTTCCCCTGGTCGAATCCCGACTTCAACGATTGGAATTTCGCTTTCGGTATGTCCGCTTAGAAGGACCATTTTCTTAGCCAAATCATAGATCTTGACTGGTTTGCCCATGTCAAGGATAAAGACTTCTCCGTCCTTGGCATAAGCACCAGCATGGATTACTAGACGGCTAGCCTCTGGAATGGTCATGAAGTAACGTGTCATACGGAAGTCTGTCACCGTTACAGGACCGCCTTCAGCAATCTGGCGTTCAAAGACAGGAATCACGCTACCACGGCTACCGAGAACATTCCCAAAACGAACTGCACAGTAGGTGGATTTGCTACGTTGGTTAAAGCCAGTGACAATCAACTCTGCCACGCGCTTGGTTGCGCCCATAACATTCGGTGGATTGACCGCCTTGTCAGTCGAAATCATAACCATCTTAGGTACCTTAGCTGCATCAACAGCCTTAGCAACATTGTAGGTTCCGAGGATATTGTTTTTGAAGGCTTCTTTTGGATTGCGCTCCATCATCGGAACGTGCTTGTGGGCAGCAGCATGGTAGACAATGGCTGGTTTGTACTGTTCAAACACCTGCAAAAGACGATCATAGTCCTGAATATCTGCAATGACAGGAACATAATCAATCCCTTGGAATGTACGGATCAATTCATGATAAACAAGATAGATTGAGTTTTCACCATGTCCAAGCAAGACGATACGCTCTGGATTGAAGCGGCTAACCTGACGACAAATCTCTGAACCAATCGAACCACCAGCTCCTGTCACCAAGATAGTCTTGCCTGTAAGCTCTGCACCCAGACGGGATTCGTCAAGACGAATTTCCTGACGCCCCAAAAGGTCTGTGATGTCAATTTTCTGGAAGCCACTACCTGGTTGGTGAAGCCCCTGAACAACTGTCTCAACCTTGGGCATCTTGTAACATTTGATACCGAGTTTATTACACATCTGCAAGATGCGTTCGTACTCTGATGGGTCAAGCGAAGGGATGGCTACGATGACTCGCTCGATTTGGTGACGTTTGGCCAATTCAGGCAGATTATCATAGGAGCCCAAAACTGGGATTCCACCTAGTTTTTGTCCCTTTTTCTTTTCATCGCTATCCAAAATTCCCACTAACTCGAGGTCACTAGTTGGGTGTTGGTAGCTATTCATAAAGAGAGCACCACCATCGCCAGCACCAATCAAGAAGGTACGACGGTGCTCACCATCCCCACTACCCTGCTTGCGCTTAGAATAAATCAACTGCCAAGTGATACGAGGAAGCAAGATGAGGAAGGTACTCAACAAGATAAAGAGCACGATGAAACGGATAGAAAATAGTGGAAGAAAGGCATAGCAAATCCCATAGGAAAGAACACTACTAAGCATCACTCCGAAAAAGATTTTCATGAAATCCGTAATCTTGCTATAACGACTAATACTAGCATTTAGCCCCCAAAACGCAATCATGATTTGATAGAGGAGGAAGGCTAAAAGAGTGTAGATTACATAATCTACAGGCGCAGGATTTATAAGGCCATAAAACAAGATATAAGATACGATGATGGAAACCACCATACTCAGAATATCGAATATCCCCCAAAACACTTGTTTTTGCTGTTTATTTAAAATTTCAACCAGATCAATCACATAATCTGTTAGTTTTTTATTCATAGGAATTTACTCCCCCTTAAAAGAGTCAGATGATACTGTTGTTATGATAACCTGAATCATTCAGTCTATCGGGGCTTACTTTCTCTTTCTTAAAAGTTTGACGAAGATAAACTGACGTACAAAGCCTGGACAAAGTGCAACAATGGCCTGAATGGCTACACTTTTAGCATATTCCATGTAAGAAATTTGCCCTCGCTCAAGCATCCGTTGGCGAGCTTGACGATAGAGTTTAAGGTAACGCAAGCCACCTCGACGCTCAAACATCCCTGCACCGACACGAACCTTACACAAGATTTGATCTAGGTTCCCAGTCTTGGCACCTGCAGCAATCATATTGAGCCAAAGGAGGTCATCCTCCATGTAAAGGCCATCTTCATAGTTGCCCGCCTTGAGGACCATGTCCTTTTTGAACATGACTGTCATATGGTTAAAGGCGCTTCTCATTCTCTGATAAGCCACAATGTCTGCATGCTGAGTTGGAACACGACGATAAGACACAATCTCATCTGGATTGTCAATGAACTCTGCGATATGCCCACCTAAGAGGTCGAGATCTTCTTTCTCCATTAGCTGAAGCTGTTTCTCAAAACGATCCGGAACGGCTAAATCATCCGTATCCATGCGGGCAATAATGTCATACTGGCACTGTAAAACACCGTATCGAAGAGCCAAGCCTAAACCTTGGTTTTGTTCTAAGGGGCACCGTTTAACTGGAATGTCTGACTGAGTTTCCACTTCATCTAGCACCTGATAGAGTTCGGGTGTGAGCGGCCCGTCCTCAACAAGAACAAGCTCGCTCGGTTTCAAGGTCTGGTTTTGAACACTTTTGATAGCATCTCTTAAAAACGTCGGATTTTCCTTTACATAGACCGACATCAAGACGCTGATTTTTTGCTTTTCAGGCACAGTTTTTCTCCAATGTATAGATTTCCTTCCACTATTTTATCACAAATTCTCCTAGTTTCCTATTTTTATATCAAATCAAGGAAAATTCTAGTAAAGAAATCTGTCTCTTTTCACTTTATTTTCACTTCCATTGATTGATTTGTCTTGGCTGTCATTACTTGACATTATAAGGAAAAAACCTTAAAATAAGCTGTTATTAAAATCATCCTATCGAGGTTTTTATGAAAAAACAATCACTCTTTTTTGTTCTAGGAATTGTCTTAATCGGGACTGTTTTACGTTCTCCATTTACTGCTCTTCCAACCATTTTAGGAGATATCGCTCAAGGACTAGGAGTGGAGGTCAGCTCTCTTGGGATTTTAACCAGTCTCCCTCTCTTGATGTTTGCTCTTTTCTCTGCTTTTGCAAGCCGCTTGGCACAAAAAATCGGGTTGGAACACCTCTTTACTTACTGTCTCCTCCTCTTAACTGTTGGCTCTGTCATTCGGATTCTCAATCTTCCCCTTCTCTATCTAGGAACCCTAATTGTAGGAGCAAGCATTGCGATCTTCAATGTACTCCTCCCAAGTATGATCCAGGCAAATCAGCCTCAAAAGATTAGTTTCCTAACAACTCTCTATGTCACTGCCATGGGAATTTCGACAGCCATCGCTTCTTATCTTTCTGTCCCTATCACCCAAGCTAGTTCTTGGAAGGGCCTCATCCTCGTTCTCAGCTTTCTCTGTCTAGTCACACTGCTAGTCTGGTTGCCAAATCATCGCCACAACCACCACCTAGAAAGCCAAAAAGAAAAGCAAGTCAAAGAGAATATTCTAAAAAGTAAAGATGTCTGGGCTATCATTGTCTTTGGTGGTCTTCAGTCCTTGCTCTTTTATACAAGCATGACCTGGTTGCCAACTATGGCTATTAGTGCTGGTCTTTCTAATAGTGATGCGGCTCTTCTGGCTTCTATTTTCTCACTGATCAGCATTCCTTTTTCAATGACTGTTCCAAGTCTGACCACTCGTCTGTCAGATGGTCATCGTCGAATCATGCTGGCAATTATCTCTATCGCTGGTATGATAGGAATTGCCATGCTCTTGTATCCAGCCAATAATTTCCTCTACTGGTTAGTCGTCCATCTCTTGATTGGAACGGCCTGCAGCGCCCTCTTCCCCTACCTCATGGTTTGCTTTTCTCTTAAAACCAGTTCTCCTGAAAAGACAGCTCAGCTATCAGGACTAGCGCAAACAGGGGGCTACATCTTAGCTGCTTTTGGACCTGCCTTGTTTGGTTATAGTTTTGAACTTTTTCAATCTTGGGTTCCAGCGGTTCTTGCCCTTCTAGCCATCGATATCATCATGACCATCTCGCTCTTTATGGTGGATCGGGCTGAAAAAATCCTCTAAACTTCTAGTTTATACTAGGAGTTTTTTATATATAAAATTTTTACACATATTTCTTGACAGGGCTTTCAACTTGAGATACAATATATTTGAAAAGAGTATATATAAAATTTTTATATAATATAAAGGAGGTTTCCCATGTACTTCCCAACATCCTCTGCCTTGATCGAGTTTCTCATCTTGGCTGTACTGGAGCAGGGGGATTCTTATGGTTATGAGATTAGTCAAACCATTAAGCTCATCGCCAATATCAAAGAATCTACGCTCTATCCCATTCTCAAAAAATTGGAAGCCAGTGGCTTTCTGACCACCTACTCTAGAGAGTTTCAGGGGCGTATGCGCAAATACTACTCCTTGACCAATCGGGGCGTAGAGCAGCTCGTTACTCTAAAGGAAGAGTGGACGCTCTATACCGACACCGTCAACGGCATCATAGAAGGGAGTATCCGCCATGACAAGAACTGACTATCTGACTCAGTTAGAAACCTATCTCCATAAACTGCCTGAAGCTGACCGCATCGAAGCTATGGACTACTTTAAGGAACTATTTGACGATGCAGGTCCAGAGGGCGAAGAGGAACTCATTGCCAGTCTGGGAACTCCAAAAGAAGCTGCCCATGATATCCTCTCTGATCTTCTCGATAAAAAAGTCAATGAAGCCCCTGCTCAAAAGAATGACCGTCAACTGCTACACATTGCCCTCCTGGCCCTGCTAGTAGCTCCTATCGGAATTCCGGTCGGGATCGGCATCCTCATGGCCATCATCGGTATTATTATCGCAGCCGTCTCCGTCATTTTAGCCTTCTTTACCGTCTCTGTGACGGGTATCCTGCTAGGTGGACTCTTTATCGTAGAGAGCTTTAGCGTCCTAGTCGAAGCCAAATCTGCCTTTATCTTGATTTTTGGGGCCGGTTTGCTTTCTATCGGTGCTTCTTCTCTTGTTCTACTGGGTATCTCCTATGTAGCTCGTTTCTTTGGCCTCCTAATCGTCCGCTTGGCACAATGGATTCTTAAAAAAGGAAAGAGAGGTGACAGACATGCGTAAATTGACAAAAGGATTTCTCATCTTTGGTGTGGTTTCTACAATCCTCGGTTTTATCATGATCATTGTAGGCGCGCAGTCCAATGGTATTCAAAGTTTACTTGCCATGTCAAAAGACCCCGTCTATGACAATCGTATCGAAGAAGTGACCTTTGGAAATGAAGTGGAAAAACTTGATTTGACCCTTGAAGAGCACAGCCTAACCATCACAGAGTCTGTAGATGACAAGATCCATATCACCTATCATCCTTCGGTGTCTGGTCGTCACGATCTGACTACTGGCATGAGTTACAAAACACTGACCGTCACTGACAAACAAGCCTCCCAACATCGCTTTCTAGGTTCAGGAATCGAAGGCCTACTTCGTATTGCCAGCAGTTATTCTCACCGTTTTGACGAAGTCATTCTCTCCCTCCCTAAAGGAAGAAGACTGCAAGCTATCACCGTCTCAGCCAATCGTGGACAAACCAATATTCGTCAAGCCAATCTTGAAAATGCGACAATCAAAACAAAAGGCTATCTCTTAAGACTAACTGAAAGTTCTATCAAGAACAGCACACTAACGACACCTCATATCATCAATATCTTTGATGCCGAATTGACAGATAGTCAGGTCAAGACGGAGGGAGCACACATCTATGCTGAAAATATCCAAGTTCACGGCAAGGTCGAGCTAGAGGCTCATTCAACTCTAAACCTCATTCTCTCCCAGAAAGAGACCGACCGTATCAATCTAGATATTTCTTCTCAGCATGGCGGTATCTATCGTAAACCCAAAGAAGAACATCGTGGACAAAAAGAGAATGAACTTGCCAACCCTTATAAAACGGAAAGAGCAGATATCAAGGACCTGCTCATTGCAAAAGCCAACCAGGATATCTACCTACCTAAAGAAGAGTACTCTTCTCCATCTAGAAACCATTGACAAAAACGCTTTCATCTGCTAGGCTAAAGATAGAAAACGACCATAAAAAGGAGGTTCCACCATGACACAAGAATGGTTTGAAAGTGCCGATCTTGAGAAGAAATCACCTCAGACAAAATCAGAAATCCAGCCCAACGAGCCTGAGACTTCAGAAACTGTGGAGACCGAACTACAAGTAAGCCAAGAAACATCTGTCTCACCTAAAGAGTCGGAAACGCATGAGGAGGAAACTCCCGAAATGACTGAGGAAACCCAAACCGAGGAAGAGGGAGAAGGGAAAACTGAAGAGGAACACAAGCAAGAAAACCCTGCAAAAGAGAAAAGTATCCTCAGCAAGGCTTTAGAAAGCCCCTATATCCCAGATATTGACCCTCGTAAAACAGCCAGATTCAAAGAAGAAATCGCACTGTTTTGGACTTGGCTGCTGGATGCTATCCAAGAACCAACTGCCAGCAAGAATACGGACCAAAAGCATCGTTACAGTGTCTTTGCCCTGCTCACCTTGCTGTCGTCAATCAACCTTTTCTTTAGTATCTATCATATCAAGCACCTCTACTACGGCTATATGGCCTCTATTGCCAATAGTTTACCTAACCAGCTCCCACCTTTAGATCTCTTTGCTGGACTTTCTATCTTGGTCGCTAGCGCTCTATTTTACTTTTCCATCATTTTGGGAGGCTTTACTGTCCGACGTGTACTGGACCAGGAGAGCGACTTCACATTCCAAGAAGCTTGCGATCGTTACAGCCGACTCTTTGCTATCCCGCTTGTCTTAACGGCTCTAGCAAGTTTCTTTGCACTTTTTGGCGGCTTGCGATTCGCTGGCATCCTCACTCTTCTAAGCATGGCCATCTTTGCCCTTGGAAATCTCTTTGTGATTAGCAAGCCAAGTAAGACCAGTAGCCTTGACCCATTTTATCGTTTCTTGTTAGCTGTCTTACTTGATGGCGCTATTCTCTTACCCTTCTTCATTGCAGAGCTCGCGCTGACAGTTGACTACCTTCGCATCCTGACCTTCTTTTAACCAAAATCCCTGCCATTTGTTAATGACAGGGATTTTTATGCTTACTCTTTTTTAAACAAGGCTTACTCGATGCTTGCCAATCCTTCAAAATCTTGTCCTAGGATGGGTTGTACTTCTAATTGATTGGCATCTAGTTGGTGGTAAAATTCTGTTGGTAGTGACTCTAGGAATCTTGCATAGTCCAAGCGAGCGATGGATTCGTAGTCTTCGGCTTTTGAACCATCACCAGAAATCGCCACTAGGTCAATCTCCCAAACAAGCTCCTTGCCTGCCAGCTGCTCGGTATAAGGAGCTGGTACAAAGGGTTCCTTTGGCAAAATTGTCTTGACTCCCTGGGCTAGGTGATAGATACCGTGCACCTTGCCTTGAGCATCTGGGTAAAATTTCACACTGGCAAGGTAGGCATCAGATCCTTGAACCTTCTTGACCAGCTCTTCAAAATGTGCCAATCCATCCTCAGCCAAAAAGCTCTCGAGGTATTCCTTGTTGAGATAGATAGGGGACAAGAGTCCTTGACAATATACTAAACGAACCGCCTTATCCGCTAGATAATGCTTGACCGTTTGTCGGAAATAGGTTTCAAAGTCAAACCCTTCTAGCCCTTCTACTGCCTCACCCAACTTGTTTGATAGGGCTTGGAGGAGAGCTTCTACAATCTCCCAGTCCGCTCTAGTAAGGAAGTCTGGAATCACCACTTGATAGCCTTTTCGACTATCCGCATAGTTCACCTTGAAGAGAAATTGCGACTGACCTACAATCCCACACTCCATGTACTCGAGACGATTGAGGGGCTGACGGAGATAGACGGCATTATAACTATGCGACTCCAAGCCCTCCACCAAGGCCAAGATGGACTTGGCAGTCAAGACCTCCTGTTGTCCTAGGATGCTTTCTTTATTTGGGATAAAAAATGTTTTCGCCATAACCGGCCTCCTTTGAAATCGTTTACATATAGTATAACCTATTTTCCTGAAAGATACAGAAACAAACTTTAGATTTTTAGATAAAAAGCATAGAAAAACAGCCCCTGAAAATTGCTTGACATTCAGCAGACTAAAAGTAATCGGTATTCACAAACCCTAGAAATGCAATAAAGACGACCAAAGGAATCGTCTTTATTTAAGGTAAGTATTTCTTTATAATCTCATATATCTTTTTAATTTGCTTATCAATTTAATTGCCTATATGTTCCTTCTTAGCATCATTTCTTCGTATAGGATTTATTTTCATAAAATCTTGCTAATTAAAGTCACAAAATCAATACATATTCTGAGAATATATCTGAATTTCATAAAAAGGCAATGAATAAACTTCTAAGAAAGCAAGACTCATTCTGAGCTCTTCTTACTTTTTATCCTGCTGCGTCAGCTCCTGATTGTAGGACAAGGCTAGCTTGATCCAGTAAGACAGTTCTTTTTGTGCTTCACCATCTAAATCAATATAGCCATGATAAAGCCTACCCTTCATTAAAGTCACACTGGCACCATTTTTAGGCAGGACCTGCTTTTCCATTTCCTTACCAATGCGGACCATGACAAGCTCTTGACTTCTCGAACTCACAGTAACGGTCATCTTACCACGGACCATAAAAGCCAAACCACCAAACATCTTCTTCTCTTCTACCTCTTCTTCAAAAACATGAGGAGGAAGTTCAGTAGCTAAAATGGTACGAATCTGTTGAGCTAAAGATTTACTATACGCCATCGCTCTCCTCTAATTCATCATCACATCCCAGCCGATACCAAAACGGTCAATTAAGCGGGCATAAAACTTAGCAAAAAATTGATTCTCTAGAGCATAGAGAATCTGTCCACCTTCAGCAAGCTTAGCAAAAAGCTCATCGGCTTCTTCTCTACTGTCTGGGCTCAGAACTAACCATTGATTGGGCTGATGATTGCTAGGAATAGATAGGTCGTTAAAAATGCCTACATCCTCACCATTCAGGGTCAAGTTTTCCGTATCTAAGGCAATCCAAGCAATCTTATCCCGTTTTGCTGCAGGAAGGTCAGCTGGATCCATCATATCACTGGCTCGGACAAGTCCCTTTATCTCTGTCTGAAAAAGATCTGCATAAAAACGAAAAGCTTCTTCGGCCTGACCATTAAAACTTAAAAACACGTCTAATTTCATTATTGTTCCTCCAATTTTTTATATCTGAGAATAAATCTCTAGTATCAGTTTATCAATTAGGATAAAAATTTTCTTATTCTCAATTGCGCTTGTTTGGCTAGGGAACGCATGATTAAAACTGGAAGATTAACTGTAATAGGTGGATCGCTCGGCAAGGGCCTGCGCATGCTGATTTCCTCTTGATAGATGCTATCGCCTGCAAAAGTGAGAGGCTCATCGCTGCCCCAGCGAAAGTTATGCTTCAAGACATAGTTTTTAGTTAGGCGTAAATCCTCCAGCAATTCACAGGCCAAAAGATAGTAGCGACCATCGGGTACATTTTCAAAAGTAAACCGGCTCTCCTGACTCAGTGCTACTCCGATAATCGGCTCTTCTTTGGGTATTCGGGTTTTAAACAGCCCGACACAGCTAATGCGTGGTTCATACCCCTCGGGATAAGATAACGCCACAGTCAACCGATTGCCACTTTTGTGGTCAGGATCCTGATGCAACAAAGCTCCCTTCTCATCCAGCTGTTTTACCAGAAAATCATAAGCCTTGGTTGATTCTTGGTAGTATTTTTTAGGCGAAAGTCCAGTATGCCGCTTAAAAGTATTGGAAAAACTGCCTAGACTATCATAACCAGCTTCCATAGATGTCTCGGTCACATTTTGCCGGCTTTCTACAATCTCCTGAATCCCTTTTTCCATCTTAAGAGCTTCCATATATTGCTTGATAGAAAATCCCATCTTTTTCTTGAAAGTTCTGGATAGATGGAAAGGACTATAATGGAAATGCTCAGCCAAATCGGTCAGACTCAGCTCTTCATCTGCATGCTGACGCAGATAGGCTGCCACTTCTTCCATGATAGCTTTAGACATAGACCTGCTCCTTTCCCATTTATTTAAACTCATTATATCACATCAAAAAGAAAGGACAAAAAATCAAAACCGAAGAAAGAAAATCAGAAATCAAGTGATACTCCGCGAGATGCCTCAAAAACATGAGGAAATAGTCTGCTTTCCCAAATCTCTGTCCAACAAACCTTTTACCTGTAGATAAATGATGAAAAAAACTTTAGACGCTTGAGTCGTCTAAAGTTTTTAGTTTTTCTTAGGAATTTAGAAACTTGCCTTACCATCAAAAATAGTCAGCTTATGTAAATTTTCCATGCCTGCAATAATGGGTCTAGCTTTTGCAATGAGATTTTGAAAAACTTCCAAGGTCAGACTGTCATTGTGAGCTTGCTCGCTCTCCCAAACTTCATAAATATAGATGCTGTTGGGTTCGTCTGCTTTCTCTCCTAAGATATAGCAGAAACAAGTATCAAGATTTTGCATTTCTTTAACAACTTCTTGCATATAAGCAGCAAGTTCCTGCGCCTTTCCTTCTTTGGCAATTAATTTACCATAAACGCAAAATTTTTCCATTAGGATCTCTCCTTATTACTGAGCTACCACTGTTTCCAAGCTTTCACCGATAGCAGCTAGGCGCTCCACCACTTCTGCTTGTGTCAATTCATTTTCTGAAACATAGCGGTTACGTGGGTGAACACGACACTCGTGTGAGCAGCCACGAAGGTACTTGTCTTCATTTTCTTCTGATGTTAGGATACGACGGTTACAGAAAGGATTTCCACAGTTGACATAGCGTTCACATGGTGTTCCATCAAACCAGTCTTTCCCTACGATGGTTGGGTTAACATGGTTGACATCGACTGCGATACGCTCGTCAAAGACGTACATTTTCCCATCCCAAAGCTCACCTTGAACTTCTGGATCTTTACCGTAAGTTGCGATACCGCCATGAAGCTGACCGACATCTTTGTAGCCTTCACGCACCATCCAGCCTGAGAATTTCTCACAGCGAACACCACCAGTACAGTAAACAACCACGCGCTTGTCCATGAATTTTTCCTTGTTGTCACGAACCCATTGTGGCAACTCACGGAAGTTGCGGATGTCTGGGCGAATAGCTCCGCGGAAGTGTCCTAGGTCGTACTCATAATCATTACGTGTGTCAAGGACCACTGTATCTTCGTCAAGAAGGGCTTCTTTGAACTCTTTTGGAGACAAGTAAGCACCTGTTGTTTCAAGTGGGTTGATGTCATTGTCAAAATCATTGTCTTCCAAACCAAGGTGGACAATTTCTTTCTTGTAGCGAACAAACATCTTCTTGAAGGCTTGTTCACTTTCTTCGTCAATCTTGAACCAGAGGTCTTCCATTCCTGGGAGGCTGTGAACGTAGTCCATGTATTTTTGAGTTGTTTCGTAGTCACCTGAAACGGTTCCGTTGATTCCCTCGTCAGCGACTAGGATACGACCTTTGAGGCCGATTGATTTACAGAAAGCCAAGTGATCTGCCGCAAATTGCTCTGCATTTTCAATTGGAGTATAGAGGTAGTAAAGTAAGACACGAATATCTTTTGCCATAAGATTTGTTCTCTTTTCTATTCTTAAATTTTCAGAATTTTTCATCTAACTATACTAGTATACCCACTTAGGAAAACGAATGCAATTTATTTGACCGGAAATTATATAGGGAGACCTGCCACTGCACTTTATCAGTAACTATACCGAATCGAAGATAATTCTCTCAATTTTTTGATTTGCATCCTAAAAATCACTACCTCCCCTAGAGAACTAAGGAAGGCAGTGATCACATTTTTAGGAATTAGGAATGAATACACGAAATCAATCGATCTTATGATTTTTTGTTTTTCAAGAATTCGTCGTATTGTTTTTGCATTTCGTTCAATACTTTTTCGTAGGCACCTTCAGATTTCAATTTTTCCATCAATTCTGGGATTGCTTTATCTGGGTCTACAGTACCAGTGTTGATAGCTGTATCGAATTGTTGCATTGTGTTAGAGATTGCTGAAATTTCAGATTTGACACTGTCAGTGTTAAAGATGAATCCAAGCGCTGGAGATTCTTTAGCTTCTGCCAATTGTTTCTTAGAATCTTCGATTTGTTGGTCTGTAACGTTTTCGTTGATGTAAAGGATCCAGTTGTTACCAGTGTTCCAACCTGACATGTGAGTGTTTCCTTTGTATCCATCAAGGACGCGAACACGGTTTTCTTTACCTTCAACTTTTTCCCAGTTCTTGCCTTCTGGACCGTAAACAAGTCCGTTCAAGAGTTCTGGGTTTGTGTTCAAGAGATTCAACACTTCCATTGATTTTTCTTTGTTCTTAGAGTTGTTTGAGATGACAAAGTTAGCAACTTGTGTTGTTTGATTTTTCTTGATAAAGTTAGTGATTGGTTTGATTTGGATGTCTTTGTTAGCAACACGTGAAAGCAAGCTGTTACCATAGTCAGCTGGTCCTACTGTTTCTTCACGAACGAACCAAGTATCTTGTTGAAGGTCAAATGAAGTGTCGCTTGTTGCTACGTCTTTTGGAATATATCCTGCTTCATAGAATTTGTGAAGAGTCTTCAAGTGTTCTTTGAAACGAGGTACTTCGTAACGGTTTACGATCTTAGTAGTATCTCCTTCAAGGTCGATAACGAATGGAAGTCCATTTGGCACTGGGTAGTCAAAGTTATCAGATGGGATAAAGTTCTTCGTAACCGCAAATGGTACTACGTCTGGAGCTTTTTCTTTGATTTGTTTCAAGACTGGTTCAAGTGTTTCGTATGAAGTGACACCTGAAATGTCAATGCCATATTTGGCAAGAAGAGCGCCGTTAAAGGCAAAGTTTTGAGATGATGCAACGTTGGCTGCAACTGGAACAGCGTAAATCTTACCGTTTACAGTGTTCCCTTTGATGTAAGCTGGATCAAGTGCTTTGTAAAGCTCTGCTCCTTCTTTCTTGTACAATTCTGTCAAGTCAGCGTAAGCACCTTTTTGAGCATTTACGACATAGTTATCTGCAAAAGCGATATCGTAGTTTTCACCTGATGATGTGATAACTGACATTTTCTTACCGTAGTCACCCCAGCCAAGGTATTGGATATCCAATTTAGCACCAACTTTTTCTTCGATGATTTTGTTGGCATTTTCTAGCAATTCATCCAAGTTGTCTGGTTTGTCACCGATTTGGTACATTTTGATAACAGTTTTTTCACCTGAAGTAGCGTCAGCAGCTTTTTTGTTGTTACCTGTAAGGTTTCCACAGGCAGCAAGACCAGCAGCCAAAGCGACTACGCTAGCAGATGCAAAAGCATATTTTTTCCAGTTTTTCATGATAAAAACTCCTTTTTTTATTTTTAAACTTATAAACGATTTAATGAATTGTAACTTCAGTCACTAAGATGAAGTTGGGAAGGGAGAAACGGTGTTTCTCAACAAGTGCTATTCTTTCACACCACCGATGGTCAAACCTTTAACAAAGTAGCGTTGGAAGAATGGGTACAGAATCGCGATTGGAAGGGTTGCAACAACAACCATGGCCATACGACCTGTTTCTTTTGGTAGAGCGACTCCCAGTTGGCCAGATAGGCCGACTGCTTTTGCAATGTAGTCCATATTTTGTTGGATTTGCATGAGCAAATATTGCAATGGATACAAGTTGTCACTCTTGATGTAAAGAAGGGCGTTGAACCAGTCGTTCCAGAAACCAAGAGCTGTCAAAAGCGTGATAGTTGCGATACCTGGAAGTGACAATGGTAAACAAATCTGGAAGAAGATCCGTGCTTCACTGGCACCATCGATACGAGCAGATTCTAGAATGGCTTCTGGAATGGTCTTCTTGAAGAAGGAACGCATCAAGATGATGTTGAATGGTGAGAGAAGCATTGGAACAATCAAGGCCCAAACCGTATCACCAAGTTGAAGCAAACGAGTGACCACGATATAGCCTGGTACCAAACCAGCATTGAACAACATACTAAGAAGGGCAAAGATTGTGAAGAATCTACGGTACTTAAAGGTTGTCCGTGAGATGGCGTAGGCATAAGTGGTTGTAATAAAGACGTTGGTCACTGTTCCGACTACGGTTACAAAAACTGAGATAAAGAGCGCTTGGAGAATCTTATCTTTAAACTGAGCTAAGAACTGGAATCCATCTACACCAAATTTCGAAGGGAAAAAGCTATATCCATACTGGAGGATGCTCTTTTCGTCTGTCACCGAAATGATGATAACGAAGATAAAGGGCAAGATACAAGAAAGAGCGATCAAACCAGAGAGGATACTAAAGAAGATATCTGCTTTCTTACTGAAGGAGTGAATGCCGACATTATCGATTTTTTCTTTTTTAATTTTCTTTTCTGCCATATTCTCCTCCTTTCTAGAACAAAGCTGAGTTTGGATCGACTCGTCTTGCAAGCAAGTTTGATAGGATAACCAGAATCAAACCGACAACGGATTGGTAAAGACCGGCTGCTGAAGCCATACCGATATCTGCTGTCTGAGTCAAACCATTAAAGACATATACGTCCAAAACATTGGTTACATTGTAAAGCTGACCAGCATTGTGTGGGATTTGATAGAAGAGACCAAAGTCTGCACGGAAGATATTTCCGACTGCAAGGATGGTCAAAACTGTTACAAGCGGAGTCAACTGAGGAATGGTTACGTTGCGAATACGTTGCCACTTGCTAGCCCCGTCCACTGTTGCTGCTTCGTAGTAAGTTGGGTCAATTCCCATGATCGTCGCATAGTACATGACACTGCTATATCCAAAGCCTTTCCAAATACCTAGGAAAAGGAGAAGGTATGGCCAAATGCCTAAGTCAGCGTAGAAGTTGACTTCCTTCATGCCAATGGATGTTAAGAAATGGTTGAAGACCCCTTTGTCAATGTTTAGGAAGGCATCTGTAAAGAAACTAATGATAACCCATGACAGGAAGTAAGGGAACAACATAGACGTTTGGAAAATCTTAACCATTCTCTTAGAGCGAAGCTCGCTGAGGATGATGGCAATCCCTACTGATACAATCAAACCGATAAAGATGAAGCCGAGATTGTAAAGAACAGTATTTCGAGTGATGATAAAGGCATCTTTTGAACTAAACAAGAATCTGAAATTATCTAACCCGACCCATTTACTATTCACAATACTATCTATGAAACCATTACTGGTCATATGGTAGTCTTTAAAGGCGACCACATTCCCAAATACTGGAATGTAAAAGAATAGAATCAGCCAGAGAGCCCCTGGTAAAACCATCAAGAGAAAAATCCAGTTATCTCTCAAGGTCTTTGAAAACTTTTTCATAATTTCCTCCCTTTTTATTCCTAAAAACTGATTTCATCGAATTTTTAGGTTTGATAACGATTACATTATTAGTATACTCCTATTTGAAGGCTAGGTTAAACTACTAATTATAGAAAAAACTCCACAAATTATTTTTTGTGGAGAAGTTTTTTATAAGAAATAGGTTTCACGAGAAACACTCTGCATACGATAAATGTATTTCCTCTTTACTAATTGAAAACTTGTTCCAATATTGGGTGATGAAACTCAACAAAATGAACCTGAGCATTTATGATAGCCCCTGATTCATTTTTATCAATCTCTGGCCTTCCTTCTGTGTGTAAAAGAGCAGGATTACCATCTTTGTAGCCAAAGAGAATCACCTCTGTCTCTGCTTCATTCACATAGCAAGCTAGGATATCAAACCTCCCAGAACCAGAACCAGCAATATAGCCATACCATTTAAAAGTATAATTCATCCCATCCACTTGCCCAAATTGTATTATCTGGTCTGGTACTGCTAGTCCATAGTAGTGACCATATATTGCTAAGTTAGTTGACTTGAATCTTTCACCTTTACTATCCGAGTAAGATTCCATGGCTGTTTTTATCTTGTCTATTAAAGAACTATTATCTGTATCTGGCTCGCTCTCTGTAGTTACACTTGTTTTTAATAGAAATTCCTTAAAACGTCGCGCTAAATCTGTATTCTCAGTCTCTTCAAAATTTGCAGTAGGGATAGTTTCCAGTGTCTTATCGGTATACAAGACCCGTGTTTGCCCATACTTCAGTGTAAATAGGTAGAAATGTTTGTCCTGGTTGTCATAGTAGGCATCCAAAACCAAGTAATCATAGGCATTGTCACTCGATACTCCAAAAACATTCCATTTGACGCTTTTCTGAGAGACTGTTGTAGCTTCTAATTTTTTGATTAGTTCATTTTTTTCATCAAAGTTTGCATGCTCTAGTCTATGATAGGACTGCCCCATAGAAGAAGCCCAGCTTGCAAACTCTTCCTCCCACTTTTCAGTATTGTATTGAATTAGCTTCTGAAAATCCAAGTAATTCTTCATAATCAAGGCTTGATCAGTCGGATTAGATAACTCAAGTTCTTCCATGGCTGCAACTGTAGCAGCCATAGGTGACTGAACAGTTGTATCCTTGGATTCTTTTTCGTGCGAAAGAGCCTTTTGATAGGCATCTGCTAAATAGTGAAAATAGTTGGTTGTTTCCTTGGTTTGTTGCTCCCTTGGTATTGACGGACTAGTTGCTCCATCCTCTGTCATTTTATGGCAGGCAGATAAGACTAGCATGCTAGTAGCTAGGACTAGTAGTAGCTTTTTCATGGTCAGACCTCCAAACTATCTTTCTACCTTCATTATACTCCTTCCCTATCTCCAAATCAAAAAACATCTCCATGTATTTAAAAGGAGATGTTTAACTGTTTGTGATAAATGCCTATGTCGTATAAATCGTTGAAGCTGTCGCAATGGTGTGCCACTGATTAGCTGTAGTTGCTGCGAAATCCTTGTCTGCGTAGAAATCAGTAAATGGTAGGATTTCAACTTCTAGCTCATCGATGCGGTCAATCTGATCAGACAGATAAGCTTCGATACGGCTTTCTGCTCGTTTGATACGTTGCAAAAGTCCGCCCATACGGATATCGACTGTATCCAAGCCAAAGACCTTGTTTTCTTTCAACCATTGACGGCTAAAGAGGGCATGGAATTGTTCAATCTCGCTTCTGAGTTTTGGTAATTCTTGTCTGGCGATTTCTTGCAGACTTTCTTTATCGTTTGTTTGGTAGGCCTGACGAATGCGTCGTCCCACATCCACTTTACTGCTTAAAATCTGGTTCAACTGAGCCTGAGTTTCAAAGAGATAAGCATAGTTTCCAGCTTTTTCTTTGATTTCAGCAAGGATCACAGCAGCCTGAGCAAAGTGCGGTTTGTCCTGTTCAGGTGTCATGTGTTGGTCAAGAATTGGGCAGAGAACATCCTGATAAAAGACATAGCGGTTGGGATTGATACCACTGAGATTGTCCGGCAAGTCTGGCAAGAGGTTGGCTAGGTCGATCTGCATGAATTCCTCAACTGATAGACCCGTATTGGTCTTGAAGTGGGCAGACAAACGGTCGAGGTTATTGCGGTAGCTGAGTTCTGCCCAGATTTGCAAACTTGGCAGGATAGAAAACTGGGCAGTTTCCCCACCATTATCCCCCCAACCCGTCACGATGACTTCTTTTATCTGATTAGCACGACAGGCTTTGTTGGCCTCCATAGCGATGAGATGGCTGAAATGGTTGTGAGGCGTAAAACCGATCCACTTCCAAGCTCCACCTGCAAAGGCAAGGTCATGGCTAATCTTGTGATGATTGCGGAAATTACGGTTGTATTTTTCCTCGCTATCTTGGTAATAATCCCAGTAAACCAAGGTTACACGGTCTTTGAGACGGTCTAGATAGACACGCGTTTCCTTTGGAATCTCCACATCACGATCGTACTGGCCATCCGCTGACATAAGTTTGAAGAACATATCGCTCCACATCTGGCAGTGGAAACCATACTTGTCTGCAATATCCAGCACGCGCTCCAAGTGTTGACACATGAGGAGACTACGGTCTACAACGCCGTTCAAGATGAGGTAGCGTCCCAAACCAACCAAGTGGGCTTCATCCATCCCGATATTGACCTTGCGAGTCTGCAGTTTAGATAGAGTGGCAAACATGCCATCAATCAGGTCATACACCTTTTCTTCGCCGATAAGGAGAATATCCTCCACATCACGGAGTTCTTGCACTTCCTTAACGCCCCATTTGACGAAGGCCGACAAGTGGGCCAAGGTCTGGATGCAAGGCACAAAGGTCATGTCAAACTGCTGGGCGTAGGCTTCTATTTCCTGCAACTCCTCTGCTGAATAGGCGCCACGGAAGTAACCAAAGTAAGGTTGCCCCTCAATCTGATAGGTGTCTTCCATGTAAAGTTCAAAGGTTGAGTAGCCCATGAGAGCCAAGACCTCAATCATCTGCTTGGCAGAAGCCACATTCAGAACCGCATTTCGAGAACAGTCTGCCATGTAGGCCAAATCTTCATAAGCTGCCTGCTCCTCAATCGCTACTTTATCACCTTCTACTAGAGCTGTTGCCAATAAGGACAAGGCGCGGTAAAGTTGGTGAGGTTTGTGATAAGTCAGTTGATAGTGGCCTCCCTCACCCTTGATAGAGATAGAGGCTTGGTCAGACTGAGCGACTGCAACTTCCACATCTGGTAAAGAGATATACTTTGTCAGTAAGTCGATTGCCTGAGTTTGTTTGGGACTAAGTCCTGTAAATGTCACCATTGGTTTTCCTCCTGTAGCCAGTTGACAAGGGCACCGTAGAGATTGGCATCTGCATGATAGGTGCAGGCTTGGATGACAGGTGCGACCGTGTATTCTTCGTAGGTTTCGACAAATTCATCGACAGCCTTTTTGACACCTTGGATGAAGTCTGGATTTTGGCTAATAGAGCCTCCCAGACTAATGACATCTGGGTCGATGAGATACTGAATATTGAGCAAACCTTGCGCCAGATTACGGTTCATGCGCAAAATAGCTTCTTGACAAAGAGCATTACCAGCTGCGGCCTCTTGGTAAATCTTGCGTCCGTCCCAGTCAGTCTGACCAGATTTTTCAATCACGTATCGCACCATATTTCCAGTTGACGCTAGTTGCGACCAGTTGTTGAGCTTTTCTGCTGGTGCAATGGTTGTCATGTAGCCAAACTCTCCTCCCAAGCCGTGGCGACCTCGGTGAAGCTTGCCATTGATAATCATGGCGCCGCCGATTCCTGTACCAATCACGACACAGGCTGCATTTTCAATTTCTGGGTGAGCTAGCAATTCACTAAGCCCAACACAGTTGGCATCATTTTCTAGATGGACAGGTAGCTGATGATGAGCAAGTGCCTCATACCAAGAAAAGCCATGAATATAAGGTACGGCACTGATTCCCTCAATCACACCTGTTTCTTGATTAACCGCGCCTGGAACGCTCATAGCGATCCCACTATAATCTTGCTCTGACAAGCGTTGGTCTAGCCAAGTCAGTAAATCTTCCAAACTCTCTGGCGTTGGAGTACTTGTCTTATCTAGTATCTTTCCATCAGGAGTCAGACTGGCAAACTTAATCCCAGTCCCTCCGATATCAATGGTTGCAATGGTCATTGTTCTTCCCATAAAAAGGGGCGAATCAGTAGTTAGTCCTTACTCTTTCGCCCCTCCTTTCTATCTCATAGTATTAGTTATCAAACACTTTAAAACTATTAAATGTCTTCTTTTTTGATCAATTCTGTGCGAATTTCTTGTGGTGCTAAGAGTCCTGAATGAACGGGATATGGCCGCTCAAGCAAGTCCAAAATAGTTTGTTGGTGTTCTGATATACGCACATTTTCTTGACTCATATTGTAGTAACGAAGTACATATCCTTCTTCATTTTCAGCTACCTTAAAGGCTGTCGGGCAGACTTGTGGCAAGCTGAGCGCCGCATGGCTCAAGAGGCTGCCAGTCGCAGCAACACTTCCTTCTTGTTTAGCAACTTGAAGACTAGTGAATGGTGTTTGGAAGGCTTTAGCACGACGGAAGGCTGAGAAGCGTTCTTGAGCTTGGTGGCATTCAAGAGCAAACTCGACTTCAAACTCACGCAAGCACTGAGCCTCTGGTGTCGGGAAGTAACCCCAGTCACCTAACTCACCTGAGGCACGAAGAATGGTCACAGCAATGGTATCGTCTCCAAGGATTTCATACTCGTGCAGTCCTTTATTAGCCACTGTCACCCCTTTTTCATCATCATAAAGGCTGACAAAGGCTTGTTGGTGTTGTGGATTTTCAGGATTTTCCCAAGAGGCAGCTGGTTTATTTGGTCGTGTCACCACCTCATAAATGCTTTCAGAGTCATTGCTTGGACGCGTATTATGAGTCTTAACCAAGAGACGGATACGGTGGTCTTTGGCGGTGTTAGTAAAGCAAGTCTTGAAACGAATTTGTGGATTGTCAACAAAGACGGTCATCTCTGTTTCCAGAGGAAGGGTTGTCAATTCTTCTGAGCGCCCAGCTTCACGCGTCATAAACTCGATGATGCCTCTTTGTTCTGCATCCAGTTTTTCGTCTGCACTTACTGGAATTGTCAATTCATGCTTGAGCAAAATCTTGGCAAAACGAGCTGTATTTTCCAAGACTTCACAACCTTTCAGATCTGCGTAGATAGGCTCTGTTCCTTTTGGTTGGAAGTAGATATACTCATTTCCGATATCACCACGGTCTTCAAAGCGAACAACATCCTCATACGCTTCATGAGTTGTCTTGTCGTAGACTGTGATATTTTCATCTACACTGACCGTTACAAATGGCGTATCAATCACTCCATTTTGGTAAATACCGTCACGGTGTTCTTGTTCTCCTTCGAGCAATTGGAAGGTTGTCCAAGAAAGTGGTGCCAGGTGAACAGGCACTGTCACGCGCACTTGTCGAGCAATACGAGCTTGACGGAACTTGTTTTTTGGTAAATCGTACTCAAAGTTAGCTCCCAGATCTTCAATTTTCGCTTCTACAGCATGTCCTTCCAAGTCTTCGACACGGTAGCTTGGCAAGGTCAAGGCTGCCATTTTCTTATAACCTTCTGTTGGGTGCAATTCTTTGAAATCACAAACCGCCACATCAATCACTGTGCTGACAGTATCAACCTTGTCATGCAAGCCTGTATTGATAACCGTAAAGAGATGGTCGCTTTGAGCTTCGTGGGTTGCAATTTTACCCTTCCACTCCTTGAGAAGGTTGGTCTTAACAAAGTTTCCGACTTGGTTGACCTTGGCAAAACGTGTTTCCATCTCGCGGTGAACTTCGTCAATACTACAGCCACAGATACTATCATGGGGCGCATTTTGTAGAAGGACTTTCCAAGCATAGGTCAACTGGTCCTTGTGGTTGTGCCCGCCAGTGATAACAGTCAATGGTTCCACTACTTGCTCCAGCAAGTTACTGTTTTCTTGGAAAGCTTGTTTAAGGTAAATCCGTGAAGAAGAAGTGTTGGCAAGTGTGTACCAACCGTCTGTTTCTTGACTGGTCAACTCACCTGTAACGGTAGATAGTTGCTCAGGCAGAGCACTTTCTACTGCATGAACATATTCATCAAAAGAACTATGCACAAAGGTCACATCTGGGAAGAGTTCATTTGCCACACGAATGGCTTCGCTCAGATTTCTCTGTACAGGCTGGTGGTCACATCCGTTCATCATCAACCATTGGTTGGTCGAAGCGTAGTCACGCACGTCTGCCAATTTTTGTTTCCAGAAGGCCCGGGCTTCATCCTTATCAACTGGGATTTCATTCCCGTTACTGTACCAGTTGGCAAAGAGGATACCGAGGACACGACTTCCATCAGCGCCCTGCCAGTACATTTCTGAAAACTGGGAGGTGAACTGCTCATCTTCGAGGACTTGGTTGTCAAATCCAATCGGCTTCACACCACGGCCAAAGGCTGCCACGTGAATGCCTGATTTTTGAAGGATTTGAGGCGCTTGCCCCATATTTCCAAAGGTATCTGGGAAGTAACCAATCTGGGTTGATTTGCCCCATTTTGCACATTCTGCTTGACCAATCAAGGTATTGCGGACATTGGCTTCGCTGGAAATCAAGTAATCATCCTGCAAGATGTAAAAGGGACCAATTTTGAGTTTGCCTTGGTCGATGTAGCGCTGAACTTTATCGCGATTTTCAGGGCGAATCTCCAAGTAGTCATCAAGGACAATAGTTTGTCCATCTAAATGGAAGCTCTTGAACTCAGGATCATTTTCAAAGAGGTCAAAAAGATTGTCAAATAACTCCACCAACTGCATCCGGTGACTTTCAAAAGGTAAGTACCACTCACGGTCCCAGTGGCTGTGAGAAATAATATGTACAACAACATTTTCCATGAAGTAAAACCTCATTCTAACTTAAATTTTTATTTCTATCTAACTAAAGAACTGACTAGCGAATATCCAAGTAATCCAAGACCAACTCACAGAACATCATGTTGGCCCAGGAGAACCATTCACGAGAGTAAAGAGTTGGGTCGTCTACATGGAAGCTTTCATGCATGACACCTGTGCCACCATCGCAGGCAACGAGCTGATCCAGCAAGAATTTCTTCTCTGCCTTATCTCTTGTTGTCAAGCCTTGGATAGATAGGGCAATCGGCCAGATATAGCGATAAAAGGTATGAGAACTTCCGAGACCACTAGCATATTCTCCTTGGTAGAAGTATGGATTTTCAGGGCTCAGAATGGTCCGACGAGTTGCTTGGTAAACTTCATCGTCAATATCGCAATAGCCCAGATAAGGCGTAGCCAGCAGACTTGGTACGTTTGGATCATCCATGATGCTGGCATTTCCCAAACCATCCACTTCAAAGGCGTAAATCTTTTCGCCCTTGCTGTTAGTGGTGTAGGCGTAGTTTTCGATGCCTTCTTGGATTTCAGCCTGGAGACGCTTAGCGTCTGCGATGATGTTTTGGCTATCAGCTAAGTCAAGTTCTGCAAAGATTTCTTGCACATAACCCAAGACAACGACTGCAAACATATTGGATGGAATCAAATAGCTATACTGACAGCAGTCATCACTTGGACGAAAAGCTGACCAGGTCATACCTGTCACGGCAAAGTCAGGTCCAAAGCCATCATTTACCAGAGTATCTTCCTTGCGGTCTGTATCCCGAACAAAACGATAAGGAGAGTTGTTGTGGTCTTGTTCTACCGTCCAAAGATGAAGGATTTCCTTGGTCGCTGTGACAAAGGTTTCATCAAACTGACTGGTTTCGCCAGTCTCTTTCCAAAGGAGATAAGCCAACTGCAAAGGATAGCAAAGAGAGTCCACCTCATACTTACGCTCCCAAATCCAGCCGTTAAGGTCTGTGTGATCAGTTTCATGGTGACCCTTCCAGTTTTCCTCAATGTTAAAGGAGTTGGCATAAGGATCCTTGAGCACCAAGGTCATCTGACGCTTGACCAAACCTGCAATAGTCTGACGCAAGAGAGGATCTCTTTTAGCCACATGAAGATAGGGTCTAAGTTGGGCAGTCGAATCCCGAAGCCACATGGCAGGAATATCCCCTGTCAATACAAAAGTTGAACCATCTTCTAGGATCTCGACCGTGTTGTCCAAGGTGTCGGTGTAGCAACGCTCAAAGACATCCACCCACTCCGGATGGTCCTTGGCACACTCTGCTACTTCATCCAGCCATTCTCTGACAATCTCTTTCGAATAAACCATAATCGATTTACCTCTTTCAAACAAGTTTCATGTTCAGTATAAAAAAAAACGCCTCCAAAAGATATACACAAACTAAAGGCGTTTTGAAACAAACTTATGAAAAAATTATGTAGAGATTTCCGTTGGAATCGTTTCGTTTATTCTAAAAATCGTAGTCATCATCTAGCATTGCTTCTGCATTTCCCATTAGATATCCCGCACCCACTTGAGAAAAGAAATCATGATTGGCCGTTTCAATCGAAATGCCATTCATGACAATCGGATTCACATCAGACGCTGTAATATCCGAAAAGTAACTTTGAAAGCCCATATTTTGTAGCGCTTTATTGACATTGTATTTAACAAATACCTTTATTTCTTCCGCCAGACCAATAGGTGCATAGACTTCATCCGTATATGCAAACTCATTTTCTAAAAGATCATCTAAAAAACGATACATCCAAGTTATGAACTCATGTTGTTCTGCTTCTGAGAGCTCATCAAAGGTTAAGCGAAACTTATATCCCAGATAAGTCCCATGTACAGATTCGTCCCTAATTACTAATTTGATTAACTCTGCTAGATTAGCTAGTTTATTTTGTCCACGATACCAAAGCGGTATGAAAAAGTTACTATAGTATAGGATCCCTTCTAAAAACACACTCGCAACCATCACCTGTAGAGGGGTTCCATGCTGATACATCTCATTTATCTTTTGGGCTTTATACTGCATTTTAGGATCCTGATTCATCCAATCATATATTTTCTCAATTTCCTTAAAAGTATTTAACGAAATCAATATGGTACCGTATGTCTTAGCATGGATAGATTCCATAAATGTAAAATCACTCAGAACCGCTCTCTCCTTGCGAGTTCGAACGTGCTGTTTAATAGAATACAACCCCTCTTCGGATTGAAGCGTATCAAGCAAAGCCAAGCCTCCAACCGCTTTCTTGACAACCTCTTTCTCCGGATCTGATAGTTGCTTCCAATCAAGCAAGTCATTTGATACTGGAACACGAGTATCAATCCAAAATTGTGCCGTAGCTTTATCCCAAACATAGTCGTCTAACTCATCCTCGACTTCTTTCCAATTCAATGTCCGATGTAACATATAAATCCTCCTCAAAAATCATAGTCATCATCACGTGATTCTTCTATCCTATGGATAGACATCTGCCCGAGAAGCTCGTGCTTTCTCAGTCTGTTCAATACTCGATCAAGCGCAGAGAGAATTTCCCTATCAACTGGGTACCTCTCTTCGACCCCGATACTCTCTAACAAATGATTTGCTTCTCTTTGTACAAGGTTCTGAGTCAATTTTTGAATGTCAGAATCTACATAAAGTTCACAAATGATTTTCCCCTCTGTTTTTAAGATTCTGTCAATCATTTCAACAGCCCAGGTTTGAAATGAGATTTGGTCAGCTCTATCCATTCTTGCCAAAAGAAGATTGACTTTATGTATCAGATAGTCACAATGCAATGACTCATTCAAGAGAATCATTTTCACCATTTCGCCAAGATTAGTAAAGCCCTTTTGAATCCACAATTTCATCAAAAAGGCAAGTTGACTATAAGTCATAATTCCTTCAACACAAGTAGCCATAAAGCGCTTCTGAATCGCATTTTTACTATGATATACCGTGTCGACTCTTTCTAGTCGCTCTACTACTAATTTATGTTGATCTACCCACTCAAATAAGGATACCACCTCCTGTTCGTCTTCATTAAAGGAGTATAAAATAGTATTATAAGCCTTGGTATTTACCATTTCAGTGAACTGTAGATTGTTTACAATAGCAACCTCCTGTTGTGAGCGTTCACTATGCCGTATAAACTCCTCTGCCTCTAACGACTGGTAAGTTGATAAATTCGCAAGAAAGATCAGCGAGCGATTTAATTCTTGCTTCTCCTCTACCGACAAACGATTAAAAGCAGGTTTATCATTTTCAATTGGAATTCGATTGTCTAGCCAAAATAACGATGTCGCCCTCTCCCACGTAGCGTTATCCAATTCATCCTCAATCTCATTCCAGTTGATTGCTTTGTAATATAGAAATTTTTTTGACATCTTCTCTCCTTAAATCATACAAGATTCACAGCTATTTACACTGCTAAATTCATCATCCTCTGTATAGGTTCTGACATAATAAAGTGATTTTATCCCTTTTCGCCATGCGTAATTCCGAAGGCGATTCAAGTCACGTGTCGTTAGCATTGTATTTCCCTTAGTTTTCCATCCATATAGTCCTTCAGGTAATTGAGAACGCATAAAGAGAGTCAGACTCATTCCCTGATCAATGTGTTTTTGTGCGACTGCATACACATCAATAATTTTACGCTGATCCATGTTATAAGCAGTCTCATAAAATGGTAAGGTATCATTGGACAGATACGGAGCGGGATAAAAGATCGATCCCACCTTCTTTTCCTGCCGATTCTCTACCAACTGAGTAATCGGGTGAAGAGAAGCACTCGTTTCGTTGATATAAGAAATAGAACCATTAGGCGCCACTGCTAAACGATTTCGATGGTAGAGGCCATCTTTCATGACCTTCTCCCTTAGTACCTTCCAATCTTCTTTCGTTGGAATAGGAATATCCTTAAAAATGGCTGCTATCTTAGGAAATCTAAATACAAAATCTTGCTCTACATATGGTGAAAAGTAACTTCCATCGGCATAACGTGAATCCGCAAATTCATAAAATGTCTCATGCCGCTCTCTTGCGATTCTATTGCTGGATACTAAAGAATAATAATTCAATGCCAAGAAGTAAGCTTCTGTAAATTCTAGAGATTCTTTTGAACCATACTTGATTTGGTGCAAAGCAAAAGCTGTGTGTAATCCCATCGCTCCGAGCCCTATCGTATGGTAGAGACGATTTCCCTTATTTACTGTAGGCACTTCTTCAACAGACTCTAGATCCGTAACAGTCGTTAAAGCACGAACCATTGTATCAACAGAGGTAGCAAAATCTTCAGATTCTAGTAAATTAACAATATTAGTTGATCCAAGGTTACAACTAATATCCGTTCCCACCTCATGATAGGACAAATCATCATTCAATACGGATGGAGTCTGTGGTTGCAAAATCTCTGAACAAAGATTACTCATAATGATTTTCCCTTTGACGGGATTCGCGCGATTAGCGACATCGATATTTAGAATATAAGGATAGCCAGACTCTTGTTGCAAGCGGGAAATTTCCTGTTCTAATTCTCTCGCTTGAACAACTGTCTTTTCAATAGCTGGATTTGCAACCAATCGGTCGTATTCAGCCGTGATATCTACGTACGAAAAAGGTTTCCCATAGACTTTTTCAACATGATAAGGATTAAACAGATACATGGGTTGATTTGTTTTAATCAGCTCGTAATACTTATCCGGAACGACCAACCCCAGAGAGAGGGTTTTAACACGAATTTTTTCATCTGCATTCTCCTTCTTTGTCGATAAAAAGGCGAGAATATCCTGATGAAAAACATTCAAGTAAACGACCCCTGCCCCATTTCTCTGTCCTAGCTGATTGCTATAGCTGAAAGAGTCTTCTAGTAGTTTCATTACAGGGAGCACTCCCGAAGAAGCATGTTCAATTCCTTTTATAGGAGATCCACTCGCACGTAGGTTCGATAAATTCACTCCAACCCCACCACCAAGTCTAGAAAGTTGCAAAGCAGAGTTAATCCCACGTCCGATAGATAACATAGAGTCATCGAGATCTATCAGAAAACAAGAAACCATCTCACCACGCCGTTTTTTTCCTGCATTTAAGAATGTGGGGGTCGCAGGTTGGTACCGTTGGGTAATCATTTCCTCCGCAATTTTTGTCGCTAAGTTCTGATCACCATTTCCTAGATAGAGGGCATTAAGGAACACCCGGTCCTCAAACGATTCCAAATAGGTCTTTGAATCATCAGTCTTTAGTGCATATTGATTATAAAATTTATAAGCTCCCATAAAACTCTTAAAGGTAAAATCATGTTCTTTTATTTTTTGATATAAGCCCTCTAAAAAATCACTATCAATCTCACCAGACTCTCCACGGTACAAGCCCACAACCTCTTCATCCACATAATCCTCTTGAATTAAATACCGGAGACGTTCTTTCAGACTTGAAAAATGCATCGTATGAGGTTCAATTTCATTCTTTAAATAGTCTGTTAAGGCCTCTCTATCATAGTAAAGAGGAATTTCACCATCAATTGGAATGTTCACCATATTGTTCAAAACAAAATAATCCTTAGTAGCTGACATCTATTTTTTCCTCCGCTTTCTCAAAACTAGCTAAAATATGTTTGGAGATCCTCTCTACATCTTCATCTGTCCCGCGTAATTCAAAAATATCTATAACAGGAAAGCCAAACTGATCTGCATATTGAAAAGCCGTTAGACAGAATTGCTTATTGAAATTTCGATTACCACTCCCAATAATTCCTAGACAATAACGAAAATTTCCTTGATACTCTAAAAATTTTCGAAGATTTCCCGTCAGAATTTCTTGGAAACCAGTATCAATTCCATTTCCTCCCTCTAGATAAGTTGGTAAAAAACTGACAAAGGGACCATCTACTGTGATTGCCTCCCCTTTTAAATCTTTTACATTCAAAGACTCAACTTCTCTATGATACGTCGCTTTTATATATTGACTGACCCGCTGGACAAAGGAACTCGTATTCCCACTTAAACTAATATAATAAAATCTAATTCTTTGCATGACTTCTCCTTTTTTGATACAATATATTGTGTTTTACAAAACAATACGCTCTATATATTGTGTTTTTTATTTTACTGTATCTAAATGATAAAAAAATTGATATTCGTCAAGTTTCTATAAATTTCTTCAAAATTAGGAGTTTCTATGTCCCAACCATGCTTTTATACCGTTCCCCTTTTTAGCTCCCTCTCCCGTGATGAACTTCAGGGTATCCAAAGTCTGTTTCACCATAAGAAATTTAAAAAGGGCGAGTTAATTTTCTCACCCTTTGATGAGGAAACCTTAATCATTGTTAATAGAGGACAATTTAAGGTCTATCGTCTGACTAATGATGGAACCGAGCAATGCATCCGTATCGTTGGCAAAGGAAATTACGAAGGAGAAAACTATCTCTTTGAAGAGAATAATCAGGATCTCTATGGGGAAGCCTTGGTCTCTACAGAAGTCTGTGTCATTTATAAAAAAGATTTTCAATACCTTCTCCAGAGTTTTCCACATTTTAGTTGGCAACTTCTACGTCTTAATGCCATAAAAGCAATTCAGACGGAAGAACAAGTCACCTTATTAGCCTTTGAAAAAATAGAACAACGCCTTGCTTGCTATCTTATTCACCTTACCGGAAAAAGTAACAATCCTAAACTCACCTTCACTTTGCCAATTTCAGAAAAGGAACTTGCCAGTTACCTTGGAACGAGGCCCGAAACTATTTCGCGAAAATTTAAAATTTTTGAAGAACATCACTATATTCGAAAAGTTCGTCGTACCATTCATATCATAGATGATCAAGCTTTAAGGAATTTATATTGATCTGAAGCTTTTTTGTTCATTTCATGTTATACTATATAAAATATGAAACGTTTACAAAGAGATAATCATGAAACCAATACTTGAGACCATCGATACCCGCTTTGGCACTGCTAGCAAGCATGCCTTCTCTCGGGGAAATACCCTGCCTTATACAGGCGTGCCTTTTGGGATGAATTATTTTGTGCCCCAGACCAGTGACCAGGAGGGAGCTTGGTTCTTCGATCCGCATCTACCCATCTTTCAGGGGATTCGATTGACCCACCAGCCCAGCCCTTGGATTGGGGACTACTCTTGGCTCCTCATAACACCTGTCACAGGTCAGCTTGGGGGAGACAGTCTCTTTCACCGCCAGTCTTCTTATGATATCGAAAAAGCCTCTTTCCAGCCTCATTATCTGAAGATTTTCTCCCTGCGCTATCAGATTGAAACTCAGCTCACACCGACTTGCTACGGTGCTTCTATTCGCCTAGAACAAAAGCAAGGTAAGGCTCTCTCCCTCAATCTTCATACAGCAGATGAACTGACAGTCAAGCAGGTAGATAAGCGGACTCTGGCCCTAAGACAAGAAGGAAAAACAGAGACCAATAAAAATCCACTGATACTCTTCACTGCCCTACAAATGAATACGGATATTCTTGATGTCAGCCAAAAAAGCGGAGACTGGCGAATTGACTTAGCAAGTAGTCATGCTGAGATCCAATTAGCGACTTCTTTTATTTCTCCTTCTCAAGCGTTGCTTAATCTACCTCAAAAGGACTTTGATAGCTGTAAAGCAAATGCCCAAGCAGACTGGGAAGATCTCCTCCATCGTTTTGATGTACTTAAGACAGGAGAGGCTGACCGAACCTTCTTTGACCACTGCCTCTACAGACTCTTCCTCTTCCCACAGACATTTTATGAGGTGAACGAGTCAGGGCAGGCCATCCACATGGATTTGTCTACTGGTACTGTCAAGCCCGGTGTCCTCTTTAGCAACAATGGTTTCTGGGATACCTTCCGCACCACCTTCCCCCTCTTTGCCCTTATCATACCGGAACACTATCACCGCTTTCTAGAAGGTTTCCTCAATAGCTACCACGATACTGGATTTCTTCCAAAATGGCTAGCCCCAGATGAACGTGGCATGATGCCAGGGACTCTATTGGACGGTATTATCGCAGATAGTGCCTGCAAGGAAATGGCTCCTGACTTGGAAGAAGAACTCCTCCAAGCCATGTTGGAGACAGCCACTAAGTCCGACCCTCTCGGCATCAATGGTCGTCACGGTTTGGCACAATACCAAGAATTAGGTTATCTCTCTACCGACCACCACGAAAGCGTCAGCCATACCCTAGACTACGCCTATAGTGACTTTTGTATCGCCAGCTGTGCCGAAAAACTAGGGCAGAATGACATCGCCCAGACTTATAAGGTTGCATCACAAAATTACCGCCATCTCTTTGACGCTGAGACAGGTTACATGAGAGCACGAGACAATCAAGGCAACTTCCGTCCCGACTTCTCTCCATACAGTTGGGGACGCGACTACGCTGAATGTTCAGCCATTCAAGCTACTTTAGGCGTTCTACACGACATCCCATGCTTAATCCAGCTTATGGGTGGAAAAGAAGCCTTCAGCCACTACCTTTTGAAAGCCTGTCAGGACGCTCCTATCTTTGAAACCACCGGCTATGGTTACGAGATTCATGAAATGAGCGAGATGGCTACCGCTCCTTTTGGGCAAATCGCCATTTCCAACCAACCTAGTTTCCACATCCCTTATCTCTTCCGCTACAGTGACTACCCTGACTATACCACTCTGCTCATCAAGACCTTACGTCAGAAAGCCTTTCACCCAAGCTGGCAAGCCTATCCTGGCGATGAGGATAATGGTAGTCTCTCTGCTTGGTACATCTGGTCGGCTCTTGGATTCTACCCGACCTGTCCGGGCAAGCCCAGCTATGATCTCGGAATTCCCCTCTTTGATCATCTCCGTGTCTACCTAGCTAAGGAAAATAAATGGCTGGATATCCATGCTGAGCAAAACCACACCCACTTCAACTTTGTCAAAGAATGTCGATTGGACAAGACCCCAGTATCTAGTATCCAACACCAAGACCTCTTGAAAGCTGAGCAACTGACCTTCACTCTCAGCTGGCTACCAAATCACTCATAACCAAAAGAACCTTTGCATCGCGCAAAGGTTCTTCTTTTATGAAACTTGGACCTGAAGCTGGTCAGCCAGCTGCCCGTCTACCGTCAGATTTAGATAAAAGTCCAAGCTTTTATCTCCTGCAAAATACAAGGTTGGTAGCGTCAGCCTTTTTTCAGTCTCGCCAACTTGAAACGCAAGAACTTGAATCTCATCCCGATAAGCGATACCATGCACACCCGTCCCTGGTTGAATCGAAATCTTAGCTTCTAAAGGACTGCTAGATTCTCTTCGCTTAACTGTAAATTGGACATTTTCTCCCTTGGTCACAGCCAGACTTTTTTCTGAAAACTCTAGTTGCTGAACAGCTTCTTTTTTTGACAAGCTAGGTGTTTTATAAAGTGAAATCTTGGTCAACAAAGGCAAAGCCTGTGCCTCTGTAATAGTCACACGTATCTTCTGCGCCTCAACGACCGATCCTCGTAAGAGACGTTTGTAGCCAACAGTATAACCAGATCCAAACTCCTGCCAGACACCATCCAACTCTACCTGAACATGGAAAGCAGCGATGCGTTGCCCTAGCTTCAAATCTTCCCTCAGCTCAATCACATCAAAAGCTTCAGGAGCTCCTAAATCGAGCTCTAATTGGATTGGCAACTCTGCATCACTTGCCCAAGAACTGGTCTTCCGTCCATCTGTCAGATGATGACAGGCAAAGTCTGGCGATAGAGCCGGACCAGATACCTTGGCTCCCAGAGCCAAATCTTCTTTATAGATCTCGTTACGGTAGGCAGAAAATTCATAGAGACGCTGGATATCCTTTTCATCAAAGAGCCCATCTTTATTAGGCGGAATATTAAGCAAGAGTGGTGTACCCCGCCCTACTGAGTGAAAGTAGATTTCGACCAATTCCTCGAGAGACTTGGGGTCCTGATCCTCATGGTAAAACCAACCTGGTCGAAGGGATACATCTGCCTCCCCGATTGAAAATAGCGTCCCAGAGGGGTCTCCGTGCTGTAGATAATCTAATTCCGCCTCGGTCCCCAACTGGTCGGGCTTGACTTTTTGCCACAAGGGATCCCCTGCGTAGCCTCGTTCATTTCCAATCCAGCGAATACTGGTTCCCTCAGTTGAGAAAATCAAACAATCCCCCTGCAAGTCACGAATGGTTTCAAACCAGGCCTTAAACTCATAGTTGACCTTCTGGGCCCCTTCTCCTCGAGCACCATCCATCCAAACCTCAGCAAATTTACCGGCATTCCCATACTCAGGATTTGATAAGATTTCCTTCAACTGAGCCAGATAATAGGCATTGTAGTCTGCTTCTCGGTCCACATGATAGAGGGAACTGTGGGCATCCCAAGGAGACAAATACACTCCCAAATCCATGTCAAACTCAGTTGCAGCTTTAGAAACCTCAAGGAGCAAGTCCCCCTTTCCACCCCTCCAAGGGCTAGCCTTGACCGAATAGTCTGTATAAGCTGTCGGGTAGAGGACAAAACCATCGTGGTGCTTGACCACCAAAATCAGCTTTTTAAAACCCGTTTCTTTAAGTACCCGAACCCATTCACGCGCATCCAACTTGGTCGGGTTAAAACGCTTGGGATCCTCTTGCCCACTTCCCCATTCTTGGTCATAAAAGGTATTGGGGCCAAAATGGATAAAGGCAGCTAGTTCATCCTCTAAATAAGCTAGCTGGGCCTGACTTGGTAATGGCCCATGTGGTTTTATGTTCATCATCTCGTATCTCTTTCTCTGATTATTTCTCTTGTTCACAAAGTTATCCACAACTTGTGGATAAGAAAACATGCCTAAAAACTAGCTTTTCTAGACTCTGGCTCTTTGACTTTGAACCTATCACCTTCAGCAAACTCTGCTCAAATCCCCACTGCACTAGGACTTCTACCAGAAAGCTGGCTCGTCACTAGTTTCTGGGACCATTCTCAGGAACCCTCTAGGATATTAATTAAATCTCCTGCTCTCCCCAGACTTATCCACAACTTGTGAATAAGTCCTTCTTCCTAGTTGTTACCTCGTTGACTATAACAAAAAATCTAGGTACCGTCAATAAGACAAGGCTGTCTTCCTAAATACTCAGAAAAGATTCTATAATTTGTACAATCGTAACTTTTGCATTCGCCAGTTAGTTAGAATCAACCAAAGTCTACTAAGTAGTGAATGCCAGCTTTATCACATTGCGAACAGCACAGCTATAGTACTATACCGCTCAACAACCTAACCAGATAAAGGTTTCTAGCAAAAAATCCCGCAGATTTGCGGGATTTTTCTCTTGTATCAATGCGCCAACATTTCTTGGGCGATTTCTTGACCAGATAAGTTATCTGGGTAGTAGGTTGGCCAGTTATCCATTTCTTCAAAGAGTGCTTCTTGGCTGATGCCTCCAAAGAAGATATGGAAATGTTCTGCCTTAACTGGAGCGATATTGTGGTCGCTAAACTGAACATACTTGAACTGTCCAGCATCCGCATCGGTCGCTTCAAAGAGAAAGCGCACGCCACGATTGCCTTTCTTATAAGTCAAGATTTTCTTGCCGACGTACTTGTAGGTGAATTTCTTGCTTTGGCCAGCTTGAACAAACTCCATGGTGTTATCCGTGATGTTGATCTTAGTCACATCTGTCTGATAACCTTTCCGATAGTAGGCCTTGTACTCATCTTTGGTCATCTTGCCAGTCAACTTAGCCTTGTAGTCAAAGACTTGATCAAAGGTCCCATTCTCAAGAAAAGGATAGACCGACTGCCAGCTACCAGCATAGTCACTCAAGGTGCGGTCTTTGACATCTGCATCCTCAAAGTAACCGTTATGAACTGTCTTGGTGCTTTCTTCCTTCTCTGGCTCGATTTCTGGTCCTTCTTGGTCTGTTGTCTGCTTGAGAGCCTTGAGGTTTTTCTCCATCACAGAGATATAGTTCTCACCAGCCTTTGTCGCTTCCTCTGTCAGACTTTCTAGCGGATTGAGCACATCTAGTTTGACACCCGTTTCTTTTGAGAGTGTATTGGCAAGAGCTTGAGAGGCATTTTCTTCAAAGTAGATATAGGAAATCTTGTTTTTCTTGATATACTCTGTCAATTCCGCCAAACGTGCTGCTGATGGTTCTGCATCTGGTGAGAGACCTGAGATGGATACTTGCTTGAGGTCGTAGTCCAAGGCAAGGTAGTTAAAGGCAGCGTGCTGGGTCACAAAACTCTTTTGTTTGGCTTGAGACAAGCCATCTGTGTAGGCCTTGTCCAAGGCTTGCAATTTTTCGATATAGGCCGCGGCATTCTTCTCAAAGGTCTCTTTTTTTTCAGGATAATCTGCTGACAAGCTGTCTCGGATATGCTCTACTAGCTTAATGGCACGGACTGGTGATAACCAAACATGGGGATCGTAGTCATGATGGTGACCTTCACCACCGTGATCATGGCTTTCCTCTTCTTCCTCACCTCCTGGCAGGAGCAACATATCACCTGTCGCCTTGATGGTTTTCACTTTTTTCTTATCCAAGGATTCTAGCAATTTGGGAACCCAGGTCTCCATGTTTTCATTTTCATAGACGAAGGTATCTGCGTCTTGGATTTTGGCAACTGCCTTGGCAGATGGCTCATAGTCGTGAGGTTCTGTGCCAGCACCGATTAGGAGTTCCACATTGGCGGTATCTCCCGCGACTTGCTTAGTAAATTCGTAGACAGGGTAAAAGGTTGTCACGATATTTAGCTTCCCATCTGCCTGTTTTTGATTGGAACAAGCCACTAAAAACAGGGCACATAGACTAGCTAGTAGTAAGCTAAGTTTTTTCATTTCATTCTCCTATTTAATAAAACGTTTCAATAGACTGACTAGCAAAAAGACTGCTACAAAGATAATGGTGATACTAGCGCTAGCAGGGGTTTCTGCATAGTAGGAAATATAAAGTCCTGCCACCATTCCCAAAAAGCCAATAGCACTAGCTAGCAACATAACGGATTTGAAATTTTTCCCCAAACGAAGGGCAATACTAGCTGGTAAGACCATAATGGTTGACACCAAAAGAACTCCAGCTGCTGGTATCATAAGGGCAATCGCCACCCCTGTCACCATGTTAAAGAGGATAGACATGGTTCGCACTGGAAGTCCATCTACAAAAGCCGTATCCTCATCAAAGGTCAGGATATACATTGGTCGCAAAAACAAGAAAGTCAAGAGTAAAACGACTGCAGCAATGGCAAAGAGGAAAATTACCTGCTCCTGGCTAATGGTCACAATAGACCCAAAGAGATATTGGTCCAAACTCATGGAACTCGAACTTTTGCCCTTACTCATCACGATAAGAGACACTGCAAGTCCTGTTGACATGAGGATGGCAGTTCCGATTTCCATAAAGTTCTTATAGACTGTACGGAGATACTCCAAAAAGACCGCAGCGATCAAGACAATAGCAATGGTTGAAATAGTTGGAGAAATCCCCAAAACCAGACCAAAGGCTACTCCTGATAGAGAAACGTGACTGAGGGTATCGCTCATGAGACTCTGACGACGTAAGATAAGGAAGGTCCCAAGAACTGGAGAAAAGAGACTCATGGCAATGACAGCCAAGAAGGCCCGTTGCATGAAGTCATATGATAACAAACTAAGCATGGTCCACCTCCTGATCGCTCTCGTGAACGTTGAAACAACGCCACGGTGAGTCTTGATTACGCACTAGGTGAATATTGCGGTCTGCGTAGGCCTTGACCTCCTCCGGATCATGCGTAATCATCAAAACGGCCTTGCCATGATGGTGAGCACTGTGGTGCATGAGTTCGTAAAATTCATTTTTGCTCCCTGCATCCATCCCTGTCGTCGGCTCATCCAAGACAAAGATATCTGGGTCAGAAGCAAACATCCGAGCAATCACTGCCCGTTGTTTTTGCCCACCAGAGAGGGAGCCAATTCGTTTGTCACGATGTTCCCACATACCAACTGAGTCTAAACTGGCCTTGATATGTTTCTCATCATGAGCATTCAAGCGACGGAACCAGCCCTTTCGCGGATAACGACCCGACTTGACAAATTCATAAACTGTGCTTGGAAATCCTGCATTAAAACTAGCAATTTGCTGCGGGAGATAAGCTATCCTAAGTTTTTTCCCATGAGTATTTGTCTTTGAGATGGTTACCTTGCCAAATCTTGGCTGCAAGATGCCTAGACTTGCCTTAATCAGCGTCGTCTTGGCAGCTCCATTTTCACCAGTCAGGGTGACAAACTCCCCACTATCAACACTGTAGTTGATGTGCTCGAGGACAGGTTCCTTGTCATAATAGAAAGACAAGTCCTCTACTGTAATATACCGCATTATTTGATTTCTCCTACTAAAGCAGTTAAAAACCGCTGGATGACTTCTTGTTCATTTGGAGTAAACTGACTTGCCACTTGTTCATAGGCTAAGAGCGTGTGCTCATGATGATGGTGGTGTTCCTCTGCCACCGGTCGAGCTAGCTCTGTCAGTTGATAAAAGATCACACGCGCATCCTTGGGATCTCTGGATGTCTCTAACATGCCCTCTTTGACTAAAGACTTGATAGCCTTGGTCACTGCCGCCTGACTGACATTGAGGCGACGGGCCAACTCCGAGTTAGTTAAGGATTCTTCTGACAAGAGCATGAGGATGTGTTCCTGAGTATTGGTCAAGGCTACGTCACTTGTGCAATGCCCAATCAGAATTTCATGCTGGTTCTCAGATCTCAAGATCACCTCGTTTAAAAAGTTGTCGATTTCCTGTGCAAGCTGTCTCATGTGTTACTCCTTCCCTAGCTATCTTTTTCGTAAAAAAACTTAGATAGCCACCGATTCTTTACTGGTTAATTATATCACAAACCAAAAAAGAGTCAAGGAAAAAAGGCGTAAAAACGTTTCCCTAGACTCTTCTAGATGTCAAATTTAACCTATTTTAGCTTTGGTTTTCGGCTTGATAAGATGCCTGCCAAACCAGCCACCATTCCCATCAAGAGCAAGAAGATAGACTGTTCACTTCCTGTATTTGGGAGAGCTTTTTCTGAGACAACTGCCTTCTTGCTAAATTGACCTGCCACCTCATAAGTAAGTGGCACATTCGTAGTCGCATCGCTAGCAGCTGCATTCGTTTGAGGTGTTTCTACTGGTAGACTAAAGTTTTTAGAATCCACAGAAATTGTCCGTGAGTTCGGATTGATCTTTTCATACTGGGTCAAATCAGCTGTTTTCAGATACTCTTCAAAGGCTGCATCCATAGAAGGTCCTTCTTCTCGCGCACCACCTAACATCGTGTAGCCATCGCCACCCGCAGCTAGGAAATCATTGGTTGCAAGATAGTAGGTTTTTGCGAGGTCTAGGAGATCATAACGACCAGTCGTGCGATTTTTGACCTGAATGGCCAAGACACGTTTACCTGATGGTAGGTTGGTATCATAGTAAACCTTCACACCTGAAACTTGCAAGAAGCCACCACTTGGTTCTAGCAACGGTTGTCCGTTCTCATCCAAGACCTTCTTGCCATCCTTATCGACCTGCAAGATAGAGCCGAGTGACTTTTCAAACATATCCAATACTTGTTGCCCAGTCACTTGGATTTGTGAAATCGTGTTTCCAAATGGAAGAACCGCAATAACATTTCCTTTCGTAATCGGTTTGCCTTTTGCAATGGTTTCACGCAAGCCACCGCCATTTGTCACAGCGATGTCAGTCGGATGACTAAATCCTGTCTGACCATACTGATAGAGGGAGTCTGCTACGACGTTTCCGAGGTTGGTTTCACGAACCCGAACATTTTCACGATCTCCGTTGAGCTCTACAGGGCTGTTTGAAACGACTTCAACCGCATTTTCGGCATCGTATTTTTGTTTAATGTCTTTGACTAGTTTTTCAACTGTTGGATTGGCTGGTAACTTTTTAGCATCAGCAGCCGGAATCTGAGTTGGATTGCCCAAAAGCTGACGTGATTTGTAGGTGATTTTTCCTACATTATGAAGGTAGCTTCCTGTCTGGTTGTAGGTAACATTGTCTCCATAGGTTGTTGATTCTACTGTATGAGAGTGACCGTCTATTACTGTTACGCGTTTCCCTTTCAAACGAGGATTTTTAGACAAGGCTTCTGCCAAAGTTGAACCACGCCATTCGACTGGAGTTGTAGTATCTACACCTAGGTGAGCAAGCACCACATAGTGTTTGTAGTCCTTACCTTCTGCACGCGCCTTGGCTTGAACTTCTTCAATAACCTTATTGACTTCTGAGATTGGGTCAGTAAAAGTTACCCCTTTAATATTTTTAGGGTGGGTTTTAGTGGCTGTTTCAGGTGTCGTCACACCAATCACAACAAACTCATCGCCTTCCACAGTCTTATCTTTATCAACGATTGTAGATGCTTCAAACAGACGAGCTCCGTTGACATAAGTATTTGAACTGAGTAATGGGAATTTCAAGATTTCCTTGTATTTTTTAACTTCATCAAGGCCAAAGTCAAACTCATGGTTTCCTACTGCCATGGCATCATACTGCATCTGATTGAGAATTTCAGCGCGTGCTTCACCCTTAGTAGAGTTGGAAATCGGTAAACCTTGGAAGGCGTCTCCAGCATCTACGACGAGAGTCGTTTGATTTGATTTCGCACGTTCCTGCTCGATGACAGTCGCTAGCTTAGCATCTCCAATTACTCCCTTTTCCTCTACGATACGACCGTGGACATCATTGGTGTGTAAGATAACGGTGTCCTTTTCTTCGTTTTTAGTAGATTCAACAGGAGTTTCCTTTGCTTCCGCCGATTCAGCACTTGTGGGAGTTGCCGCCTCTGTTGTTGGAGCTGCAGGAGTTTCTAAAGTTGCAGGATTTGCTACAACTGCTGGACTTTCTGCAGGGGCAGCTGCTTCTTCAGCATAGACCTGTCCAGCCAAAAAAGCTGGGGCCAGTAGGGCTGTCGATAAGACGGGTAATAAGAAACGTTTATTCATTTTGAAATCCTTTTCTTTTCTTTTTTCCTTTATATTATACGATATTTCTAGAAAATTTGAAACCTTTGACTTATTTTCATCTAAAACATTCGCTATTTAAACAAAAAAGCTTGGGTTCAAATCCCAAACTTTCATCTTGGTTTATTGGAAATCTTTGATGTTCCCATCATAAGTCGCCCAGTCCTTGCTAAAGAAGCGGTCATTCATCTTGTAGTCTGGAGCTGGTTTTGGATCCGTCAAGAAGGGATTGACAACCTTATCAAAAGCCAACCAACCCAACCAACCCAAGTGAATGGTGTCCTTGATAAAGTAAGGTTCTCCTCCTTTTGTAGAAAAGTCAGCAATATTGGTAAAGCCTTGACTTTCTAACTGATAACGAATTTTCTCCACTGCATGCTGATACATTTCTTCACTGAGTTCTGTGTATTCCATCCATTTCTTGTTGACGGGCTGGATAACAAAGAGGACATTAACCTTTGATTTGGCAAATTGATTGAGAACCAGCTGCAAATCATTGTATTCAGACGACTTTAGGAAGTTATAATTTTTTTGATACCCTTCCCATTTTTTTAAGTCTTTTTTGACCTCATACGTGTAGAAATGATTCTCCATCCCCATATCGTTATTGGTCGTATTTGCCTCTGCATCCTTACGGGCAATTTCTTCTAAAGTGTCATAGGAAAACTGATCAGGAAGATCTTTTAAATAGTTTTCTACATGTTCCTTGTACTTGAGTTTCCCCTGAATGGAAAATTGACCAAAAAGAGAGGACTGCTTTTCATTGAATCGTGCAAAGAGGTTGATGATAAGTCGATCAGCATCTGACAAATCCTCTCCTTTTGAAAGCTTTTGAAGGATGCCTTTCAATGCCACACTCGGATTCTGCTTCAACAAACGCGTCGCAGCATGCTTAGCCGAAATGTCCCCAGATTGATTTTCCAAAAAAGCTGTCAACTGATCGCTATTAAAGAATCTCTGAAACGCTGCGGGCTCGTAATCTGTCTCTGTAAACCACTGAGGAGAGATGACAAACACCGCCTGCTTTTCCTCAATCTCTGGCAGAATCTGTTGCAAACCGAAATATTGGTTAAGCGAGGCCGCTCCTGCCTGACCTAGAAAATAAGGGCGGTAGGGACGATTGTATTTTTCTGCTAAAACAGCTGGATGGACACTATCAAATCGAATCCATTCACTTGACCCTAAAAAAGGGACAAAACGCATATTGGGATCCGTAAGGGCCCTCACTTTTTGGCTTCTCTCTTTAAAACTTTCCCTACTGATGGAAGCAGCAGAGTACTTCTCCTCCGTCAGATTATGGCTTGTTGTACTTGGATAAAAAAAGATAAGTAGAAGAACCAAAAATCCAGCAATGAAGATGGGCCCGAAGATCAGCCACAAGCGTTTAAGCATTCTTTAACTCCGTAATACCTTCTACGATTTTATTAGCTGTATTCCAGTCATCACGACCGAACTCCGTTACTGGAACACGAATGTCAAAACGGTTTTCAATCTCAACAATCAATTCAACCGTTCCCATGCTATCCAAGACACCGGCATCAAAAAGATCTTCATCCATCATGTCAGAAACATCTTCCATAAACAACTCATCAATAATTTCAATAACTTCTGATTTGATATCCATTTTTTATATCCTTCTATTTTTTAAACCATAAATCATTCAAAAATCCAGAAAAGATTAAGAATGAAACCATCACGACATGGAAAGTAACAACCATGCCAAGCAACTGAATCCAGCGATTCTCAGGTAAGGAAGCCTTCCCAGCTTTTTTCCGTTCTTTATTGAGCGCTTTTTTCTTACGAAGCCAAGCGTCATTGATGACCAGCCCAAGCCCATGAAAAAGTCCATAGGCGATATAGTACCATGTCACGCCATGCCAAAAGCCCATAATCAGCATATTGAGGATATAGGCCACACTTGAGGTCACATTTCGATTTTTAAAGACCTTCTTTCTGGTCAACACCATCACCATCCGCATAAAGACAAAGTCACGGAACCAGAAAGACAGGCTCATATGCCAACGATTCCAAAATTCCTTTAAATCCCTTGATAAAAAGGGCTTATTAAAGTTGATAGGACTATGAATCCCCATCAAATTGGAGATGGCTAAAGCAAACATAGAGTAGCCCGCAAAGTCAAAGAACAACTCTAAACCAAAGGTATACATCACCGCCAAAGCATAATGATTAAAGAAACCACCTGTCTGCAAGGCTAAATTTTTCAACGGAGGCAATAATGTCTCTCCTAGAATATGGGCCAAGATAAACTTGTAGAGAAAACCTAGCATGATATACTTGACAGCATCTTCTAGCATATCCATCAACTCTTCTCGCTCAGGAATGGTCTCATAATTTTCATTGAAACGTTTAAAACGATCAATGGGACCACTTGAGAAGGTCGGCATAAAGAGAAGAAAACGTAAGAATTGCCAAATCGTTAAATCCTTGATGACACCGTCTCTCAACTCAACGATAACCCCAACTGCACGAAAGGTTAAGTAAGAAATCCCTAAAAAGCCAAACAAAGATTGAGGTCAATGAATAGCAGGAGATATTTTCACAAAGACGATTGGCAATAGAGATAAAAAGCTAACCAGGTAAAATATCCATTTACTATCCCGTCGTTTCCTGTACCTTTTGTAGAAAAATACAAGCAGTACTTGCCAGATAACATAAAGGATAAGAGCGCTTATTTGATTCGTCTTTCCACCGACCAACATGGTGACGATAAAGAAGAGACTAACGAGCACCTCATACCAGGCAAAGCGTTTCTTGAAAAAGAGCCCGATAAATATCGGTAAGGTCGCAGCAATCACGTACAAAAAATAATAAAGATTGCCATAAGGTTCCAAATGAGGTAGCTGTTTATAAAGCTCCATCATCTATTGTTTACCTCATTGATCAAGCCCTTGATGTCAATCTTACCATTAGGCGTTAGTGGCAAACTGTCTCGATAGAGAAACTTAGACGGCATCATATAGGACATCATGATATCTGCCAGATCTTCCTTAATGGCCTTGGTAATATCGATATCACGTTCAAACTGCTCACGCACACCGTCCTTTAGGATGACATAGGCCAGCAGATTTTGTACCTTGTGGTCCTTGTTATAACGTGGGACAGCGACAGCCGACTCGATATAGCGAGATTTATTGAGATTTTGAGAGACATCTTCAAGCTCAATACGATAACCATTAAACTTAATCTGGAAATCCATGCGTCCACCGTAGAGAAGCAAGCCCTCATCTGTCATAGTTCCTACATCCCCTGTGTGGTAGGCTGGAAGACCTTCGAACTCAAAGAAGGCCTCTGCCGTTTTTTCAGGATTATTCATATAGCCTTTTGAAACAGCTGGACCAGATACGATGATTTCTCCTTGTTCGCCATTTGGCAGTTTCTTACCTTCCTCATCAATGATAAAGGTTGGAGAATCATCTTTTGTATAGCCGATTGGGAGGCGTTTGAGAGTCGACAACATCTCGTCCGTCACGGCAACAGCTGACAGGGCTACTGTCGCTTCTGTTGGGCCGTAAGCATTGATGATACGGGCATTTGGGAAACGCTCGCGCAGTTTTTGAGCTGTTTTGACCGTCAATTCTTCACCATCAAAGTAGAAATGCGTGATGCCGGGCATTTTTTCACTATTAAAGTCTTCTGACAACATGGCCATATCTGCAAAGGAAGGCGTTGAAGTCCAGATAGCGATTGGCAATGAAAAGATCGTCGTAAAGAGCTTTTTGAAATCCTGAGTAAGGGCTGAAGGAAGAGCGAAAAGCGTACCACCTAGTGCCAATGTTGGTGCCCAGTACATGACAGATAGGTCAAAAGAATAAGGCGGTTGAGCCAGCATTTGTGGACGACTTGGCGTCGCAAATTCCTTGTCCGTAATCATCCAGTTAGTAAAACTGAGGAGATTATCATGGGAAATCTGCACTCCCTTTGGCTTACCAGTCGTACCAGAAGTAAAGATAATGTAGTAGTTATCATCGCCCTTGACTGGATGCGTGATCTCGTAGCTAGAAGCTTGAGCAAAGGCTTCTTGAACCTGAGCTAGATTCAACATCGGTGTAGAAACCTGCTCCAACGGAAAGTCTGAAATGGCAATAATCAAGCTTGGCTCTGCTACTTCTACAATAGCAGAAACTCGTTCCAAGGCCGAATGGCTGTCAATGGGAATGTAGGCATGACCTGACTTAGTCAGCGCTACAAAAGTTGCCAACATTTCATACTCTTGACCACCAAAAACGACGACTGGTGATTTCTCAGGCAAGCCAAGTTGATCAATAGCTGCAGCCAAACTATCCGAATCAACCTTCAGATCACCATAAGTATGCTCTTGCCCCAAAACATTGTAGACGGGATATGTTGGCTGTGTTTGAGCAAAGTGCTCAATCGTTTCAATCATATCTTTTATCGGTTTATTAGACACAGTTCATTTTCTCCTTCAAACTAGAACTCATTATAAATAAAGGTTCCCTGGCTCTGACCAAGGTAACTAAAAAAATAAAGTAAACCAAGTAAGATTACAAAATATAGGACGGTCTGTCCCAAAAACATATACAATTTTCTGTGTTTTCCCATCGTTAGTGTGTTCAATTTTCTATGATTTTTCAAAAAAGCTATGCAACTATGCATTTACTATCTTATCTTCCTAACATTTTACCACTTTATCAACCTTTTTTTCAACTGTTTACCATAACTTAAAAGTTCGTTTTAGCTTATTTTAAGACAAGTTAAAATATTAATAAAAATTGTTTTCAAAAATCTCTTTTCCTCGAAATCCTGACACCCATTATCATACATTAAACAATTAAAGAGATGGCAGCAAACACACGGCTCCCCCTTTGGGCATTTTTATGCTAAAATAGTAGCTATGGATAAAATTATTAAAACAATATCAGAAAGCGGAGCCTTTCGTGCTTTTGTCCTTGATAGCACAGAAACCGTCCGCACTGCTCAAGAAAAACACCAAACCCAAGCTAGTTCAACTGTCGCACTTGGTCGTACCCTTATCGCTAGCCAAATTCTCGCAGCCAATGAAAAAGGAAATACCAAGCTAACGGTTAAAGTTCTTGGAACGAGCTCTCTCGGTGCCATCATCACGGTCGCAGATACCAAGGGCAACGTCAAAGGATACGTTCAAAATCCAGGTGTTGACATCAAAAAGACTGCAACTGGTGAAGTCCTTGTCGGACCTTTTGTCGGAAATGGTCAATTTCTCGTTATCACAGACTACGGTACTGGAAATCCCTACAACTCCATGACTCCTCTCATCTCTGGGGAGATCGGTGAAGACTTGGCCTATTACCTGACAGAAAGCCAACAAACTCCTTCAGCAGTCGGCCTCAATGTCCTTTTAGACAAAGACGACAAGGTCGAAGTTGCCGGTGGTTTTCTTCTCCAAGTTTTGCCAGGAGCCAAGGAAGAGGAGATTGCTCGCTTTGAAAAACGCATCCAAGAAATGCCTGCCATTTCTACACTTCTGGAAAGCGACGACCATATCGAAGCTCTCCTCAAAGCTATTTATGGGGACGAATCCTACAAACGCCTATCTGAAGAAGAAATCCGTTTCCAATGTGACTGCAGCAAAGACCGCTTTTTAAACGCTCTTGCCAGCCTTCCAAATTCAGACCTAGAGGAAATGAAAGAGGAAGACCACGGGGCAGAAATCACTTGTCAATTCTGCCAAACTACTTACAACTTTGATGAAAACGACCTGGAGGAACTCATTCGTGACAAATCTTAATACACCTTTTATGATTGGCGATGTTGAGATTCCCAATCGTACCGTTTTAGCACCCATGGCTGGTGTAACTAACTCAGCCTTTCGTACCATCGCAAAAGAGCTTGGTGCAGGACTCGTTGTCATGGAAATGGTCTCTGACAAGGGAATCCAATACAACAACGAAAAAACCCTGCACATGCTTCATATCGATGAAGGAGAAAACCCAGTTTCTATCCAACTTTTTGGTAGCGATGAAGACAGCCTAGCACGCGCAGCAGAATTCATCCAAGAAAATACTAAGACCGATATCGTCGATATCAACATGGGCTGCCCAGTTAACAAAATCGTGAAGAATGAAGCTGGCGCTATGTGGCTCAAGGACCCTGACAAGATCTACTCTATCATCAACAAGGTCCAATCTGTCCTTGATATCCCCCTCACCGTTAAAATGCGTACTGGCTGGTCTGATCCATCCCTAGCCGTGGAGAACGCTCTCGCAGCTGAGGCTGCTGGTGTCTCTGCCCTCGCTATGCATGGCCGTACCCGCGAACAAATGTATACTGGCCACGCTGACCTTGAGACCTTGCACGACGTAGCCCAAGCCCTGACCAAGATTCCATTTATCGCTAACGGTGACATCCGTACGGTCCAAGAAGCCAAACAGCGTATCGAAGAAGTTGGGGCTGACGCTGTTATGATTGGCCGCGCTGCCATGGGAAATCCCTACCTCTTCAACCAGATTAATCACTATTTTGAAACTGGAGAAATTCTCCCTGATTTGACCTTTGAAGACAAGATGAAAATTGCTTACGAACATTTGAAACGCTTGATTAACCTCAAAGGAGAGAACGTAGCCGTTCGTGAATTCCGTGGACTCGCTCCTCACTACCTTCGGGGAACATCTGGTGCAGCCAAACTTCGTGGAGCCATTTCACAAGCCAGCACCCTGGCAGAGATTGAAGCCCTCTTGCAATTAGATAAAGCTTAATACACAAAAAACCGTAACTCACTTGAAGTTTACGGTTTTTTTATCCAAGGAAATCCTAGATACTATTATTGAATCAAGGCAACACTCGAAACTTTACCATCCGCACCTGTTGTAATTTGGATGATTTTTCCTCCACCGATTTTGGCATTATACTTGCCATCATCAAGAGTGTAAGAGTACCCTCTGATAGAATAGTTTTCTTTCTTTCCATCAGCAGTTTCTACTGTGAATTGCCCCCCTGATGAAACCGTAATCGTTTCGCCATTCGCTCCCTTCCAGTTGCCTGCTGCAGCTGAGAAGTCACCATCCACCATGGTTAAAACTCCCTTGTAGCGTTTATTGTGTTCTGCTTGCTTGTCTTGAAGTTTGCGGTCAGTTGTCGGGTCATAAGTTGACTGGTTAGACTGAACTTGAGAACCTTGCTGAGTTGACGGAGCTTGAGAAGGAGCTGGTTGACTAGGAGTTGCTTGTTCCTGTCTTGATTCAGGTGCTGGTTTCGCTTGCGATTGATCTGCTGTTGTAGAAGACTGCTCAGAAGATGCTTGAGCTTTTTCAGATGAAGCTGAGCTTGAAGATTTTTGAGTCTTGCTTTCTTTGTTAGAAGAAGCTGCCTTAGAACTTGATGATTGGCTTGTCTTGGCAGAGCTACTGGTTTGAGTGGTTTCGTTTTTATTTCCACAAGCTCCCAATAGCAATGTAGAAGCCAATACAGTCGCTGCCATCAATTTGATATAGGTTTTCTTTTTCATTTTTCTACTCCTTTGTAACATTTTTGAAATGTTAAGAAATCTTTTTGTAATATAATTGTAACATTAGACCTTGAATCTGTCAACTATTTAGAGAAACTATTTTAAAAATTGTTTTCTCTACTATTTCTATTCGTAATCGAAACGAAAAAATAGAAAAATTTTCTAGATTAGAGTCATATTTTTTACATCACTCTTGTGTACTCGCTTGCATTGGACTACAATACTATTGAAATAGGATATAGGAGGTAGGGGGTAGATTCTTATGGCAAACAAGTATTTCAAGTATCTTCCTTGGTTGATTTTGAGAGCTATTAGCTCTTAACAAAAAGCCTCTTACTATTCGCGAACTGCATTTGATATCTTCTATCTGACTACAGTATTTATGATTGTCTATATAGCTTTGTTATTCCTACACGAAAAATATCTCAAGTATCGATACAAAGACTTTTTTACTCACATGTTGAGCCATTCTAAGAAAGATAGCCATTCATAAAAACAGTCACAACAGAAAAGCAATCTAATAAGGACAAACAAAGAGGTCGGGATTTTAATCCCGACCTATTTATTTCAATCGATATGTTTTTCTTGGTTTCTTTTTAGGCACTCGTTTGAGCCCAACTTCTTCTACATATTCGCCGTATTTTACGAGGAAATTATTGCTGACGATGGGACGACCGGGGTTGATGAGATTGACCAGTTCAGTCCCTTCGTAGACAGTGAACTCCTCCTCCAGGAGATAGAGGAAAGTTGGGTTCCAGTCGAGACGGCCTTGGATTCGTTTGATGGACTCTTGGATAATAGCATAATGGTCAAAGGCGAAGGCACTCTCCTCCAACTCTACTCCCTCAAGGAAGCATTTGCCTGTCTGAAAATCGACATCTACGAAAACGACATCCTTGGCATCGTCTCCTGCCTGAACAAGGTCTAATGCACGACTAGGCAGATAAACCAAATGTGCGATGGTCACTGTCCAGCCACGTGGATCACGACCGGGAGTCGATACGGTCATCAATTGCTCGATTTTTTCCAAAGGAAGATCGAGATTGACTTCTTCTCTCACTTCGCGCTGACAGGCATGTGCAGCATCTTCTCCCTTGTCCATAAAACCTCCAACCAAGGCCAAACAGTTTTGATAAGGGTGAGCCTTGCGACGAATCAGCAGGAGCTTGATTTTTCCTTCGACAAAGCAGTAGGCTACCATATCTACTGTCACACTTGGTTTTTCATATTGAGGGAGTTCCTGCTTGTAGTACCAGTCTAAAAACTCCTCCTGACTGGCATGAATTTCAAAATATTCTTTTTCCGTCATCCCTGCTGGGATCTTCGTGTCCACCATTTTAAACCTCCTTTCGAACTGCCTTGGTCCATTGGTACCATCCTACTAGACTATTAAGTGTGTAAACCCAGTACATACCTTGGATATGGATATTTTCACCCCACCAGAGATAGATACTAAAGAGATTGGTTGCAATCCAGAAAATCCATTGCTCACGATAGAGACGTGTCATCAAGAGCTGACCAACACCATTAGTCGCATCGGTAACACTATCACGGAAAGGTCGAGCACTATGGATACTTTGATAAGCTAAGCCCATACTAATCCAGATGATGACAGTCAAGACCAAGTACTTGAGCCAGTCAAGAACAGATAATTTCTTGGCTTCAAAGTGAGATTCTTCTGGTTTTCCTTGATCATTGATACGATTGGACAACCAAGCATAGAAACCAATCGGCTGCATGACAAAGAAGTAAACGGTCGTCAAGACTTCACCATAAAAAGTCGCATTCATAGCCAAAATCAAATAGATAGCTGAGTTAATGGCCCCAAAGAGATAATTGCTTGCACGCCCTTCTGCTACTAAGATAACACAGACAATCCCAGTCCAAGATGCAAACAAGCTCAGCCAGTCATGGCTTTCTGTATTTTGCGTGAACTCTAAGATTAAGGGAACACTTGACAAGGCGATGAGGTATAACCACTGGAAAAGACTACGGCCAACAAAGAGATCTTTCCAGAGCAGGCGCATGATTCCTGCAAAACCGATCTTGCGGGCTTCTGCATGGACATTTTTAAAATTTTCGATAAATTGTGTGATTTTTTCAGTTACTGTTTTCATAATTTTCTCCTAATCTGCTTGGTAAATGGTATCGATAGCCACTTTGGCTGCTTCATAATTTCCTAGGTAATCCTCAGCTAGATAAACTAGTGGAATGGTGGTTAAATATTGCTCTCTCATCTGGTCCAAATGCTGGGAAAAACTGTGACGAATATGGTCTTCTGCCATGGTCATATCTCTAAAGCCGTCATTGACATAGGAGCCGACAGGTTGAACAAAGAGAATCAAGTCCCATTTTTCCTTAGCCAAGATCGAAACAAAGAGATTGTCAAAGGTTTCTCCTGATAAATCCTCTTGTTCCTCAGCCTCCATGTAATAATCATAGTAGCCCTTGGTTACTAAGGAGTTGGTGTCAGCTATCACTAGACCTCGATTGGCATTGCTATCGATTAACTTAGAGGTCTGGTCATACTGCCCTAAAAGGAGATAATAGTAATCTTTTGGAGTCAATTCATCGTCGCGGACATTGTTTTTTATCTGGTACTCACGTGCGTATTCCAGACTGACCGGTGCATCGTAATACCTTGCCAAATCCTTAGCCAGAGTGGTCTTCCCATTGCTGGCACTTCCCATAATCAACACTTTCTTAGTAAACTGACGACGGAAAGGTTGAGCGATATATTTCCAATATTTGCTTGGATTTTCTCGAATCATAGTCGCTGAGATGCCAAACTTTCTTTCTTGCAAAACGGTCTCAAAGCCACGATTTGATAATTCTTGCTGGTAGTCACGTTCTCCCACAAAAAAGATCAGTTCTTGCTGGGTTTCATCGTAGGAAATCTCCGATAACATCTGATCCAACCACTCCTGCCAGCCCATAGGGTAACGAGGAAGCTTGGTTTCATCTAACTTGCAGACAGAGGTCAACTCGTCATCACGAAAAGCCTCTCTGATATAGCGAAATCTTTTTTGAAGAGTTAAGCCTATCTGCTCCCCTCTGTCTCCCTCATAGCCTGAAACGACTACCCAGACCTGATCACACTGACGCTTTGCTCGCTGGATTAAATCGATATGCCCCTGATGGAGAGGGGCAAAGGTCCCAAATACCACTGCTGTTTTCTTTTTCATACATACTCACATTTTTATAATTTTATATATTTTTGTTTTTCTATGCTTTTATTATATCTTATATTTTTGTTTTGTCAATAGTTTTTTATTATTTTTTATAAAAAGTAGCAAAAAAGAATCAGGATTCCTCCTGATTCTCTAGTTTTAAGCAATATCAAATTTCAATTGTCCAGCTTTGACACCAATTTTGAGGGTCTTACCTGCTACCAGTTCTCCCTTGAGAAGGAGTTCTGCTAGCTTGTCTTCCACTTCTGTTTGCAGGGTTCTGCGAAGTGGACGGGCTCCCATTTCTGGATTGTAGCCTTGACTAGCTAGTAACTTCAGTGCCGAAGCTTGCAGTTTCAAGTCGATGCCTTTCTCTGCTAGGCTAGCAATCAATGGTTTAACCATGATCTTGACAATTTCCTGCATATGGTCGCTATCCAAACTGTGGAAGACTACCTTTTCATCAATACGGTTGATAAACTCTGGTCGATAAGCTTTTTTCAACTCTTCAAAGATTCGTTTTTCCATATTTTCCTGGTCAAAACGAATGTCCTTGGCCCCAAAACCGACAGTCTTCTCATCACGAAGGGCTGTCGCACCGAGGTTTGACGTCATGATGATAATGGTATTTGAAAAGTCAACCTTGCGCCCCTTGCTATCTGTCAAGACACCGTCATCCAGAACCTGCAAGAGAACATTAAAGATGTCTGGGTGGGCCTTCTCTACCTCGTCAAAGAGGAGAACGGAATAGGGTTTGTTACGAACCTTCTCAGTCAACTCCCCACCTTCTTCGTAGCCCACATAGCCCGGAGGAGCTCCATTGAGACGGCTAGCTGCAAATTTCTCCATATATTCACTCATATCAAAGCGGATAAGGGCTGATTCGTCATCAAAGAGGACTTCTGCCAGAGCCTTGGCCAATTCGGTCTTACCGACTCCTGTCGGCCCTAGGAACATAAAGGAACCAATCGGACGCTTGTGACTGCGAATACCTGACTGGTTACGACGAATGGCACGACTAATACTTGAAACAGCTTGATCTTGACCGATGACCCGTTTGTGCAGTTCAGCTTCCAAGTTCAGGTATTTCTTAGCATCTGTTTGCGTCAGCTTTTGGACTGGGATCCCTGACAAGCGACTCAAGGTGGTCAAAATATCAGATTCTGTCACCAAGTCTTTATAGACAGGCACTTCCTGCTCTTTTGCGATTAGCTGGCCTGCTTGTTTCCACTTGCCATCCATCAAAGCCTTGTCAGCTGGACTCAAGTCGGATTCGTCTGCTTTCACATGCTTGGATTTGTTTTGCACTGTTGCTGCCGCCTCATCCAAGAGGTCGATAGCAGAGTCTGGCAAGTGACGACTGGTCAAGTAACGATGGGCCATCTTAACAGCCGTTTCGACAGCTTCATCTGTGATTTTCACACGATGGTGTTTCTCATAGGTAGGCTTCAAACCTTGCAAAATGGTCATGCTGTCAGCTAAACTCGGCTCTTCAATCGTCACTTTGGCAAACCGACGAGAAAGGGCCGCATCTTTTTCGATGTGTTTTTGGTATTCTTCCTGAGTGGTTGCACCAACCGTTCTCAAAGTTCCACGTGCCAAGGCTGGCTTCAAGATATTGGCCGCATCTAGAGTCGAATCAATACCGCTACCAGAACCCATAATGGTGTGGAGTTCATCGATAAAGAGGATTACTTTGCCATCTTCCTCAATATCCTTGATGATATTGTTCATACGCTCTTCAAAATCTCCACGGAAACGGGTTCCTGCAACGACATTCATCAAATCAAGCTCTAACACGCGCATCTTGGCCATTTCCGCAGGTACATCCCCACTAGCAATATGCTGGGCAAGGCCCAGTGCCAAAGCTGTTTTCCCGACACCAGCATCTCCAACCAAGACAGGATTGTTCTTGGTCTTCCGGCTCAAGATTTGAATCATACGTGAGATTTCCTTGTCACGACCGATAACTGGCTCTAACTTGCCAGAGCGCGCTTGCTCCGTCAGATCATGCGTGTAGTCCTCCAGACCGCCACTTGGATTCTGAGGCATGCCCATCATATTGGCCATGGAATTTTGCTTGTCTGCTACCGTGCGATGGCGTTGACGCAAAGCCTTAAGGTCTTCTCTTGTCCAACCTGCACGTTCCTCTAAGTTGCGACGAAGGGCAGCAATTCTGACCTGATCTTTCTGGTCTTCATAAGAAAAGCCTGCTCTCTCCAAGATGCGAGTTGCCAAAGCATTGCCATCATGCAAAATCGCATAGAGGACATGCTCTGTCCCTAGCACCTTTGCATGGACCACTGAGGCCACATACTCTGCTTCTGCAAAGAGAACCTCCAAACGATGGGAAAAAGGCAATTCCGTAAAGGTTTCGTCTTGGCTATAGTCCGTTTCAGTCAGTTCTAACGCAACCTCTTCTAAACGGTCCATTTCATAAGGATAATCATTTAGAGTCGCACCTGCCACACTGTAACTGTGATTGGACATGGCAATCAATAGATGCCAAGACTCTAGATATCGGGCTCCAAAATGGCCGGCAACCATGTAGGCACTTTCGATACATTCATTCAATGCTTTTGAATAATTCATCTTACTTCTCTTTTCTATCTACCTCTTGTAATAGCTGTCGGAGCATATTGGCACGGACAACTGAGGATTCTTCCCCTAGGACACGATCTGTTGCTACAGAAGTCAGCAAAGTCATCTCCTGCTTGGTCATCAAGTCCTGCTCCACCAAAAGCTGGAGAATATCCTCATAAATCTCCTGACTAACTCGCTCACCAATCGAGTAAAGCAAATCGCGGAGCATTTCATGATGATTGGAAAACTCAATCCGTCCAATGCGAATGTAGCCTCCGCCACCACGCTTGCTCTCAACCAAGTAACCTCTGCTTTCAGTAAAACGTGTCTTGATTACATAGTTGATCTGACTAGGCACAACCTGAAAGGTATCTGCCAACTGGCTCCGCTGCAATTCCACGATACCAGATTGGTCTAAAATCGCCTTGATATAGGCTTCGATATGATCTGATGTATTTTTAAATCTCATAGTAAATCAAACTCCTTCTTTGAACCTTGACTATCTTTGACTATACTATCATTTAACACTCTATAAGTCAAATTTTTAAGGTCAAAGCCTTGAAAATACTGACTCTCTTTAAAAATACTACAACATTAGGACGCCTTAGTTTTTCTTGAAAGTTCCTAAAAAAGTCCACAAAAAAGAGCCCTGAAAAGGGCGTAATATTGACGAGTTCAGCAGGCAAGAAACTAGCACGGTCAAACGTGCTTTTTATTTAGGCTCTGATTTATCTTTCATTATATCTAAAATATTTACTGTTGGAATTAATAGCGCTGTTTCACTGTCAAATGAAGTAACCATCGAAAGAATACTTCGGACATACGGAAAAATAATTGCACTACCGTTAACAATTAAAAATTCTTTGATATTTTCAGTATCATTTATTAAAAAGTATCCCGAAACGGTCACTGTAGCTTTTCTAAATGTTTCTTTATCTATGCATGTAACCGAGATTGTAACCTTTCCGTTCTTTTCGTCCTCAGTTAATCCTCCACTAAAGCTTACATCAAATGCTTCACCATTTTCTTTATCTTCATTAGTCAATGTTCTTGAAAAATTAATTTTATCAACCTCATATTTTTCTAGTGAAATAACAGGTTTATCCATTTCAATCTCCTATGCTGCTAAAATTAAGTCCATTTCATCAATTTCTTGAAAGTACCTTTTTTCAACTAAAGAAAAGTACTTTTTACTTAGTAACTCTTCTAAATATTTATCTTGAGTAATTGATTGTAAATTGTTATCTTTTGAGTTTATTAATATTTCATCAGTTGTTACATAATAATCGAATTTATTAGTAAAAAAATTTTCTTTATCATATTCTTTTTCAAAAATAATAAAATTATTTTGAAATTCTTTGATAAAATCAGCGTCTCCTGATTCTAATTTTTCAATTAAGGCATTTATCTTATTTATTACAGACATCTTATAACTCCTTCACTTCGAATTCTTTAAAATCAGATATTATTAAATTGTTATTCTTTACGCAATATATAATCTTAACTTTATTAGTAAGTTTATTAGGGATATTAGTATCATTTATTAAATCAGTCTGAGGAGTTTGTTCATATTCTCCAAAAAAACGTACTATTTTATAACCAATGTTTTTACATAAATAATCAATTTTCTTTCCGATCGGTTTGTCCTTAATAAAATCACCAGTCAGACTTAATAATTTCGCAAATTTAGATTCAATGTAGTAATCCGTTAAATCTAATATGTCATCATCAAAATTAAAATTTACTACACACCGGACTATTTTAGTTTCGCCACACTTTTGTTTACTCCAATAACGCGCATTACCTAAATTATCCCAAAAATACATTCCCCTTCCACCCCAAGAATCATCATTTGGGTGTTGACTGATAACCAATTTACCTTTCATTAATTCTGAAGTAACTGATTCATGATTGCAATGATATAAAGGTATTTGAGTGTCTCCCAATTATGTAGCCTCCATTTTTAACGACCTCTATCCATTATAACGAAAAATAAAAATAATGTCACGAAAAATGTACAAATTGACCTAATTCCAATTTGAGCTCACATTATGTCCTTTTTGATTTTTTAAAACAAAAAGAGCGCTGGTAAAGGATAATCTTCACCAACTCCCTATTTTCTATGTATTTAATCCCAATTCCGCTAAGATTTGACGTTTGTAGGCAATCTTTTGGACTTCCTTGTCTTCAGTTTCGGACCAATCTAGTTTAATTTCTGAAACAATTTGTCCAGGCCGATTTTTTAGGATATAGATGCGGTCGCTAAGATTGAGGGCCTCCTCGATACTATGTGTGATAATCAAGGTCGTCAGCTCTAGTTGCTTGTGAATCTCCAGATACCAAGCGTGAAGTTCCATCTTGGTCATCTCATCCAAGGCGCTAAAAGCCTCATCCAAGAGAAAGAGCTTGTGCCCGAAAAGATAAGTGCGGAGTAAGGCTACACGCTGGCGCATCCCTCCACTGAGTTCATGAGGATACTTATCCCGTACAGCTGTCAACTGGAAGGTCGCAAGAATTTCATCCGCGCGAGCAATAGCTTCAGCCTTATTAACCTTTTGGATCAAGAGGGGCAGGATGATATTGCCAAGCACCGTCTTGTGCTCCAAGAGTAAATCCTTTTGTAACATATAACTCACGCGCCCCTTGGGATTTTCCTCTCCGTCAAGGACAATACGCCCAGACTGGACTTCTAAAATTCCTGCGATTAGATTAAAGAGGGTAGTTTTTCCAACACCACTGGGACCTAGGATAGAAACCACTTCACCTGACGTCACCTGCAGGTTGATGTCCTCTAAAATCCTTTCCTCGCCATAGGCATAGCTTACGTGTTCTAGTCTAATTTCTGTCATTATTTTACAAATTCGTTGGTGAAGCCCTTGTCTGTCAAGTCTTCTTTGAGGATACCATTTTCTTTATCCCATTTGTAGAAGGCATTCCAGCGTTCTGCGTCAAATTGTCCCCACTTTTCCTTGTCGCTTGCGTATTCTTTTGACAAGTATTTTTGAGATTCGATGACAAAATCACGTTTTTCCTTGAGTTCAGGTGCATTCTTGATGAGAATATCTGCAGCTTCTTCTGGGTGTTCCATAGCGTATTGGTAGCCTTTTTTGATGGCTTGGATGACTTTACGAGCTTCTTCTTTGTTGTCTTTCAGATAGTCGTTGTTTGCGATGATAACTGGTGAGTAGTAGTCAAACTCTTTAACGTAGTCTTTCAAGTACATGAAGTTAGCATCTACGCCTTGAGATTTAGCAAGGATACCGTCCCAACCATAGTAGATCCAAGCAGTGTCAAAGACACCATTGGCAATCGGTGTGATCGAGTTTGAGTCGTTGTTTGGTACTTTTTCTACCTTCTCAAAGTCCCCACCTTGTGATTCTACCAAGGTTTTCAACATAGCCAGTTCCGTTGGGTCATTCCAGGTTCCGTATTTCTTCCCAACCAAGTCTTTTGGACTGGTGACATTGTCAGATTTACGTGAGATGATTCCTGATGTATTGTGTTCTACGATAGCGGCAACGGCAGTAATTCCTGCCCCTTTTTCCAACTTTTTAGCCATGTAGTCTTGGAAATAGATAGCAAATGGCGCCTTGCCATTGATTACCAAGTCAGATGAGCTTTCTTCTGGTGGTAATTTCAAATCAACATCCACTCCAGCTTCTTTGAAATAACCTTTTTCCTTTGCTACATAAAGCCCTGTGTGGTTGGTATTTGGCGTCCAGTCTAGGATAAAGTCAATTTTCTTGAGTTCTGCTTCTTTGTTGTTCTTAGAAGCAGTTCCTTGACCACAAGCTACAAGCACAACAGCTACAAGAGCTGTTACAATCGTTAAAAACACTTTCCATGTTTTCTTCATTTTCATTTCCTCTTTTCTTTTTCAAAAACGCTCTATTTTAAGTACGTTTCCATTTAATCACATATTTTTCACTAATATCGACCAGCTTCATACCCAGAAGACTGATGAGTGACACCAGAATAATAATGGCAAACATGGTATCATACTGAAACAGTTTTTTAGACTGAATCATGTAAACACCAAGACCTTCAAAACCTCCCAACCACTCGGACACCACGGTTGTGATAAAGGCGTAGGAGACACTGACCCTCAAACCTGCATAAAAGTAGGGCAGACTGACCGGGATTTTAAAATGCCACAGGATTTGCCAAGAGTTTGCACGCATCAGACTAAACAAGGTCAGCATATCCTTGTCACAATGCCTAAAACCGTCCAAAATGCTGACGATGATAGGGAAGGTTGTCGTCAGGATAATCAAGACAATCTTGGGTAAAATTCCATAACCTAACCACAAGACCAGGATAGGAGCTATAGCAATCGTTGGAATAGTCTGAACAACCACCATCATAGGGTAAATCAGATCATTGAGCCAAGTCAAACTATCCATGAGCACAGTCATGAGACAGGCAATCAGGACACCCAGAACAAGACCTAGTAAAGCCACCCTCAAGGTCGCCCAGCTATGGTGCCAGAGAAATTCTCTGTCACGAACAAAGGACTGGAGAATCTCAAGAGGAGTTGGCAGGATAAACTTGGGTAAAAGTTTGAATATTCCCGCTAACTGCCAGACCGACAAGACTCCGAGAAATCCCAAAAGACTAATCTGTCGTCTCATCATACTTTTCAAGTTTCTCATCGATGCTTAAAATCTCTCCTACATTTATTTTGACATTGGCAAAGACATTATCTGCCTCCTGCCCGGCCACTTCAAGCGCTTCTTTGAGAATGCGCATGAGATCACCAAACTCTCCTTCCAAGACCGTTTCAAAGGGTGTCACCACCATGGTCACGGACTGAGCTTGCAGATAAGCAATCACTTGATCGATAATAGCAATTCGATCAATTCCCTGTGATAGGGGCAAGACTTGCAAGGCAATGCTTGCTTTCATAAAAACCTCCTCTTCTCAGTTTTTCTTTTTGACCAAAAGAAAAACCTTTGCCATATATGGAAAAGGTGCAGAATTCGGCTAAGTATCGTTCCCTACGCTGGCATTACCCAGATCAGGTGCGGTCGAAGTTTAACACTTCCTCTCAGACTGTACACAGACTCCCATATCTTATATGGACATATAGTAACGCAAATACAAGGAAAAGTCAAGGAAACTGCTTACAGAAAACCATGAAAAAGAGTTTAAAGGCAAATGCTTTAAACTCTTTCATATCTTTCTTATTTAGCCTCGTACCATGTTGCTCCTTCATTCTCATCAGCGATGAGGGGAACACTGAGCTGGATGGCATCTTCCATAGTTTGTTTCACTAGAGCTTTGACGGCTGCTAGTTCTGATTTTGGAACCTCAAGGACGATTTCATCGTGCACTTGCAAGAGCATCTTGGTCTGATAACCGCCCGCTACTAAAGCCTTATCTAGTTGAATCATAGCAATTTTGAGAATATCCGCCGCCGAACCCTGGATAGGAGAGTTAATAGCTGTCCGCTCTGCAAAACCACGAATGTTAAAGTTGCGCGAATTGATATCTGGCAACTCGCGACGACGCTTGAAGAGGGTCTCTACATAGCCTTTATCACGCGCCTCACGTACCACTTCTTCCATATAGTTTTTGATTCCAGGAAAACGTTCAAAATAGGTATCAATGTAGGCTTTGGCCTTCTTACGACTAATACCAAGATTGTTTGCCAAGCCAAAATCTGAAATCCCGTAAACCACTCCGAAGTTAACCGCCTTGGCATTGCGACGGTCGTTTGGAGTCACATCCTCAGGGCGTTTAATTCCAAAGACCCTCATGGCTGTCGAAGTATGGATATCCGCTCCCTCTTGGAAGGCCTTGATCAGATGCTCATCTTTAGAAATATGAGCCAAAACGCGCAATTCAATCTGCGAGTAGTCCGAACTGAGTAGTACACTATCCTCCCACTCAGGGACAAAGGCCTTACGAATGAGGCGGCCTTGTTCCAAACGCACAGGAATATTTTGCAAGTTTGGATCCACACTAGACAGACGCCCTGTCTGGGTCAAATCCTGCACATAGCGAGTGTGGATCTTGCCATCAGAAAGAATCCAGTCCTGTAAACCGACCACATAAGTCGATTGAATCTTAGCAATCTGACGGTAGTCTAGAATTTTCTTAACAATTGGCGCAATAGGAGCCAGACGCTCTAGCACATCCACGGCTGTTGAGTAACCTGTCTTGGTTTTCTTGGTGTATTCGAGGGGAAGACCTAACTTTTCAAAGAGAAGCACGCCCAGCTGTTTCGGTGAGTTGATATTAAACTCCTCACCAGCTAGCTCATAAATCTCCTGAGTTAGCTTTTCAATGACTAGCTCATTTTCAGCCTGCATCTCAAGCAAGGTCTCTTTCTTGACTGTAATTCCAGCGATTTCCATCTTGGCAAGGACAAAAGCCAGAGGTTGCTCCATGTCATAGAGGAGATCTAATTGCCCGTTTTCACTTAATTTTTCAAGTAGGACAGGCTCTGTCTCAACCAATACAGCAACCTTACGAGCTAAGTGCTCCAAGAATTTCTCTCTCTCAGGGATAGCTTTCTTGACCCCTTTGCCGTAGAAGGTTTCATCATCGACTAGGTAAGTTTGACCATAGAGACTCGCAATGGTTGAAATTTCATTATTCTCGACAGTGGAGAGAAGATATTTGGCCAAGCGACTGTCAAAAGCAGGAGCCTGCAGGTTCAAGCCCAAGCGATTTAAAAGAACCTTGGCTTTCTTAAAATCATACACTTTCAGAGGTGTTTTTTCTAGAAATTCCTTGAAAATCGGCTCCTGCAAGAGCTCAAGTTTATCTGTAGCGTAAAGTTTATCCCCACAAGACCAAGCAAAACCAACCAAATCATCTGTATGGTAATTCTCACCAAAAAGCTCAAAGTGGAAGATAGAGTCTGCGCTCAGCATGTCTTGACTGATGTGATCAACGATAGTGAAATCCAAACTTTCAGGCGCATTCGTTGATGAAACATTTAAAGCTTGCTTGAGCTGTTTGAAGCCCATCTCATCGTAGAATTTTCCGAGATTTTCCACATCTGGTCCACTATAGAGCAAATCATCAAGGCCAATCTCAATCGGTGCATTTGTCTCAATAGTCGCCAAGGTTTTAGACAAAAAGGCTTGTTCCTTGTCATTGATGAGATTTTCCTTCATCTTAGAAGCCTTCATCCCATTGATATTTTCATAAATTCCCTCTAGCGATCCGTGTTCTAGCAAGAGCTTGATGCCCGTCTTTTCACCGATTTTCGTAACACCAGGGATATTATCAGACTTATCCCCCATGAGGGCCTTGAGATCTATAAACTGAGCTGGTGTGAGGCCCATTTTTTCCATAAGATAGTCTGGTGTAAAGGCCTCAAACTCAGCCACACCTTTCTTGGAAATCTCGACCACCGTATGCTCGTCCGTCAACTGGATCAAATCCTTATCTCCGCTAACGATTGTCACATCAAAAAAATCCTTCTCAGCCAAACGACCTAAGGTCCCGATGATATCATCCGCTTCATACTGGGGCAACTCATAATGGCGAATCCCAAGATGGTCTAACAACTCACGAATGAAGGGAAATTGCTCACGAAACTCATCTGGAGTTTTAGCACGGCCACCCTTGTAGTCTGCATACATCTCTGTTCGAAAAGTCGTCTTACCTGCATCAAAGGCTACCAAAACATGGCTGGGCTCAACCCGCTCCAAGACATGATTCAACATGAGTTGAAAGCCGTAGATTGCATTGGTATGAAGGCCATTAGCATTTTTAAAACGATCCAACTGCTGATAGAGCGCAAAAAAAGCTCGAAAAGCAACTGAAGATCCATCAATTAATAATAATTTTTTCTTGTCCATACACCCATTATAAAGGAAAGAGGGGAAAAATACCATCGGAAAGAGCCAGCAAATGGTAGTGAAGTCCTCTTTTTTATATTCTTTCTAGATTCTAGCTCCATTACTATCCACTCGATAGCCATCCACAGTGGTATTCACTGCTAAAGCCCCTGAAGCATTAACGTAGTAATACTTTCCTCCTACTTGGAACCACTGACTAGACTTCATAGCCCCTGAACTTTCCAAATAATACCATGTTCCATTTTCCTTGAGCCATCCTGTCTGCATCTCCCCTGATGTCTTTAGATAGTACCAATGCGAGCCATCCTTTACCCAACCTGTTGACATAGTCCCGTTTTCTTTGAAGTGATACCAACTGCCATTTATTTTCTTCCAACCAGTTGCGAGTTTCCCGTTCTCACGGTAATTCCAAATACCGTTTTGCTTCTTCCAACCATTCTCCACTGATTCTGTTTCCGTATGCTGAACGTATCGTCTAGCACCACTGTAAGATAGATAGCTGAGCCATTTATAACCGTCCTTTTCTACGATTTGGTCGTATCTAACATGTTCACCAGGATAGTAGTAGTCAATAACTTGTGCTGTACTTGACGGCTGGTTTCGAATGGCAGACTTTTGAGTAAACGTATGAGTCCCACTAGACGACAACCCTGATCCAATAGGATTTCCAGTTCTACCACCATTCCCTACCAAGTCCTTAAAATGGATAAAACCTGTCATAGAGCTAGCTTTTACGCTTCGACGATTGTATTTCTCCCTAACGCCATAGTTATACTCTTCGATCTCAATCGTGTCACCTGATACATTTGATACCCAGGCCACGTGCCCGTAGTAACCTTCTGTCGACCAAGCAATAGATCCAACTTCTGGCTTAGTGTCAACACGGTAGCCTTCTCTCCTTGCGCGGTGTCCCCATTCATTCGCATTACCGTAGGCAGGAGGAATCTCAAAGCCATTCACACTACTCAAACGAAAGGCCGCAAAAGATGTACACTGGCGAGAATACATCCGCCATTGATCGATTTCAACACTACCGTTTTTGTAATGAATCGGATAGTCATCTCCACGCGCTACACTGTCAGCCTGAACCGATTCACCACCAAACAAAAAAGTACTCGTAACGAACAAAGTAGCCAGTCCTACACCCAACTGAGTATATCCACTCTTCTTAACTCCTGATTTTAAAAACGTCATTCATTCTCCTTAATAATATAAATTTCCGAGGTTACCCTCGTTTATACTATTCGGGAGAAAAAGAAAAAAGTGAGCAAAGCTCACTTCATTTTAGGATTCTTGGTCTAGATAGCGAATTAAATTCTTTTCTGTCAAGATATCTGAGTAGGTGAAGGATTCAACATAAACATTAGCTTGTTTGTCTCCCTCAACATCCCCAAATTCAACGATAAATAGAGATGGATAAACCTCAATTAGCTTACCCAATCTATTTTTTTGGCGCTTACGGCCATTTTCCAAAGTCATTTCAACGACTTGTCCCTCATGTGCCTTGATTTCTTCTTTGATTTTTTTCATCTTGGCTACATCTGTAAATGCATCTGACATCTTATGCCTCCCTCTTTGAGATACTTGAAAATTTATTGTATTCTTTTTGGAAAATCAATTCCACCGTTCCACGAGCTCCACTACGGTTTTTCTCGATGATAACCTCAACCTTATTATTTGGAATTCCTTCCTCTTCTTCACCCGCACGATCGTAGTAGTCGTCACGGTATAGAAAGGCTACGATATCCGCATCCTGCTCAATAGAACCCGATTCACGAATATCAGACAAGACTGGTCTCTTGTCCTGACGCTGTTCCACACCACGAGATAACTGACTGAGAGCAATGACTGGAACCTTTAGTTCCTTTGCTAGAATTTTCAACTGACGTGAAATTTCTGAAACCTCTTGTTGACGATTTTCTCGACCAGTTCCTGTTATCAGTTGCAGGTAGTCAATTAAAATCAAGCCCAAATTACCTGTTTCTTGAGCCAGTTTGCGTGAGCGCGAACGAATTTCCGTAATCCGAATCCCTGGTGTATCATCGATATAGATACTCGCGTTGGCTAGGTTCCCTTGAGCAATGGTATACTTTTGCCATTCCTCGTCGGTCAATTGACCCGTACGGATAGAATGGGATTCCACCAAACCTTCGGCTGCCAACATACGGTCTACTAGGCTTTCTGCACCCATTTCCAGTGAAAAGATGGCTACCGTCTTGTCCAACTTGGTTCCGATATTCTGAGCAATGTTCAAAGCAAAGGCTGTTTTACCGACCGCAGGACGAGCTGCTATAATAATCAGTTCCTCCTCATGCAATCCGGTCGTCATATGGTCCAAATCACGATAACCTGTCGCAATACCTGTGATATCCGTTGTTTGTTGTGACCGAACTTCTAGGTTCCCGAAGTTGATATTTAGAATATCACGGATGTTCTTGAAACCACTACGATTGGCATTTTCGCTAACATCAATGAGTCCCTTTTCCGCTTGAGCGATGATTTCATCTGCAGGCTTAGAAGCTTCATAGGCTTGGTTGACAGACTCTGTCAACTTGGAAATCAAGCGACGTAGCATAGCCTTTTCTGCAACTATTTTAGCATAATACTCTGCATTAGCTGAAGTTGGCACAGAGTTGACAATTTCAACAAGATAGGATAAGCCACCAACATTTTGGAGGTCCCCTTGACTATCCAAAATCGTCCGAACTGTTGTCGCATCAATTGCTTCTCCACGATCTGACAAGTCCACCATCGCTTGGAAAATCAACCGATGAGCATACTTAAAGAAGTCACGAGAATCAATGTATTCCCGTACAAAAACGAGTTTACTCTCATCTATAAAAATAGCCCCCAGAACAGATTGTTCTGCCAAAATATCCTGAGGTTGAACTCGTAGTTCTTCTACTTCTGCCATCCGACTTTCCTTCCTTTTACAATCTTGTCAAGAAGTTGTAAACTTAACCTTCTTTTACACGAAGATTGATGACACTTGTAACATCTTGATAGATCTTCACTGGTACATCAATCAAACCAACTGCTCGAATTGGTGCTTTTACTTGAATGTGACGTTTGTCAATCTTGATACCAAATTGCTTTTGCAACTCTTCCGCAATCTTCTTGTTAGTGATGGAGCCAAATGTACGGCCATCCGGTCCAACCTTCTCAACAAACTCTACAACAGTCTCTTCTGCTTCAAGCTTGGCCTTGATGGCCTTTGCTTCGGCAATCATCTCTGCATGAGCCTTTTCTTCAGATTTTTGTTTTCCACGCAACTCACCCACTGCTTGAGCAGTCGCTTCCTTGGCCAAATTCTTTTTAATCAGGAAGTTTTGAGCGTAGCCAGTTGGCACTTCCTTGATTTCGCCTTTTTTCCCTTTTCCTTTAACATCTGCTAAAAAGATTACTTTCATTCTTCTTTCTCCTTTTCCTTTAGTTCATCCAAAACAAGTTGAGTCAATTTTTCTCCTGCTTCTGACAGACTCATATTCTCGATTTGCGCAGCAGCTAGATTAAAGTGACCACCGCCACCCAACTCTTCCATAATGCGTTGTACATTGATTTTACTGCGACTTCGAGCTGAGATTGAGATAAATCCTTGTGTATTTTTCGCTAGAACGAAGCTGGCTTCAATACCGGACATGGCCAACATAGCATCGGCAGCCTTACTGATGACAACTGTGTCATAGGTAGTCGAGTCCTTAGCTTGGGCAATCAAGACATCTGAACCCAATTTACGACCTTGTAAAATGAGTTCATTTACCTCACGGTACTCTTCAAAATCTGTCGCAGCAATCTCCTGGATAGCAATACTATCGCTTCCACGTGTCCGAAGGTAGCTAGCAACATCAAAGGTTCGACTCGTTACTCGAGATGTAAAGTTTTTGGTATCCAGCATCATACCAGCCATCAGTACACTGGCCTGCATACGACTCAAACGATTCTTCTTAGAATTTTGGAACTGAATCAATTCTGTTACCAACTCACTCGCACTACTTGCTCCACTTTCGATATAGGTGATTACTGCATTCTCTGGAAAATCCTGATCACGTCGATGGTGGTCAATGATGATGGTTTGAGTAAACAAATCATAAAAACCTTTGGACAAGGTCAAAGCCGTCTTCGAATGATCCACTAAAATCAACAACGAACGATTTGTAACTGAGTTCATCGCATTAGCCAAAGGCAAGAGCTTGGTGACACCCTCTTTTTCCAAGAAGTTGATAGCCCGCTCAATATCTGGTGACATTTGTTCTGCATCATAAACAGCATAGCTATTTTCAGTGATATTGCTAGAAAACAACTGCATACCAACCGCAGACCCCAAGGCATCCATATCTAGATTCTTATGACCAACTACAAATACCTGATCCACACTGCGAATCTTATCTGAAATAGCTGTCATCATCGCTCTCGTACGTGTTCTCGTTCTCTTAACAGAGGCTGCGGAACCACCACCAAAATAGATTGGATTCTTGGTTTCATCATTTTCCTTGACGACCACTTGGTCCCCACCACGAACCTCAGCCAAGTTCAAGTTCCTTAAAGCAACTTTCCCTATCTCATCATGATTTCCATCACCATAAGAAAAGCCCATGCTCAAGGTCAATGGCAACTGTCTCTGCTTAGCCTCCTCACGAAAGGCATCAATCACAGAGAATTTATCATTCATCAAGCCCTCAAGAACTGTGTAATCAGTAAATAAATAAAAGCGGTCCATCCCCACACGCCGAGAAAACATAGCGTATTTACTAGCAAACTCTGAAACAAAATTTGCCACAAAACTATTAATATGACTGATATCGGAGTCGGAGGTTGCATCTTCCAGATCATCGTAGTTGTCTACCGAGATAACCCCAATCACTGGTCGACTAGTTACCAATTCGACAGTTGCTTCATATTCCCCTGAAACGTCAAAGAAATACAGGACACCTGAAGCCTTGTCCATATGAACAGCATATCGTGTCTCCCCTAAGGTAGCATAAGAACCAGGGACCCCCACAGAAGCCTTGATGATGGTTTGAATCAATTCAACATCAATTTCGCCTTCTTCAGTTGTCAAAATCAACTCAGCATAAGGATTAAACCACTCTACTTCGCCAGTAGATAAGTCTAATTTCAGAACACCAACCGGCATTTGTTCGAGCAGCGTGTTTAAGCTATCTTCCGCTTGATGATTTACATATTGGATTTGTTCAATTTCGCTCTTTTCATACTGTTTTTTTTGCCAGATGAATAAAAGCAGATAAAGAAGTACAAATAAAAACAAGGCACTGATCGTTACAGCAATATTTTGTGAAAAAATAATCAGCATTGTTAAGGTTCCGAAAGTTGCAATCCCTAGTAGAACCGCAGAAATCGGAGTTAAATTATTTTTTTTCATTCTAAACCTCTTGCGCATTATTATATCACAAAAGCCCTTAAAAAGCGACCTTTAAAAAATGATAAGCCTCCTTTTCCTTATTGATTTTTTATGGTTTGACTGCAAAAAGGAGAATAAGCCCATTATCCTCCTGCACATCTATATACTCTGGTTACTGTCACTTAACGTTCAACGATGAGGGCTGTTCCCATCCCTCCCCCGATACAGAGAGTTGCTAAACCAGTTTTAGCATCACGTTTCATCATCTCATGTACCAGAGTCACTAAGATACGGCAGCCTGAAGCTCCAATTGGGTGACCAAGAGCAATCGCGCCACCATTGACATTGACAATATCTGTGTTAAAGCCAAGTGTTTTCCCAACCGCACAAGCCTGAGCAGCAAAGGCTTCATTTGACTCAATCAAGTCGAGATCATCAACTGTCAAATTGCCTTTTTCAAGAGCTTTGCGAGTCGCATAAATCGGTCCACATCCCATCATCTTAGGATCCAAACCTGCACTTGCATACGAACGAATACGAGCAATGACTGGAAGTCCCAATTCTTCAGCTTTTTCAGCACTCATGACCAAGACAGCCGCTGCTCCGTCATTGATACCTGAGGCATTCCCCGCTGTAACAGAACCGTCTTTTTTGAAAACAGGATCTAGCTTAGATAAACTCTCCAAGCTAGCATCTTTTCTAGGAAATTCATCTGTATCAAAGACGATAGGATCGCCTTTACGTTGAGGAATAACCACCGGAACAATCTCTTCCTTAAAGCGTCCAGATTCTATAGCCGCCACTGCTCGTTTTTGTGACTCTAAAGCAAAAACATCTTGTTCTTCTCGACTGATACCATATTCTTCAGCCACATTTTCAGCTGTAATCCCCATATGGTATTCGTTAAAGGCATCAGACAAACCGTCCTTAATCATGGTATCTACCACTTTCGAATCTCCCATACGGCCGCCCCAACGGAAGTTTGGCAAAACATATGGAGCCTGACTCATATTTTCTGCACCACCAGCCACGACAATATCTGCATCTCCGCACTGAATCGCTTGAGCAGCTAACTGAACTGCCTTTAAACCTGAACCACAAACCTTATTGATAGTAAAGGCTGGTGTAAATTCAGGAACCCCCGCATGAATACTCATTTGGCGAGCCACGTTTTGGCCTAAACCTGCACCTAGGACATTTCCCATAATCACTTCATCTACCTGCTCTGGTTTAATATTCGCTTTTTCCAAAGCACTCTTAATGACCAAAGATCCCAAATCAACAGCAGAAACATTCTTCAAACTCCCGCCAAAGGAACCTAAAGGTGTTCGCACCGCCGAAACAATAACTACGTCTTTCATGACTACCTCCATTTATACCTCATATAATGACTAATGACGCAATATAAAAGTGGTTTACACTGGTGTAAACCACTTTGAAAATTCTATTTTATGATTCTTTTACTTCAAGCAAACCAACTTCACCATCTTCACGACGATACAAAACATTTGTTGTTTGATCTTCTACATCTACATAGATAAAGAAATCATGTCCCAATAAATCCATTTGAAGAAGCGCTTCTTCTAAATCCATTGGCTTCAAATCAATTTGTTTTGAACGAACCACTTTTGGTTGCACAACATTTGCATCTTCAACTAGAGCATCTGTAAAGAGTTGGCTTGTTGCAACCTTATTTTTATTCTTGCGTTCGATTTTTGTTTTATTTTTTCGAATCTGGCGTTCAATTTTATCTGTTACAAGATCGATAGAACCATACATATCTTGAGAAATATCTTCTGCACGAAGAGTAATTGACCCAAGTGGAATTGTTACTTCAACTTTTGCCGTTTTTTCACGGTAAACTTTCAAATTCACACGTGCATCCAACTCTTGCTCTGGTTGGAAATACTTTTCGATCTTTTCGAGTTTAGAAACTACATAATCACGAATTGCTTCTGTTACTTCTAGGTTTTCACCACGGATACTATATTTAATCATATAAGTACCTTCTTTCTAAACATTTTTGTTTTTCTAACTATATTATAGCGCTTTCATTTTCATTTTGCAAATTTTTTCCTCATCTTACAAGGGAAAAAGTTTTAACATCCAAAGCTCCTGCTTCTTCCAAAAGACGCTTCACACGATTGACAGTTGCCCCTGTTGTATAGATGTCATCAATAACCAAAATTTTCTTAGGAAGAGGGGCTTCAGTTTTTATAAAAAATGGAATTTCGGTAGCTAATCGTTCCGAGCGATTCTTAGAAGAACTAGCCGTCTCTTCTCTTTTCCCTAGTAAATCTTGAAAAGAAAATCCTGCTGCCTCAACCAAACCTTCAACCTGGTTAAATCCCCTCTCAAGCAATCTTTCAGGACTTAGGGGAATTACAACAAATTGATAACCTCTATACTGTTTCAGCTCCTCAGCAAGAACGGAAGCAAAAACTTTTCTAAGCAAAAAATCGCCATCAAACTTATATTGACTGAAAAAGTCTTTCATAGCTTGATTATAGGTAAAAATCGCCTTATGATCAACCTGCACTCCTTCTTTACACCAAAGTTTACAATCTTGACACTGAGTTGACACCCCTGTTTTCATACAGTTTGGACAATATTTCTCACCAATCTTCTCAAAACTAGAAGCACAAGCTAAGCAAAGATAACTGCAGTCGTCCTTCAAAAGGAAGAGACTACTAAAAGTCAGCTCACACTTGGTAGTCTGTCCACATAATAAACAGTTCATAAACCTGCCTCCATGTTCATCTGCTTGATTTCCTTGATTGCCTTTTTGATGGAAGTATTTAATCCATCATGAAAGAAGAGCAACTCACCAGTTGGTCTGTCCATACTACGCCCAACTCGCCCACCAATCTGAATCAAGCTAGACTTGGTAAAGAGACGATGATTAGCTTCTACAACGAAAACATCCACACAAGGGAAGGTAACCCCACGCTCTAAAATTGTCGTACTGATCAATATCGTCAACTCTCCATCTCGAAAAGCTTGCACCTGCTCTAATCGATTTTCTGTGACAGAAGATACAAAACCGATATTCTCATTCGGGAAATGCACCTGTAGTATTTCTTTTAGTTTTTCACCTTTCTTAATCTCTGATGCAAAAATAAGCAATGGATAACCTGTTCTTCTCTGTTTCTCAATGTAGGTCTTTAACTTAGATGACAACTGACTTTTCTCTAAACAGCGATTAAAATCTGATAACCAAACTGGCTTTGGAATGATCAATGGATTTCCATGAAACCGTCTCGGCAAGCTTAGCCTTTTTAACTCTCCTATTCGAACTTTCTTATCTAACTCATCAGTAGATGTAGCTGTTAAAAAGATTCTCATGCCATTCTCCTTTACACTATTCTTTACAGCATGGTAAAGCATTTGATTGTCAACATAAGGAAAGGCATCTACTTCGTCCACTATCAGTAAGTCAAAAGCATGATGAAATTTTAACAACTGATGAGTCGTTGCAACTACTAGGGGAGTTCGAAAATAGGGATCTGATTCGCCATGGAGTAGTGCTATGTCGCAAGCAAAGTCATTCTGCAATCGCTTATACAATTCCAAACAAACATCTATCCGTGGACTTGCTAGACAAACTGCGCCACCATCATTAATAACTTTCGCAACAACTTTATAAATCATCTCTGTCTTCCCAGCGCCAGTTACCGCATGAACTAAAGTCGGTTGCTGGTTCTCTACTGCATGAAGTAAGCCTTCTGATACTTTCTCTTGAAATGGAGTCAATTGTCCCTTCCATTTAAGAACATCTTGTTTAGGAAAATCTTCTTGAGGGAAATAATATAAGGCCTGATCACTCCTAACTCGCTTCATCAACAAACATTCTCGGCAGTAATGAGCATTAATAGGTAGAGACCATTCATCTTGAATCATACTATCACATCGTTGACAGAAGAGTTTCCCCTTCTCTTTTCTCATACTTGGCAGCTTCTCCGCCAGTTGTCGTTTTTCAGGGCTTAATTCTTGTTCTGTAAAAAGTCGACCAAGATAATTTGGATTTATTTTCATACTTCTTTATTCGTAAAATATAGAACTTTAGACTATTTTTTAGTACAATAAAAATATGGAATTTAGAACGATAAAAGAGGACGGACAAGTCCAAGAAGAAATCAAAAAATCACGATTTATTTGTCATGCAAAACGTGTCTATAGTGAAGAAGAAGCTCGTGCCTTTATCACTGCTATCAAAAAGGAACACTATAAGGCTACCCACAACTGCTCTGCTTTTATTATCGGTGAGCGCAGTGAAATCAAGCGAACCAGTGATGATGGGGAGCCAAGTGGAACTGCTGGTGTACCTATGCTAGGAGTTCTAGAAAATCACAATTTGACCAATGTTTGTGTAGTTGTTACCAGATATTTTGGTGGTATCAAACTGGGAGCAGGAGGTCTTATTCGCGCTTATGCAGGTAGTGTTGCCTTAGCTGTCAAAGAAATTGGAATTGTTGAAATTAAAGAACAAGCAGGGATTCAAATTCAAATGAGCTATGCTCAATATCAAGAGTATGGGAATTTTCTTAAAGAACATAATCTTATGGAACTCGAAACCAACTTTACAGATCAAGTTGACACAATTATCTTTGTCGATAAAGAAGATAAAGAGGATACCAAAGCTGCTCTCATAGAATTTTTTAATGGGAAAGTTATCCTAACAGATCAAGGCTTACGAGAAGTTGAAGTTCCTGTAAACCTTGTGTAAAGCACTTTTAAATATCTTCCCTCAATTTTTAGATTTACACTAACTATTTTTCTGATTGTTATAAAAAAATCCTATCGCTTCGATAGGATTTCTATATTTTACAAAAGTTTAAGATAGCGTTATACTAGAAGCATCTTATATAAAGAGGTGCTAACATGGCTATTTATAACAATATCACAGAACTTATCGGAAAAACACCGATTGTTAAATTGAATAACATTGTACCAGAAGGTGCAGCAGACGTTTACGTAAAACTAGAAGCTTTTAACCCAGGTTCATCCGTTAAAGACCGCATCGCTCTTAGTATGATTGAAAAAGCAGAGCAAGAGGGTAAACTGAAACCAGGCTCTACTATTGTAGAAGCAACAAGCGGGAACACTGGTATCGGTCTTTCATGGGTTGGTGCTGCTAAAGGTTATAAAGTTGTCATCGTTATGCCTGAAACAATGAGTGTTGAACGCCGTAAGATCATCCAAGCTTATGGTGCTGAACTAGTCCTCACTCCCGGTAGTGAAGGTATGAAAGGTGCGATTGCTAAAGCGCAAGAAATTGCTACTGAACGCGATGGTTTCCTACCATTACAGTTTAATAACCAAGCTAACCCAGAAGTCCACGAAAGAACAACAGGAGCTGAAATTCTAGCTGATTTCGGTGCTGATGGTTTAGATGCCTTTGTTGCTGGTGTTGGTACTGGAGGAACTATTTCTGGTGTCTCTCACGCTCTTAAATCGGCTAATTCAGACATTCAAGTTTTTGCAGTTGAGGCAGACGAATCAGCAATCTTATCAGGTGAAAAACCAGGACCTCACAAAATTCAAGGTATCTCTGCAGGATTCATCCCAGAAACACTTGATACAGAAGCTTATGATGGTATCGTTCGCGTGACATCAGACAATGCTCTTGCACTTGGTCGCGAAATTGGTGGAAAAGAAGGCTTCTTGGTAGGTATTTCTTCTGCCGCAGCTATCTATGCAGCAATCGAAGTTGCTAAAAAACTTGGGGCAGGTAAAAAAGTCCTTGCGCTTGCACCAGATAACGGAGAACGTTACCTATCTACAGCGCTCTATGAGTTCGAAGTCTAGTCTCCTAAATACACAAAGCCCTTTAACAAGGGCTTTGTAATTTTTTCTATAAGAAAGAGGAAGCAAATCTGCTTCCTCTTTTTGTTATTAGTTATTCAAAGCTGCTGCCATTGTAGCTGCAACTTCAGCTTCAAAGTCATTTGCAGCTTTTTCGATACCTTCACCAACTTCAAAGCGAGCGAACTCAACTACTGAAGCGTTAACTGATTCAAGGTATGCTTCAACTGTCTTGCTGTCATCCATGATGTAGACTTGTGCAAGAAGTGTGTATGCTTGGTCAACTTTAGTGTTATCAAGCATGAAGCGATCCATTTTACCTGGAATGATTTTATCCCAGATTTTTTCTGGTTTGCCTTCTGCAGCCAATTCAGCTTTGATGTCAGCTTCAGCTTGAGCAATTACTTCGTCAGTCAATTGAGCTTTTGATCCATACTTCAAGTGTGGAAGTGCTGGCTTACCAACCATAGCGCGACTTTCGTTATCTTGGTCAATTACATGGTTCAATTGTGCCAACTCATCTTTAACGAATTGTTCGTCCAATTCTTTGTATGAAAGAACTGTTGGTTTCATCGCAGCGATGTGCATTGAGATTTGTTTAGCAAGCGCCTCATCTCCACCTTCAATAACAGAGATAACACCGATACGGCCACCATTGTGTTGGTATGCTCCAAAGTGTTGGGCGTCTGTTTTTTCAAGCAAAGCAAAACGGCGGAATGAGATTTTTTCACCGATTGTAGCTGTTGCAGATACATATGCAGCTTCAAGAGTTTCACCTGAAGGCATTGTCAAAGCAAGAGCTTCTTCGTTGTTAGCTGGTTTTCCTTCAGCGATTACTTTAGCTGTAGCGTTTACCAAGTCAACAAATTGAGCATTTTTCGCAACAAAGTCAGTTTCAGCATTTACTTCAACTACTGCTGCAACGTTACCGTTAACAAATACACCAGTCAAACCTTCTGCAGCAACACGGTCAGCTTTCTTAGCTGCTTTTGCCATACCTTTTTCGCGAAGCAATTCAATCGCTTTTTCGATATCACCTTCAACTTCAACCAATGCTTTCTTAGCGTCCATAACACCGGCACCAGATTTTTCACGCAACTCTTTTACAAGTTTAGCTGTAATTTCTGCCATTTTGATTCTCCTATATTTTTTAAAAATAGAAGAGCCGGGCTACGCCCCGCCCTCCTAGGTAATTACTATTTATATGAATTAAGCGTTGTCGCCTTCTACAACTTCAACGATTTCTTCGATTGAATCTGCTTGAGCTTCTGAAGCTGCAAATTCTGCTTCAACTGCTACTGCATCTTCACCTTGACGTCCTTCGATGATAGCGTCAGCCAATTTAGCTGTGATCAATTTAACAGCGCGGATAGCGTCATCGTTAGCTGGGATGATTACATCGATATCGTCTGGGTCAGTGTTTGTGTCAACCATCGCTACAACTGGGATTCCCAATTTTTTAGCTTCTTTAACAGCGATTTGCTCTTTATGTGGGTCAACTACGTACATAACATCTGGGATACGAGGCATATCTTCGATACCACCCAAGAATTTTTCAAGACGTGCACGTTGTTTGTTAAGAAGCGCAACTTCTTTCTTAGGAAGAACGTCGAAGATTCCTTCTTCTTCCATACGTTTGATTTCTTTCAAACGAGCGATACGTTTTTGGATAGTTCCCCAGTTAGTAAGAGTTCCACCCAACCAACGGTGGTTGATGTAGTATTGACCTGAACGTTCTGCTTCTTCTTTAACAGCGTCAGCAGCTTGTTTCTTAGTACCAACGAACAATACAACTGCATCGTTTGCAGCTGCATCACGCATGAAGTCATAAGCTTGATCTGCGTATTTTACAGTTTGTTGAAGGTCGATAACGTGGATACCGTTACGCTCAGTGAAGATGTACTTAGCCATCTTAGGGTTCCAGCGACGAGTTTGGTGACCAAAGTGAACACCAGCCTCAAGAAGTTGTTTCATTGAAATTACTGCCATGAGTAAATTCTCCTTTTTGTTTTTTTCCTCTTCTTGACTTCGACTCGCAAAACGACCCAAAGGCAACTGTTTCACAATTCATCAAGAATGAGTATTATCGTTTACACGACAAGCTTTATTCTACCACATTTTTGCGATATTTTCAAGTGGTTTTGATATATTTCGGCCTTGCTTTCAATTAAAAATAATAAAAGAGACTCAAATCGAGCCTCTTCGTTTCATTCATTAGTTTGGATAGATGTAAGTAACATAACCTTCAGATGTTGTAGTTGGGTTGAACCAGCCACGTTTGTTACCGATTGTACGATCTCCACCGTAGTTTGATTCTGACACTTGGATACGAGATGATGATGAAACTGCTGTAACAACCGCTACGTGTCCATAACCACCATCATTCCAACATGCAATCGCACCAACTTGTGGAGTTGATCCTGTACGGAATCCTGCTGCAGCTGCACTTGTTGCCCACTGAGCTCCGTTACCCCAGTAGTCTCCAGCCCAAGGTGCCAATGTTTTAGCTCCCCAAGTACATTCACCAGTTGGGTAACTTGATGCATTTGAGCTATATGTTGGACGTTGTCTAGCAGGAGTTGGAGCAGGTGCTGGAGTATAGCTTGAATCTTCATCATCCGATGTTGATGTCGCTTGCACTTGAGCTGAGAAGCTTGTATTTCCTGAAGCAACTACTGATTGTTGTTGGCTTGTTTGACGTGCTTTGTAAGCTGCTTCTGCTTCTGCAGCTGCTTTTGCTTCTGCTTCAGCCGCTGCTTTTTGTTCTAGCAAAGTAGCTTTTTCGCCTTCCGCAGTAGCTTTCTCAGCAGCAAGGTTCAACTCAGCAACTTTCAACTCAGCTTGCTTAGTTGTCAATGTTTGAGCATCGTCAGCAAGAGTCTGTTGGTTGGCAATTACGGTATTGATAGCTTCGTTATTCGCAACTTGTTTTTCAGCAATTGATTTTTTATCAGCCTTTTGTTGTTCCAACATTTTGTTGTTAGCAGATACAATCTCGCTCATAGCTGCAACACGTGAAATAGCTTCAGTAATTGATTTTGAGTTTACAATTGTGTTGATGTAGCTAGTCGCAGCACCGTTTGTTTGTGCGCTACGAGCTTGTTTTTCCAATGAGTCATTACGAGCAACAATGTTCTTAGAAAGTTCTGTAATTTCTCCTTCAAGTTTCTTAGACTCAGCTTGAAGTGTTTCATTTTCAGCTTGCAAGCTTGCTTGTTGTGTTTGAATAGCTGTAACTTGCGTTTGGATTTCATCTACTTCTTTTTGAGCTTCTTTTTGTTTAGCTGTCAAATCACTAATCTTACTATCTTGAGCAGCAATTTTTTCATCTGTTGTTTCCGCACGGACAGTTGTTAACACCGCTGCTTGAGAAAATAACATTGTACTTAACAAAAGTGACGCTAAGATTTTTTTCTTCATATTCTGTCAATACTCCTTCTATTTAAGACATTACTAGTATACCAAAAAAAGACATAATAAATATTACGCCTTTGTTACATTTATATTTCTTTCTTATAGATAAATTTTTTCAAAAATAAATTGAAAAATCGCCATCCATAAAAAGTTCAGAATCATTGACGGGACAAGGCTATAGACGATGAATACTGGCATGGAATCTACAGTCAGTCCCACAGCAAGAGCCAAAAGATAGCTCCCCATATCAAACAGAAAACTGATCACAATAATGGTCAACATCCTTGTCCAACGATTTGTCAAAATCACGCTGTTAAACTTGTGGAGCGAAGCACCAATCAAGATAAACAAAAGCGTGGCAATTCCAATCAAGTGGAAAAAATAAATATCGTAAACCAAACCCACTATACAACAATAGGCTAGATAGAGATACTCCGACACCTCGATTGTCTCAAATAAGAGAAACAAGAATAGAAAATGACTGGCTAAATGAAAGTGGGGGAAGAAGGATCCCACCAATTGACCAATATGAGCATCAACTAGAACAACAACGGGGAGTAAAAAGAAAATACCAACTTGTTTTAACAGTCTCATTGTTAATTCCCCACTAACTCTACCACATGAAGATTTTTGGTGTCAGCACTTAACTTTACTGTTACCTCTCGTGTTAGATAATCACTGCTGTGCGTTGTGGCAACAACCTCGCCAACAGGAATATCCTTAACATTGAAGTTTCCGAGCCCCCCTGTAGTCACCTTATCTCCCGCGCTAATGTCGCTATTACTATTTAATTGACTAATTTTAAGCAGTTCGGTTTCCTTGTCATAACCAACGATGATTCCATAAATTTCAGTAGAACCATGCAGGATTTTAACGGAAATTTTGTCGGAATTTTCAGTGTTTGTCAATAGGTTTACAGTTGTTGAATGTTCCTCCACCTTTGAAACACTACCAATCAAGCCACCGTTTGCAATGACCAACATATTTTCAGAAGCTCCTTTTGAACTTCCCACATCAATTGTTAACTCTTGCTTCCAAGACACTGGAGCTCGCATAATCACATCTGCTGCTAGGGTTTTTGTAGTCTGCAATTTTGACTTCATATCCAGCAACTGACGTAGTTGTTCATTTTCAGTTTTTAAACTTTCTGATTGATTAGATTCTACCTCTAGTTGATAGAGCTGTTTTTTTAGACTCTCGTTCTCATTATAAGTCTGCGTCAAATGTCCCAAATCTGATTTGAAAGAGTCAAACCACTGAAAGGGTTTCTGAACAATTCTATCTACTAAGGAAATTCCATCTCCTAGTTTTGTCACAATAGCACTTGAATAGGTTGTCACCAATAGTACAGAAACTGTCAGAACTGTGACAAAAACGATGATTAGATATTTTGATTTTTTAAAACGGTTCATATTCCTACCTTTTTTACTAAAGATCTGCTACTGTGATTTTTTATCAACCTTACAAATCCACTAAGATTTTAAGAAAAATAAGAAACAACCCAGCACCAGAATCACAAGAATCGCCAGTGTATCCTTTTGACTCCATCTCAACTGTCTATACTGACTTCTGCCCTTTCCTCCCTGATAACCACGCGCTTCCATAGCTATTGCCAATGAATCTGCACGCTTTAAGCTAGTAGCAAAAAGAGGAATCAAAATCGGAATCATAGCCTTTACTTTTTGAACGATACTGCCTTCGCCAAAATCAACTCCACGGGCTTTTTGAGCATTCATAATCCGCGTTGTGTCATCCATCAAGGTTGGAACAAAACGCAAACTCATTGATAACATGAGACCAATTTCATGAACGGGAACTTTCACACGTTTCAGAGGCGCTAAAAGAGATTCAACTGCAGCCGCCAGACTCAAAGGCATGGTCGTTAACGTTAGCAAAGTTGAAAAGAAAATAATCAACACAAAACGACAAAAAATAATCCCAGCTTGTTGCAAAGCATAATCCGTTATTCTTATAAAAGAAAACTCAAATAAGACATTTCCACTTGAAATGAAAAAGAGTTGAAATAGAGTCGTAAAAGCAATCAAGAAAAACATGGATTTTAATCCCTGAACAAAAAATGAGAGGGAAACGCCCGACAAAGCGATAAATATACCTGTTGCTACAAAAAGAATGAGATTGGCGAGGGGATTATTAGCCCAAAATACAATCAAAATCAACAGGATCATAGCGAGTAATTTACTACGGGGATCCAAGCGATGAATGATGGAATCTCCTGGTATATATCGCCCTAAAATCATACTATCCATTTAGCGACTCCTTAAACTCCTCTATCTTGATTGGCAGTTTGTTAAAAGCTACACCTCTATCTGCCAAACGTTTACAAAAGGCTGTGATTTTAGGCACACCTAACTGCACATTTTCCATAGAGGCTACATCTTGGAAGACATCACTTGGTTTGCCACTTTTGACCAAGCACCCCTTTTCCATAACGTAAACCTGATCAGCATACTCAGCTACGTCATCCATCAAATGCGTTACCAGAACGATTGTCATTCCAGCATGGTGAAGTTTTTTAAACAGGGTCATCAATTCTTTTCTGCCCAAAGGATCTAGTCCAGCTGTTGGCTCATCCAAAACCAAGACAGTAGGCTCCATCGCTAGCATCCCTGCTATAGCCACACGTCTCATCTGACCACCCGAAAGTTCAAATGGACTCCTCTCAAAGAGTGACTCAGCAATGCCCACCAAGGCTAACTTTTCACGCGCAATTTTCTTGGCTTCCTCCTCAGAAACTCCAAAATTTTGTGGTCCAAACGCAACATCTTTCAAAACAGTCTCTTCGAAAATCTGATTTTCAGCAAATTGAAACACTAGACCGACTTGCTTTCGAATCTGTCGAATTTCTTTATTGGTTGATGTAGGAGTAATGACAGTATCAAAAACTCGAACAGAACCCTTACTTGGTACCAATAGGCCATTTAAAAGCTGTAAAATCGTCGATTTTCCACTACCTGTATGTCCTATCAAAGCTGTATAGGAGCCATCCTCAATCGTCAAGGAAACATCAGTCAAGGCTGATGAAGATAGGGGGGTTCCCTCTTGATAGGTAAAGCTCACATTTTCTAGAGTAATTCCCATAGTTTGTCCTCTAGCTCTCCTTCTGTCAAATAGCCATCCGGCAACTGATAGCCAGTCTCTCTCAAAGATTCTCTCAGTTGATTCGTAAAGGGATCATCTAAGCCTATCTGGTCAAGATCAGCCCGAGAAAAAAGTTCTCTTGGGCTGCTGGTTGACTCCACTTGGCCTTTTTTCATGACCAAGACACGATCACTCATCGCAACTTCTTCCAAGTCATGCGTAATGGAGACGACTGTCATCTGGTAGTCTTTTCGAATCTCTTGAACTGTCTGAATCAGTTCTCTTCGCCCCTCGGGATCCAACATACTTGTAGCCTCGTCCAGAATCAAAATAGCTGGTCTCAAAGCAACAACTCCTGCAATGGCCACCCGTTGTTTTTGTCCACCAGATAAGCGAGCTGGTTCTCTCTTCTTAAAGTCCAGCATACCCACTAACTCCAAGGATTCAGCTACTCTCTTCTTCATTTCTTCACGAGGAAGTCCCTGGTTTTCTAAGCCAAAGGCGACATCATCTTCAACAGTTGCCCCCACAAATTGATTATCTGGATTTTGAAAAACCATGCCAATTTGTCGGCGCAAGTCCCAAACATTCTCAGAAGACAGCAGTTGGTCATCTATCCAGATTTCTCCAGACTCTGCTTCAAGCAAACCATCAATCAAACGAATAGTTGTTGACTTTCCACTCCCATTATGACCTACAATTGAGAGCCACTCCCCACGTTTCACGTGAAACGAGACATTATTAACATCATAATGATCTTGGTCTTCCTTATAACGAAAAGACAGGTCTTTTACTTCAATAATCGATTTCATTTCGAACCAAACGTCCCTTTGAATACATGAGCGCTACCCTTGAAATAATCATAACCAGAGTAGATAGTAAAAAACAAAGCGATATAAAGCAACAGTTGCCCAATTAAATTCCAATGTAAGAGCAAAAAGATAATCGCAAACATTTGACTAAAGGTTTTGATTTTCCCTGGCATCGCTGCTGCTAGAACTGTCCCTCCTGTCTCAACGAGCAACAGACGTAGACCTGTCACAGCGAGTTCACGGCAGATGATAATAGCAACAACCCAAGCTGGAGCCATACCCAACTCAATCAACATGATAAAAGCTGACATAACCAACAACTTATCAGCCATTGGATCTGCAAACTTTCCAAAGTTGCTAACCACATTCCATTTACGAGCAAGATAGCCATCAAGATAATCCGTTACACTAGCAACTGCAAAGATAATCGCTGCCAGCAGGTGACTACCTTGTGAATGACCCAAAGTCAAAACAAGAATAAAGAGAGGTATAAAGAGAATTCTACCAATAGTTAATACATTAGGGATTTGTTCTTTTTTCATTGGTTCTTCCTTAATTTGTAGTGAATGTAAGTGTCACAGTTCCAGTCTGAGTTGTCAGCTTGGAAGTATCGATTGTTTGATTATCCACAGTTAAAGTAACTCCCTTCACTACACCTAAAGTAATCGTCACAGGATTTTTCGTCGAAACTGTTGTTTTTGCGTTTTTATTGTCTGATGACAAGGTCACACCACCTTCAAGGTCACTCCCTGAAACACTAATCCAGCTAGTTGTATCTGAAACTGCCAGTTGAATGATAGCTATTTCCTTACTTGATTTATAGTGTGCCTCAATATGATTGCCCTCACCCGAAACCGTAATTTTTGATTCTAGGGTAGAAGATGTGCTAGACGTCTGACTGCTAGAAGATGAACTAGACGAGGTTGTTGAACTAGTTGAGTTCACAACACTATAATTAGCTGAAGAAGGGCGCATTGGTTGAGTCTGGATATAATTCCAAACATAATAGGTCACAAAAATTAAAATCGACAAAGCAAACAGAACGAAGTAAAACAGAGGGAGATAAGACGTTTTTTTCTTATTTGATCGTCTACGACCAGACAAGTCTTCTTCATCAACATCGACCTCTTCATAGGTAATCATGCTTCCCGAATCATAGGCATCCAAAATGATTCGCTCGTCCAATTCAACCGCCCAGGCATATTTTCTTAAAAAAGAACGAGCATAAAATGGACTAGGAAGGCGATCAAAATCATCAGCCTCCATAGCCTCTAATAAATTCATCTGAATATCCGTTTTTGCCTGCAGTTCTTCTATACTCAATCCCTGATTAATTCTGGCTAAACGCAGAACCTCACCAATCGTTTTTTTTCTCATACTTAACATTCCTTCTTAACTAATAATTCTTATCTATTTTAGGATGGAAAGATAGTAAAATCAATCAAATCACCATCATCTATCAAACGATGCCCAGCTTCAAGAACATCGTCTAAAGTAATTTCTTGTAAAATTTTTGGTAAATCAAAAATAGTTTCCCCTTTGTCGACTGGTTCATACTGTGTCGCAATAAACTCCAAGGAGTTCATACTACTGAAAAATTCCCCAAACATCTCACTCTTAACAAGATCCAGATGTTCCTCTGTAAGATCTGAATCTTTCGTGAAGTTGAGAATAGCCTTTCGAAATTGATGCGACAACGAAACAGGCTCCTTGGTATCCATCGTCAACATCACAAAATGAAAGCGACTATTCACTTCTACCTCTAAGGACAGCGAGGCATCCAACTTCCCTGTCTCATATAACTTTTGAAATCGCTCAGAAGTCCAACCAAACATCATCGTAAACAGTAATTTTAGCAAAACATTATAACGGTAGCAATCTTCTTCTGCCACCTCACCTGCTCCCCTAATTCCAACAGCAAGCTTTGGTGAAGAAACTTCCATCCAAAGGCTATCTGTTTCTTTGACAGCTTGTAAAGTAAGCTTCTCCTTCCTTACTACTATTTCTTCCAAGTCTCCAAGTTTCTTTTGCGAAAAATACTTCTCAACCGTATCTACATCAAAATTTCCAACTAAAAACAAAGACATATTGACAGGTTTGTAAAAGGCTGTAAAGTTATCTTTTAAGTCATTTAGCTGAATATTGTTAATTGATTTTTCACTTCCAACAATATCGGTTGCCAGAGGAGTATTGGGATAAAGATTTGCTAAGGTTGCAAAAAACAGACGCGAATCTGGATCGTCTTGGTACATCTCACGTTCCTGTTGGATAATTTCCCGCTCTCTCTCAACTGACTCTTCTGTAAAATGCGCAACTGTTACCAATTCTTCAAGCAAATCCAAATTTTCTGATAACTGATCTATTGTTGAAAACAAATAACTCGTCTTTGTAAAACTTGTAAAAGCATTGCTATCAGCTCCCAAGCATGTAAAAGACTCCATAATATCTTCAGCATTTTCTCTCTCAAACAGTTTATGTTCAAGAAAATGTGCAATTCCAGCTGGATAAGACTGTAAACCTTTTTCAGATATTGTAAAGCTTGTGTCTACTGATCCAAATTGAACTGTTACAACCCCGTAAACTTCATTAAATTGTTTCTTAGGAAGGAGAGACACTGTCAATCCATTTGATAGACGAGTCTGATAAACCGTCTCCTTTACAGCAGGATAGTATTTTTCTTCAAAGGTAACTGGTGTCATTCTATTCCTTCCATAAAGTATATCGCTTGTAACCGAACACTATTTGCTGCTTTGCAGATAGCTTCTTTGTCAACTTGGTTTAATTTTTCAACCCAACTGTCAAAATCTGATGTGGATTTCCCTAACAGACTATTCAAATAAACTCGCTCGATTAGTGAGGTCTGACTATCTTGCGCAAGCAACAAGGTTCTGCGAATCATCTCCTTGGTCTGTTCAATCTCCAAATCTGTAAAATTACCTTTTTTTAGTTCAAGTAATTGATGATTCATCAATTTTCTGGCTTGATTGCGATTTCCCCGATCAATGCCAGCATACATCCTCAATTGGCCACTAAACAAGTCCAATTGACTGGAGATAGTGTAGGCTAGACCAGCATTTTCCCGAACATTTGTAAAAAGCTTAGAGTGAGCAAAACCACCTAATAGACCATTCATTACTACCATGGCCAAATGATGCTTGTCTCCATAGCTCGTAGAACAATGGTAAGCCAATTCCAAAACGGATTGACCCACATTCTTACGAACCATTCCTTCCCGAAGGACGTTTGAATATGGTTGTTTGTACTGAGGCTTGACATCGATTTGACGCCCAGTAAAAGAGAATGACCTCAACCACTCCTTCACTTCTACTTCATTAAAATCACCCAAGAAAAAGAAATCAATTCGATCATTTTTCAGAGCATCTTGAAAGCAAGTATAACTACTTTTTGGAGACTCATTTGAAATACGTTTTCGTAAATCACTGTATCTTAATTGAAGGCGCTCATCATGGAAGAACAAGCTATCCAACTCCTTATGAGCAAAATAAAATGAATCATCCATATCAGTAGCTAAGCTAGCCAATAATTGTTTTTTTTCAATTTCAAACAAGGCTGGCTCAAAGGCTCCATCTAGAACTAAGGGCGCAAATAAAGTCTGTTTCACTAATTCCAAAATTCGAGAAGTCAGCACATTTTTTTTACTCAAAAACTCATCCCGCACGTAGGTAAATGTTAAATCAAGAATATGTGCCTGTCCTCTACGATAAGCACTCGTAGAAATATCTGTCCCATACAAACTTGCCAAGTATCTGCGAAATGCTTGAGATGTTGGGTAAGCTTTATTGGCAGTCTCCAACATACTCGCACTTAACATGCGTCCTGCTACTGTCTCAAGAGATAAGGGAGCAGTAAAACGAACAGTGATTTTATTAGTTTTAAACTTTTTGGATTGAACAAAATGTGCTGAAATTCCAGGCACTAACTCCATACCTTACCTCCCTACATATAGAACTCTATTATATCATGAAAAAGAAAATTTTTCCTGTTCTCTTTATAGCTTTTAAAAGTAAAATCGTTTTCATTTTGACTGACTTTCCTTCAGTTATTTCAGGGAAAATATGGTATAATACCAAAGATTGAGGTGAATTATGGAATACAAATTATTTGAAGAATTTATTACGCTCCAAGCCCTTCTAAAAGAGCTTGGAATTATACAGAGCGGTGGTGCTATTAAATCCTTTTTAATGGAGCATCAAGTTTACTTTAATGGTGAATTAGAAAATAGACGTGGAAAAAAAATCCGTATTGGAGATACGATTGACATTCCTGATTTAAAGATTGACATCACCTTGACACAACCAAGTTTAAAAGAGCAAGAAGAATACCAAGCAGATAAGATTGAAAAAGAGCGGATTGCTAAACTTGTCAAAGAGATGAATAAGGGTGTAAAGAAAGATAAACAAAAAACTACTTCATCACCTAAAGCCAAACAAGCTCCACGTTTTCCAGGAAGATAATCATGTGGCTCCAGCATTTAACAATAAAAACCTTTCGAAACTACAAAGAGGCAAAAATTGATTTCAATCCAAAATTAAACGTCTTTTTAGGCCAAAATGCTCAAGGAAAAACCAATATTCTAGAAGCAATCTATTTCTTGGCCTTAACACGTAGTCATCGTACTCGGACAGATAAAAATCTCATTCATTTTGATGAAGAACAACTCCATCTTTCTGGCTTGCTACAGAAAAAAACAGGTTCTATCCCTCTAGAAATTGATCTAACACCGAAAGGGCGTGTGACTAAAGTCAATCATTTAAAACAAGCTCGCCTCTCAGACTACATCGGACATATGAATGTGGTTCTCTTTGCACCTGAAGATCTCCAGTTAATTAAAGGAGCGCCCTCCGTTCGTCGAAAGTTTATAGATATAGAACTGGGACAAATTAAACCAATCTACTTGTCAGACTTGTCAAACTACAACCATATACTCAAACAAAGAAATACCTACCTAAAATCCAGCCAAAAGATTGACGAAACATTTATGTCGGTCTTAGATGATCAGTTAGTAGAGTATGGTTGTCGCGTCATAAAGCATCGGATAAAATTCATTAAAGACTTAGAAAAATTTGGTCAAAAAAAACACTTAGAAATTTCAAATCAATCAGAAAAGTTGTCAATATTTTATCAATCAACTGTCAACTTCACTAATGAAAAAGTCTTAATGGATTCTTTTAAAATAGCTTTAGAGAAAAGTAGATCAAGAGATTTATTTAAAAAGAATACTGGTGTTGGCCCTCATCGAGATGATATTGCTTTCTATATCAATGGTATGGATGCTAATTTTGGAAGTCAAGGGCAACATCGTAGTCTTGTACTTTCTATCAAACTAGCAGAGATTGAACTAATGGAAAGTATTACCAACGAGTCTCCAATACTCTTGCTTGACGATGTTATGAGCGAACTTGACAACACACGACAATTAAAATTACTAGAAACTATTTCACAATCTATCCAAACCTTCATCACGACAACAAGTTTAGACCACTTGCAAAACTTGCCAGAAAATCTTAGTATTTTCAACATCCAAAACGGTAAAATATCTGTAAATTAAAATTGACACCTCTGTAAAAAGAACTCCTGAATTTCAGGAGTTCTTTTTTACTTCTTACATGGAGTAGTTTGGCGCCTCATTAGTGATTTGTACATCATGAGGATGGCTTTCTTTCAAACCAGCCCCAGACATTTCAATAAATTGAGCGTTGTCGTGCAATTCTTTAAGGTTAGCTGCACCACAGTAACCCATACCAGAGCGAATACCGCCAATCATTTGGAAGACAATATCAGCTGCTGCGCCTTTATAGGCAACACGACCTTCGATTCCTTCTGGAACGAGTTTGTTTGCTTCATTAACAGAACCTTGGAAGTAGCGGTCACTTGAACCTTTCTTCATTGCAGCGATTGATCCCATACCACGGTAAGTCTTGAACTTGCGTCCTTGGAAAATTTCAGTTTCACCTGGTGCCTCGTCTGTTCCAGCAAACATTGAACCAAGCATAACTGCATTTCCACCTGCAGCAAGGGCTTTTACAATATCTCCAGAATACTTGATTCCACCATCAGCAATAATCGTTTTTCCATATTCGCGCGCAACTGCTGCCGCATCATAAATTGCTGTCACTTGTGGGACACCTACACCTGCAATCACACGAGTAGTACAGATAGAACCTGGTCCAATCCCGACTTTGACAACATCCACACCCGCATCATAAAGAGCACGCGCACCTTCCGCAGTTGCAATATTACCAGCAATCAAAGTACGGTCTGGGAAATGAGCACGAATTTCAGCAATTTTACGCAAAACTCCAGCAGAGTGACCATGTGCAGTATCAATAACAATTGCGTCGGCTCCTGCTTCAAAGAGAGCCTCTGCACGTTCAAATGTATCTGAAGTGACACCCACCGCACCAGCAACTAGAAGACGACCAAATTCATCTTTGGCAGCATTTGGAAACTCAATAACTTTTTCAATGTCCTTAATAGTAATCAAGCCAGAAAGACGGCCTTCTTCGTCAACCAAAGGAAGTTTTTCAATACGGTGTTCTTGAAGAATATTTTCAGCTGTTGCAAGATCTGTACCAACAGGAGCAGTAACAAGATTTTCACTGGTCATATGGTTTGAGATTGGTTGATTGTAATCTGAAATAAAGCGAAGGTCTCGATTTGTTAGAATACCAACCAATTTACGATTTTCAAGTGTTTCTACAACTGGAACACCACTGATACGGTAACGTCCCATCAGTTCGTCTGCCTCAGCAATGGTATGTTCTGGAGTCAAGAAGAATGGATCAATAATAACACCATTTTCAGAACGTTTTACCTTGCGAACTTCATCTGCTTGTTGCGCAATTGACATGTTTTTATGGATTACTCCAAGACCACCCGCACGAGCAATGGCGATAGCCATTTGACTTTCTGTGACTGTATCCATGGCGGCTGTAATAATTGGGATATTTAAAGTCAGATTATCTGCCAATTTTGTTGTTAAATCTGTATCATTTGGCAACACATGACTTTCTGCTGGAATGAGCAATACATCATCAAAGGTAAAACCTTTTTTTAAAAATTTAGTATCCCAATTAGACATTGAAGTTTCCTCTTTTCTTTCTTTTTGAGCTTGACTCTTTTTGTATTGTATCTATCATACCATTCTATGAAAATTTGTCAATTATATTTATGGTAGAAATCATAAAAAAACTATCTCTGTAATCCTATGGAAGAGATAGTTTTACGATTCATATTTTATCTATTATTTAAAATAATTTAGTCCCATTGCTCTCTTAACTTCAGATAGAGTTTGCCCTGCAACCTCACGCGCTTTTTCACTACCTTTTTGAAGCATATTGTATACTTCACCCATATCCTTAGCAAATTCGATACGGCGCTCACGAATAGGGCCAAGTTCGCGTTCTAATATTTCAAGTAGATAACGTTTCGTCTTCACATCACCAAGACCACCACGTTGATAATGTTCTTTCATATCCGCAATTTCTGGAGCATCTTCTGGACGACCAAACACGTCTAGATAATGGAAAACCATATTTCCTTCAATCTTACCTGGATCCTCCACTCGAATATGATCCGGATCAGTATACATACTCATGACTTTTTTACGCAACGTATCCGCATCATCAGCTAGATAAATACCATTATTAAGGGATTTAGACATTTTAGCATTTCCATCTAAACCAGGCAAACGTCCTGCTCTCTCATTTTCTGGATAAATACCTTCCGGCTCTACCAAGACCTCACAATTATAAGCATGATTAAAGGAACGAACAATCTCACGAGTTTGTTCAATCATTGGTTTTTGGTCTGTCCCTACAGGAACATAATTAGCCTTAAAGGCTGTGATATCTGCTGCCTGAGCGATTGGATAAACCAAAAAACCTGTCGGAATACTTTCCCCAAATCCTTTTTGAGCAATCTCTGTTTTTACTGTCGGATTACGCTCCAAACGAGCTAGTGACACCAAATTCATATAGTACATAGACAGCTCAGCCAACTCTGGAATCTGACTTTGAATAAAGATAGTTGATTTACTTGGATCCAATCCAACTGCTAGGTAATCCAAGGCAACATTCCCAATAGACTCTACAATCGTTTGAGGATCTTTGGCGTGATCTGTCAAGGCTTGTTGGTCCGCCAAAAAAACAAACATCTCATACTTATCTTCTTCCTGTAGTAATACTCTATTTTTTAGACTACCAACATAATGTCCAATATGCAGTTTCCCTGTTGGACGGTCTCCTGTTAAAATAATGGGTTTCGTCATTTTTTTCTCCTTCGAAATGGTCTCTTCAATTATAGCATTTTTTTGTTAAAATAACAGAAAATTATTCAAATCAAAGATCTCCCTCGTTGTAAACAAAACTGTAAACTTAGTTGACATAAAATTGACAAATAAAAATTTGAATATTTCTCTCTTTTCTAGTAGAATAAATGTATTACATATTATAGGAGAAAAACATTGCTTACAGTATCTGATGTTTCACTACGTTTTAGTGATCGCAAACTTTTTGATGATGTCAACATCAAATTTACAGAAGGAAATACATACGGATTAATTGGTGCTAATGGTGCTGGGAAGTCTACATTCTTAAAAATTCTAGCTGGTGATATCGAACCTACAACTGGTCACATCTCTCTTGGTCCAGATGAACGTCTCTCTGTCCTCCGTCAAAATCATTTTGACTATGAAGATGAACGTGTCATTGATGTCGTTATCATGGGAAATGAAAAACTATATAGCATCATGAAAGAAAAAGATGCTATTTACATGAAGGAAGATTTTTCCGATGAAGATGGTGTTCGTGCAGCTGAACTTGAAGGTGAATTTGCCGAACTTGGAGGTTGGGAGGCAGAGAGCGAAGCATCTCAATTACTTCAAAATCTTAACATTCCAGAAGAATTGCACTATCAAAACATGAGCGAATTGGCCAATGGTGAAAAAGTGAAGGTTCTCCTTGCCAAAGCACTTTTTGGCAAACCAGATGTTCTTCTCTTGGACGAGCCAACCAACGGTCTGGATATTCAATCCATTACTTGGCTAGAAGACTTCTTGATTGACTTTGATAACACCGTTATCGTTGTATCCCATGACCGCCACTTCTTAAACAAAGTATGTACTCATATGGCCGACCTTGACTTTGGAAAAATCAAACTCTATGTCGGAAACTACGACTTCTGGAAGGAATCTTCTGAGCTTGCTGCTAAATTGCTAGCAGACCGTAATGCCAAGGCAGAAGAAAAAATTAAGCAATTGCAAGAATTCGTTGCTCGATTCTCTGCCAATGCTTCTAAGTCAAGACAGGCAACGTCTCGTAAAAAAATGCTTGACAAGATTGAATTAGAAGAGATTGTGCCATCTAGTCGTAAATACCCATTTATCAACTTTAAAGCAGAACGTGAGATTGGTAATGATCTCTTGACAGTAGAAAATCTAACTGTAAAGATTGATGGTGAAACTATCCTAGACAATATTAGTTTCATTTTGCGTCCAGGTGATAAAACAGCTCTTATCGGACAAAATGACATCCAAACGACTGCATTAATTCGCGCAATTATGGGTGACATCGACTATGAAGGAACTGTCAAGTGGGGAGTTACTACTAGCCGTTCTTACTTACCAAAAGACAACTCGGCCGATTTTGCAGGGGGAGAGTCGATCCTTGACTGGTTGCGTCAATTTGCAAGTAAAGAAGAAGATGACAATACTTTCCTACGTGGTTTCCTTGGGCGTATGCTCTTTTCTGGTGATGAGGTTAACAAACCTGTAAACGTCTTGTCAGGGGGAGAAAAAGTGCGTGTCATGCTTTCAAAACTTATGCTTTTGAAATCAAACGTCCTTGTACTTGATGATCCAACAAATCACTTGGACTTGGAATCTATCTCAAGCTTAAACGATGGATTGAAAAACTTTAAAGAATCCATCATCTTTGCCAGTCATGACCACGAGTTTATTCAAACTCTAGCTAACCATATCATTGTCTTATCTAAAAATGGCGTCATCGATCGTATTGATGAGACTTATGATGAATTCCTAGAAAATGCAGAAGTACAAGCAAAAGTCAAAGACCTTTGGAAAGACTAAATAAGACTTCAAAACTCAGTTGGGTTAACCAACTGAGTTTTCTATCATTCTATGAGGTAACATGAAATCATTTTTTAAAACATATTGGACCTATTTTATTTCTTTCATCATTCCTGTAGTGATTATGTCTGGAGTATATCTATCTCAAGGTATCTACTGGAATAGTGATACATCTCCACTATTAGGAGATGGTTTCCATCAATACGTTATTTTTGATGTGGCTTTACGGAATATTCTACATGGAAATGGTAGTTTGTTTTACACCTTTACAAGTGGCCTCGGACTGAATTTCTATGCTCTATCTAGTTATTACTTAGGTAGTTTTCTCTCACCCCTAGTTTACTTTTTTAATCTGTCGAATATGCCAGATGCTGTTTATCTGACCACTCTATTAAAATTTGGATTGATTGGTCTGTCAACCTTCTTTAGTTTAAATAAATTATTTCAATCTATCCCTCAACCTTTAAAACTGGCCTTATCCACTTCCTATGCTTTAATGAGCTTCACTGTCAGTCAGTTAGAGATAAAAACCTGGTTAGATGTTTTTATCTTAATTCCTTTAATTATAACTGGCTTACACATACTTATAACACAAAAGAAGCGTCTACTATACTTTACAAGTCTGTCAATTTTGTTTATTCAAAACTATTATTTTGGATATATGACAGCATTGTTTCTTATTTTCTGGTATCTCTGCCAAATTTCATGGGACTTTAAAAATCGAAAATCATCTTTTCTTGATTTTGTTGTTACCTCCTTTTTAGCAGGAATGGCTAGTTTGATGATGACTCTTCCTACATTGTTTGATTTACAAACTCATGGGGAGAAGTTAACTGCCATCACAAAATTAAAAACAGACAGTAGCTGGTATTTAGATATTTTCGCAAAACAATTCATTGGATCTTTTGATACAACTAAGTATGGATCTATACCAATGATTTTTGTTGGACTGCTTCCTTTTATTTTAACCATTCTATTTTTCACAATAAAATCTATAAAGTTTCACGTGAAACTTATCTATGCACTCTTCTTCACTTTTTTAATAACAAGCTTTTACATAGAGGCACTTGATTTATTTTGGCAAGGGATGCATACCCCAAATATGTTTTTGCATCGCTATGCTTGGATCTTTTCTACTCTGTTAATTTATACTTCATCAGAAGTCTTAAATCGTCTGAATGAAATTAAGTTCTGGAATCTATTTGTCTCCCTTTTTCTTATACTGACAGGATTTTTAGCTACTGTATACTTTAAATCACACTATTCTTTTTTAACAGATTTAAATATCCTACTCACTCTTGAATTTCTACTAGTTTATTCACTTTTACTCCTTGCAGTCATCAGAAAATTTATCTCTGTAAATCTATTTGCAATTCTTTTATCTTTATTTATAACAGCTGAGATAAGCTTAAATGCTTCTTCTCAAATGGAAGGAATAGCTAAAGAATGGGCCTTTGCTTCTAGCAGTGCCTATAATAGAGATGTCACTGCTATGGAAACTATTATAAAGCAAATTGACAATCCATTTACACGTACTGAGAAACTGCAAATTCAAACTGGAAATGACAGTATGAAATTTAATTACAATGGAATCTCTCAATTCTCATCTGTACGAAATCGTTCAGCTAGTACTAGTTTGGACAAGCTTGGATTTAAATCCTCTGGAACCAACCTCAATCTCCGTTATGCAAATAACAGCATTTTGGCGGACAGTTTATTTGGAATCCAGTACAACATTTCAGAAACTCCCCTTGATAAATATGGTTTTCAAGAGATTTATCAAAAGGATCATTTAACCTTATATAAAAACCAACTTTCTCTCCCCATTGCTTTTGCTACACAATCTATTTACAAAGATGTAAACTTTAATAATCATACTCTGGATAATCAGGCTTTATTTATAAACCAGCTTGCTAATCTCAACTTAGATTATTTCTATCCAATAGCATATGATAAAAAAGATAATTCTAATGGTTTAACAAGCATCACAAGTTCTACGAATGAGGATGCAAGGATTGATTATCAGATTGAGGTTCCTCAAAATAGTCAAGTCTATCTCTCTTTTGCAAACCTTCATTTTACTAATGATAAACAAAAGAAAATTGACATCCTTGTCAATGGAGAAAAGAAGACTTATACTACTGACAATACCTTTAACTTTTTTAACTTGGGTTATACTGAAGAACAAAAAACTTTCAATATCAGTGTTAGCTTCCCTGGAAATTCTCAAGTGTCATTTGAAACTCCAACCTTCTATCGTTTAGATACCCAAGCTTTGACTGAGGCAATCCAAAAGATTAAAGAACAACCTGTAGAAGTATCTACCTCTAAAAATAAAGTCTTTGCTACATATGAAGTCAAACAAGATAGCTCTATTTTCTTTACCATTCCTTATGACAAAGGTTGGTCTGCTTATCAAGATGGAAAAAAACTTGAAATCAAGCAGGCTCAAACTGGTTTTATGAAGATTGATGTTCCAAAAGGAAAAGGAACCATTACACTTTCCTTCATTCCCAATGGTTTTGTTATTGGAGCAGTCTGCTCAGTAACTGCCCTTCTACTTTTTGGAATCTATAATTACAAACGAAATTCATCTATGACATAAAAATCGACCAAGAAATTGGTCGATTTTTTTTAATCTTCTTGCATTTTCTTAGGTTTATAAGCTAACATACCTAATGCAGTAAAGAAAGCTAGTGTTATAATAAGGAAAATCACTTGGTGATGAATATTTCCTGTCATAGAGATTGTTTGTCGTAAGCCTGATACAGAGTAACTCATTGGTAACCATGGATTGATACCTTTAAAGAAATCATTTGTCAAAGCAAGGGGGTAGGTCCCTGCGCTTGATGCTAACTGTAATAATAGTAAAATAAGAGAGAAGAAGGCTCCTAAACGGCTATTCCAAGTTGTTAAAGCTGTTACCATAGACATGAAAGCTAAACTTGTAATTATAATTAGAATCAAGGTTCTCATCTCATGATTAGCAGTCAATCCAATAAGATGGACACCTCCATAAACTAAAACACCTGCTAAGATAGCTATAATCCCATTTATTTCAGAACGAGACTTCAACCAAGCCCAACGACTCTCTGGATGACGTCCAGAAGGTAACTTCGCAAAAATCATATTGGTAGATATAGCAGCAACAAAAAGAGCAACTGATATCATATAAGGAGCCATGGCAATCCCATTTACAGGAACTTGATCATTATCTCTTTTTGAAAGAACTAGAGGCTCAGATAATGTTTCTGCATTTTCAGATTCTGTTGAAGCTGATTTGAGCTGATTATTAGCATTTCCTAATCCTTGTCCTAATGAATCAACTCCTGTCTGTAAATCTTCAAGACCGGAGGTTAAGCTTGTTCCACCTTCTGCTAGTTTTCCAGTACCATCTGCAATCTTCATAGCACCACTTCCTAGTTGAGATGCTGCAGAAAGTAACTGTGTTGATTTATCTGTTAATTGACCAGAGCCAAATTGTAATGTAGTAAGACCTGCTATTAACTCTGGACTCTTATTATTCAATTGAGCAGAACCAGATGACAAACTTTCTATACCTAATACTAATTCTGGAGCTTTTCCAGCTAACGCATCTACTCCAGCTGTCAAGGTTGATGTGTTTTGTGTCAACTTACTTGATCCAGAAACTAATTGATCTAGACTAGTTGTTAAACTTGCATTCTTTTCACTTAGTTGATTAGCACCAATAGAAATAGTATCTAGTCCTTTAGTATATTTTACAACTCCTTTTTCAATTGACTGACTTCCAGGAACTAACTGATTATTTACAGAAGTTTGTAATGTTGTAAATCTATTTGACAAGGTTGTCAAGGAGCTAGATGCTGCAGGTAAAAGTTTATTTGCCTTCGTCTGCACATCAGATAGATTAGATACTTGTTGTTCTGAATTCTCTATACTTTCTTTCAATCCTCCTACTGTCGTTAAAATTGTTTTTGCTGACTCAATAGTAGAATTAGAATTTTTAGAAATAGCTTCTGTCAGTTCTTTCTTCTGTTCCTCTGTGAGAGATTGATAAGTAGCTGTTGATTGAAGGTTAGCTATAGTTTTCTCTTGTTCTGTCTGACTTTTGGTCACAATATCCTGTGCAAGAGTTGTTAGATTTGGCAAAGCTTCTGATAATGTCTTTTTCAGTTGAGTATTATCTGCTATCGTAAGAGCTTGTAGTGTTTTATTCAGTTCTCCTAGACTAGTTGCCAATTGAGTAATTTGTTCATTTTGTTGAGATGAGGACTTTAATTGACTTGAAATTTCTTTAATACCAGTGTTTAATTGCTCTATTCCATCTCTTAGTGTATCTGATTGATTGGATAATTGACTTGTTCCATTAGAAAGTTTTTCTACACTACTTGTATAAGCATTTACACCAACTGAAAATTGATTGAGACCTGTATCTAGTTGTGAAACGCCACTTGTGTAGGACTTTATACCTGTATTTAGCTGATTTACACCTGTCACCAACTCAGGAGTTTTTGACGCTAATTGACCAAGTCCAGTGTCAACTTGTGAGACGGCTTTTGTATAACTTTGTAAACCACTATTAAAAGTTCCTAAACCAATATGTAATTGCTCTATTGCAGATACATAGCTAGATAAACCTTTTGTAAATTGATCTGCTCCATTTGAAAAAGTTACAGTTGAGTTTGCTAAAGTATTAAGATTTTCCGTCAATGTTTGACTTCCCGTCACCAACTGATTCGCTCCATTAGCCAATTGTTCACTTCCATCAGCTGCCTTGTTTACTCCAGACTTCAAGTCATTCATTTTTTGAAATAAAACCTTGGTATACGTTTCAGTTAAATTAGTAGAAACGGTTTGTTTTAATTGTGTCATTGCAGAATCACTCATCTTGCTTGCAATAAAGCTATGCCCACTTGAGGTCTGATAATCAATCTGCATCTGTTCAGGATGATTTGTTAGGATAGAAGCAGCTTTTTCAGACAAGTCACTTGGTAAAGTCACTACCATGTAGTAATCACCATCTTCTAGCCCTTTTTCCCCTTCCTCTTCATTAACAAAATGAAAATCTAAAGCCTTATTTTCTTTTAAATTAGACACCATGTCTTCACCTATTGTCATTATCTGTCCATTATAAGAAGCTTCCTTATCTTTATTGACAACTGCTACAGGTAACTCTGACAATTGACCATATGGATCCCACATAGATGATAAAAATATGATATTGTATAAAGCTGGAATGAGAGAAATCCCTATCATTACAATGATAAAGGTCGGTTTTTTAAATATTGCTTTCCATTCTTTAAACATGTTTCCTCCTTTTTTACACATATTGTCTAAAATTTTGATATAATAGATTATACATCAAAAAATCCAAATTTCAAGGTAAAAAATTATTTTTTAGACATATTGTCTAATTTGTCTACAAGGAGGAATTATGAAAGAAAGTAACAAACGTTTAAAAACAAAACGCATTATCGAAAATGCCATGGTTCAATTATTGATGGACCAACCCTTTGATCAAATTTCTACTGTCAAGTTAGCAGAAAAAGCCGGAATTAGTCGTTCCAGCTTTTACACTCACTACAAGGATAAGTATGATATGATTGAACATTACCAAAGTAAGCTATTTCATACCTTTGAGTATATTTTCCAAAAATATGCTCATCATAAAAGAGATGCTATTTTAGAAGTATTTGAATATTTAGAGTCTGAACCACTATTAGCTGCACTCTTATCTGAAAATGGTACAAAAGAAATCCAAAATTTCTTGAGAAATAAGCTTCACATTATGCTTAGCACAGACCTTCAGAAGCGCTTTATGAAACTACAACTAAATCCAATTGAATTAGAATACAGCAGCATTTATCTAACAAATGCCCTATTTGGAGTTTGCCAGACTTGGATTGCTCACGGAAAAAAAGAAAGCCCGCAAGAAATGACAGACTTCCTTATGAAAATGCTAGGTGGTGATGCAAACTAAGAATAAAAAAAGAACACCGAGTAGTGTTCTTTTTATCTGACTCCGCCAGTAGGACTCGAACCTACGACATCATGATTAACAGTCATGCGCTACTACCAACTGAGCTATGGCGGATAAAATAGTCCGTACGGGATTCGAACCCGTGTTACCGCCGTGAAAAGGCGGTGTCTTAACCCCTTGACCAACGGACCATCTATCTGTAGCAGATATAACCATTATATCAATTTCTTACTAATTGTCAATCACTTTTTAGATTTTTTCTCTAGAATATCTTTTAGTTTGCGAATTTTCAAACGAGTGATGGGACAGCGATGATCTTCATAAAAGACAACTTCTAGATTCTTTCGATCAATTTCTCTCACATTTCCCACATTGGCAAGGAAAGATTTATGAGAGCAATAAAATCTCTGAGTATGTTTGTCCTTTTCCTGAATATCTGTCATAGTTCCATAAAATTCTTTGGCAAAATTCTTACCAATAATTCGCAGTTTATGAGAAACACCTGTTGTTTCGATATACAAAATATCATGGTAAGGGATTTTCAAATCATTTCCCTTATAGTTGTAATCAAAATAGTCTACAACATCTTCGTTTTCAAGTAGCATACTCTTAGTGTAAAAAATACTCTGCTCGATACGTTTTTTGAACAATTCATCATTGATGTCTTTATCAACAAAATCTAGGGCTGATACCTGATATTTGTAAGTTAAGGTAGCAAATTCAGATCGACTAGTAATAAAAACAATAATAGCATAGGGATTGTGATGACGGATAAACTGTGCCACTTCAAAACCCTTTTTCTCAATTCCATGAATATCGATATCTAAGAAATAAAGCTGGTTTACTTCATCATTTTCGATATATTCCTTAAACTCACGAACTTTTCCTGTTGTCTTGTAAGAAATAGGAATATTTGATTCCTCAGAGATTTCATTCAATATTCTCTCAAGTCTCACTTGATGCTCAATAACATCTTCTAAAATTAATACTTTCATTCAAATTCCCTCTTAAATCTAATAATTTGTCTAAATGTGTTGTCTTCCATCTCTGTTTCTAAAATAATGTTGTCATACTTATCTAAAATCTCTTTGACATTATTAAGTCCTAGACCTCTATTTCTTCCCTTGGTAGAGAAACCTAAGGCAAATAGGTCTTCTGAAGGTGTCATAGTGATTTTACATGAATTCTGGATGACTATAACTGTTTCAAAATCCATTTTAATGACTGCAACTTCCATTTGTTTCAAGTAACTATCCGCGGCCCCTTCAACAGCATTGTTTAAGAGAATACTCATGATGCGAACAAGATCAAGTAAATCCATTGACAATCTAGTAATAACATCCTTTACTTCCAATGTAAATTCTACATCATTATTTCGTGCATAAACAATGGATTGGGCAATCAAACTCCGTAAAGCTGAATCTTCTAAATTGTTCAAATCAAAGTAAGTATATTTTTCTGAACGCAGTTTTTGATTCGCTTTTACTAATACTTCATTATAAACTCTGTCAATTTCCTGTAAATCTTCACTGTCAATTGCCATTTGCATGCTGACAAGCATACCTGCATAGTCATGACGAAAACCTCGAATTTCATTATACAACTTGACAATTTCATCAGTATAAGTCTGTAAATGCTTTTGTTCAAATTTCTTCTGCTTTAGGGCAATCTCTTTTTCAACTTGAACCTTGTGAGAATTCATTGCAAAGAAAATCAATAACAAGCAGATAAAAACAATAGTTGATAAAATACTTCCAAAACTATTTAAGTGACGAACCGTACTCACTATATCTGAAACAAAGGATAAAGTATGCAAAAAAACAAATGCTACTATCACTTTTTTAAAAAAAGGATAGAGATAATCTTTATCAAAATATTTAATTTCTAGATAAAAATAACGAATTATTATTAGAATAGCAAAATAAGTCAACAACAATACTACTAGAAAGAATATACCTTTATAGTGTAATACAAAGTCATCACCTGTTATAGAAGACAAGATTACAGATATAAAAGTATGGGTACTGTGATATATTAAAGATAATAGTAAACTGATAAAAATTCCTTTGTATTTATCATACTTCTTTAATTTTCTTAAATAACCATACACAACTAAAGGAAATAAAAATTTAGACAGAGCAAAACCATCTACATATGCTAGACTGATAACTTCTTCAATTATCAAAACTGATATACATGTGTAGCATAAAAAAATAATTTGTTCTTTTCTAGTTATTTTACAAATCCATTCATAACTTTTGCTAATAATGAAAAAATAAAAAATAGCTATCCCTAACCCAAATAAATCCATTACTCTTTACCTTTATTTCATTACTTTTTTCTTGGAAAAATAAGATTACGTATTAATTCTGAAATTCTTTGTTCCCCACCTTGAATTCCCTGCAATTCTTTCTCTGTAAGCTTTTTGAACTGTTCCAATTTAACTATGTTTTTCATAATAAAATCTCCTGTATTGTTTTTCTTGTAAATTAACTTACAAGTTTATTATACAAAATGAAGATTCTTTAAGAAAAATTTCTTCTCAACTGTACTTTTTTGCACCTGAAATGCACTTTTTTAAGAAAAAAGCTGGGAGTTTTCCCAGCTTTGCATCTAAAATTGATCCCAGCAGGATTCGAACCTGCGACCGTTCGCTTAGAAGGCGAATGCTCTATCCAGCTGAGCTATGAGACCTAACATGACCATTCTATCAAAAAATAAGAGCTAAGTCAATCTTCTATTTATGATAAGGGGATCCCTGCTGAATGGTAAAAGAACGATAAATTTGTTCAACAAGGACTAATCTCATTAACTGGTGTGGCAAGGTCAAACGCCCAAAACTAACAGAAAGATTCGCTCGATGTTTCACAGCAGGGGATAGTCCCAGACTTCCACCAATAATAAATGTAAGGGTAGAAAATCCATTTATAGAAGCTTGTTCTAACTGTTTACTGAATTCTTCTGAAGAGAGAGTTTTTCCTTCAATTGCCAACACAATAACAAAATCTCTTTCTCCAACTTTAGAAAGAATTCGATTTCCCTCTATTTCTAATATTTTGTGATTTTCTGACTCACTTGCCTTATCTGGAGTTTTCTCATCAGCAAGCTCAATCATTTCTAATTTTGCGAAACGTGAAATTCGTTTGCCATATTCAGCAATACCATCTTTAAGGTATTTTTCTTTTAATTTTCCCACTGTTACAATTTTTATTTTCATTCTTCTATTCTATCATATCCACACTTCATTTCACATCTTATACACATAAAAATCATCCTAAATTTCTAGCAAATTCACAGAATAAAGCGAGTTATCCACAACTTGTGTAAAACTTTAAACTTTTAAGTTTGAATTAAGTTAATAGGTTTATACTTTAATTAAATAACAAATAATTGGAGGCGTTTATGAAACACTTACAAACACTTTACAAAAAAGGAGTTACATTTTTTGTAATTGTTCTCATCGGATTTTTAAGTGGAGCTTTGGGAAGTTTTGTAACACTACAACTTTCACAAAAACAAGGAAGTCAAGCTACGAATAATAATTCTGGCACTGTCACTCAAACATCCTATAAGAATGAAAATTCAACCACTCAAGCAGTAAATAAAGTTAAGGATGCTGTTGTCTCAATCATTACTTATTCTTCTAATAGTAGACAAAGTAGTGTATTTAATGCTGATGAAGCTAATTCTGATTCAGATAATCAACAAATCGCAAGCGAGGGATCAGGGGTTATCTATAAAAAGAACGACAAAGATGCCTATCTTGTAACAAATACTCACGTTATCAATGGAGCTTCAAAAGTCGACATCCGTTTAGCAGATGGTACAAAAGTTCCTGGTGAAATTGTCGGATCTGATACTTTCTCTGATATTGCTGTCGTTAAAATTTCTTCAGAAAAAGTTACAACAGTAGCAGAATTTGGGGATTCAAGTCAACTTAGTGTTGGAGAAACAGCAATTGCTATCGGTAGTCCTCTAGGTTCAGAATATGCTAATACAGTTACACAGGGAATCATCTCAAGTCTTAATCGAAATGTTTCTCTAAAATCTGAAGATGGTCAAGCTATTTCAACAAAAGCCATTCAAACAGATACGGCCATTAACCCTGGTAACTCTGGTGGTCCACTTATAAACATTCAAGGACAAGTAATTGGTATTACATCAAGTAAAATTGCAAGTAATGGTGGAACATCTGTAGAAGGTCTTGGTTTTGCAATTCCTTCAAACGATGCACAAAATATCATTAAACAGCTTGAAAGTGATGGTAAAGTGACTCGTCCTGCTCTTGGAATTCAAATGGTCAATCTGTCAAATGTTGGAGCTAGTGATCTTAGAAAGCTAAACATTCCAAGTGGCCTCACTTCAGGTGTAGTTGTTCGATCTGTTCAAAGTAATATGCCAGCAAATGGACATCTTCAAAAATACGATGTCATTACCAAAGTTGACGACAAAGAGATTGCCTCATCAACAGACCTACAACATGCCCTTTACAATCATGCTATTGGAGACACTATAAAAATAACCTACTACCGTAATGGTAAAGAAGAAACAACCTCTATAAAATTAGATAAGAATTCTGGTGATTTAGAACATTAATTGACATCAGTGTAAAGAAAACTTTACAGAAAGTAAAAGATATGTTAGTGTAGAATCATGGAAAAATTTGAAATGATTTCTATCTCTGAAATACAAAAGAATCCTTACCAACCTCGAAAAGAATTTGATGTAGAAAAATTGAAAGAGTTGGCTCAGTCAATCAAAGAAAATGGACTAATTCAACCAATCATTGTTCGTCAATCTCCTGTAATTGGTTATGAAATCCTTGCAGGAGAGAGACGATATCGGGCTTCTCTCTTAGCTGGTCTGACCTCTATTCCAGCCGTTGTGAAACACCTCTCAGATCAAGAAATGATGATCCAATCAATCATTGAGAATTTGCAGAGAGAAAATTTAAATCCTGTTGAAGAAGCACGCGCCTACGAATCTTTAGTAGAAAAAGGATTTACTCATACTGAGATAGCGGATAAAATAGGAAAATCTCGTCCTTATATCACTAATTTTATTCGTTTACTTTCCCTACCAGAACATATCTTATCGGAAGTAGAAAATGGAAAAATTTCTCAAGCTCATGCACGTTCACTAGTTGGTTTGGATAAAGAGCAACAGGAATATTTCTTTCAGCTAATCAAAAATGAAGACATCTCTGTGAGAAAGTTAGAAACACTGCTGACAGAGAAAAAACAAAAGAAGCATAAAAAAAGTGATTCTTTCATCAAAGATGAGGAAGATAAATTAAAAAAACGACTGGGATTAAATGTAGAAATTAAACTTTCTAAAAAAGATACTGGAAAGATTATTATTTCTTTTTCAAGCCAAGAAGAATATAACAGAATTATCAACAGCCTAGAATAAGGCTGTTCTTTTATTTTTTCAACCCACAAATTTATCCACTATTTTTTATAGCAGAAAACCAAAGAATTCAAGGGAATCCCTCACTTTTCCCCAACCTGTGGATAAAAAGTGTAAACATTGTGGATTCTTTTCCACAGATTGTGGAAAAATGCTATCATCTATGGTAAAATAAGTTTAACAGTAAACCTTTTTATATCAAATATAGAAAAGGAGGGGATAATCGGTGAAAGAAAAACAATTTTGGAATCAAATCTTAGAATTGGCTCAAGAAAGATTGACACGTTCTATGTACGATTTCTATGCCACACCTGCTGAACTCATAAAAGTGGAGGGAAATGTAGCTACTATCTTTTTACCTAGACCTGAAATGGAAATGGTTTGGAAAAAACAGCTCAAGGATATCATTGTGGCCGCTGGTTTTGAAGTTTATGATACTGAAATAAAAACTCAATTTGTCCTAACAAAACCTGAGGAAGAATCTTCAACCTATGTCATGGATTCTGAAAATAGCAATCATTATGTTACTTCACAGGCCAATCTTGCTATTCCATATTCTGAAACAGGATTAAAGGAAAAATACACCTTTGATAACTTTATTCAAGGAGATGGAAATATCTGGGCTAAGTCTGCTGCTCTGGCTGTTTCCGAAGATCTCGCCTTGACTTATAATCCCCTTTTCATCTATGGAGGACCTGGTCTTGGAAAAACTCACTTACTAAACGCGATTGGAAATGAGATTCTGAAAAATATTCCTGATGCGCGTGTCAAGTACATTCCTGCCGAAAGTTTTATCAACGACTTTCTTGAGCATCTGAGGCTCGGGGAAATGGAAAAATTTAAAAAAACTTACCGAAGCCTTGATCTCTTACTGATTGATGATATCCAATCTCTCAGTGGCAAAAAGGTTGCAACTCAAGAAGAGTTTTTCAATACTTTCAACGCTCTTCATAGCAATCAAAAACAAATCGTTCTGACTAGTGACCGAAGTCCTAAACACCTAGAAGGCCTTGAAGAAAGACTTGTCACGCGCTTTAGCTGGGGATTGACTCAAAATATCACTCCTCCTGACTTTGAGACACGTATCGCCATTCTTCAAAGTAAAACGGAACATTTAAACTACCATTTCCAGAGTGATACCCTAGAATATCTGGCTGGCCAATTTGATTCAAATGTTCGAGAATTGGAAGGAGCAATTAACGATATCACTTTAATTGCCAGAGTAAAGAAGATTAAAGACATCACTATTGATATTGCTGCAGAGGCTATTAGAGCTCGCAAACAAGATGTTAGCCAACTGCTAGTCATTCCAATTGACAAAATTCAAACTGAAGTTGGTAATTTTTATGGAGTGAGTGTCAAAGAAATGAAGGGGACGAGACGAGTTCAAAACATCGTTTTGGCGCGTCAAGTAGCCATGTATCTAGCTAGAGAACTGACGGATAATAGTCTTCCAAAAATCGGAAAAGAATTTGGCGGAAAGGATCACACTACAGTTATTCATGCCCATGCTAAAATAAAATCATTGATTGATGAAGACGATAATTTACGCTTAGAAATCGAAGCAATCAAAAAGAAAATTAAATAGTTTGTGGATAACTTTTCCTTTTCTATCTTTTTTATCCACATTTTTTAAACAAGCTAAAAATCTTGAAGTCACTAAATAGAAATCAGTTTTCCACAGAATTCACACACTCTATTATTTCTATTATCCTTCTAATACTAAAAAATAAATAAAGGAGAATCCATGATTCATTTTTCAATTAATAAAAATTTATTTCTACAAGCCTTAAATACTACAAAACGAGCAATTAGCTCGAAAAATGCCATTCCAATTTTATCAACAATCAAAATTGATGTTACCAATGAAGGAATTACTTTAATTGGATCAAATGGGCAAATCTCCATTGAAAATTTTATTTCTCAAAAGAATGAAGATGCTGGTCTTTTGATTACTTCCTTAGGTTCGATTCTTCTAGAAGCCTCTTTCTTTATCAATGTTGTATCCAGTCTTCCAGATGTAACACTTGATTTCAAAGAGATTGAACAAAAACAAATTGTCTTAACAAGTGGCAAATCAGAAATTACCCTAAAAGGAAAAGATAGCGAACAATACCCTCGCATTCAAGAAATTTCAGTAAGCACTCCTTTGGTCCTTGAAACAAAACTACTCAAGAAAATTATCAATGAAACAGCTTTTGCAGCAAGTACGCAAGAAAGTCGTCCAATCTTAACAGGTGTCCACTTCGTATTGAGCCAAAATAAAGAACTAAAAACAGTTGCGACAGATTCTCATCGCCTTAGCCAGAAAAAATTGACTCTTGAAAAAAATGGAGATGATTTCGATGTGGTGATCCCTAGTCGCTCTCTACGCGAATTTTCAGCGGTATTTACGGATGATATTGAAACTGTGGAGATTTTCTTTGCAAATAATCAAATCCTCTTTAGAAGCGAAAATATTAGTTTCTATACTCGTCTACTAGAAGGTAATTATCCTGATACAGATCGCTTAATTCCAACCGACTTTAATACGACAGTAACTTTTGATGTTGTTAATTTGCGTCAATCAATGGAACGCGCACGTCTCTTATCAAGTGCGACTCAAAATGGTACTGTGAAGCTTGAAATTAAAGGTGGTGTTGTTAGCGCCCATGTTCATTCTCCTGAGGTTGGTAAAGTAAACGAAGAGATTGATACTGAGCAGGTGGCTGGGGATGATTTGACTATTAGTTTCAACCCGACTTACTTGATTGATTCTCTTAAAGCTTTAAATAGCGAAAAGGTGACCATTAGCTTTATCTCAGCTGTTCGTCCATTCACTCTCGTGCCAGCAGATACTGACGAAGACTTCATGCAGCTCATCACACCAGTTCGTACAAATTAAGTGAAAGAGGTTGAGCCTAGCTCGCCTCTTTTATGATATAATCAAAAAAGAAAAGGAGAGTAGTATGTATCAAGTTGGAAATTTTGTTGAGATGAAAAAACCACATGCTTGCACAATCAAGTCAACAGGAAAAAAAGCCAATCGTTGGGAAATTACACGTGTAGGGGCAGATATCAAAATCAAATGTAGCAATTGCGACCACCTTGTTATGATGAGTCGCCATGATTTTGAACGAAAAATGAATAAGATTATTGACTAAGAACCCTTAGTTAGAGAGTTAGCAAGTTTTCCATTTTTGTGTTATAATGTTAGGGATTGAAATGAGAACGGAGAATGAGAAACTATGGCTTTAACAGCAGGTATCGTTGGTTTGCCAAACGTTGGGAAATCAACCCTTTTTAATGCAATTACAAAAGCAGGAGCAGAGGCAGCAAACTACCCATTTGCGACTATTGATCCAAACGTTGGAATGGTAGAAGTTCCAGATGAACGCCTACAAAAACTAACTGAAATGATTACTCCTAAAAAGACAGTTCCAACAACTTTTGAATTTACAGATATTGCAGGGATTGTAAAAGGTGCATCAAAAGGGGAAGGTCTAGGGAATAAATTCTTGGCCAACATTCGTGAAGTAGATGCGATTGTTCATGTTGTGCGTGCATTTGATGATGAAAATGTTATGCGCGAGCAAGGACGTGAAGACGCCTTTGTGGATCCACTTGCAGATATCGATACCATTAACTTAGAGTTGATTCTTGCTGACTTAGAATCAGTTAATAAACGCTATGCACGTGTAGAAAAGATGGCGCGTACGCAAAAAGATAAAGAATCAGTAGCAGAGTTTAATGTTCTTCAAAAAATTAAACCTGTTCTTGAAGATGGAAAATCAGCACGTACAATCGAATTTACAGATGAGGAACAAAAGGTTGTCAAAGGTCTCTTCCTTTTAACCACTAAACCAGTTCTTTATGTTGCCAATGTGGATGAGGATGTAGTTTCAGATCCAGATTCTATCGATTATGTGAAGCAAATTCGTGAATTTGCAGCGACAGAAAATGCAGAGGTAGTTGTTATTTCCGCGCGTGCTGAGGAAGAAATTTCTGAGTTAGACGATGAGGATAAGCAAGAGTTTCTTGAAGCACTTGGCTTGACAGAATCAGGTGTTGATAAATTGACTCGAGCTGCTTACCACTTGCTTGGACTTGGAACTTACTTTACAGCTGGTGAAAAAGAAGTCCGTGCTTGGACCTTTAAGCGTGGTATGAAAGCTCCTCAAGCAGCTGGTATTATCCACTCAGATTTTGAAAAAGGTTTTATTCGTGCAGTAACCATGTCATATGAGGATCTAGTAAAATACGGATCTGAAAAAGCTGTAAAAGAAGCTGGGCGCTTGCGTGAAGAAGGAAAAGAATATATCGTTCAAGATGGCGATATCATGGAATTCCGCTTTAATGTCTAGTAACATTTAACAAATAGTGTCAATTAGGTTGGAAAAAAATTCCAACCCTTTTGGCTTTTGAAAGGAAAATAAATGACTAAATTACTTGTTGGATTAGGAAATCCAGGGGATAAATATTTTGAAACCAAGCACAACGTTGGATTTATGTTGATTGACCAATTGGCTAAAAAACAAAATGTCACCTTTACACATGACAAGATATTTCAAGCTGACCTAGCATCTTTTTTCTTAAATGGAGAAAAAATTTATCTGGTCAAACCAACTACTTTTATGAATGAAAGTGGAAAAGCAGTTCATGCTTTATTGACTTACTATGGTTTGGATATTGAAGATTTACTCGTTATTTACGACGATCTTGACATGGAAGTTGGGAAAATTCGTTTAAGAGCAAAGGGCTCAGCAGGTGGTCATAATGGGATTAAATCTATTATTCAACATATAGGTACTCAGGTCTTTAACCGTGTTAAAATAGGTATTGGAAGACCTAAAAAAGGTATGTCAGTTGTTCACCATGTTTTAAGTAAGTTTGATCAGGATGACTATGTAGGTATTTTACAATCAATTGACAAGGTTGACGATGCTGTAAACTACTATTTACAAGAGAAAAACTTTGAGAAAACAATGCAGAGGTATAACGGCTAAATGGTGACTTTATTAGATTTATTCTCAGAAAATGATCAGATAAAAAAATGGCATCAAAATCTGACAGATAAGAAAAGACAACTGATACTAGGACTATCAACTTCTACCAAGGCTCTTGCAATTGCAAGTAGTCTAAAAAAAGAAAAAAAGATTGTGTTATTGACATCGACTTATGGAGAAGCAGAACGAATTATCAGTGATCTTCTTTCTATCTTAGGAGAGGAATTTGTCTATCCATTTTTGGTAGATGACTCTCCTATGGTAGAGTTTTTGATGTCTTCACAAGAAAAAATTATTTCGCGAGTTGAAGCCTTGCGTTTTTTAACTGATTCATCTAAGAAAGGGATTTTAGTTTGTAATATAGCAGCAAGTCGATTGATTTTACCTTCTCCAACTGGATTTAAAGAAAGTATTATAAATATTTCAGTTGGTGAAGAATATGACCAACATGACCTTCTTCACAAATTAAAGGAAATAGGCTATCGCAAAGTTACGCAAGTACAAACTCAAGGTGAGTTTAGTATTCGAGGAGATATTTTAGATATTTTTGAGATGTCTCAGTTAGAACCTTTCCGAATCGAGTTTTTTGGTGATGAAGTAGATGGAATTCGGACTTTTGAAGTGGAGACACAATTATCAAAAGAAAATCAAACAGAACTTATTATCTTTCCAGCTAGTGATATACTTTTAAGAGAAAGAGACTATATACGAGGTCAGTCAGCTTTAGAAAAGCAAATTTCGAAGACCTTATCACCAATTTTAAAATCATACTTGGAAGAGATTTTGTCAAGTTTTCATCAAAAACAAGTACATTCAGATAGTCGAAAGTTTTTATCTTTATGTTACGATAAAACATGGACTATATTTGATTATATTGAAAAAGATATGCCAGTATTATTTGATGATTACCAAAAATTGATGAATCAGTATGAAGTCTTTGAAAGAGAGTTAGCGCAATACTTTACAGAAGATTTACAGAATGGTAAATCATTTTCTGATATGCAGTATTTTGCAGATACAGAGCAAATCTATAAAAAACAAAGTCCAGTTACCTTTTTCTCCAATCTCCAAAAAGGACTAGGAAATCTCAAGTTTGATTACATTTATCAATTTAATCAGTATCCAATGCAAGAGTTTTTCAATCAATTTTCTTTTCTTAGAGAAGAAATTGAGCGATATAAAAAAATGAACTACACCATTGTTTTGCAGTCTAGCAATTCAATGGGAAGTAAAACATTGGAGGATGTTTTAGAGGAATACCAGATTAAATTGGATTCAAGAGATAAGTCAAGTATCTGTAAAGAATCTGTAAACTTAATCGAAGGTAATTTAAGACATGGTTTTCATTTTGTAGATGAAAAAATTCTCTTGATTACTGAACATGAGATTTTTCAAAAGAAATTAAAACGTCGTTTTAGAAGACAACATGCTTCGAATGCAGAGCGATTAAAAGATTATAATGAACTTGAAAAAGGGGACTACGTTGTTCACCATATCCATGGAATTGGCCAATATCTAGGCATTGAAACAATTGAAATCAAAGGGATTCACCGTGATTATGTCAGTGTTCAATACCAAAATGGGGATCAAATCTCCATCCCAGTAGAGCAGATTCAATTACTATCCAAATATGTTTCAAGTGATGGTAAAGCGCCAAAACTTAATAAATTAAATGATGGTCATTTCAAAAAGGCCAAGCAAAAAGTTAAGAACCAGGTAGAGGATATAGCTGACGATTTAATCAAGCTTTATTCTGAGCGTAGTCAGTTGAAGGGTTTTGCTTTCTCAGCTGATGATGATGAGCAACATGCTTTTGATGATGATTTCCCTTATGTTGAAACGGATGATCAACTTCGTAGTATTGAGGAAATCAAGAGAGATATGCAGGATTCTCATCCCATGGATCGACTTCTGGTTGGAGATGTTGGTTTTGGGAAGACTGAAGTAGCAATGCGTGCAGCCTTTAAGGCGGTCAATGATCATAAACAAGTTGTCGTTCTAGTTCCGACGACGGTTCTAGCACAACAACACTATACCAACTTTAAGGAACGATTCCAAAATTTTGCAGTTAATATTGATGTGTTGAGTCGCTTTAGAAGTAAAAAAGAGCAGGCAGAGACACTTGAAAAATTAAAGAATGGTCAAGTCGATATTTTGATTGGAACCCATCGTGTTTTGTCAAAAGATGTTGTGTTTTCAGATTTGGGCTTGATGATTATTGATGAGGAACAACGATTTGGTGTCAAGCATAAGGAAACATTGAAAGAACTGAAGAAGCAAGTGGATGTCCTAACCTTGACAGCAACGCCAATTCCTCGTACCCTCCATATGTCTATGCTGGGAATACGAGATTTGTCTGTTATTGAAACTCCGCCAACTAATCGCTATCCTGTTCAGACTTATGTTTTGGAAAAGAATGATAGTGTGATTCGTGATGCTGTCTTGCGTGAAATGGAGCGTGGAGGTCAAGTTTACTATCTTTACAACAAAGTTGACACGATTGATCAGAAGGTTTCAGAATTACAGGATTTGATTCCAGAAGCTTCAATTGGGTTTGTTCATGGACAAATGAGTGAAATTCAGTTAGAAAACACTCTATTGGACTTTATTGATGGCCAATATGATATTTTGGTGACAACTACCATAATTGAAACAGGCGTTGACATTCCAAACGCCAATACCTTATTTATCGAAAATGCAGACCATATGGGATTGTCAACCTTGTATCAATTAAGAGGAAGAGTTGGTCGGAGCAATCGTATTGCCTATGCTTATCTTATGTATCGTCCAGAAAAATCAATCAGTGAAGTCTCTGAAAAGAGATTAGAAGCAATCAAAGGATTTACAGAATTGGGATCTGGATTTAAGATTGCGATGCGAGATCTTTCTATTCGTGGAGCAGGAAACCTCTTAGGAAAATCCCAATCGGGCTTTATTGATTCTGTTGGTTTTGAATTGTATTCACAGCTACTAGAGGAAGCTATTGCTAAACGACATGGTAATGGGAACACAAGAACCAAAGGGAACGCCGAATTGATTTTACAAATCGATGCCTATCTTCCTGATACTTATATTTCTGACCAACGACATAAGATTGAAATTTACAAGAAAATTCGTCAAATTGACAATCGTGTCAACTATGAAGAATTACAGGAAGAATTGATGGATCGTTTCGGGGAGTATCCAGATGTAGTGGCCTATCTTTTAGAGATTGGTTTGGTCAAATCATACTTGGATAAGGTCTTTGTAGAACGTGTGGAAAGAAAAGAGAATAAGATTACAGTTCAATTTGAAAAAATCACTCAGCGACTGTTCTTGGCTCAAGATTATTTTAAAGCCTTATCTGCAACCAACTTAAAAGCGGCCATAGCGGAGAATAGAGGGATAATGGAAGTCGTATTTGATGTCCGAAACAAGAAGGATTATGAAATTTTAGAAGGTTTGCTGATTTTTGGAGAAAGTTTACTAGAGATAAAAGAATCAAAGGAAGCTAATTCTCTTTGACGTTTTTCTTCTATAAAAGGGATAAAAATGGTACAATAATAATTTGAGGTAATAAAAATGAGATTAGACAAGTATTTAAAAGTATCACGAATTATTAAGCGTCGTACAGTCGCAAAGGAAGTAGCAGATAAAGGTAGAATCAAGGTAAATGGAATTTTGGCCAAAAGTTCAACGGATTTGAAAGTTGATGACCAAGTTGAAATTCGCTTTGGAAATAAGTTGTTGCTTGTAAAAGTACTGGAGATGAAAGATAGTACAAAAAAAGAAGATGCAGCAGGCATGTATGAAATTATCAGTGAAACACGGGTAGAAGAAAATGTCTAAAAATATTGTACAGATGAACAATCCTTTTATTCAAAATGAACACCAACGTCGTCGTTACCTGATGAAGGAAAGACAAAAGAGAAATCGCTTTATGGGTTGGGTTCTGATTTTGATGATTTTGTTGTTTATTTTACCGACTTATAATCTGGCCCAAAGCTATAATCAGTTACTGCAACGTCGTCAGCAATTGACAGAATTGAAAGAACAATACCAAACTCTTAGTGATGAAAAGGATAAGGAATCTGCTTTTGCTGCAAAGTTGAAAGATGAAGACTATGTAGCAAAATATGCACGTGCCAAGTACTATTACTCAAAGACACGAGAAGCGATTTACACAATTCCTGATTTGCTTCCGAGGTAATGTCATGGAAAATTTATTAGAAGTTGTTGAGAAGTTTTTAAGTTTGTCAGATGAAAAATTAGAAGAATTAGCAACTAAAAATCATTTATTACGATTACAAGAAGAAAGGGAAGGGAAGAATGCGTAAGTTCTTAGTAGTGTTATCACTACTATCTGTTTTTATCATAACTTCAAGAGTAGTTAGCACAGAAAAACAGCTTCCTTACTCTTCACAAGAAATTTATTATCTAACTGAGTCTGATTATGGATTTTACTATAAAGAACCTCTTGAATCGCCAATGGTTTATGGAGAAACTGCTATCTATGCAAATGAGGATTTGATTAAGGAGTCTGGAAAATTGACTCCTGGAACCACCTTTAAAATCGTAGAATGGCGTTTGAATAGACAAGGTATTCCTGTTTTTAAATTAGACAATCATCAGTTTGTCGTTGCAGATAAGCGTTTGGTCTATGATCAAAGTCAAGTTCAAACTCAAAGTAGACAAGTATGGTTGGAACCGGGGTTTGTTATCTATAATAGCCCTTATGATGCTAAAGAAATTTCTTCATCTCTCTCTCCCTATCAACGCGTAATAGTGGATAGAACCCTCTTTGCTGAGGGACAAGAATTTCTTCATATTGATCAAGTTGGGTGGGTACCAAAAGAGTTCGTCTCAGAAGAGGACAATCGCATCCAGAAGGTTCAAGAAATCTTATCAAACAACTATCAGAACGAAAAATACTCTATTTATGTTAAACAACTGAGCACAGGAAAAGAGGCTGGGGTGAATGAAGACAGCAAACTCTATGCAGCTAGCATCTTGAAACTGGCCTACCTTTATTATGCTCAAGATAAGATAAACCAAGGTTCTTATACACTGGATAGTAGCTTCAAGTATGTCCCAGAAGTAAATAGCTTTCCTGGATCCTATAAAGTAGAAGGTAGTGGTAGTTTACCTAAAAAAGAAGATAACAAAGATTACAGTCTCAAGCAGTTAATTACCAAGATAACAAAAGAGTCTGATAATGTTGCTCATAATATTTTAGGTTATTATGTGACCAATCAATCTGACGGGGCTTTTAAAGAAAAAATGTCCACTATTATGGGTGAAGATTGGGATGAGAATGATAAATTAACTTCTTCAAAAATGGCTGGAAAGATCATGGAAGCTATTTATAATCAGAATGGTTTTGTACTAGAGTCTCTTAGTAAGACTGATTTTGACAATCAACGAATTGCCAAGGGTGTTTCTGCTAAGATAGCTCATAAAATCGGAGATGCGGATGAGTTTAAACATGACACTGCAATTGTTTATACGGACTCTCCTTTCGTTCTTTCCATTTTCACCAAAAATTCTGATTATGACACTATTGCTAAAATAGCCAAGGATGTCTATGAGGTTCTAAAATGAGGGAGCAGGATTTTTTAAATCATTTTCTTCGAAAAGAGTATTTCAAAAAACATTCTAAAGTCCTATTGGCTCTGTCTGGTGGACTGGATTCGATGTTTTTATTCCATCTATTGTCTACTTATCAAAATGAGTTGGGAATTGAGCTGATTTTAACTCATGTCAATCATAAGCAGAGAAGTGAGTCTGACTGGGAGGAAAATGAACTAAGGAAGTTAGCTGATGTAGCTGGACTTCCTATTTATATCACAAGCTTTTCAGGAGACTTTTCAGAAGCGCATGCTCGAGAGTTTCGTTATGATTTTTTTAGGAAAATCATGAAAGAGGTTGGGGCGACAGCCTTGGTCACTGCCCACCATGCAGATGATCAGGTTGAAACGATTTTGATGCGATTCATTCGCGGAAGTCGGTTACGTCATTTAACAGGAATAAAAGAAAGTCAAGTAGTTGATGATATTGAAATCATCCGTCCCTTATTGCATTTTCATAAAACAGACTTCCCACCAATTTATCATTTCGAAGATCAAACAAATCGTGAGAATAGCTATTTTCGCAATCGGATTCGAAATAGGTATTTACCAGAGCTTGAAAAAGAAAATCCCCGCCTTAGATCCGCTCTTTTAAATCTAGGAAGTGAGATTTCAGATTACCAAGCAGCCATAACGGAGCTTTCTGAACAGATTGATGTAGAAGATTTGAATGAGCTCTTTTCATTCTCACAACAAACTCAAGGGGTCTTGCTCCAGAACTATCTCAATCAATTTCCTGACTTAAATCTTACGAAAGCTCAGTTTGCAGAAGTTCGACAGATTTTAGCAAGGAAAAGTCAGTATCGTCACCCACTGAAAAATGGTTATGAATTGATAAAAGAGTATCAGAATTTTCGAGTTTGCAAAATCAGTCCTCAGGCTGATGAAAAGGAAGACGAACTTGTGTTACACTATCAAAATCAAGTTCGACATAAGGGCTATCTATTTTCCTTTGGTATTCCTGTTGAAGGAGATTCTGTTCAAAAAATAATGGTTTCACGGGAAACACCGATACATATTAGGTGTCGAAAACCTGGCGATGTTCTTGTCCTGAATGGTCATCGAAAGAAACTGAGACGTCTATTTATAGATTTGAAAATCCCTATTGAAAAACGAAAAACAACTCCTATTATTGAGCAATTTGGAGAAATTGTCTCAATTTTAGGAATTGCGACCAGTGATTTGAGTAAAAACACGAAAAATGATATAATGAACACTGTACTTTATATAGAAAAAATAGATAGGTAAAAAGATGTTAGAACACGATATTAAAAAAATCCTCATTTCACATGATGAAATTACAGAAGCAGCTAAAAAGCTAGGTGCACAATTAGCCAAAGACTATGAGGGGAAAAATCCAATTCTTGTTGGAATTTTGAAAGGATCGATTCCTTTTATGGCTGAATTGGTCAAACATATTGATACGCATATTGAGATGGACTTCATGATGGTATCTAGCTACCATGGTGGAACTGCAAGCAGTGGTGTGATCAATATCAAGCAAGACGTAACTCAGGATATCAAAGGAAGACATATTCTATTTGTAGAAGATATCATCGATACAGGTCAAACTTTGAAGAACCTGAGAGATATGTTTATTGCAAGAGAAGCAGCTTCTGTTAAGATTGCAACCATGTTAGATAAACCAGAAGGGCGAATTGTTGAAATCGAAGCTGATTATACTTGCTTTACGATTCCAAATGAGTTTGTAGTAGGATATGGTTTGGACTACAAAGAAAACTATCGTAATCTTCCTTATGTTGGAGTGTTGAAAGAGGAAGTTTATTCAAATTAGAAAGAGCATTCTTTAATGAAAAAACAAAATAATGGTTTAGTTAGAAATCCATTTCTATACTTGTTAATTATCTTCTTCCTTGTAACAGGATTTCAGTATTTTTACTCTGGAAATGCTGCTGGGAAAAGTGAAAAAATTAACTATACAGAATTGGTAAAAGAAATTACAGCAGACAATGTAAAAGAATTGACCTATCAGCCGAATGGTAGCATCATTGAGGTGTCTGGTGTTTATAAAAATCCTAAGACAAGTAAAGAAGAAACAGGAATTCAATTTTTCACTCCTGATGCTACGACAGTAGAAAGATTCTCAAGTACCATTCTTCCGTCGGATTCAACAGTTGCAGAATTGCAAAAACTTGCTTCTGAACATAAGGCTGAGGTAACGGTTAAACATGAGAGTTCGAGTGGTATGTGGATCAATATCCTTGTCTCTGTTGTGCCATTTGCCATTCTCTTCTTCTTCCTATTCTCTATGATGGGAAATATGGGAGGAAACAATAGTAGAAATCCAATGAGTTTTGGACGTAGCAAGGCCAAGGCTGCTAACAAAGAAGATATCAAGGTACGATTTTCAGATGTTGCAGGTGCCGAGGAAGAAAAACAAGAATTAGTTGAAGTTGTTGAATTCCTAAAAGACCCAAAACGATTTACAAAACTTGGTGCGCGTATTCCTGCGGGTGTTCTTTTAGAGGGACCTCCGGGAACAGGTAAGACTTTGCTTGCTAAGGCAGTTGCTGGAGAAGCAGGCGTTCCATTCTTTAGCATCTCAGGATCGGACTTTGTAGAAATGTTTGTCGGAGTTGGTGCAAGTCGTGTTCGTTCTCTTTTTGAGGATGCTAAAAAAGCAGCACCAGCCATTATCTTTATCGATGAAATTGACGCTGTTGGTCGCCAACGTGGTGTTGGCCTCGGTGGAGGAAATGATGAACGTGAGCAAACCTTGAACCAGCTCTTAATTGAAATGGATGGTTTTGAGGGTAATGAAGGAATTATCGTTATCGCTGCGACAAACCGTTCAGATGTCCTCGATCCTGCTCTACTACGCCCTGGGCGTTTTGATAGAAAAGTCTTGGTTGGTCGCCCTGATGTTAAAGGTCGTGAAGCAATTTTGAAAGTTCACGCTAAAAACAAACCTCTAGCAGAGGATGTTGATTTGAAATTAGTTGCCCAACAAACTCCAGGTTTTGTTGGTGCTGACTTGGAAAATGTTCTAAACGAGGCAGCTTTGGTTGCTGCTCGTCGCAACAAGTCAGTCATTGATGCTTCAGATATTGATGAGGCAGAGGACAGAGTGATTGCTGGACCATCTAAGAAAGATAAAACAGTATCACAAAGAGAACGTGAATTGGTTGCCTACCATGAGGCTGGACATACCATTGTTGGTTTAGTCTTGTCAAATGCCCGTGTTGTTCATAAAGTGACCATCGTACCACGTGGACGTGCAGGCGGATACATGATTGCACTTCCTAAAGAAGATCAAATGCTTCTTTCTAAAGAAGATATGAAAGAGCAATTAGCAGGTTTGATGGGTGGTCGTGTAGCTGAAGAGATTATCTTTAATGTCCAAACTACAGGAGCTTCAAATGACTTTGAACAAGCTACACAGATGGCGCGTGCAATGGTCACTGAATACGGTATGAGTGAAAAACTAGGTCCAGTTCAATATGAAGGCAATCATGCTATGTTTGGTGCACAAAGTCCTCAAAAATCAATTTCAGAGCAAACAGCCTATGAGATTGATGAGGAAGTTCGTTCATTATTAAATGAAGCACGGAATAAAGCAGCTGAAATAATTCAATCAAATCGTGAAACTCACAAACTGATTGCAGAAGCATTGTTGAAATACGAAACATTGAATAGTACTCAAATTAAATCTCTTTACGAAACAGGAAAAATGCCTGAGACTGTAGAAGAGGAAACCCATGCCCTATCTTATGATGAAGTAAAATCAAAAATGAGTGAAGAAAAATAACCCCAGAGAGGCTTTGCCTCTCTTTTTGTGTGCCGTTTAGAGTGGAAAGTATATAGAAGAGGAGAAGAGGATCAAAAGTTTTCTGCATTCTGCTAGACTAAAGGAAGAAAGGAGAAATCTATGAATCTAAAAGAATTATATGAAGAAAGCAAGGGGATTGTCCATAAGTGTCGGAAAGATTATCATCTCCATCTGTGGGAGAAAGAGGACTGGGACCAGGAGGGTATGATGTGCCTCTATGAGCTAGTCAGTCACCATCCAGAGTTACTAGAGGGAGAACGCCATCGACTATATGTCTGCTTTAAAACCAAATTCCGCAATCGCATCCTAGACTACATCCGTAAACAGGAAAGTCACAAGCGCCGTTTCGACAAAGAGCCCTATGAGGAGGTGAGCGAAATTAGTCATCGCTTAGGCGAAAAAGGACTGAGACTAGATGATTATTATCTCTTTCACGAACTTCTAAGAAATTACAGAGCAAGTCAGAGTAAAGAAAAACAAGAACAACTTGATCGTCTCATGGGAGGGGAATGTTTCAAAGGACGCAAGGCACTCCTAGGAGAATTAAGAGTGGTATTGAGTGATTTTAGATAAAATGAAAATAGCCCAAAAAAGTTCTTGACAAAGGCAAAAAAGTAGGTATAATAGAAAGAGTTGAAAAGCTCAGGTCCGTTGGTCAAGGGGTTAAGACACCGCCTTTTCACGGCGGTAACACGGGTTCGAATCCCGTACGGA
>NZ_QEWJ01000079.1 GCF_004127215.1 Streptococcus oralis | reverse complement strand
GCCCTACGACGTCGAGTGGAAGCCGTTCACCTCCGGTCCCCCGCTGCTCGACGCGGTCAGCAGCGGCGCGGTCGACGTGGGCGGGGTCGGCAACACCCCGCCGCTGTTCGCGATCGACCAGGGCAAGAAGCTCAAGGTGGTCTCGGCGTACTCCCAGGGCGCGACCGGCGACGCGATCGTCGTGCCGGCGGGCTCGCCGGTGAAGCAGGTGGCCGACCTGGAGGGCAAGAAGGTCGCGGTCGCCAAGGGCAGCTCGGCCAACTACAACCTGCTGGCCCAGCTCGACGACGCCGGGCTGTCCCTCGACGACGTCGAGCCGGTCTACCTGCAGCCCTCCGAGGGCCTCGCCGCCTTCAAGGGCGGGTCGGTCGACGCATGGGCGATCTGGGACCCCTTCACCTCGCAGGCCGAGGCGGACGCCGGCGCCAAGGTCCTCGCC
>NZ_QEWJ01000078.1 GCF_004127215.1 Streptococcus oralis | reverse complement strand
GAAGTGTTGTTTGGATAATGAAACGGTTTAAGCTCTTATTTTCCATAATTACATCTGGGGATCCATTAATTCAAGGATTTTATCGGTGGGCTCTTTTATATCGAAACTCGATCCCATTAATAATGAAAAAGTCTCGTCATTTCGTTTGCAAGCAGCATGAGAAATTAGCTTACCTTTCTTATTACGCAAATCGATAGTAACTTGACTGATGCTCGTCTTATCTACTGCTCTTTCTTTTATTATCGTCCACAACTGATTATTTTCTGTTGGTGGAAGAAAAAGAGTCGCTTCTGTGGCATAAGCTTGTAAGTAAGCATTATCTATCGTTTGATCAGCCACATTCACATCGTTTTTCATGTAAGTGAATGTTTTAAGATTATTTAGCGCGACCCAAAGTTTTTCCCCTTTGGTGCTTTCACATTTTACAACATCAATGACAC
>NZ_QEWJ01000077.1 GCF_004127215.1 Streptococcus oralis | reverse complement strand
GACAAAGTTGGTTTCGCAAAGGATTGGAAGTTCCCACAACGGCATTAATGGAAATCTTTTGGTCCAAAGAACGGATTTTAGAAGTGTATTTAAACATTGCAGAATTTGGTAATGGCATCTTTGGTGTGGAAGCTGCCAGCCATTATTACTTCAAAAAATCGGCAAAGAATTTAACTCAATCAGAAGCAGCATTACTCGCTGCGGTTTTACCGAATCCTATCATCTATAAAGTAAATAAGCCTAGTGCGTTAGTTCGTAAAAAACAAAGTTGGATTATGCGACAAATGAATGGATTAGGCTTGAATTACCTAAAAGAAATGTAGATTTGCCATAAAGAAAAAACCTTGAAACTCACTTTAAGTTTCAAGGTTTTAAATTTGGTGGAGATAATCGGGATCGAACCGACGACCTCTTGAATGCCATTCAAGCGCTCTCCCAAC
>NZ_QEWJ01000076.1 GCF_004127215.1 Streptococcus oralis | reverse complement strand
GGATAAGCTCGATCAGGCGCTTGACAGCCTGCTTGCGCAGCCGATGGTGCAGGGCGGCGTGGTGCTGTCGACGTGCAACCGCACGGAACTTTATCTTAGCGTTGAAGAGCAGGACAACCTGCAAGAGGCGTTAATCCGCTGGCTTTGCGATTATCACAATCTTAATGAAGAAGATCTGCGTAAAAGCCTCTACTGGCATCAGGATAACGACGCGGTTAGCCATTTAATGCGTGTTGCCAGCGGCCTGGATTCACTGGTTCTGGGGGAGCCGCAGATCCTCGGTCAGGTTAAAAAAGCGTTTGCCGATTCGCAAAAAGGTCATATGAAGGCCAGCGAACTGGAACGCATGTTCCAGAAATCTTTCTCTGTCGCGAAACGCGTTCGCACTGAAACAGATATCGGTGCCAGCGCTGTGTCTGTCGCTTTTGCGGCTTGTACGC
>NZ_QEWJ01000075.1 GCF_004127215.1 Streptococcus oralis | reverse complement strand
ACATATGTGTGTGTATTTTCTTGGAGAAATGTCTATTCACATCTTTTGCCCAATTTTAATGGGATTATTTGCCTCTAAGTTGTTGAGTTGTAAGAGTCCATGTTTGTTTTAAATCCACCTCAGGTGACATTGATACGGACAATACTTGCATGGGCAATAGGAAGTATAGGGTAGGCAGCTGACACACCTCACTTGGTCTGAACATTGACGCTTTTACTTTGAAATGTATGAATTGATTTTGTATGTTACTTCACTCTGTTGTAAAAAGTAAGGCAATGTGGTTTAATGCTGATTTAATGGAATCATCTGCTAGGTACATTTACCCTTCCGTGAGCAACCCCAATATAACCAGGTCCATCTTTCTGTGCACCACCACTAAATGTAAGTGCGCTTTGAACTTCTTTACTCAAATCACCTCTTCTCTTAAGCTACGTTCTCCTC
>NZ_QEWJ01000074.1 GCF_004127215.1 Streptococcus oralis | reverse complement strand
GTTAACAGAAGGGTTTGTTATATTTAGTTTTAAAGAAAATGCTATTTGCCAGTAACTGTTACTCAAATGCCTCTTAGTAGGAACAAAATAAGGAGTAATAGTAGGTGTCTTTCCTTTGTTGCTCTTTAAAAACTTATTTATTTGTTTAATTCAGTGATGAGTGAGCTGACTTTGGGAATGACTCTATCAGGGGAGTAGGAAGGCCTTGAGTTTGTTTAGGTAAAAGAAAGTGTTCAATTTTTCCTTTTCCTCTTATGCTCAACTTAGCTCCTGGGACACAGTAGGCCTGTACAGTGTTGTCGAGTGAAGAAATGTGGAAAATCACAGAAATGATTCCTCAAATGAATACATCTGTAGATGGAAGCTTGTGTGGACAGTGGCAGAAAGGCGAAATCTTGATAGGGATTCCTAGTAAGTTAGAAAGAAGCGTCTCAATCAGGC
>NZ_QEWJ01000073.1 GCF_004127215.1 Streptococcus oralis | reverse complement strand
GGTATGGAACTGGCCCTGGTGGTAGACATGGGTGTGGGTCAGGTGCCGGTCGTCGCCGGCCGAGCCACCGAAATGCGGGATCGCGCCGAGCGCCGCGCCAAGCGCGGCGAGCACCACCTCTTCGCGGCTGGACAGGCCGTCGAGCAAGGTCAGGGCGAAACTGTGGTCCTTGATCGGCGCCAGGCCGCCGCGGCGACAGCCGGCCACCTGGGTCTCGACCATCTGCTGCGCGTCCAGCAGGCTGAAGCGCTCCATTTCGTCGATCAGCGCGCTGCTGATGGCGAAGCTGCGCACGTCGAAGCCCACCGCGCTGACGCAGCCGCGCCCGTAGCCCGCCGGAGTGATCTCGCCGGCTGTGGTGCAGCCGACCAGGTCGATGCCGCCGAAGTAGCGTTCGAGCATCTCGGCAAGGGCCGGCAGGTCGTATTCCGCGGAACAGATG
>NZ_QEWJ01000072.1 GCF_004127215.1 Streptococcus oralis | reverse complement strand
CCCCTTTGAGGTTGGTTGTACGGCCGCGATTTCGGGCCAGTGCGCTGCTGTGTCACCTGTGACCCACTTCGGCAGCGATGGCGAAGTGCAGGATTCGATTACCGACCGCAGGGACTGATCGTCCGGGCAGTTCTTGGCGATGAAATTGAGGGCCGCGCCGTACTGGCGGCGGATGTGGCGCCGAACGCTCTTCCAAGTCGCTTCAACGGCGGCTTTCGTGATTTCGATGCGCGTGGCGACACAGCGCAGAAAGGACAGGACCGGATAAGCCCCGAGCAGGTAGGAGGCCGGATCACGCAGAATGTCGAGCGGCAGTTCCTTGCGATTGGAGTTGCGGAACTGCGCCTCATAGCGCACCCACGGCGAACTCTTGTCGCCTTGTTCCCTGCCCTTCTCGTAGACGCGCAGTTGCTTCTCCGACTTCTTGCCGCCCACATAGAAC
>NZ_QEWJ01000071.1 GCF_004127215.1 Streptococcus oralis | reverse complement strand
ATCGTGGGCATTGTCTGGTAGCGAGTCCTTCTCTGGTGGCATTGATGGGGAAACCGCGTTCGCCGGACGATCTGTGCCGTTGGCCGGGGCTGAGTATGGCGGTGGGTAAGCACATTCATCAATGGCAATTAGATGGGCCAAATGGGGCCCGGGCCGAAGTGCATTTCACGCCGCGATTTATTACCGGCGATATGCTGGCGCTGCGCGAGGCCGCCATCGCAGGCGTTGGCGTGGTGCAGTTGCCGGTGCTCATGGCGAAAGAGCAACTGGATGCGGGAACATTGGTTCGGGTTTTGCCCGAGTGGGAACCGAAACGTGAGGTTATTCATGCGGTGTTTCCATCGCGCCGGGGTCTGCTGCCGGCAGTGAGGGCGCTGGTTGATTTCCTCGGTGAAGAGTATGCGCAAATGATTGAGGATTGATTTTACATTTAATTTACAAT
>NZ_QEWJ01000070.1 GCF_004127215.1 Streptococcus oralis | reverse complement strand
ATATGGAAATTAGGCCAGCTAGTAACCGTACAATGGCCTCTAAGTGTTCAATGAGAGGAAGAGTCACACACCTCTCACCTTAAATGAAAAGTGAGAAATGATTAAGCTTCCTGAGGAAGCCATGTCGAAAGCTGAGGCGGCTGAGAGCTAGTCCTCTGGCACCAGAGAGTTAGCCAAGTCATGAACACAAAAGAAAAATTCTTGAAGGAATTCAAAGTGCTCCTGCAGTAAACACATGAATGAGAAGAAAGCAAAACAGCCTTATTGCCGACAGGGAGACAGTGTTAGTGGTCTGGATAGAAGATCAAACCAGCCAAAACATTCCCTTAAGCCAAAGTCTAATCCAGAGCAAGGCCCTAACTCTCTTCGATTCTGTGAAGGTTGAGAGAGGTGAGGAAGCTGCAGAAGAAAAGTCTGAAGCTAGCAGAGGTTGGTTCATGAGG
>NZ_QEWJ01000006.1 GCF_004127215.1 Streptococcus oralis | reverse complement strand
CTCGGATTCGTCGGAAACGAAAGTATTCTTCATACCAAGGAGAGATTGGCAAGAAAGCAGAGAATCTCATTCAACGCCAGTTTGAAGCATCAAGGCCAATGGAAAAGTGCTATACGGATGTGACAGAGTTTGCCATTCCAAATAGCACACAGAAACTCTATTTATCGCCTGTTTTAGACGGCTTTAACAGTGAAATTATTGCTTATCATCTTTCTACTTCGCCCAACTTAGAGCAAGTAAAAATGATGTTGGAACAGGCATTTACAGAGAAACACTATGAAAATACCATTTTACACAGCGACCAAGGCTGGCAATACCAACACGATTCTTATCATCGGTTCCTAGAGAGTAAGGGAATTCAAGCATCTATGTCCCGTAAAGGTAACAGCCCAGACAATGGCATGATGGAGTCCTTCTTCGGTATTCTTAAGTCTGAGATGTTTTATGGTTATGAGAAGTCATTTCAGTCGCTTAACCAATTGGAACAAGCTATTGTGGACTACATTGATTACTACAACAATAAACGAATTAAGATAAAACTAAAAGGACTCAGTCCTGTGCAATACAGAACTAAATCCTTCGGATAAATTAATTGTCTAACTTTTTGGGGTCAGTACAAGACAAGGCTTTTACATATATCTCTTTAAAAGCTCCTATTTTCATAGAAATCTAAATAATATATTTATAAATCAATATTTTCACAAAACTATGTCATCACCTCACAATCTAATCTCAGTACATAAACCATTTTTTCTATAGCTTTTGTCTTAATCTTTATTTTTTCTCTTCAATCCAAGAAAAGCTCCTACTATAAACATTATTCCGGCAGCTAATAGTGTCTGGGCTCCGCTTGCTGTTCCGGTTTTTGGCAACTGATTAGGATTGTTAATAGTTGATTTACTATTGATGTTGGTATTTTTATTAGTTAAGTTCCCTTGTTCATTTAGATAAACGTTCTTGTTAATTTCAAAGTTTTTATCATTTTCATCAGAAACAATACTGTTGACATCATTAGTTGAATTAGATTGTGTTTTTTCTTTCTTTTTCGATACATCAAAAGTAGGTTTATTTTCCTCCTCCTTTTTCTCCTCTATTTTCTTGAATACAGGTTTTATAAGGGTATCTTTTGATAGATTAATAACATAGCCGGCGTCTTTTTTCCCTTCGACACCAGAAATTTCCCAACCATCAAATTGGTATCCTTTTTCTAATTCACCCTTATAGACAGGTAACATAAAATCTTCTTCCGACACTATCGTTGAACTCATTTCTTTTCCATTTTGAATGGTCACGGTTACCCTATGAGGTTTTAATTCACTTACCTCTCCCGTATCTTTGTTTAAAATGAATTCTTTTACGGTTGTATTTCTTGCGAAATCTTTTACAACAACCTTAATGTTTAGTGTCTTATCTGTTAGTTGTTTAATATCATCAAATGATTTGTATTCTTTTCCATTTACATAAATATGTTGTTCTTGAATCTCACCATCGAATCCATTATTTCTTTTATCATTGATGTTAAAGACTACAGATTTTCCGTTAGCATATTCGATACTAGTATTTCCTTTTGGATCAATCTTTACTTCTGGTTTTACATTGTCATATAAAAATTGATAGTGTACTCCAACCGCTTTCGCATTCAAATCGCTATAGCCAGTTTGAAGATAAACATTTCCATCCATATCTGTTACCTTATCTGGAAATCCGTTTGCTTTATAGTCTTTCATTCCCCAGTCCATGATATCACCATCTTTAACATTAAGCTTAATGTTAAAATCTCTAGTGTTATCAATGTGTAAATCTCCATAGATTAAATAATTATCTACAACCGATTCATTAACTCTCAACTCCCAGTTAAAACCACCCTTATCAGAAATCTTACCTCTTAAATAGAATTCTGGATTTCGTACATAAATTTTATTAGATTTAGATGGATTAAAGTAGTTCTTGTCCATCGAAAGATTTACTGGTTTTGCATCAATAAATAACGTAGAGCCATCTTCTTTTATAGCTTCTACATTGGACTTATCCTCTCCTGTGTACTCTTTACCATTCTTACCAAATAATACAAGTTTAGAAGGATCTGTTACAAGATTTCCATCTTTATCGATTGCTTCCCCTTTATCATTCATTTTAAATGTAAACACTTGATACCTTACAATGTTAAAGCCGTCCAAAGCCGACATTAATACTGATTGAGTACTTCTTCCATCTTCAACATTTCTACTATCAGCATAAATTGTTGTTTCTGATAAAACTCTTAGATTAGGATTGGCCTTTTGGATTTTTGCTATATCTTCCTTGTTATAGACTCCATTCCCTTCTAACATATCCGTTTTTCCAGGATTATAGGTAGTCACTTTTAGTGCATAGCCTTTTCTTAGAATGATGTTATCCTTTAATAGATATTGTTGTTTTTCTGAATCAGAATAGATTTTACCAGATTCCATGTCCGTTAAATTGTTTGGTTTATTTTTTGAAAGATCTCCTTCTCCTAATTCTATTACATTCCCATAACTTGATGCATACGGATATTCTGCTTTAGTTTCCTTATTTTTTTCAGGCATTCTAATTTTAGTTTCAGCTTTTATCTGACCATCATCTTTAACAAAGAATCTCATATCTCCTGCAAAAGCTAATCCATCCACAATATCATTAATATTAGCGTATAAATCAAATGTCATCGTTTTTGAGTGGGAATCATACTTGGTCGTTTTGATTTCTATAGATTTATAGTTATTTCCATAGTATACCTTGGCATTTTTAGAAACATTACTGATCTTTCCAAGAATTTCAAAGTGTCCATCTTTAGACGGGCTTAAAACACCATAAATTTTTGATTTGATTTCATCAAGTTTTTCAGTTTCATATTGTAAGGCACTACCATCGTCATAAGCAATAATATTTCCCTTATCATCGTATTTATAATCGTATTCCTCTATTCTCTTACCAGTTTCACTTGTAAAGTCATCAACTTCTCTAAATTTCTTTTTAATGAGTTTCTTTAAGTCTTTGCTTTCAAAATCTCTAATTGTTGAAATTGTTTTATGAATAGTCAAGCTAGATTTTTCTTCGGTAGCCTCTTCATTTTCTTGATGATGTTCTACCTCCGTTGTATCTTTTTTTAGACTATCCTCTTTTCTATTTTCTAAATTCTTAAATTTAGATTCAGGAATTTCTCCAAGCTTTTGGTATTTAGATGAATCCTGATTAGGATCTACTAGATAATAGGAAATCATCCCATTTTCATCAGCATGATCAGCAAATTTAATTCTATGAATCTTTGTGAAATTACTAGAACCGTCTAATGCAATCACTTCAATGATTTTGCCCCTTAAATCTCCTGCACCTTTAATTTCATAAATGGTATTTCCGTCTTTGTCAAGTTTCCTATTTCTTCCTTGACCCTCACCTGCATAAGTTACTTCAAGATTTTTCTCAACCTCTCCATCTTCATTAACAAGAGCAGCGCCAGCATACCAAACTTCGTTGGCAATCTCGTCAAATTTTTCAGGATGTTCTTTTTGATCTCTCGCAAATAGAGTTTCATTCTTGTATTGCTCTTTGACCTTGTGATAAGTATCCTTTGTAATTAACTTAATTTTTTCAGGGTTTGAAAAATCAATTGAAACAATCTTTGGAGGTGTGTTATCAATTTTTACAGGAATATAGGAAACCTGCCATGGGTAATCCTTGGTTAATCTATATTTAAATTTATAGAAATATTGGCCTTCCGCAATCGGTTCAAATTGTCCTCGTATCTTAGTAGCAGGATCTTTTTTGTCATTACTTTCTGGGGCATTTTCTTCTCTACCTCTAGGGTTATAAATGAGTCCATCCCATTTCAAGTCACCCCAAACTTTTAGTTTAGATGATTTAATGCCCTTTGCATCATTTCTTTTAGAGTTTAAAATTCCTTTAATAAAGTGTTCTCTCGAAATGACTTTTAAGTCTCTTTGATTTTCTCCTTCTTTATTTGTATTTACTATTGAAATCACTCCTTCTTCTGCACTTCTTAATACAAGTGGAGAAGGCGTTAATCCTCTCTCAAGTTGAGCATCTTGAGGATTTCCATTTGAATCTAAAGGATAAATTTTAGCAATATTAGAACCACTTGATGACGGTGCGTTGATTCCTTCGTTATTGAAAGCAAATAATTCTGGATTTTGATCTAGGGATGTTATATTTTTATCTTTTCTATTTTGTATAACTCCTGCTGGATTAAATTTATCTATACCATGTTCTCCACCAATCCCCTTATTTAAGGTACCTGGAATTTTTGGTTTACCATCATCATCATAACCTTCCATCGCTTTTGATTTTGACCCTTCTTCCCAAGCCCATTTATCAAGGATTGGTTCGTGGTTCCAATTCCCAGCAAATCCCATTAGAGGCATCGATAAAGAAGGTTGGAAGTTTCTTTTCTTACCGTTGGAGTTTAGAGCTTCCATTTCTTCCACTGACTCAAAATGAATAAATGATTCTACAAATTTATTTTTGTTTTTAGCCTCTCCAACATTTATAACCGCATTTAAATCAAAGCTGGAATTTGGACCAATAGTGAAAGTGTCATGCTCAAATGTGATATTTGCTCCTTTGACTTTTTCTGGGTGAATTTCTGGAACAATTTGCTTCCCGTCCGGAGATTTTTCATCTTTATATGTTTCATCGAGTTTTAGCCTATCAGTTAGAGCATCTGTAGTTACAGTTGATGCAGAAACTTTAAAGGTTAGAGGTCTATTTGAGGTATTGTGAAGCTTGATTGTAAAGTATTTTTTATCACCTTTTATTTCTTTAAGAGAAATGGAACCATATGAATTTACCAAACCTTTAGAATCTGTATTTTTGAAAGTTGCTACAACTTCATTTCTCAAAGCGTTGGCAACATTAATTAGCCCCGCTCCCTGCTGTCTAGGCGATGCAAAGTATTGACTCTTTTCTTTCCAAGAGGTTGCATCCATCATAGGTCTTGCAGTATTTTGTAGAGCTATTTTTGTAAGACTTGTAAGGTCTATTTTGTCATCTCCCTTAAGATTTTTCAAGACAGGTCTTTCAAGCATTTCCTTTAACTTAGGTCTAATCAAAACAGTAGAAGCTGCTACGATTGGAGTTGCCATACTAGTTCCTGACATATAACCATAAGTAGATTTCCCATTAATGACATTGAGAGTGGATTTAATATTTTTACCAGGTGCTGAAACATCCGGTTTTAAAAGTAAATCTGTTCTTGGCCCCCAAGATGTAGACCCTGCTGGAACGATAATATCTTCTTTATAAAGTTCTTTGTCGGTGTCAGGTGCAAATTTAAAGTCAATTTCTTTTTCATCACCTACGTTCGGTTTATTAGAATTATAGCTTTCCATATCAATTGGATAGTATTGTTCTAAGTTATCTTTAAAATCTTCCTTATTATTTCTTTTGACTTCAGTTTTTTTATCAGGGTTAATCATGTTCCATAATTTTACACCATCATCTCCTGAAATTGAAAATACTTGACTTTTAGTCCCTTCATCCGCTTCATATCCCATAGCTGGAAGGTCTGTCCAATTATCTCTATTGTAGTAATTTACAGTATTTACAACCATAATGGCACGTGCGCCTTTATCCGTAGCTCTTTTAAAAGCATCTTTTAAATCCTTGGTATAAATTCTATCCATTACTGCAATTTTGTCCTTAAGATCCAAGCCTATCAAATCTTGGTCTTGACCTTTGCCTATATATACAAATTTTAATTTATTTGGAGTTTTTGAGCCGTCCTCATTTGTTAGGATTTTATTTTTATCAAAAAAAGCCCCTATATTTCTGTATTTAAAACTTTGTCCACCAATGTTAACCTTATCAAACTCAACGGTTTGATTTTTAGCAGAAGCGACCGCTATTGCATCTTCATGTGCGGCAGTTCGTGTTACATTTCCAGTATCTGTCATTTTCAGATTATTATTGGCTACTAAATCCCAAGAAGAACTTGAAGCAGAAGTCGCAAAGTTACCTGTAGCAACAACCATTGGGATTCCAGCTTTTCTTAATGCTCTAATAGCCTCCCAATATTTCTCGCCTGCAAGACCTGTTCCCGTAAAGCCAGATGATACCGAAACAACATCGACATTGTGTTTGATCGAATCTTCAATAGCATGAAACATTGTTTCATCACCCGCAAACCCAGATCCTGCGTCAGAGTACATTTTATAAGAGAAAATTTGTGCATTAGGCGCAATTCCATCTATGCCATTAAAGTTCTTGATGTCTTTTTCAGTATCATTTCCAGCAAGAATCCCTGCAATATGCATCCCATGTGGGTCAAAATAATCCCTTCCATCATCATATTTTTCTACAGTGATTTTACCACCATTATAATAATTGAACGCATGAGGGATTTTATCACTCAACCAATAATTTTTATCAGTGCCTTTTAAGTCATCTTTTTTAAATTTCATTGAGTCTTTGGCATCATCATCGATTCTCATAGCCTTATGCCTATAATCTGTTCCAGTATCGATATTTGAAATAACCATACCTCTACCATCAAAATTTTTCCCAAATGGAGCATTGATAGACTTTAGGTAATCAATAGCTTCCTCAACTCCAATTTCCTTTCTGGCATGATTCATCATTGGTTGGATTTTTTGTGACCTTTCAACCGACGAAACACCTTCTATTTGTTTAATTTTGTCCAAATTATCTGGAGTTGTTTCTATTGCACTACCATTAAAAATCGTATTATAGGTATATAAAACTTTTGTATCCTTAAGTTTTGATAGTTCCTTAATTACTTTTTCTCCAGATTCTTTATCTTTAAATTCAGCAATATAGACAACTTTATCTTCTTTTTTCGGTTTTTCTGTATCTTTATTTACAAATGAGTTCGCATCATTTCCTTTGGATTGATTGGAGTCTTCTTTGATACTTGCTCCTTCGTTACTAGTTTTTTTGTCTATCTCAGACTTTCTACTAACAACTTCTTTTTCCTCAATAACTGTTGTCTTCTTCTCTTCAGTATCCTTTGAAGTTTCTATAACATTATGAATATCTTCAGATCGTTCATTGTTTTCTGTTTCTTTATCTGCTACTACTTTTTCTTTATCAGAAATTCTTAAAGCATCTTCAGAACTAGGTGCATCTGCTAAAATTACCTCATTGGGGGCATATGCTGCTAAAATAACTGCAGCAGTAGTTAATGACAATACCGTACTTTTTTTCATTTTAATTCCTTAATTTTTTATTTTAAACCCAATAGATAGAAAACTTTAACCTTGCTAGCCTTTGTTATAAAAAGTTTTATGACGTATTATCTAGTGGGATAGAGTAGTACATTTATATATAATTGTTAGCTCTCTGAAAAATAGTATATCAATTAAAAAAATTTAAGTCAAGAAAAATTAACACGCATTAATTTATTTTTTAACGTACATTAAAAAATATAAACCCAAAACTTTCGTAGTTAACTGGGATACATTATCAGCACATTCACACCATCAAAAATAGTAGCAATCAACTGGAATAATTGCCAAAATCGCAAAAAGGGGTATGGATAGAATTTATACCTTAATAAACATGAAAAAACAACCGCAATAATTTTCAACGGTTGTTTGTAACATATTTAATTTTTAACTCTCATCCTATTTTATATCTTAAGAACCTGCACTTTCGTAGGCATCCAATCCCCTGTCCCAGAGTTTCAAAGAAATTGCAAAGAAGATAAGGGAAATCAGCATCAAACCACCGATATTAAAGAGCCCATCCTTGTCCTGCAAGAAATAGCTAGCTGGATAGTAGGCTGTAAAGGCGAAAGGCACGATAAAGCTAATCAACCAACGAAGAAGAGAATTGTAAATGGAAATCGGATACTTAGCAAAGTCATTAAACATATAAAAAATGTAAATCATGGCGCCTGACTGCTTGGTCCAAAAAGCGATACTGGCAGTCGCGATTTTCAAGGAAGTATAAATCAAGGTCGCAAAAGGAATGCAGACTAGAAAAATCAGGAATTTTGGAAGAGTCCAAGCAATGCTTGATACTGTTGTCGCAAGTAAAATGCCACCGACCAAGAGTTCACCCAAGGCATCAATCTGAAAGGTCTCAACCAGAATATGAAAAAGAGGATTGATAGGACGCGTCAGGTACTTGTCAAACTCTCCCTTTCGCACCAAGCGCTGCCCCAGTGCCCAGAGATTGTCAAAAAAGAGATGGTCCAGTCCCTTGGGAATCAAGGAAAAACCGTAGATAAAGGCTATCTCTTGAAAGGTCCACCCTTCTAGCGAAGGAATGTGTTGAAAGATGACATTGAGAAACAAGAGATTTAACCCTTGAGTCAGAAAGACTCCCAAGACACCCACCACAAAATCCACCTTGTATTCCATGATTTGCTTGATGTATTGTCTGATAAAAATCAGATGCATGCGTTGATATTTTTTCATACTAACCTCCTTGAATGGTGATGAAGGACTGGACTCGTTTCCAAATCAACTGAGACAAGCCCACCATCACTATGAGCCAGAAAAACTGTAGCAAGAGTGCTTGAAGAATCTGACTGGCATCGTATTTTCCAACAACAATCATAACTGGAGTATAAATCAAGGATGAAAAAGGCAAGAAGGACAGAATATCTGATACGATCTTTGGAAAGAAAGCCAAGGGAATCAAACTCCCAGACATAAAGTCAATCAGAGAATTCTTAAGCAGATTAGAGCCCCATAAATTTTTAAACACAAAGGCTGAAAATCCAAAGCAGATATTAAAGAAAAAGTTGATCAGGTAGGCTAGGATTAAGCTAAAGAGATAAAGGACAGTTAATCCCAGCACTTCTACAATCCCTTGCCCAGATAAGATTTTCATCAAGACAATCACACTCAAGAAAGGAAGTCCGACACTGACAAAAATCAACCACTTGGAACCAAGCTCGGTGAAGAGATAAGAGGCCGCAAAATGCACTGGTCGCAACAAGCGCATGATAATAGAGCCATCCTTGACCTCCTCACCAATCATAAAAGAAGAATCCGACCTAGTCAAAAGATTGGTCACAAAACTCATGATGATGTAGAGGGTGATATCTGCCATACTGAAGCCTTGAATCAAAGACTCTTGCGACGAATCAAAGACTGCCTTCCAGAGATAAAAGGCCACAAAAGCCCCCATGACATCGCCAATCCGATAGAGAATAAAGTTGACTCGATAGGTAATCAACTCCTGAATCCCTGCATTGATAAAGGGTTTATAACGTCTCCACAATTTGACCATCTTAGAGCTCCTTTCGGTAGAAGCGACGGATAATATCCTCAATATCCGTATCCATCATCTTCAAATCTCGAATCTCAAAATCAGACAGGGTTTGCTTGATAATATCAGCTGACTGGTAGCGGGAACTATCGAATTCAATATTAAGGCTATTTCCTTGTCTATCAATGGTCATATCAGGCAGGCCTTCATAGTGAGAAAGGAGATGACTTTGCCCTGGCACCAATTCAAAGGAAAGGGTCTTCATCTTGCCAAAGGTCTCCTTGAGCTGGCTAACCGTTCCATCAAAAATCTCTTGCCCCTTGTCAATCATAAAAATCCGATCACAAAGTTGCTCAATGTCGCTCAGGTCGTGAGTGGTCAAGAGAATGGTTGTTTCTTCCTCTTGATTGATCTGGGTAATTGCCCGACGAATGTTGTCCTTGACCGAAACGTCCAAACCAATAGTCGGCTCATCTAAAAAGAGAACCTTGGGATTGTGAAGTAAGGAAGCCGCAATGTCCGCCCGCATCCGTTGCCCCAGTGAAAGAGTCCGCACGGGATCCTTGATAAATTCCTTCAAATCCAAGACTTCATTTAAAAAGTCCATGCGCTTATGAAAGACCGAGTCCGGCACATCGTAAATCTCTTTCAAAACCGTGTAGGTTTCTTGCAGAGCCAAATCCCACCATAGCTGAGTGCGTTGTCCAAAGACAACCCCAATATCCTTGACATAATCCTGACGATTGTCCTGCGGAATCTTGCCATTAATCCGACAAAAACCAGATGTCGGTTTCAAAATTCCTGTCAGCATTTTGATGGTTGTCGACTTCCCAGCACCATTGGCCCCGATAAAGCCTAAAATCTGGCCCTTTGGTACCTCAAAGGTCAAGTCCTTGACCGCTTCAAAGGTCCGCTTCTCAGGATGAATAAAGGAGCGCAAAGCCCCTTTCAAACCAGGTTCCTTAACTGTCTTCACAAAATTTTTCTGAAGATGTTCCACTTCTATCATTGCCATAAATCTCTCCCTATAGCAAGGAATAGCAACATTGTATTTTTGGCTACAAATATCTAAATCCTTACTTTCTACACCTTCTACATTTTATTACTACAGAAGGCTTTATACCAACCTATTATAGTCCAATAAAAACTAGAATGCAAGCGTTTGCCTATAGATTATGAAATTAGAGATTTCTCTCTTAAAAAAATACTTTTAATCAAAAATTCTGGTTTCATAGTTTCCTTAAAACACCAAAAAACCTGCCTTCACAGGCAGGTTTCATCTGTATTATTCAGCTAGATTAAGCTTTACCTTCTGAACATAGAAGAACAATTCTCCATAATTCCCAATAACACTAACTGTGAGCAAGCAATACAATTTGGCACTCAATCAAACTTTTAAAGTTGAACCGTACTTCCGTATACTTCTAAAAAATAAGTAGCAAATGGGGGGCAAAAACTAAAAGTTGATTTGCCCCTCTCAAATATTTTATCATCCCTCATACTACTAGTATATGCAAATAATGACTTCGTAAAGTATTTGTAAGGAACTCATCTATTTACAGTCACAAATCTACAACCTTATCGTTGACAAATACATATCATTCACATTTCAAAATTAGTCATACATATCATCTTCTATCATATCATCTTCTATTTCACCCCAAGTATTAATTTCTGTCTCTAGATTACTTGTATCAAGTATATCAATTTTAAGATCCCTGGTTTTAACACATTGGTTTTTGACTTCAAAATTCCGAATTATAGATATTACTACCTCCCCGTTATAAGTTTTATAGTTCGCAGGCGAAGTTACAACCGCTTTAGTGTCATCATCTCGACCCCAATAGTCGTAGAAAACCTTTTCAGCTTCTATCTGCGCAGTTATATTATAAGTTGCATATTCATCGGTAGTAAGGCCAAAGTCAATTTCTATATACAGCAAGTCAACATTATACCATTCTAACTCCTCATCTACACCTTCGATATCGTCAAGCAAATAGTTTTCTATTAAAGTATCTAATTCTGACTTGTGGGTTAATTCTTCTAAAAATTCATATTTCTCATCAGCTAAGAATAATTCAGTAATATTTTCTTGAGAAATATTATTCTCCACCGCAACTAAACTGTAGAATTCATTGACAGAGTAAACAACTAGCTCCTGAGATGTCTCTTTTTTAAAAAGATCTGTCATTTTTTCTTCTTGAAAGTTACCTTTCACATCCGACGTAACAAACAGAATCCCTTTATTCAATTCTTTTGATAAACTTTTCAACTCTTCTATAATAAAGTAGTCATTAAATTTTGAGATTCCTTTTTTATTTTTATCCGGAAATAGATTCTCTTTAGAGGACTTTTCAACATCATACGACACTTTTTCCATGACACTTCTATGTAGAGGAGGGGATATTCTTTTATTTAATACTAAATCAGCAATAAACTCTTTAACAAAGTTTGTATTAGTAACTGATGACAGAGATGGTTCAACCAAAACTGAAAATTCAACTATATCCAATAATCTTTTGATTTCATCTCTTTCTTTCTCTAATTTATATTCAATTTCATACAGATTTTCTTTATTACTGAGGTTTCTCTCATACTTTTTAAGCCGATTTATTGCTATTAAGTCTTTTTGGTAATTATTGTCTAACTGCTGTAAAAAAAATAGTTTTTGTTTCTCAAAAGAGGGAGGGGAATAAGGTTTGTTTTTCAAATGAGACAATTCGTGAAAGATGGTATCCGTTATATAAATACTACCTTTTTTCGCTTCCAAACACTTTACAACAAAATTGTAATAATCTGGAGAGGCTTCAAAAATATCAGATACAACATTAGTATCTAAAACTATTATTAAATCATCGAACATACTACTAGTCCTTTCAAAACTGTATGTAAACATTATAACATACTTTAAAGAATATACTTCATTTTTGCCACTATAATGGAAACTCGTTGTTTCGATCTTGTAATACTACCTTGATAAAATTGAAAGAAAGAAGATTTTTATCATGAAGAAATTTATAAGTGCTACTCTCTTAGCTTTAACAACAATAATCTTAATTGCTTGTCCTAGTCAGAACAAACAATCTCTAGATAGTGACTGTTATTGAATCTCTAGTGAGGGAAATGAATTGGCTTTTACTATCAAAGATGGTAAGGGTACTATTGAACGGGGAGAAGCAAATACTTTTAAAGTAGATAAAGTAAACAGCACATTTGAACTATCGGGAAATGATATCTATAACTCAAGAGTGAACTACGTGTTCAAAATGATACGATTTCTACTAATTTAACTAGTACTGAACGAACCTATTATAAAAAGTGTAGTAAAGCATACAATAAAGCTTTTAAAAAATGGATATAGCTAAAAGGAGATAAAATAATGAATAACTTAGATGAACTATACAAAAACCTCTATGATTTCGTCAAGAATTTCGAAATCTTGATTCAAAAGAATGTCTTTCATAACCAATATATCAATGAAATAAAGGTATTTGGGAATGAAATTATTTCTCTTTGTAAATCGAAAAAATTCAATGTCACAGTATCAGACCTAATGAATCTAAAATTGTTTAATGAACTACTCAATAAAGTAGAAAACCAAGCAAAGGCCTAACTGGTCAGCCATGTTGAATCTTTCTTTTAGGAAATCAGTGAACCAACAAAAAGTGAACTACTATAAAAACCAAAGAGTCTGGAACAAAAGTCTAACCTTAAATATAAAAAGCGAACAAAACGAGTTATCTCACACTCAGAATTCTGTCTTGTTCGCTTTTTTGTCTAATCTATCGATTTTTAAAATTTATAATAAAGAATTCCTAAAATCAAAATCTTTTTGTCCCAGACTCTTTGACAAAATAAGTCCTTTTCGGGGAAAATCAGGGGCAAAAGAACAAAAAAAGCTTATCCAAATTGGATAAGCCCTGTTATATCAAACTTTTACAAACTTCTTAAGCTTTACCTTCTGAACCGAATACGTCGATACGTTCTTCAACTGATGCTTGGATAGCTTTTACACCGTCAGCCAAGAATTTACGTGGGTCGAAGAGTTTTTTCTTGTCGTATTCTGCTTCGTTTGCTTCGTAGTCACGAGCAAATTTACGAGTTGCGTTAGCGAATGCGATTTGGCATTCAGTGTTAACGTTAACTTTCGCAACACCAAGTTTGATAGCTGCTTGGATTTGGTCATCAGGAATACCTGAACCACCGTGCAATACGATTGGGAATCCTGGAAGAGCTTCTGTCAATTTTTGCAAGTGGTCAAGGTCAAGACCTTCCCAGTTTGCTGGGTAAGGACCGTGGATGTTACCGATACCAGCTGCCAAGAAGTCAATACCAGTTGCAACCATTGCTTTAGCGTCTTCGATTGGAGCCAATTCACCTTTACCGATGATACCGTCTTCTTCACCACCGATAGTACCAACTTCAGCTTCTACTGAGATACCTTTAGCGTGTGCTTTTTCAACAACGTCTTTAGCCAATTTAAGGTTTTCTTCAACTGGAAGGTGTGAACCGTCAAACATGATTGAAGTGTAACCAACTTCGATACACTCAAGTGCATCTTCGTAGTGACCGTGGTCAAGGTGGATAGCTACTGGTACAGTGATACCCATTGACTCAACAAGGTTAGCGATCAAGTTGCGAGCAACTTTATAACCACCCATGTATTTAGCAGCACCCATTGAAGTTTGGATCAAAACTGGAGCTTTTTTAGCTTCTGCTGCACGCAAGATAGCTTGAGTCCACTCAAGGTTGTTTGTGTTAAATCCACCAACTGCATAACCGTTGTCACGAGCTGCTTGGACAAATTTTTCTGCTGAAACGATTGCCATTTGTCAGGCCTCCTATATATTTTTTGGGACATCCCATTTACATTGTTCATTTTATCACTTTTTGATAAAAAAAGCTAGTTTTTCCCATACTTTAGATTGAATTTCTTCCAACTTAACCAATGTAAACCCTTTCTTTTTCCTAGTCTTGGGCGACTTTAGGATAACGCATGAAGAAGGTCAAACGATCATCTTGCATCTCAAAATGATAAGGTAATTTCTCGTGTTCTAATAAACTTTTGACCACAAAGATCCCCATTCCCGAACCCTTGGCCTTGCGACTAGCATTGCCAGAAAAAGACTGGGCCAGTTTTTCTTGTTCTTCAGGACTACAGCTATTCTCGATAAAGAGTTCCCCTTCTCTTTCTCCAATGCGAACCAAGCCACTTGGAATCGAGTGCTTAATGGCATTACTGATGAGATTAGACAGGATCAATTTCATCACAGATGGATTTATGTATGCCTGCTGATGGGTCAAGCTATTCTCTATCCGAAGCTCTCTTTCCTTAGCGAGTAGAGCATAATCCTCAACCAAGGCTTGCGTCATCTGGAGTAGGTCAATCTCTTCTTTCTCCTCTCGCAATTCCTGCACAGAAGAAAGAGAAAGTATCTGGAGAACATGGTGATTGAGCTCATCCACAATTCCCAAGGCAACTCCCAGATAGTGGTCTCTATCCTTATAACGACCGATATTTTCTTTCATATTTTCGATTAGGATTTTCAAACTAGCCAGTGGTGTTTTCAATTCATGAGAGGCTCCTCGTAAGAACTCAACCTTCATCTTCTCAAGTTGGAGAATAGCTTCATTTTTTTCATGTAAGTCCGCAATGACAGTCAACAGGTGCTGGTAGAGGCTATTGATTTGTTCCTTGAGATCACCAATCTCATCCTTGGAATCCACGCGCAATCGCACTTGAGCATCCAGTTCCATCATTCTACGGGTCACCCGCTTGATTTCCAAAATCGGAGCAACAATAGTCCGAGCATAGATATAGGCCACCAAGAGGGAAATCAGAAAGGATGCCAGCAAGGTATAGGGAAGAAATTGGAGACTAATCTGCTCTGCTTCCTTTTGCAAGTCCATGGACGCTAGAAACTGGAGAGTCATAGTTCCACCATCTTGCGTCTTTACCTCGCGTTCTTCAATGAAGAGTGAAGTTGTCTGACGAGCTGTATCTAGTGGAAAATTATCCTTAACCTCTAACTTGTCCTCAGTCATCTCACCCTTAACAGACCCCTTGATATCACTAGTCTGGGAATACAAGTCTAACACTTGCTCGATACTCTGCCTATCCTTTCCCTCTAGGGACCGGGCAATGGCTGTCGCTTTCTGACCGATGGTTTCCTGACGATGACTCAGATAAGTCGAGGGAAAGAGAAAATAAATGGCTAAATGAAGATAAATAACCAGAACACTAAAAATCGAGAAGGTATAGATAAATATCTTTGTAAATAAACCTGTTCGTTTCATTTTCGCTCCAATTTATAACCAACATTACGCACAGTGAGGATGCAATCCAAGTCTAGCTTTTTCCGCAGTTCCTTGATATAAACATCGATGACACGGTCAAAGGGAACCTCATCTGTCACCTTCCAGACGGCATCAATTATCTGAGACCGGGTCAAGGCCCGTCCTTCATTTTTTACCAGATAGTCCAGAATTTCCAACTCTTTAGCATTAATGGCCACTTCTTGACCTGCTAGGCTTGCACTGTAGCTCTCAAAATCCACCTTGGTATCCTTATAGGAGAAGATTCGCCCCGTATCGTAGTAGCGCTTAAAAATTGCATCCACCCTCACTTTTAAGAGAGACAGGGAGAAGGGTTTTTCCAGATAGCCATCAGCTAGCGAAGCAAAGGCACTCATCTTGTATTCTTCATCCTGAAAGGCGGTTAGCATCAGGACAGGAACCTGACTGCTCTTACGAATCTCAGCTAGGACTTCTAAACCATTGAGCTTGGGCATCTGGATATCCAGTAAAACTAGTGCTACTTCATAGCTGGAAAATTGTTCTAGGGCTTCTTCGCCGTCCGCAGCCTGAATGGTCTCATAACCACAATCTGTCAAATAGTCACTGATCCCCTCGCGGATCATCTCTTCATCTTCTACAATTAAAATTTTCATAGAAAAATCTTTCACATTCCTTTAAATTTCTTGTAAATCTTTCTGTTTCATCTCAATATGAAGATGAAATAGATAAAAATGCTACCTATATTATACCCCATTTAGGGGAGAATAGGTAGCAAGTTTTTTATTCGCTATCCAGCAAGAGCTCTTTGGGTTGTTTTCTAAGGAGATTGCTTGAAGCAAGCGCCATAACGAGAACCACTAGAACCAAGGCAAGAACAAAGACGATGATAAAGTCTGATGTCTGAATGGAAATGTCTAGGCTCGACAAGGTCTTGCTAAAGCCATCTACTTCTGCACCACCACCAAGGTTAGAGGCTTGAGCTGCCTTGCTGGCTTGCTTGGCAACACCTGAAGTGACATTGGCAAGGACGGTGTTTCCGATTGCACGAGCTGTATAGTTAGCTAGGAAGTAAGCAGAAATGAGAGCAGGGATGGCAATCAAGATCGATTCGGTGATGAATTGACCCAAGATACTTGCCTGCTTGAGACCGATAGAGAGGAGAATTCCCACTTCCTTGCGACGGGCGTTGATCCAAAGACTGAGTAAGAGGGCAAGGAGAAGGACTGAGAAACTCAAGCTACCCCAGAAGAGGAGATTAGCCATCTTGTACATACCAGAGATGGATTGCTCAAGAGCTGGGTAGTTAGAGGAGCTCTTCACAAGTGTGTAGCTCTTCCAGTTGATACCGCTGATGCCATTCAACTCTTTCATGACATCATCCAAGTTCTTGTCTGCTGTTACAAAGAAGGTTGCGTCCCCATAAATGGCTGTGTCTTCTGTGTATCCATAAAGTTTTGCAGCAGTGTGAATGTCTGTGATAGCTGTGTTTTCATAGAGTTCTTGTGAATAGGTTACTGCCGACTTATTGTGACCATCAAAGAGTCCCTTGATTGTCACTTCAACTGTTTCCTTGGCTCCTTTTTCATTGTCTGCATCGTAGATATTGGAGTCTAGTTTGACCTTATCTCCGACTTTCCAGCCATGTTTGGCTGCCAAGTCCTTGTGCATGAGGATCTTGTCTTTGTCGTCGTTGGTTAGGTGCTCACCTTCAACCAGCTTATATGAGCCAGAGACAAATTTATCTTCTTTAGAGGAGTCATTGACACCTGTAAGCATCAAGCTGCTTCCAAACCGTTTAGCACGGTCAGCAGTGAGATTTTTCTTGGTTTCTGGCGTTTCAATCAAGTCGTATCCAGTCAAATCTCCGATAGCGTTGATGCGTTTAACATAAGACTCGATGGCCTTGTTTTCGGTAATTTTTTTGATATCCTCACCCTTGATATTCCCAGCACCTCGAGGCGTTCCTTGATTGACGCGACGATTGATTTGCATGGAGAAGCTGTTGGTGATATTTTTAAAGGTCTCCTGAGAAGCCTTGGCAGTAGCTCCCTTGATCGACAAGCCGACCAAACTCAAGCTCGCCATGAGGAGAATAATCAGGAAGATAACAATTGATTTGAAAAACTTCCTTGTAACATAGGCAAATGCGTTGTGTAACATAGGTTCCCTTTCTAGATGTTGTTCTATTTCAATGTCTTATAACTTATATAAAATAATTTTTTACTATTTCCCTTAGATTGTGCGGACGGGAGCAACTTCCTATAGGAATTTCATCCCTAATTTTTGAGCCATATGTCTCAAAAATTCCGGCCTAGATAATAACTTTGTTATTATCTAGGCTATCACTACTACGGGAAATAGTTGTTAATGACTCACTTCGGTTATTATTACTATACACGTATCTGATTACCAACTAATACTATTTTAAAGTTTAATAACTAGATTCTATATTTCAGTCAGTTTCTTGTCCTTCAACTCAAGTGTAATATCTGACGCTTGTGCCACTTCTTTACTGTGGGTGACAACGATTACACATTTACCTGTTTTCTCAGCAAGTGACTTGAGCAGTTCGATAATATCTCCGGCAGTTTTAGGGTCCAGATTTCCTGTTGGCTCATCAGCTAGAATAACTGGAGCTTCTGAGACCAAACTGCGAGCAATGGCAACACGTTGCTGTTGACCACCTGATAACTGGAGAACATTCCGCTTGATCTGACTTTCATCCAGACCAAGTTCAAGAAGTGTATCCTTGTTTGCTTTTTTGTTGACCAAGCGGATATTTTCCAGTGGAGAAAGGTAATCAATCAAATTATAATTTTGAAAGACCAGAGAAATATGGTGCATGCGATGATAAGAATATCCCTTATTCCGAATGTCCTCTCCTTGGAAAAGGATAGAACCTTCAACAGGACTATCTAGACCCGCAAGCAGGGACAAGAGAGTGGATTTTCCTGCTCCTGACTCACCAATGATACTATAAAACTTTCCGGGTTCAAAATTATACTTGATCTGATATAAAACTGCCTCAGCAGTGTTCTTATAACGGTAGGTAACATCTTGTAATTGTAATAAAGTCATGATTTCTCCTTCTTAACTAATAGATGATAAAATTTCCTTAGGCGATTTTCTAAATAAGAATACGAAACAAAGGGCTACTGATAAGCAACCAATCAGGAGCAGAAAAACATAGGATTCTGCAAAGGATAGGAGACTGGTTGATAGACCGCTTGCTTTGGCCAGCGTGTCCTGTAAGCTTGCCTGATCTCCACTGGCTAGTACAGTTTGGAGTAGATAGGATGTAATGGCATTTCCAGCGATAAAGGATGGAAGCAAAGCTCCAAGAGATACCAACATTACCTCTAAACAGAACTGTAGAAAGATCGAGCTCTTGCCTTTTCCAAGTGCCAGTAAAATTCCCACTTCGTAGACCCGTTCTCTCAACCAGAGAGACAAGACCAAAATCAAGGCTCCAGCTCCAGCTATCATAATCCCATAAAGGAAGATGGTTAGGAAGGTTTGGAAGGTTGCAACTGAGTCTTTAATCTGTTCAAAGGCCTTGTTTTCCTTCTCAACTTGGTATCCTTGATTTTCCAAGGCCAAGTTTTCCACCTGCTTCATGAGTTCGTCCATTTCCTTAGGATTTTCTACATAGAAGCGGGCTGCACTGACTTGCGGTTCACTATTTCCCAGAAGAGTTTGGCTACTTTCATAGTCTGTAAAGACTTGGTTTTCACTGAAGTCAGAAGACAAGCCTGTGAATTTCTCTTGTTTTTTACCAGAAAAGATGCCGACAATCTCAAACTCTACTGTTTGCCCTTTTCCAGATTCTGACTGTCCAGCATCTAAGCGAATCTTGTCATGAAGCGAAAGATTGTTCTTCTTAGCCAACTCTTCGTGGATCAGGATTTTCTTAGCATCCCCTTTTTGAAGGTGTCGGCCCTCTTTTAGGTTGAAAGCCGAACTGGTAAAGGTGACATCCTTGGATGAATCCTCAAGAGCCGTTAAACTAACCAAGTTCTTGTCCGCAGCTGACAAATCATCGCGTTCTACGCTCTGCTCACCACTCACTGCTTCCTTGTCTTTCAGTTTTGCGACCGTCTCGAGTTCAGGAGAGACATTTTCCAGTCCCTTAATCTTGCTAACGGATGCTAGGTCCGATAACTTGAAGGTCTGTCCATTTTCTATCTTCTTAATAGAAAAAGAGGTATTGAGAGATTTGTAAAGATTGGTTTCCACTGTTTTGTTGGACTTCATCAGCGTCAAACAAGCTGAAATTCCGGCCAATAGGACCAATAAAATCAGAAATAAAATAAAACTTCTCAGTCGTTTTCTGCTGACATAAGCCCAAGCTCTTTGGATTGGATTCATTTGTCACCTCCATATTTGTAAGACTATTATAAAATCCAAATATGAAATGTTTATGAAATCGAAAAAAATTTTTGATTTATTTGTTGAAAAAATGAAGAAAGCTAGCAAGAGCTAACTTTCCTCATATTAGAACACGTTTTACCAATCAAAAATCGACTCCATTCTATAATTGATAGTTCTTGATGCCGATAGCTTTCGATATCCAAAATGCTTTCTCTAGTCTTCTTTAGAAAAACAAAAAGAGCTAGCCAAAGCTAACTCTTACCCTATGCGGAGAGAGGGACTTGAACCCTCACGACCTAAAGCGGTCACAGGATCCTTAGTCCTGCGCGTCTGCCAATTCCGCCATCCCCGCGTCGATTACTTTACTAGTATATCAACTTTCAAAATCTTTGTCAACACTTTTTTCAGATTTTTTTCATTTTTCCAAGGGAATCATTCTTTAATTTCATCAAGATTTTCATCCAATAATTTGGCTCCCAGAGTGTTCTTAAAATGCCCAAGAGCAAACTGATGATTTTCTGGCCAGATAGAAGCAACCGCAGGTTTGACAACCTCGATTTTATAACCTAGATTATAGGCATCAATAGCAGTATGAAGAACACAAATATCCGTCAAAACACCAGTTAAGATGACGGTATCGACCCGACGTTCTCGCAAGCGAATATCGAGGTCCGTTCCTGAAAATGCTGAATAGTGACGCTTGTCCATCCAAAAGACGCGACTATCGTCCTTATTTTCCGCATAGAAATCAGCTAGGGGGCCATAGAGGTTACGGCCACTAGTCCCAATGATGTTGTGCGGTGGAAAGAGTTTACTCTCAGGATGAAAATCATCCCCTTCCTCATGAGCATCAATGGTGAAGAAAACATAGTCTCCACAATCAAAAGCCAGTCTGGTCACCTGATTGATTGCCTCTGATATTGCTTGAGCAGGTGCTCCAGCAGTTAGCTTTCCGTTGTCTGCTACGAAATCCTCTGTATAGTCAATCGAGATTAAAGCCTTTGCCATTAGTAGTCCCTCTTTTTCACTTCCTCAAAAATATCACCAATTAGAACTTTGAGATAAGTCCCCTTCATTCCGAGCGAGCGACTCTCAATAATTCCTGCCGACTCTAGCTTACGGAGAGCATTGACGATTACTGAGCGCGTGATTCCGATACGGTCAGCAATGACAGATGCAGTCAATTGTCCTTCATTCCCATCCAACTCAGCTAAAATAGCTGATACGGCACGAAGTTCTGAATAGGAGAGAGTATTGACCGCCATGGTAACAGCCGTACGACGGCGAATATTTTTTTCATCTTCTTCACGTTGGAAGTTCAAGAGTTGAATCCCTACCACCGTGCTCGCAATCTCAACGAGAATCAAATCCTCATCTTCAAATTTCTTATCATTACGCCAAATAATCAAGGAACCTAGGCGAATCCCTGATACATGAATGGGAGCAATGGTTGTCAAACCATCTGGAAAGTCCGCACGGCTCTCAACAGGGAAAATGGTCAAATCATGTTCAACAGGAAGATTGGCTTCCGTGTCATAGATCATGTTTGCCCCTTGTACATAGTCATCTGGAAACGTCTTGGTTTGGAAAAACTGCTCTACGCGATCGGTATTGGTTTTATAGCGCATAAAATAGCCCAAAAGTCGTCCCTTGCTATTGACAATACAGGCATTGCAATCAATAATGTCTGCTAGTTGACGTGTAATGGCATTGTATGGAAGTTCATCCTGCATTTGCTCTTCAGAGCGTTTCAAAATTGATGTAATTTTTCTTGTCTTTTCTAATAAATGTGCCATTTTTCACCTCGCATTTAATCGCTACCATTATAACATAAAGAACCTAAAATTTCAATAATTATCTGAAAATTGCTTATTGAATTGCAATTTTTAAAAGCAAAAATATTTTAGAAAAAATCATTATTTTTCATTGACAAGACTTCATTTTTTTGATATTATAACATTATAAGAAGATGAATTAAGGATCCCTTCCCATCTCACCTTTCCTTTACTATTATCCATCTTCTTTTCCCCTTGGTCTCCTTATATATAAAAGCGATTCACATTGTGAATCGCTTTTTCCTATTTATCTCCCTTGTTACGAATAACAAAGCCTGTTTTCTTTTCGCTTGAAGTGTTGCGAGGTTTTTTATTGTCTTTATTTCGGTAACGTCTGTCTTTATCAAAACGATCGTTCTCACGACTACCTTTCTTGAACTCATCACGACGACCATTGCCACGGCGATCACGGTCTCGACGATCCTCCCCACGACGGCCTCCACGACCTCCCTTAGCTTTTCCACCGAAGCCATTACCTGATGGTTTAAATGGTAGTGGTTTTTCACGTGCAATCTCAACTTCCGGAAGACTGTCAGGATCTTGGACAGTCAGACTCAAGATATACATAGCCAATTCTTCAGGACTAAATTCAGCAGCCAACTTACGAGCATCTTTAGCAAACTTCTCAAAGTTGGAACGAACGCTTTCATCTGCGAAATCACGTTCGATTTTCTTGAGAGCCACTTGCTTTTTAGCTTGGAAGGCTTCGTCTGCTGTCGCTGGTTTGAGACCTTTCATGCGTTTCTTAGTCAAGTTTTCAATAATTTGAAGGTAACCCATTTCATTTGGAGAAACAAAGGTAATAGATTGACCTGACTTACCAGCACGACCTGTACGACCGATACGGTGAACATAACTTTCAGGATCTTGTGGAATATCGTAATTGTAGACATGGGTCACACCTGAAATATCCAAGCCACGCGCTGCTACGTCTGTCGCAACCAAAACATCGAGATTCCCATTTTTAAAATCACGTAGGACACGAAGACGTTTGTTTTGGTCCAAATCACCATGAATGCCTTCTGCACGGAAGCCACGGATTTTAAGTCCACGAGTCAATTCATCCACACGGCGTTTGGTACGACCAAACACGATAGCGAGTTCTGGTTGTTCCACATCCATGAGACGGGTCATGGTGTCGAATTTTTCTTGTTCTTTGACACGAATATAGTATTGGTCCACCAGTTCTGTTGTCAATTCCTTAGCAGCAATCTTCACATGCTCAGGTTCTTTCATAAACTGAACACCGATACGTTTGATAGCATCTGGCATGGTTGCTGAAAAGAGTAAGGTTTGACGACTTTCAGGAACACGAGAGATAATAGCTTCGATATCTTCAAGAAAGCCCATGTTGAGCATTTCGTCCGCTTCGTCAAGGATAAGCGTTTCAATATCGTGCAATTTCAAAGCCTTACGTTTGATCAAGTCCAAGAGACGGCCTGGTGTTCCTACCACGATATGGGCACCCGATTTAAGGGCTTTGATTTGTTTTTCAATGCTTGAACCACCGTAAACTGAGCGAACTTTCACTCCCTTGCTACGGCCAAATCGGAAGAGTTCTTCTTGGCTTTGAACAGCGAGTTCACGGGTTGGAGCGATGACCAAGGCTTGGATGGTCGCTTCTTCTGTACGGATTTTTTCAAGGGTTGGCAAGCCAAAGGCTGCAGTTTTCCCTGTACCAGTCTGAGCTTGACCGATAACGTCTTTTCCTTCGAGAGCCAAGGGAATGGTCTGTTCTTGGATGGGACTGGCTTCTACAAATCCAGCTTTTTCAATCTCTGCTAGCAATTCAGCAGACAAGTTAAATTCATTAAATTTCACGTTATTCTTCTTTCTAAAGGTGGTGCGAAGCCACCCTATAGGGCTTTAGTTTATACTTTTCTTTTCATGACGTATCTTCAACAAAAACGAGATACCGTGTTGCTTCTTTTCCACGAAAGAAAAGTACGAGTTTCTTTGCAACTTATCTAGTATAACACAAGAGCGGGGCAAAAGATAGTAGAATCTTTAAGGAAAATCATGTAAACGATTTTTCTATTTTTTGAACTTGATTCCCGAAAGCTTTCGTTAGACTATTTTAGTCCAATATTTTTTCCCGTAGCAGATTTGTGCAAAAGTTTTTTTCTTGTGCTAGAATTAAATCAAATAGGAGGATTTAAAAATGTTAACATACGATTTAATTGTCATTGGATTTGGTAAAGCCGGTAAGACTTTGGCTGCTAAGATGAATGCGGCTGGAAAAAAAGTTGCTGTCATCGAGCGCAGTAAAGCGATGTATGGTGGTACTTGCATTAATATTGCTTGTATCCCAACCAAGACTATGATTGTAGCGGCTGAAAAGGGCTGGTCATTTGACGATACCATGAAAGAGCGTGGTGCGGTGACTGGTCGTCTTAACGCTAAAAATTATAAAATGTTGGCCGATAATGGCGTTGATGTCATTGATGCAGAGGCACATTTCGTGTCAAATAAGGTGATCGAGATCCAGGCTGGTGACGAAAAACAAGAAATGACTGCTGAAACAATTGTCATCAACACTGGCGCTGTTTCAAACGTCTTGCCAATTCCTGGACTTGCTACAAGTAAAAATGTCTTTGACTCAACAGGTATCCAAAACTTGGACAAATTGCCTGAAAAACTTGGAGTCCTTGGTGGTGGAAACATCGGTCTTGAATTTGCTGGACTCTACAACAAACTTGGTAGCAAAGTCACAGTCCTAGATGCCTTGGATACATTCCTTCCTCGTGCAGAACCTTCCATCGCAGCTCTTGCTAAACAATACATGGAAGAAGACGGTATTGAATTGCTTCAAAACATCCATACTACTGAAATCAAAAACGACGGTGATCAAGTCCTCGTCGTAACTGAAAAGGAAACTTACCGTTTCGATGCCCTTCTCTACGCAACTGGACGTAAACCGAATGTAGAACCACTTCAACTTGAAAATACAGATATTGAACTAACTGAGCGTGGTGCTATCAAGGTCGACAAACATTGTCAAACAAACGTTCCTGGTGTCTTTGCAGTTGGGGACGTCAACGGTGGACCTCAATTTACTTACATTTCACTTGATGACTTCCGTGTTGTTTACAGCTACCTTGCTGGAGATGGCAGCTACACACTCGAAGACCGGCTCAATGTACCAAACACCATGTTCATCACACCAGCTCTTTCTCAAGTTGGCTTGACGGAAAGTCAAGCAGCTGATTTGAAACTTCCATACGCCGTTAAGGAAATCCCTGTTGCTGCGATGCCTCGTGGTCATGTAAATGGCGACCTTCGCGGTGCTTTCAAAGCTGTTGTTAATACTGAAACCAAAGAAATTCTTGGTGCAACTATCTTCTCAGAAGGTTCTCAAGAAATTATCAACATCATCACTGTTGCTATGGACAACAAAATTCCTTACACTTACTTCACAAAACAGATCTTCACTCACCCAACCTTGGCTGAGAACTTGAATGACTTGTTTGCTATCTAAGTTGAGACTGATTTGTTAACCAACAGCCCTCTTTGGGCTGTTTTTGTTTCTGCGAAATCTCAAATCTGTCTTTTCCCTCTTTTATGATATAATAGAAACATGAAATTAAAAACTACTTTGGGCCTTCTTGCTGGGCGTTCATCTCACTTCATCTTGAGCCGTCTTGGCCGTGGAAGTACGCTCCCAGGGAAACTTGCCCTTCAATTTGATAAAGATATTTTACAACATCTAGCGAAGAACTACGAGATCGTCGTGGTCACTGGAACCAACGGAAAAACCCTGACAACTGCCCTCACTGTCGGCATTTTAAAAGAAGTTTATGGTCAGGTTCTGACCAATCCTAGTGGCGCCAATATGATCACAGGGATTACGACAACCTTCTTGACGGCCAAATCCTCTAAAACTGGGAAAAACATTGCCGTTCTAGAAATTGACGAGGCCAGTCTATCTCGTATCTGTGATTACATCCATCCTAGCCTTTTTGTCATCACTAATATTTTCCGTGACCAGATGGACCGCTATGGTGAGATTTATACGACTTATAAGATGATTTTGGATGCCATTCGTAAGGTGCCTACGGCTACTGTTCTCCTCAATGGCGACAGTCCGCTTTTCTACAAGCCAGCTATTCCAAATCCTGTACAGTATTTCGGTTTTGACTTGGAAAAAGGACCAGCCCAACTAGCTCACTACAATACCGAAGGAATCCTCTGTCCTGACTGCCAAGGTATCCTCAAATACGAGAACAATACCTATGCCAACTTGGGTGCCTATATCTGTGAAAATTGTGGCTGCAAACGTCCTGAATTGGACTACCGTCTGACAGACTTGGTTGAGTTGACCAACAATCGCTCTCGTTTTGTCATTGACGGCCAAGAATACGGCATCCAAATCGGTGGGCTTTACAATATCTACAATGCGCTAGCTGCGGTTGCCATCGCCCGTTTCCTCGGGGCTGATTCACAACTCATCAAGCAAGGATTTGACAAGAGCCGTGCTGTCTTTGGTCGTCAGGAAACCTTCCATATCGGCGACAAGGAATGTACTCTCGTCTTGATTAAGAATCCAGTCGGTGCAACTCAAGCCATCGAGATGATTAAACTAGCTCCTTATCCATTTAGCCTATCTGTCCTCCTCAATGCCAACTATGCAGACGGAATTGACACTAGCTGGATCTGGGATGCAGACTTTGAACAAATCACTGACATGGACATTCCTGAAATCAACGCTGGTGGTGTTCGTCATTCTGAAATCGCTCGCCGTCTTCGGGTGACCGGCTACCCAGCTGATAAAATCACTGAGACAAGCAATCTGGAGCAAGTTCTCAAAACCATTGAGAACCAAGACTGCAAGCATGCCTATATCCTAGCTACCTATACTGCTATGCTTGAATTCCGCGAACTACTGGCTAGTCGTCAGATTGTTAGAAAGGAGATGAACTAATGGTTTATACTTCACTTTCCTCAAAAGCTGGCAACTACCCTTATCAGCTTAACATCGCCCACCTCTATGGAAACCTCATGAATACCTACGGGGACAATGGAAATATCCTCATGCTCAAGTATGTGGCTGAGAAACTCGGAGCTCATGTAACAGTTGACATCGTTTCTCTCCATGATGACTTTGATGAAAACCACTACGATATCGCCTTTTTCGGTGGGGGTCAAGACTTTGAACAAAGTATTATCGCTGGCGATCTTCCTGCTAAAAAAGAGAGCATTGACAACTACATCCAAAACGATGGTGTTGTTCTAGCCATCTGCGGTGGTTTTCAACTATTGGGACAATATTATGTTGAAGCTTCAGGCAAGCGCATCGAAGGTCTAGGGGTCATGGGCCACTATACCCTCAACCAGACCAATAACCGCTTTATCGGTGATATCAAGATTCACAATGAAGAATTCGATGAAACCTACTATGGATTTGAGAATCACCAGGGTCGTACCTTCCTCTCAGATGACCAAAAACCACTCGGTCAAGTTGTTTACGGAAATGGGAACAACGAAGAAAAGGTCGGTGAAGGGGTTCATTACAAGAATGTCTTTGGTTCCTACTTCCACGGACCTATCCTCTCTCGTAATGCCAATCTAGCTTATCGCCTAGTCACTACTGCTCTCAAGAAAAAATACGGTCAGGACATCCAACTCCCTGCCTATGAAGATATTCTCAGCCAAGAAATCGCTGAAGAATACAGCGACGTCAAAAGCAAAGCTGACTTTTCATAAATTAATACTCAATGAAAATCAAAGAGCAAACTAGGAAGCTAGCCGCAGGTTGCTCAAAGTAACGCTTTGAGGTTGTAGATAAGACTGACGAAGTCAGTTACATATATCTACGGTAAGGCGACGCTGACGTGGTTTGAAGAGATTTTCGAAGAGTATAAGAAAAACTATATCAAAGAACTCCCCTATCTTGTCGGAGTTCTTTTTGCCTGTTCTTTTACCCTTCTCCCTTGCATTTTCTCTCATTTTTTGCCAAAATAGAGGGGTAGAAAGAAGGTAGCATATGTCTAAATTACAACAAATCCTAACATATCTTGAATCAGAAAAACTAGACGTCGCTGTCGTATCTGACCCCGTCACAATCAATTACCTCACTGGCTTTTACAGTGATCCCCATGAACGCCAAATGTTCCTTTTTGTCCTAGCGGATCAAGAACCGCTTCTCTTTGTCCCAGCCCTTGAGGTTGAACGTGCAAGCAGCACCGTTTCCTTCCCAGTTGTAGGCTATGTGGACTCTGAAAATCCATGGCAAAAGATGAAACATGCTCTTCCACAACTTGACTTCAAACGTGTCGCTGTTGAGTTTGATAATCTTATCTTGACAAAATACCATGGTTTGAAAACAGTTTTTGAAACTGCTGAGTTTGAAAACCTCACTCCTCGTATCCAACGCATGCGCCTCATCAAATCAGCTGATGAAGTCCAAAAAATGATGGTTGCAGGTCTCTATGCTGATAAAGCTGTAAAAGTTGGTTTTGACAATATTTCTCTTAATAAAACCGAGACAGATATCATTGCCCAAATCGACTTCGCCTTAAAGCGTGAAGGCTATGAAATGAGTTTTGATACCATGGTCTTGACTGGCGATAATGCTGCAAATCCACACGGAATTCCTGGGGCAAACAAGGTCGAAAAAGACGCCCTTCTCCTCTTTGACTTGGGTGTTATGGTCAATGGCTATGCATCAGATATGACTCGTACAGTCGCTGTCGGCAAACCAGACCAATTCAAGAAAGATATTTACAACTTGACCCTTGAAGCACAACAAGCTGCTCTTGACTTTATCAAACCTGGTGTGACTGCTCATGAAGTAGACCGTGCTGCCCGTGAAGTCATCGAAAAAGCTGGTTACGGTGAGTACTTCAACCACCGTCTCGGTCACGGTATCGGTATGGATGTCCACGAATTCCCATCTATCATGGAAGGAAACGACATGGTCATCGAAGAAGGCATGTGCTTCTCTGTTGAACCAGGTATCTATATCCCTGGAAAAGTTGGTGTTCGCATCGAAGATTGCGGTGTTGTCACTAAGGATGGATTTGACCTCTTTACCAGCACCAACAAAGATTTGCTTTATTTTTATTAAACTTATAGACAATCAAAAAGTCAGCTATTTGAGCTGACTTTTTTATTTTATCTTTTTAATACTTTGATAGAGAAGAAATCCTGCAAACATTCCAACAAAATTCTGCAATAAATTGTGAGGAACATCTGCCAGAGCTATACCCCATCCCTTCATCCAAGCAGTAGCGAAGGCATAACCAGCTACCATGACGATAGTAGCCAAGACAAGGCCTAACCATTGCCATTTGCCTTTAAAACCTGCAAAATAGCCCTGTGAACCATGGAAAATCAAGCTGAAGATCATCCAGTGAGGATAACCTGAAATAAGGTCAATGATAAAACCTCCTAGACCTCCAACGATGGCTCCTTCACGGCGCCCAAAATAAAAGGCGGTAAAGAAAATTCCAGCATCCAAAAAAGTGAGGATTCCAGTAGCTGTTGGGATTTTCACCACATAACCTAAAGCTACGGATAGGGCTGTTAAGATAGATACTAGGGCGATTTTAGTTGTTTTTGTTTGCTTCATATTGTCTTACTCCATATTGATCTGCTTGTGCAATAGCACGGTAAACGAAAGCTTTAGAACTTTCCACTGCTGCTAATAGTTCATCCCCTTTTACCAAGTGACTGGCAATGCTTGAGGCAAAGGTACAACCTGCACCAGCATTTTGCTCCTGGACAACGGAATTTTCTAGGATCGTAAAATTTTGTCCATCATAAAAGACATCTACTGCCTTATCCTGACTGAGACGATTGCCTCCCTTGATAATGACTGCTGGCGCTCCCAAGTCATGCAATTTCTGCGCTGCTGTCTTCATATCTTCCAAGGTTTTAATCTCTTGATCTGCTAGCAATTCTGCTTCTGGGAGATTAGGCGTGATCACACTGACATGAGGGAAAAAGCGAATCAACTCTTGACAGAGTTGGCTGACTGCCACATCATGCGTCTCCTTGCAGACCAAAACGGGGTCCAATACCACAGGCACTCTCGGACGTTGCTTGATAAAGTCCAGTGTCTTCTCAGCCACACTGACAGTAGGGAGAAGACCAATCTTGATCCCTGCAAAGTCCACGTCACGCAAACTATCCAACTCATGTTGAAAAATAGTATCGTCCGTCGGAAAGACTTCAAATCCCTTTTCTGTCAAGGCTGTCAAGCAAGTCACCGCTACAAAACCATGCAAACCATTCAAGGTATAGGTTGCCAAATCAGCTGACAAACCACCACCACTAAAAATATCATTTCCAGAAAGTGCTAAAATACGATTATTCTTCATAACGAATCTCCTTCAAATACAAGCCATTCGGTGCTGCAGTGGGACCAGCAAGTTGCCTGTCCTTTTTCTCCAAGATGAGGTCAATCTGCTCAACTGGCATGCGGTTGTTGCCGATTTTGAGAAGAGTCCCCACCATATTGCGAATCTGTTTGTAAAGAAAACCATTTCCAGAAAAGGTAAAGGTCAAAAACTGGCCTGTATCATCCACCCTAAGACTCGCTTCTGTGATGGTGCGAACCTTATCCTCCACACTAGTCCCAGAGGCTGTAAAACCAGTGAAATCATGGGTTCCTTCTAGCCTTTTGATTGCCGTCTGCATCCGTTCCACATCGAGCGGATAAGGAAAGTGAGTGGCATAGTGACGGCGCATAGGATTTTTGGGACGTCCTCTATCCACGATAAACTCATAGGTCTTGCTATGCTTGGCGTAACGACAGTGAAAATCATCCGCCACAAGCTCCATCGAGATTACATCGATATCTTCCGGAGATTGGGTATCCAGAGCAAAACGGAGTTTTTCCTCATCCATCTGATAGGGCAGGTCAAAATGAATGACCTGTCCCAGAGCATGAACCCCACTATCTGTCCTACCCGCACCGTGAACAGTGTTTGCCTGTCCTTTATTGAGTCTCGTTAAGGTTTTTTCTATTTCTTCCTGAACACTACGCGCATGAGGCTGGCGCTGAAAACCAGCAAAGGCATAACCATCATAGGAAATGATTGCTTTATATCTTGTCATAGCTTCTATTTTATCAAGAAAGTAGTCTGTAAACAAGGTCCTAAAACAAGTATTGTCTGGGTACAATCCCTAAAAAGAAAAACTTAGGAAACCAATCCTAAGCTCTTTTTTGAAGTGCGTACATAACAAAAATAGAAGTGACAATCAACCAGCATCCTAGAATGGTGAAGACCAACATACCGTTTTGAGTCACCAAGCCAATCGCCCCAAGAATGAAAGGTGTCGTAAAGGCTCCAAAGCTACATCCTAGCACTGCAAAAGATGTTGCCTGATTAAGGAGCTTGGCTGGGATTCTTTCAGAAAGAAGCTGAAAGACAGTCGTCAAGGCCACACTGTAAGAAAAACCTGCCACAACACTTCCAACTACCATCACACCCAATGACGGAGACAAGGCAATCACAATCTGCCCCAATCCAAAGGTGATACCTGACCAAAGGAGCAACCTTTCTTTAAACAGAGAGATAAAGAAAGAAAAACTCACACCTGCCAAGATACCAATCAACTGCATGATACTTAAAACCAAACTCGATAACTGGGCATCCCCTAGACCTCTTTCCACCATCAGACTAGGAATACGAATGGTGATAGCTGTGTTGGTACAGACAACAACTGCTGCTTCGACAGCCAATAGAAAAATTAAGCCTTTCATCTGTCCTGTCAAACGAATTGTTTCGGCCTCTTTTTTCTTTGTTTCTTTCTTTTCTTTCCCATAAGGGACAAAGAGCAGATAAAGGATCAATACTAAAAATCCCGCACTGTAGGCCAAGAAGGTCACTGTCCATCCCAAGGATAAGAGTTGACCTACCACTAGAGTCAAAATCGACGCCCCGACAACTTCTGCTGATCCGCGGAGACCCAGCATCTGAATCCGTGTCTTTCCATGATAGCGTTCGCTGATGATGGAAATAGCCTTGGCATTGATCATCCCCACACCCAAACCAAATAAAATCCGCATCGCAAAGACAAAGTTGTACTCCTGATACCAGAAGGGAGCTGTTCCACCGATAGAGAGGATGAGAAGTCCCAGACTAATCTGAAGTCGCTCAGGAAGCAAACGCTCCAAAAACCCATTTAAAACCAGCATAATCATGATTCCAAAAGAAGGGAGACTGACCAGGAGCTCGATTTGTTCTTTGGGGTAGCCTTGATAGTAGTCAAACATGGCTGGCAGAGCACTTGAGATGGAAAAGGAGGTAATCAAAACGAGGGAGAGAGCCAAAATACTAGCCCGTTCTAAAAATTGTTTCATGAATTTTCTTTCTGTATATTTCTCACTGTTGACCTTTTTAAAAGGAAGGTGGCAAGAAAAGAAGGAGCCCGATTGAACTAAAGACTCCGTCCTAACTTTCCTAATAGGAAGACTATTTTCGCTTGATTTGCTTGATCAGATAGAAGATAAAGCCTGCAACCATATACGCCGCAAAAATGATCAAACACCATTTGATAACCACGTCCCAACCCTTGTTCACATTTAAAAAGAAATAAGGGAAGGGATTGTCCTTGGAATTCGGAATATTGAGTTTTAAGACCAGGCCGTTAAACAAGGCAAAAATCATATAAACCAAGGGCAAGATGGTCCACAAGACTGGATCCCAGATCTTGTATTGACCCTGTTTATCAAAGAAGAGGGTGTCGGCTAAAAACCAGAGTGGAACGATATAGTGGCAAAGGAAATTTTCCACTCTGTAAAAGTCTGTCGCAATCGGAGCAAGCATAAAATGGTAAATCACACAAGTAATCATGATACTCATGGTAACACCACCCTTGAGACGAAGCAAGGTCGGACTTTGCCAATTTTCACCTGAACGGCTCATCACACGGAGCAGATAGCCGGTGAAAATCGTTACCAAAAGATTGGACAACACTGTGTAGTAAAGGAGCATACCAAAGCCACCGTGCTTGGTAATCTCCAAATAAACTCCTGTAAATGCCGCTAAGAACAAGAGCACACGACTATAAAAGATAAATTTATAATTCAGTTTCATGGCTAGATTTTCTTAACAAACTCTGACTTCAATTTCATAGCTCCAAAACCATCAATCTTACAGTCGATGTTGTGGTCACCTTCTACGATACGGATATTTTTAACGCGAGTTCCTTGTTTCAAATCCTTTGGCGCACCTTTTACTTTCAAGTCCTTGATAAGGGTTACAGTATCGCCGTCAGCCAATTTATTTCCATTGGCATCGATAGCAACAACACCTTCTTCTACTTCTGCAACTTCTGCAGGATTCCACTCATAGGCACACTCTGGGCAGACCAAGAGACTTCCGTCTTCGTAGACATATTCTGAATTACATTTTGGGCAATTTGGTAAGTTGTTCATAAGTCCTCCTTAAACTAACAATTATTCTTTAAAATTCATATGTTATTGAACAGCAACTATTATACCGTAAAATCCTACTTTTGACAATGTGTCCTAAGTCCAGCAGACAAAAAATCATGCAACTTTTTTACAGTTACATGACTTTTAAAAGATGATTGGTCATGGGTACTTATCAAGCACCTCATGATAAAAGGGGTAGCAACTATATCTTACAAACCAGGAGCTTGTCCAAGTTCTGCCGCAAGCATCCAAACTGTTTTCTCAAGTTCAGCCTTAGCCCCAACAAAGATATCGTTTGTAACATCATCGCCTTCTTCGTCAGTTACATCCAAAGCTTTTTGGAAAAGAGTGATGAGGTAGCGATAAATAGCTAGAACACGTTCCAAGCTTTCTTCAACATTACGGAATTCTCCTTCTTCTTCTTCGATTTCACTGTGTTGAAGGAACTCTGTCAAAGTTGAGTAAGGTTTACCACCAAGGGTAATCAAACGTTCACTGATTTCGTCAAGATAGCCATCAAGACTGTCCATGTATTCATCCATTTTTGGATGCCATACGAGGAAGCCACGACCACGCATATACCAATGAACTTGGTGAAGGGCAATATGAGCCACATACAAATCCGCTACTGCTTGGTTCAATACTTCCTTTGTTTTTGCCAATGCCACTGGCGCTGCTTTAGATAATGTTGTTACGTCTTTTACTGCTTCTTTTTTCAATTCAACCATATTTCTTACCTCTTTTCATTTTTTTATAACCACTTCACAGTAGCTATAATACAAGTATACTACTCCCAGAAAACAATAGCAAGGAAAATGTACTATCTGAGAAAAGTTGAAATAGACTGATAATTTAAGAAAAATCTAGCCTTATTTTATTAGCTGACTTGATCGGATTTACTCGAAAATTGACTTTGATAAAGGTCGTAATAGAAGCCTTTTTCTTGGAGCAAGCTTTCATGATTTCCCTGCTCAATAATCTGTCCATCTTTAAGAACGAGAATCTTATCCGCTTCTTGAATGGTCGAGAGACGATGGGCGATAACAAAGCTGGTTCTCCCCTTCATCAACCGTTTCATGGCTTTTTGAATCAAGAGTTCCAAACGGGTGTCAACAGAGGAAGTTGCTTCATCCAGAATGAGAATTTTAGGATTGGCTAAGAGAGCACGCGCGATGGTCAAGAGTTGCTTTTGCCCGAGGGAAATATTGCTGGACTCTTGGTTCATCTCCATATTGTAACCACCAGGAAGAGTTCGAATAAAGTGGTCTACATTTGCTGCTTTGGCAGCTTCTATTATTTCTTCATCACTGGCGTCTAGATTTCCAAAACGTAGGTTTTCTTTGATAGTCCCTTCATAAAGCCAAGCATCCTGCAAGACCATCCCAAACTGACGGCGGTAGTCTTGTCGTGACAACTCGCGAATATCCTGCCCGTCAACCAAGATTGCACCTGCCGTAACATCGTAAAAGCGCATGAGTAGATTGATCAAGGTAGTCTTACCAGCTCCGGTCGGACCAACAATCGCTACCATCTCTCCTGGTTGAACTTCTAGATTAAAGTTTCGAATCAATGGCTTGTTTTCGACATACTGAAAATCAACCTGCTTAAAGGTTACCTGACCCGTTAAAGGGGCAAGAATTTCGAGTTCTTCTCCCTTGACTTCCTCTGTCTCATCCAAGATATCGAAGATACGATCAAGCGAAGACTTAGCACTTTGCATTTGACCCGCAAGTTGTGTGATGTTTTGGATAGGCTGGCTAACCTGCCAAACATACTGAACAAAGGCCTGCATATTCCCCACTGTCAAACGGCCCGCAATAACCTGCAAACCACCAAGAACTGCAACGATCAGATAAGTCAAGTCTGATACGGCATGGAGAGCTGGCATCATGAGTCCAGAGATAAAGCTGGCTTTAAAGCCAACACGTTGGAGGTCGTCCGTAATCTCAGAAAATTCTTTATGAGAGGATTCCTCACGACCATAGAGTTTCAAGACATTAAAACCTGTAAGATTTTCCTGCACATAGCCATTCATCCGTCCTAAAATAGCCGCCTGCTCTTTAAAATAAGGCTGAGAACGTTTCAGGATACTTCTTGCACCAAAATAGGTCACTGGAATGGATAGAATCACCACTATAGCCAGCTGAAAGTTTAAGTATAATACCATTCCCATGACGAGGACAATCGTCAAAAGGGCATTTACAATTTGAAGAAAAGACTGCTGAAGGGCATTGGAAACTGTCTCAACATCACTGGTAAAGCGTCCCAATAAATCACCAAACTGGTGTTTGTCAAAGAAAGACACAGGGATACGATTGATCTTTTCAGTCATTTCATTTCGCAGATCTTGGGTCATGGACTGTACCGCATTGGTCATGAAATAGTTGGAATAATAAGAACCAAGTTCATACAAGAGACCTCTAAAGAGATAAATGATTAAAACAGTTCCGATGTAGCCAGTATTGATACCAGCACCTGAAAGGCCCTTAGCCATATCTAAGATGTTTTTTGTCAACTCCGTAATGGCCAGCCCCAAGACAAAAGGCTCCAAGACACTCATGACCACACTTAAAACTTTTAGAAAGACTGCAAAAAAGACAGAAAAACGGTAGGCTTTTAAATAGCTCCACAAACGAGCCAAACTAGATTGTGTTTTCATGTTTCCTCCTATTCTTCTGTTAGAGATGCATTTTTCAACTGCGACTCAGCAATTTCACGATAGATGTCATTTGTCTTCATCAATTCCTCATGTCGACCGCGACCTACGATTTCTCCCTTATCAAGAACGATAATCTGGTCCGCATCCATAATGGTCCCAACACGTTGGGCAACGATTAAGACTGTAGCATTTTGAGTGACTTCCTTGAGACGACGGCGTAGAATGGCATCTGTGCGATAATCCAAGGCTGAGAAGGAATCGTCAAAAATATAGATATCAGGATTCTTTATAACCGCTCTGGCAATTGAAAGACGCTGTTTCTGTCCCCCAGAAAGATTGCTTCCGCCTTCAGCTAGATGAGTCGCAAATCCTTCTTCTCGACTTTCAATAAAATCTTTAGCTTGCGCCACATCTGCCGCCTGATTTAAGTCTGCAGAACTAGCGTCTTCTTTCCCATAGCGAATATTCTCAGCGATGGTTCCTGTAAAGAGTAAAGCCTTCTGTGGGATAAATCCAATCTTTTGACGAAGAGACTTAAGTCGATAATCCCTCACATCGACACCATCAACTTTGATTTTCCCAAGGGTAACATCGTAAAAACGGGGAATCAATTGCACAAGAGAGGACTTACCAGATCCGGTCGAACCGATAAAGGCAATGGTTTCACCCGGTTTGGCACAGAACGAAATATTGTGCAAAACAGGACTTTCCGTCTCCCCTGGATAAGCAAAGGTGACATTTTCAAATTCCAAATAGCCGTGAGTTTCAGTTTCTCTGACACCTCCTTCATTTGGATCAATAGAAATCGGCATCTCCATGACTTCTTTCAAGCGCTCACTCGAAACCGCTGTACGAGGGTACATGGTAAAGAGGCTAGATAAAAAAAGGAAGGACAAGAGGGCGTGGAAACTATATTCGATAAAGGCCACCAGATCCCCAATTTGAAGAGAACCTTGTTTGATAGGATCCAGAGCAAACCAGACAATAGCCATAATCATAGCAATGATAATTTGAACAAACAAGGGTTCTGTCAAGCCAGTTAGTTTAAACAGACGATTGGAATTAGCTGCATAGACCGCATTTTGCCCTGCAAAGCGTTCCTCTTGAAACTCCTCACGGGCAAAGGCACGAATGACACGGAGCCCCATCAGATTTTCTCTAGCGTATTGATTGATCTTGTCTAAGGTAGCCTGCTGTTTCTCTGACAAAGGGCGAGTCTTGACAGCCACATAAATAACCACCACAGCCAAGAAAGGTACTGCAAAGGCTACTATCCAAGCTAATGACGGGCTGGTCAAAAAGATCATTAAAATACTAGACAACATCATCATGGGAGTAATGACACCCAGTTTTAAGGTCTGTTCTGCAAACTGAATGAGAACAAAGGCATCACTGGTGATACGAGTAACCAGTGAAGATACTCCTATCTTTTCATATTCATGATGAGAATACTCTTGTAATTTGGCATAGAGATCATCCCTCATATCCTTGACCATATGGGTCGTCAGCTTACTAGCTGCGTAGGCCAAGACTATACGCCCTAAGGTTCCACATAGGATAATCACCAGCATAATAGCGGCCCAAACATACAATTGATGTTCATTCCCTTTATTCACACCTTCATCAATCATCCGAGCCAGAACTGTTGGCAGTCCAAGATTGACGATAACAAAGAAAATAGCGCCAAAGAAATCCAAGAATAACCACTTGGGATATTTTTTCAAATAAGACCAAATATAGAGCATGACTCCTCCTTTCATAACTTTTTGATACAGAAAAGAGCGCGCATCCGCACGCCTTTCCTTCCCTAAGGAATTTTCCTAGACCAGAAAATTTCTCTTTCACAAGAATACTCCAAGTAAAAACAAGACAGGCAGTCAAAGTCACCTGGTACTTTTGACTGTCTGTCTGGAAAAAACTAGATTATTTTACAAAATCAAGCAATGCCAAGAAGCTTTCAGCTTCAAGTGACGCACCACCAACAAGGGCACCGTCAACATCTGGGCAAGCCATGTATGAAGCAACGTTTTCAGGTTTAACTGAACCACCGTATTGAACACGAACTTTGTCCGCAACTTCTTGACCAAAGTCAGCCGCTACAACGTCACGTACAACTTTACACATTTTTTGTGCGTCGTCTTGTGAAGCTGATTTACCAGTACCGATAGCCCAGATTGGCTCATAAGCGATAACTGATGCAGCAACTTGCTCAGCAGTCAATCCTGCAAGAGCAGCAGATACTTGAGCACCTACGAATTCAGCCGCTTTACCAGCTTCGTAAGTTTCAAGTGACTCACCACAACAGATGATTGGAAGCATACCATTTGCAAAAATTGTTTTTGCTTTTTTGTTGATATCTTCGTCAGTTTCATGGAAGTAGTCACGGCGTTCTGAGTGACCGATAACAACGTAGTCTGTACCGATTTCTTTCAAAACTTGTGGGCTTGTTTCACCAGTGAAAGCACCTGCATTTTCAAAGTAGCAGTTTTGAGCAGCAACTTTAAGGTTTGAACCTTTAGCAGCAGCAAGAACAGTTGTCAAATCAAGAGCTGGAGCTGCGATACCAGCTTCAACAAGGTCTGATGAAGGAAGTTTTGATGCTACAGCTTCAACGAATGCTTTTGCTTCTTCTGGGTTTTTGTTCATTTTCCAGTTACCAGCGATAAATGGTTTACGTGACATTTCACATACCTCTTTTTTCATTTTATTTTCTACTTATTTTATCATAAATATAGGGAGCTTGCAAATCTTACTCTAATTTTCAAGATTTTTCAAGCGACTAATCTTGCCACAAATTCATGGCATCGAGGAAATCAGCCGAAGCTTGAACTTGTTTGGGATTGTTGGCTTCTCGCTCTGCTCGTTTGGCCTCTACCTGAGCCACAGACTGAATACCTTCATGGCGCCAGTTTCGTAGGATTGCCTGAATATATTTCCAGTTTGGCTTGCCATTGAGAACAGCCTCTCGGAGAGCTTCCTTGATCAAATCCGCCTTAACTCCGTCTTCTTTGACAGTCTTAGAAAGATCTTCGATTTCAAATGGTGTTAATAAGCGTCCCAATTCTTGCTGAAAAGTTTCAACCAGATCCTTCAATTGATTCTGCGGGTTGGGGGCAGTTGTATCTGGAGTTTGGTTGTCTAGCAAGCTATCCAAGCGTTCAAAAGCCAAACTAGCATCAAAAATGAGTTCAATCTCCCCATTTAGTTCAATGGTCCGATATTGTAGCAAACCATTTTCAGTCAAGTTTGAAATGGATTGGTTGACATCTGCAAGTTCTTTTCCAATAGTTTCTGCAATTTGGCTTGGCGACAGCTCATCCAAAGCAGATGTATTTTGTAGATAGAAAAATTGCCAGACGAGAAAATCATCACTGGAAGGAAAGAGTTCCTTGAAATGCAAGAGAAGGGCACTTGGTAAAACCAAGTTCCCTGATTTAAAAGCGTCAAAATATGTCATAATTCCTCTTATAAATATCCAAATGAAGCCGCATCGTCCTCTACCTTTTTCCAGTCAAAAGGAGTTTCCTGATAGACAGCATAGTTAACCCAGTTACTGAAAAAGAGGGCAGCTGATGAAGACCAACAGAGACACGGTGTCTCATTCACATCATCATTTTTGAAGTAATTTTCTGGAATATGAGGATTAAGTCCTGCCTCACAATCACGAAAATACTCTTTTGCTAGAGTATCACGGTCATATTCTAAATGACCAAAACTATAAATCTCACGAAGATCCCGACTGGCTAAAATAGAAACGCCGACTTGTTCTCCCTCAGAGAGGATTTCCAGATTGGTTTTTCCTAATATCTCTTCCTTATAGATTTCTGTATAACGAGAATGGGGAGCTACATAGCTATCATCAAAACCACGAAAGAGAAGATGGCCCTCTTTCAAGGTATCCTGCGGGTAAATGCCTGACAATTTCTGCTCCATCTGGTGTTTATCAACTCCATAGCGAGCATAAAGACCTGCTTGGGCACCCCAGCAGATATGAAGGGTCGAATAGACATGGGTCTTGGACCACTCAAGCACTTGACTGAATTCCTCCCAATAGTCCACTTCCTCAAATGGTAAATGCTCAATCGGAGCCCCTGTGATAATCATCCCATCAAAATACTCGTCCTTGACTTCAGGAAAAGTTTTATAAAAAGTCTCCATATGCTCTGCACGAGTCGTCTTGGAACGGTGGCTCTCCATATAGAGAAAGTCTATGTCCAATTGCAAAGGAGTATTTGCTAAATGCCGTAACAACTGGGTCTCTGTGACCACTTTTTTGGGCATTAGGTTTAAAATCAAAATTTTCAAGGGACGGATATCTTGGTGGGCCGCACGTTGATCATCCATGACAAAGATATTCTCTGTCCGTAAAATCTCAACAGCTGGCAATTTTTTATCAATTCTAATCGGCATAACCTTCTCCTAACTGTACTCTTTTAGAAATAATTGAATGTGTTTGAAGTCAAATCTCAAACACTTAGTCCTTTTATTATACTGCAAGAAGATATAGTTTTCAATTATAGTTTTTCTCTAACTAGCTATAGTTTGTTTATATAGCAGATGAAGAGAAAACAGCCCCAAGGACTGTTTTTCATTAATAATGCATAAGTACCTTGTAATCGTAATCTCCGATCTTTTCACGGCCTTTAAGCTCATCAAGTTCAATCAAGAAAGCACAACCTGCTACAACTCCACCAAGTCTTTCAATCATCTCAATCGTAGCTTTGACAGTTCCACCTGTTGCCAAAAGATCATCTACGATGAGAACACGTTGACCTGGCTTGATCGCATCAGCATGCATGGTCAAGGTATCAATACCGTACTCTTTTTCATAGTCAGCAGAAATCACTTCACGCGGTAATTTCCCTGGTTTACGAACAGGAGCAAATCCAATCCCCAACTCAAAGGCAACGGGACAACCGACAATAAATCCACGGGCTTCTGGTCCCACGATCATGTCGATTTTCTTGTCCGTTGCATACTGAACGATTTCACGAACAGCATAGCTATAAGCATTACCATCTGCCATCAATGGGCTGATATCACGGAAGGTGATGCCTTCCTTGGGATAATTTTCAATCGTTGCGATATAATCTTTTAAATTCATCTTTTTCTTTCTTTCAAAGTTTTTTACTCTCTATTATACCATATTTTCTGTGAAAGAAGAAGGAGAAAGCACTATTCTCTTGCTCCATCAGGCTATTAATGGACTTATTTCCCCTGGAATGAATTTATCATCAAAAAAAACGAGCACATTGGTACTCGTTTTTAAAAATCTGTTGATTAAAGTGAGTTTACGTCAACCTTGATACCAACACCTTGAGTAGTTGTGATTGTCAAGTTTGTTACGTAAGTTCCTTTAGCTGTAGCTGGTTTTGCTTTTTGGATTGTTTCGTTGAAAGCTTTGAAGTTTTCAACCAATTTTTCAGCTTCAAATGATACTTTACCGATGATAGCTTGAACGTTACCTGCACGGTCAGCACGGTAAGTAATTTTACCACCCTTAGACTCTTCAACTGCTTTAGCAACATCCATTGTTACAGTACCAGTTTTAGGGTTTGGCATCAAGTTACGTGGTCCAAGGACACGTCCAAGACGTCCAACAAGAGCCATCATGTCAGGTGTAGCGATAACTACGTCAAAGTCCAACCAACCGTCGTTGATTTTCGCAACAAGGTCATCTTCACCAACAAAGTCTGCACCAGCAGCTTTTGCTTCTTCAGCTTTTGCACCACGTGCAAAAACAAGAACACGTGAAGTTTTACCAGTACCGTTTGGCAATACCATTGCACCACGGATTTGTTGGTCAGCTTTTTTAACGTCAATGTTCAAGTTGTAAGCAACTTCTACAGTTGCATCGAATTTTGCAAAGTTAGTTTCTTTTGCAAGTGCTACAGCTTCTTCTACGCTGTATGCTTTTGTGCTGTCGATTTTCTCAAGTGCAGCACGAAGTTGTTTGCTTTTTTTAGCCATTTTCTATTCTCCTTGTAAGTGGTTCAATCGATTTTCATCTCCCACGTCACTTCTCGAAATGATGAAGTCTTGCGGGTTATCAGTCTATTATTTTTCTTTTCCTACTTCGTTAAGTTCCTTTGCTGTACCTAAGTACAAGCCTCAGTCACTTGCCTAGTATGAAAAGTAACTAATAGACTGCTGTGAGATTTTCTACTGTGTTATTGATTAGTCAACAACAGTGAATCCCATAGAACGAGCAGTACCTTCGATCATACGCATTGCAGACTCAATGTTTGCTGCGTTCAAATCTGGCATCTTAGTTTCTGCAATTTCTTGTACTTGTGCACGAGTAACTGTAGCAACTTTAGTTTTGTTAGGTGTACCTGATCCTTTTTCAACACCTGCAGCTTTTTTCAAAAGAACAGCAGCTGGTGGCGTTTTTGTAACGAAAGTAAATGATTTGTCTTCGTATACTGAGATAACAACTGGAATGATCATACCAGCTTGGTCAGCTGTACGAGCGTTGAACTCTTTTGTGAATCCCATGATGTTGATACCAGCTTGACCAAGAGCAGGTCCAACTGGTGGAGCTGGTGTAGCTTTACCAGCAGGGATTTGCAATTTTACAAGTTTTTCGACTTTTTTAGCCATTTTTAAATCCTCCTTTGTGGTTTTGGCGGTAATTAGAGATTTTTACCTCCCACAAGTATGCTTTACACATACCTTTCCATTATACACTATTTATCTAAAAATGCAAGAGAAAACTTTCGTTTTTAATCGACGTAATCTCCGCCTTCAAAGCCATAGTACTCTTCCAAACTGAGACCACTTGCAGCAATCTCTTTGGCTTCTTTTCCGACATAACGAAGGTGCCATTCTTCTGCCATGTAGCCAGTCTCTTTTTCCTTGCCTTTGAGATAGCGAACGACAAAGCCATAGTCAGCTGCATGATCTAAGAGCCACTGAGCCGCCTTCTCCTCTGTAACTAATTCTCCGTTAGTCCCAATCAAATCAAAAGCCAGACCTGTCTGGTGTTCACTGTAACCAGGGCGAGCTGAGTAGCGATCTGCAGCTTCCTTACCGTCTTGATTCACATAGTCTTGATAAAGTTTGGTTTGTGTTTCATAACTTCTAAAGCCACTGTAGTGGTCACTGATTGGGTAGCCCTCGGCCTGCATGGCTGCGATTAGCTTGAGTAACTCCGCTTTTGCTGTTGGATTTTCTCCTGGATTATAGTCTTTTGACAAAGGATAGTGCTTATTAGCTACGACGATTTCATCGTATTTCCCTTGAATACTATAGTAGTCTCCCTTATTCACAACTTGTGCCTTTTTCTGACTAGAAGATTGAGATTTGCTCCCTACAGTTCCTTCAGGTTGACTAGTTTGTTCTGTTTTTTGAGTATTTTCTTCATTTTTAGGTTTTTCTTGAGAACAAGCTGCAAGGGTCAATGCTAGTAAACCCGATAAAATGACATATCTTTTTTTCACTTCTTTCTTCCTTTCTCTTAGGCTAAATGTTTCTCCAATTCATCAGATAAGGTTTTAATCATCTCTTCCAGCTCTGGTGATTGTACTTGGCAATCTTCTGCTGCCATTTCTTCCCAGGGCACCCACCATACTGGGCCACGGCCATTAAGTCCGTAACCTTTCATATCACCTGTCCGCCTCGGAAACAGGTGCCAATGAGCGTGGGCATCTCCATTTCCTAGCAGTTCAATATTCATCTTTTCAGCCTTAAATGCTTTGGCGACTGCTTCTTGAACCAAACTCATTTCCTCTAAAAAACGAAGTTTTACAGGATTCTCCATTTGGTGGAGTTCTGTAACATGCTCTTTTGCTAAAAATAAGGTATAGCCCTTAAAGTATTGGTGGTCTCCAATGACCACATAACCTGTTTCTAGTTCTTTTACAAAGTAGGGATTTTCTCCTGCTTTGATCCATTCAATTCTCTGACAGATTAAGCACATATTAGTCTACCAACGCGCTCTTGAGATAGGCATCAACCATACGCTCAGTCGCCACTACTGAATCGATGTGGGTACGCTCATAAGAGTGACTGGACTCGATACCCGCTCCAAGGAGGGCGTGCTTGACCTCTGCACCTGCTGACATAGCTGCCGAAGCATCCGAACCGTAAAATGGATAGATATCCAGCTTAAATGGAATATCTTGCTCTTTCGCTAAGGCTACTAAATGTTGACGGAAGTCATAGTGATAAGGACCGGAAGCATCCTTGACACAGATAGATACTGTGTACTCATCTGTCTGTTGGTCATCACCCATTGCTCCCATATCTACTGCTAGATATTCGACAACTTGACTTGGGATACCTGAGTTAGCACCATGTCCCACTTCTTCAAAGACCGAAAAGGCAAAGTGCGTAGTGACAGGAAGTTCAACTCCTTCTTCCTTATAGATTTTAAGGAGATTGAGGAGAATAGCTGCGCTGACCTTATCATCCAAATGACGCGATTTGATAAAACCAGTTTCCGTCACAACTGTTCGCGGATCGAAACTAATAAAGTCTCCAACCTCGATGCCCAAGGCACGCGTTTCTTTTTCATTGGTCACTTTTTCGTCCAAACGCACTTCCATATTGTCCTGTGTGCGTTCTGCAGTTCCTGCATCTTTGTAGACATGGCAAGATGTCTGGTGGATGAGGATAGTTCCAGATACCGTTTGAGCTGTACTAGCCACATGAACAGTACAGTTTTCTCCCTCAATCATGTTCCAAGGAAAACCACCGATACGATCCAATTTGAGACGACCGTCAGATTTAACAGCACGTACAATGGCTCCGAGTGTGTCCACATGAGCAGTCACATAACGCTGTTGTTCATCATTCTGACCTTTGATTGTTACATTGACACCACCCTTGGCTGTGCGAACAGGCTGGTAACCAAGTTCTTCCAAAGTAAGGACTAGGTAGTCTGCAATCTCACGAGTAAAGCCCGTTGGAGATGCAATAGCGGTTAATTCTTTGATATAGTTTACAGTTTGATTCATTTCTTCACCTCTTCCTACCATTATATCACTTTTCTAGCTGAATCCCTTTGGAAAAGGGTCTTATCCTCCTAGTTGATTTCACTATGGATCCATGTTATAATACAAATACTTTAATTATGAAAGGAAAGTAAAGGATATGAAATCTTACTTTAAAACCTCACTTGCCCTTGCTGCTGCTTTGCTCATTCTAATGGGATGCTCTAAACAAGTATCAGCACCTACTAGTAACAGTGCCAAGGAAGATAAAACTGCTCAGTCAAGCGAGACCAAGCAAAGCACTGAACAATCTTCTGAGAAGAAAGAAACAGCCAAGACACATACTTTTGTCAACAAAAGCAATCCTGGAATCACTTCTACCTTGGTTTATACTGTAGAAGGCGACAATGTTACCAAGCAAACCGCTCAGAATGTTGCAGATCCTGAAATCCTTGGTGCAACTCCAGAAGATGTCAAGAGTTTTATTGAAGAAAAGTACAAAGGTTATAATGGACTCAAAGGTGTTAAACAAACCATTGAAATCAAAGATGGAAAAGTTGTTCAAGATCTAGAAGTTGATTTCTCAGTTGCAAGCATTAGCGAACTTAGAAAAGCACTTCCTGAAGAATATTCTGGTATCGGCAATCGTGTCAGTTTCTCAAACTCTAAAAAAGCACTAGAGAAAATGGGATTCACTGAAAAGACGAACTAATCCCCTAAAATTTCATATAGACTAGTGTAGGACCACCCCAAAAGTTAGACACAGATCTAACTCTTGGGGTATTTTACTATATCCCTAACCGATGAGTCCAATAGACTCTTCCCGATTCCATAAAAAATTCATTTGAAACTTTACCCCCTTTTCAATCCATACGATAAAAGACCTTTGAAACAGATAGAGACAAAACTTTAATCGCCAGACTAGTTTCTATTCGTTGTCATGTCAAGTCAGATGAGAGGGTAGATCAAGTTGATTTTGCAGTAGAATCATGTTATAATACAAAATACTTTGATTATGAAAGGAAAGTAAAAAATATGAAATCATACTTTAAAGTATCACTAGCCCTTGTGGCTTCACTTGTCCTCCTACTCGGATGTTCCAAACAAGCATCTACACCTGCTAGCAGCAGTACCAAAGAAGACAAAACAACTCAGTCAAGCGAGACCAAACAAAGCAGTCAACAATCATCTGAAAAGAAAGATGAGACAGAAATCCACACATTTGTCCACAATAGCAAACCTGGAATTCATTCTACCTTGACTTATACTGTGAAGGGAGATGACGTTGTAAAACAAACTGTTCATAATGTACTTGACCCTGAAAAACTAAATAATACCGCAGAAGGTATTAAGGAAATTGTTGACGACACTTATAAAGGTTATGAAGGAATCAAAGGGGTAACACAAAAAGTCGTAATCCAAGACGAAAAAGTTATCCAAAACATCGAAGTTGACATGACTGTCGCAAGTCTGGACGAGCTGAAAAAAGCAATGCCAAACGAATATTCTGGTATTGGAAACCGTGTTAGCTTTGCTGCTTCGAAAAAAATGCTTAAAGAGGCTGGTTATACCGAACAAACCAATTAATGCCCCGTTCTCATACAAAAAATTCTTGGTCGTTGACCAAGAATTTTTTTATTCCATCTCAAAAACATCACTCTCTTGTTTGTTTGGTAGAACCAGTGAAAGCAAGATCCCGATAATAGCTGGCACTAGCCATGGAAGAGAGGCTGACGCCAACGGAAGGGCATTAACCAGATTTTCTAGAAATTCAATCTTAAAGGAACTTCCAAGGACGCTTGCAAGAGCAATCGCTGTAACAAGCCCAATGGTTAGCTGCATGCCCGGTTTTGATAGGGCGACAAACTTGTTAACAATCACGATCATCACAATGGCGATGGTGATTGGGTACAAGATTACCAGTACCGGAACTGAGTACTTGATGATTGCATCCAGACCAAGATTTGCAATAGCAAATCCAATCAAGGTAAAGGCAGTTGCATAGACCTTGTAGCTGATTTGTGGGAAACGTCCGTTAAAGAACTCTGCTGTCGACACAATCAATCCAACTGTCGTTGTGAAGCAGGTGACAGTTACCATAACAGCAAGGAAGAGTTGAGCTGTTGAACCAAAGATTTCCTGAGTTGCTTGTGACAAGATATAAACACCTGGTGTTCCACCCTTCATTGCTTCTGCTGGTACCGGGAAGTGATTTCCAAGGAATCCTAGACCAATATAGAGAGCACTAAATGCAAGAGCTACCACAATACCAACAACCCAAATAGTTGAAATGTATTCTTTCTTACTTGAGAATCCAAGTTGTTTCAAGGTTTGAACGGCAATCACACTGAAGGCCACTGAGGCTAGGGCATCCAAGGTATTATAACCCTCTAGGAAACCTGTTCCGAAAGCAGATGCTTGATAAGCTTCTGAAGCTACTTGAGGATTTGTTCCACCATATTTAAAGGCACCTAGTACAACTAAGATAACGATAAGCAAAGCAAATACTGGCGTTAAGATGCGTCCGATTCGATCCAAAATTTTTGATGGATTGAGCGAAATCAAATAAGCCGCTGCAAAATAAAGTACAGTAAAGATAATCAATCCTAGACCTTTATTTGCTTCAGACAAGAGGGGGCTAATCCCAACTTCGTAAGCTGTTGTTGCTGTACGTGGGATAGCAAAGAAGGGGCCAATCGATAGATAGAGGACTGCAAGATAAAGCGTCGCAAACCAAGGTGAGATTTTCTTAGAAATCTCGTGAATGTATCCTTTCGGGTTTAGAGTTCCAATAATAAGTGTCAAGACGGCAATACCGACACCTGAAAAGACAAAACCTGCGATGGCAGGAAGAAACTGTTCTCCAGATAAAGCACCTAGAGAAGGTGGAAAAATCAAGTTTCCCGCACCAAAAAATATTCCAAACAGGAGCAAGCCTGTTAGAGCACCTTTTTTAGTCATAAAAATCTCCTTCATATTTATAAAATACTGACCTAGTATACCATGATTAAAACTTTGAAAAAAGTATCCAAAATTAATCATTGAATGTTTTCAATATTTTAAAAAATAAGAATTATCTAAAAACAAAATCCCTCACTCAGACGGAACCGAGCAAGGGAAGGTTAGGATCTATCACCATATAGGTTTAAAGTTCTTCAAATGCTGTCATTCCACCTTGCACATTAATGATCTTGTATCCCTGTTCCTCTAGAAATTGACAAGCACGAGCTGATCTCATCCCAGATTTACAAATGGCATAATGCAACTGGTCCTTGTCCAACTTTTCATAGATATAGGCCAATTGACTAAGTGGAAGATTCTGAGCACCTTCTAAATGAAGCGTCTCGAACTCTTCTACTTCTCTTACGTCTAAAACTGAAAGGGACTCTTTCTGATAGAGCTGGTAAAATGCATCAAAGGAAATTTCTTTTATTCTTTTTCTTCTAAAATGGTTTTAATTCTTTTTTTCAAATCTGGCACCACTTCTACCTCAAACCATGGATTTTTGGCCATCCAGATTTGGTTTCGCGGTGATGGGTGTACAAGAGGGAAAAATTCTGGCAGATAATCCTGATAGCGTCGAACTCTATCTGTTACCTTGCCACTAACTTTCTCATGAAGATAATAGGCCTGGGCATATTGTCCAATCAAAAGGGTCAATTCAATATTTGGACATTCCCTGAGGAGTTGTGGGTGCCATTTTTCAGCAAAGCCTTTACGGGGTGGAAGGTCGCCTGATTTTCCATGCCCTGGAAAATAGAAATCCATGGGAATAACTGCAAACAAACCTGAATTGTAAAAGGTGTCTTCATCAACACCTAACCACTCACGCAAGCGATCGCCACTTTTATCTTTCCAGTAAATTCCAGCTTCTTGCGTTTTAAATCCTGGCGCTTGACCGACAACATTGATGCGAGCCGTTCTTGGCGCTGCAAAGAGAGGCTCAATCCCCTGCTCTGTATAGCTTTTATTTTGCGAATCTGCCATAATGGCTTGTTTGATCTTTTCGATTTGAGACATCTAGTTTCCCTCCAAAAAGAAGTCCAAGCATAAAGTCTCAGACTTCTAAAGGCTTATTTGATCAATTCATAGATAGCTTCAGCATAGATTGCTGCTGCTCGGAAGAGATCGTCCAAGGCGATAAATTCATTGGCTTGGTGCATAGTGTCAATAGAGTCTGGGAACATGGCACCGTAGGCAACGCCACGTTCTAGCAAACGACCAAAGGTTCCACCACCGATGACTTGCTCATGACCTTGAAGTCCAGTTTGTTTTTCATAGACATTCAACAAGGTTTGAACAAGTGGATCTTCCATCGGCACATAATGAGGCGTATGACCGTGTTCTGACAAGCTGACAGAAGCAACTGACAAGTTTTCTAGGATTGACTTAATCTGCTCTGGGCTTGTTCCTTTTGGATAACGGAAGTTGAGGGCAATGGTATTGTCAGCACTTGCTTCATCAAAGCGGAAGACACCTGCATTCATGGAGAGGGCACCCATTTTTTCATCCACATGAGCAACCTTGAGATTTTTACCCTCGTGGTCATTCAAGAGAATCTTACCAGCAATGTCCAGATAATCTTTTGCAGGACCTTCAAAGGCAAACTGGCTGAGGAAGAGGGCAAGGTAAGTTGCACCATTGACACCTGAAGCAGGCATAGCACCATGGGCTGATTTACCAATCACAGTCACCTTGTACTGACCGTTTTCTTCTTGGATTTCTCCTCTAAGCTTGTGCTCTGCAACAAAGGCATCTAGTTTCCCTTGCAAGTCAGTCAAATCACCTGAAACAACTGCTGTTGCTGATTCGGGTACCATATTTTCACGCAATCCACCTGTGAAGCTGTGAAGACGGGCTGCACCTGTATTTTCACCTGCAAAGTGGAGGTATTCTGTAATGTTTCCTTTTTCACCATTGATGATTGGAAATTCAGCGTCCGGAGAGAAACCGAAGTCTGGTTTCGCAAGTCCTACATGTTCAAAGTAGTAGTCCATGTCTGCCCAGCCTGATTCTTCGTCTGTTCCGACGATGAAACGAACTTTCTTAGAAGTTGGAAGGCCCAATTCTTTGATGATTTCCAAACCATAGTAACAAGCTGTTGTGGGTCCTTTGTCATCTGAAGCTCCACGCGCGTATAGGCGGCCATCTTTGATAGTTGGTGTATATGGATCTGTGTCCCAACCGCTACCAGCAGGCACTACGTCCATATGGGCAAAGATTCCGAGAACTTCTTCTCCATCACCAAACTCAAAATGTCCTGCATAGTTGTCGACATTCTTAGTTGGGTAGCCATCGCGGTCTGCGATTTCAAGGAATTTCTCCAAGGCTTTTACCGGACCAGGCCCAAATGGATGCTGAGCGTCCGCCTTGCTGTCGTCACGTTCAGAGTTGATTTCCAAAAGACTAAACAAGTCAGCCAAGAGGTCTTCTTTTCGTTTTTCTACTTCTGCTGTAAAATCAATTGCTGTCATTTTTTCTTCTTTCTATCTTTTCTCGATGATTTCATCTACTGGCAAGCGGTAGCTTGGTTCCAATTTTTCATCTGTGTAACCCACTGTAATCAAGAGTTCTGGACGGAAGCGGTCTTCAATTTCCAAAATTTCGTTGACTTTTGATTTGTCAAATCCAAGAATAATGTTAGAACCAATCCCTTGGTCTGTCAAAGCGAGAACCAAGTTCATGGCAACCAAACCAGCATTGAGAGCCAGGTAGTCACTGACCTGCTGCTCATTGTAACGCGCAAATTCGGCAGGCAAATTTTTCATGTAGTATTGAAGTTGCTCTTCTGAGAAATTCTTTGCACCACCAACACGGGCAATCTTGCGAGCACGTTTGGCCAGGTCTGTATCTGTAAACAGGGCAATGGTTACAGGTGCTGATGATACCTGCTCAAAGTTGGAACCATAGGCCAATTTTGCCAATTCAGCATTTTTCTCACGAACCACTACAAATTTCCATGGCTGGCTATTGTGGGCACTTGGAGCCAAGGTTGCGATTTCGATAGCCGTACGTACATCTTTTGGATCAACTGGCTTATCAGTGAAATGCTTGGTCGCATGACGTTTTTTATTTAATTCAAGAAATTTCATAATCGATTTCCTTTTCTAATTCTACTGCTTCCATTCTACCATATTTTGAAAGAGCTTGCAGATATTTTTCATAGAAACAAACTGGAACAAGAATAAGCAACCGAATGAAGCATATCATTTAAATCAGGGACTCCCCTCACCCAGTTCCAACTATTTTCAGCGGCTTAAAGAAACTAGTCTATCTTATATTCTGACTTTATAGTCTCCAAAAAACCTTTCACATCCTCTACATACCCATGCTTTTCGATTAAACTAGCCAAAAGTTCCAAATTGTGCCCCTGATAGTTGTCTTCTCGGCGCAGTTCTTCATACATTTCGATAAAGGGAAGCTCCTTGGACTTGGCTAATTCTAACTCAGCCTCATAATCATAAGCGACTTTACGAAATAGGATATTGACCAATTCCCCATCTTCAACTTCTATCACAGCATACTGGGCACGGTGATTTTTTAACGCCTCCCAATCAAAATAGGGCATGCCTATCGTACCTGGATTGATGATTTGTTGTCCTTGACTGCCGTAACGAAGCAACTGCTTGTGGACATGACCATAGACTGCCACATCTGTCTCCTCATCAAGTAGCTGGTCAAAGTTGTCCGTATCATTGTCAACTAATAAGTCACTCCCATAATTCTTGTCAGGCAAGTTATGCGAGAGCGAAAAACGCAGGCCATCAATTTCTTTCTTCGCAACCATTGGCAGACTCCGCAACCAAGCGATCTGATCGGGATCCATTCGCTCCATCAAATACTGCGTCATACGCAAGAGCTGGACTTCCTGTAGATCTTCCAAACCATATTGCCCATCTAAGGCCTCCAAGACACAATCATCCCAGTTTCCACGGACAGTCGCTGTGATAGGAAGGTCTTTTAGCAAGGCTAGCAAATCATTTTCCCCAGGACCAGGGAGAAAAATATCCCCTAGAAGCCAATATTCTGTCGCTTCCTGTCTTTTAGCATCTGACAGAACTGCCTTCAAGGCTGTGGTATTCCCGTGTATATCAGATAAAATCGCGATTCTGTGTTTCATATTATTACTTTCTATTGTTCATTTTCAAATGATTGTATTGATAATTCAAACTATTTATTTACAAACTTATTTATCCGCATCGGCATTACTTATATTTGCTTTAATCATTGCTCTGACCTGCTGGCGTTGTTCCTCATTCAGATTCAACTTCTGTAGTTGCTTTTCAATACTAAATTCTGAGGTATTGTATTTCTTATCATACATCTCTAATAATTTATTACGAAGAATAGGCTCGCTGATTAAATGAATTTCTTTTAATAGTTCTTCTTCATTTCCTTCCTGCTCCTCTTTTTCATTAAGTCTTTCAATCATAGAATTAATCTTCGCTAAGGCAAAATCACCATAAATATTATCAATCAAATTTTCCTTCATGATTTCTTGTATATTTTTAGCGAAAGTATTTTGTAAAACTTTTCCTTCTGAATATCCCGTTTCTTGATTCTTTTCAATCATAATCACATTTCCTGGTTTAATATCCGAAAGCATGTAAGGAGAATGAGTTGTGAAGATGAGTTGAATCTTCCTACCCTTTCCCTCGTCTTCCAATATTTCAGAAAGATTATCAATGAGAATTTTAATTAATCTCCTAGACCATTCTAAGTGCATTCCCGATTCTAATTCATCAACTAGCAGTATAATATCCTCGGAACTTTCTTCATGCATAGATAGATACGTATAAAGTTGTGAAAATATTTCAATTAAGTTCCCTTCCCCAGTTGACATATGATAATTAGGAGTCTCTTTTATCAAATTATAATTATTAAAGCTTTTATTTAAATCATAACATAAATCACGCATTAATCCTTTCAATTTTGTATACTGAAGTAGTCTGTCATTAAGGTCTTCAAATAATCTTCTATTATTGTTGGAATATTTTAACAAAATGTATTCACTATCATCTTCAATTTTAGTTGATACGTATCGAAATTTTCTAAAAACTTTAACTATGCTAATTATTGATTCAACATACTCTTTTCTGATTTTCCTTGTTTCAGCCTTTACTTCATTTTTGTCTAATTCTTTTACTATCTCTAAAAGTAAATTAAATCCATAATTCTCATAATCAGAAACATCTTCCTTTAAATATTTTTCACATTTAGACAGTAAAGATTCAGATAATAGTTTCTTTATAAATTCATCTTCTTCATAAAAAATATTATGTATGGACTTATATATTAAAAATCCTATGGCTTTTATCCCTATCGGAATTGAGTTACTATAATCTTTTAAACCATAAGGACTAATATCTAATGAACAAGATAAAACTGAACTAATAATTTTACGATCGCTCAACCACAGATATGAATGTATAAACATTGCCAATCCTTCTTGATTCAACGTTGTCCGAGATTCAATAACTCCTCCTTTGCCTTTACTTGGCAGATTAACGTATAATATATTTCGAGTCACATCATAACCTTCTGGATCACAATCAAAACTTCCATCTTGATTCCTGTAAAAAGTACGTTCACGATATGCCGGTAAATTAGCAACAGATAAATTATTGTAAGAAAGCTTAAATCTTACTCGGTCTTCCTGTTTTCCTATTTCAAAAAGGAAGAAATATTGATTATCAGAGTCTTGCTCGCGTTTACCTGGTGAGTAGCCACTAATTATGTTTAAAACTGTTGTTTTCCCAATCCCATTTATCCCAACTATTGGCGAAATATTATAAATAGACTCTCCATAAAAATTTTCAATATAGTCTGAATTTTTATCAATTTTTAATTCATTCGTTTCAAAATTAAAATTTACTTTATATTCATCTGAAAAATTAAAAATCTGTTCTTTAAAAAGCTCATCATACTGTTTAATCACCAAAGCAATTAATTTCATCCTTCTTCTCCTACTAGTCCAATTTCTTTGCTAATATCTGTAACCATTTTTGAAAGTGGTCTTTTCCCATAATTTTCTTTGTCTGTATAATAACCAACTATCATTCTATCTATTTCAGAGTCTGAAAAATATTTACCTGAATCCGCAAATATTTGACATAAACCTGATTTATAATCTTTATTATAAATTTCATGTTTCCATAGCAACTCTTGAACTATATCCGCATGTAGTTTGTATAAACTTCTTGTATCAATCACATATTTGTCTTTCAATAATTTCTGTCTAACACTTAATTTATCCTTGCTTTCTAATTGTTTTAACTCCTCTTCCGATATGTCATCCTTGATTATAATATCAATACTTTCTGAATTATTAATAAAATCTGCAGACTTTATATTCAAAGAAAATTTCAACAATTCATCAATATCAGTTATACTTTCATCATAGGGAGAGATATAAAATTTACTCGTACTCTTTTTATTATTGCAACCATAACAAGAAGGAATCAGATTGTAAAAACATAAAGCGAATAGAGGATATTCATTCTTAGGGAAAAAATGGTCTAACTGACTTGTATTAGCCTCCTCGGTTACATTAATAAAATTTCTATTACAATATGGACAAACTGTGACACTAGTTATGCGAACTAACTCTTTTTTGTCTATTTTATTATAATAGGATTCCAACTTTTCTTTGTATCGTTCAACAACATAATCCTTCAATACTGTATGAGATTTTTTAGTATGAATTCCATCAAACTTGTAACTTTGCACTAAATCATTAAACGATTTTTTTGAGCTCATCATTTCAACCAAAGTATCCATTTTATCCGGAAATATATCTTCAAAGTCCTTTAAGAATTCAGATTTTAAATTCTTCTTAATCAAGTCGATAAATTCTCTTGTATTCTTTGTTCTATCAACAATAATCCGTATATTATCAGTCAAATTTTTCTTTTTTCGGATTTTATCTAGATTATCATCAGTCTCATATGATAATATTCTTTTCAGATTAATACTAGTACTTACTCCTCTAATATGCCCTATTTTTAACTGCTTAATTTCCTCATCACACTTTTCTATAAAATCGTTTTTTAAATGACTATAAATTTGATTAACCAAATCAGAAAATTTCTCCACATGTATTTTAAAAACCCATTCAACATCAGATGAGCTATCTATTTTTTCCTTTACGTTTAGTAAGGTAGAGTAGTCCGCCATCATAAGTTTTAGAAAGGCTCTATCTTGTTGTGTAAAATAGTCTTTCAATCCATTGTGAGATCCAAAATTCTTAAAAATTAACATATCTAATTCGTCTTTTTCTGGTAATTTCTCATAAATATCACGACAAAATTCATATACTTGTTTAGAATTGCTCTTTTTTATCGGAATCATTTTTCACCTCTAAACCTTAGTTTAATCATAATTATACCACAAAAGACCGTTTTCACGGTCTTGCTTTATATATTAACTATCAAACTCTACTAAAGGCTCCGTAACTTCTAACAAAGAGCGGGATGGTGAATATGTAAGCTATATCTAGCTTCAACTAGTTGTTGTGCTACGACATTTAAATACTTCACCGCATTCTCAACTAAATCATACATAAAATGGATTGAAATGATCATTTCATTAAAGTTGTCTCCATACTTTTGAACATACTGCTTACTATCAAGGTAAAGAAGATAATGATTGAGTTTGTCTTCGAGCAAATCAAAATGTTCATCTTCATATTTTCAATCACAGGTATCTATAATCAATAACTCCAGATTCCCATTCGTAATCCCCATTGTATCAATTTGTTCTGTTTCGAATACACTCATTTTCCTAGCCTTTCGTTACAATAATCCACGATAGATTCATTGATCCATTTACCCTTATTTTGGAATTTTCCATGTTTACGATTTTCAATCAAATCTTCAGTCATTTGGAGTGCGCCTTAGTATTGCTCCCGGTGAATCATCAAAAGCATCCCTATTAATAGGAACTGCCCCTTGTTTTGCTTTTCTTTCTAAGTATCTTTCGTAACGAGCTTGAACCTCAGGATCAGTAAATTTACCATCTAAAAACTCAGGACTTGCATGCTTGCCTGCTTCCCCACCTCTTCCTTCAAAGTTCTGAATCTTTTGTCTGTGTTCGACAGAAAATTGCTGAATCTTTTTAGTCAGGTTCTCCAGTTTTTCTGAATAGTTGGCGGTCACCCCAATTCCAGGAGTTTCTCCTGATAATTGAAACTCTAGTTCTCGGTGTCCTTGCATGGCTGCTAGATTTCGCTGGAAATTTTGCTTTCGAACTCCCAACTCTGCATTGAGATTCTCGAGTTTTTCAGATACCTTCTCTGCCCCTGAAGCCATGGCTCGATTCTTCACATTGGAAACACGGTTCTTGAAGTTATCAAAACCTTCTCCTACTTGAACCTTGACATCACCTGTCTTAGTCTTGATATCCGTCCAAGCTGTGCGGACTCGATCTTTGAGGTTGGTTTTAAAGCCAGTCGCTTCACCACTACGGATATCGACATTGCCAGTTTTACTTGCTCGGAAAGCTTTGTATTTGTTTCCAAGGTGACCAATGGTACGACCAACTAGCTGACTAGTCGCAAGGTTGGTCAGCGCCATTTTCGGATCTTCATTGAAGTCATGACCAAACTGGGCGACATCGTAGGCATTGGCTCCATAACGAGCAGCCTTATCCGCATTTAGCAAGCCTTGCGAGACAGTGCGCTCTGTCAGGTTGGCACCCTTCATATAGGTACCGATACCACCTGATGCTAGAGTCGTAACTGCCTCTGCACCGGCCCACAATCTCTGCTCTGTTGACAGAACCTCACCTGTAATGGTCTCTCCTGAAATCGCTCGATAGGCAGCTTCGTCCCCTAAAAGAGTCGTGCCTATAGCTAAGCTCGCAGGGGCTAAGAGACCACCTGAGGCAACTGTGCCGACGATCTAGATATCAAAATCCGCCTCTGAAGTGTAACCTATATCATCGTTAGTGGAGAAATAGAAGAACAATGAAAATGTGATAACACTAGGCTATCACATTTTAAAAATAAACTTAGAGTCAATTGTAATTTTTATTTTATTCCTCTCCAGAAATCTTCAAAAATGCTTGCTTAAAGTCCTCATACATTTCAAAAGCGATTTTCATGACATCCCGAAAATCAACGTAGTCGGAAATAACTGGCTGTTTTATAATATAATCACGCGCAATCATCAACCTAGCATATCTAGTCCAAGGAGAACCAAGAAGCACTTCCTCTCCTTCATAAACAACCCAAATTAATTCTAATCGACCAAACTCAAGAGCAAAATGGAAACCAAATCGAAATTCTTCGATTGATTCCAAATCAATATAGAAAAAATGTTCTCGTTTATCATAATGAACTTTATAGCCTAATAATTCCACAATCTCCATCAGAAAATCGCCATCAAAATAGTCTAACTCCTCTCCCTTTGGAGTTCTTTCTCTACTGTATTTTTTAGAAATATTTTCATATCTTTCTACAAAATTAATTTCCTTTAAAGCTTTTTCAACTTTTGGATTCAATACCATTCTATTCCTCCGTAAATCTTAATTCAACATCGTACTCTCTCGCAATATTTTTATATCTCTCAATATCTGGCAAAAATCTATTACTCGCGGGAACTTCCAATATATATTTACCTTTTAACTTCAGGCCATCCAGCTCTGGATATGCATTTGAACGAATAGTTTCACCAACAAAATATTTTTTGTGAATTTCTTCTAAATACCCTCTAAATGTCTTCTCTTGAATCTTATCTAAATCTGTAGCTTTACGAGATATGATTTCCCCAAAATCAGGATCATAAGAATCTAGACGTTTTCCGCTCTCTAAATTCAACTCATGATATTGATACAAATCGCTTTCCTTAACTGTCTTATTAAATCTGTTTCCTCGAGCAAGAGGAGAATTTTGAGTATAATAATCGCTTGCCTCTTTCCAATCCAAACGATCCCGAATTTTTTCAGGTTCAAGCCCCAATTTTTGTTTACCTTGTACATATTTTTGATATCTCTTTTCAAGATCAGGATTATCAAAAAGACCTTCTTGATTTAACAATTGTTTTGAAGTATTCTTTCCCCCACCTCTTCCTTCAAAGTTCTGAATCTTTTGTCTGTGTTCGACAGAAAATTGCTGAATCTTTTTGGTCAGGTTCTCCAGTCTTTCTGAATAGTTGGCGGTCACACCAATTCCAGGAGTTTCTCCTGATAATTGAAACTCCAGTTCTCGTTGTCCTTGCATGGCTGCCAGATTTCGCTGGAAGTTCTGTTTTCGAACTCCCAACTCTGCATTGAGATTCTCAAGTTTTTCAGATACCTTCTCTGCCCCTGAAGCCATGGCTCGATTCTTCACATTGGAAACACGGTTCTTGAAGTTATCAAAACCTTCTCCTACTTGAACCTTGACATCACCTGTCTTAGTCTTGATATCCGTCCAAGCTGTGCGGACTCGATCTTTGAGGTTGGTTTTAAAGCCAGTCGCTTCACCACTACGGATATCGACATTGCCAGTTTTACTTGCTCGGAAAGCTTTGTATTTGTTTCCAAGGTGACCAATGGTACGACCAACTAGCTGACTAGTCGCAAGGTTGGTCAGCGCCATTTTCGGATCTTCATTGAAGTCATGACCAAACTGGGCGACATCGTAGGCATTGGCTCCATAACGAGCAGCCTTATCCGCATTTAGCAAGCCTTGCGAGACAGTGCGCTCTGTCAGGTTGGCACCCTTCATATAGGTACCGATACCACCTGATGCTAGAGTCGTAACTGCCTCTGCACCGGCCCACAATCTCTGCTCTGTTGACAGAACCTCACCTGTAATGGTCTCTCCTGAAATCGCTCGATAGGCAGCTTCGCCCCCTAAAAGAGTCGTGCCTATAGCTAAGCTCGCAGGAGCTAAGAGACCACCTGAGGCAACCGTGCCGACGATCAAGGCAACTGTACCCACCACCTTGATACCAGTATCTACCCAGCCCAGCCACTGTTCATTGTCCTTAGACTAGGTAGACTTAAGGCGCTTATACTCACCCATTTCGGTCGGGTAGAAGGTTTCTACCAGCTCCCGTTCAGTCACATCCTTGATTTTATCATACGTTTCTTTGTCTGATTTTTCAAGCTCTTTTAAACGCTCCTTGGCAACTCTCAACTTTTCGCTGTATTTAGCTGCTGCAGCTGGAATCGGACTTTTATCACTATTTAAAATATCAGATAGGGTAAAATGTTTGGTTTGTGTTGTAGTAGTCTGTACCTGTCCTGCCATCCCATTATTTATATAAGTGGTCGTTTTTTCCTGATAGGTCAGGTGGTCTGACTTGTATTGATTCTTTCCTTCATTGACCTTATTGAGAGACTCCATAGCATCTTCAAGTCCGCTAATATATTTATTCTCAATATTTTGAACGACTTCGCGGTGAATATCCTTCAAAGCGTCCATAATTTTAAGAACCTTGTGTTCAGCCTCCGTAAAGTCATTTTCTGGCATATCTTTGCCTAGTGTAGCACCACCTTGGGCAATATAAAGGGCTGATAGATCATTTTCTTGGACAATGGTTGCGGCTTTAGAAATATCATTGAGCAAGTCAACAACTTGTTGAACATTGTTCTCCAAAAAGCCTAAATTCTTGCCATTTTCAAAGTCGCTTTTATTCGTGTAATACTCTGTCATCAAGCCCCTCCTTCATTGGTACGTCCACTGTATAGGATGGCATCTTCTGACTTTGGACCCTTGTAATCCGGTTTGGACTGAGTTTCCTTGATATTATCACGCGTCAACTCAAAAGCCTTTTGTGGATCTTGCTCCAGTGCTCTACGAGTCTCAGCATCAAGTTCTTTATTTACCAAGGCAGCATTAACAATATCAGCCGCTAGGAGTTTGTCCGTATCTATCGTAGCTCGATAAGTCGTCTGGATATGATTATAAAGGAGTTCTGTCAAGGATTGAAAGGTTTGGGCTTTTGCTGTAAATCGACTTAATTGTAATTCATCTAATCGTGACTGAAGAGAACCTTCTTTACAGACAGCAGGTATTTTTTCAATCACTCCCTGTAGCTGACTTGTCAAATTGCTAGTGCTCGTAACTAACTCACGCGCTGCTAACAAGAGTTCCTCTTGCTCTGTCAAGGAAATACTAATCTTTGGCATGGTTTTACCCTCACTTTCAACTACTTGATGATTTCTTTTTTCATTTCTTCTGTATTTAAAGAACGAATTTGTTGCTTCATCATATCATATTGATAGATACCTGAAGGAGCTTCTAAATAGAGATAAGCCGTGGACCTTTTCCTAGCAGAATATGTTAGCACATTCAGCGCAGGTTTTTCTCTATAGTAAATCAACAATCGTTCATGTGAGTACGATTCCCAAGATGAAGCCAATGGATTGGTATCCCTTACGGGATGTTGACCACTCAAAAAATCATGAAGTTGAATCGTCATCCCAAGAAATTGTAAACTATGGATTCGCTTAAGTGTAAAAGCATTGTCATCGACTTTCTCAATGACAATATGATACCAAGAATTAGAGTCCACCAGCTGAGCGCAATAATAGCGTTGATCCACTTCACAATGGGATATAGCTTTTTGATATTGCTCAAGATACAGACCTCTTGCCATACAAGCTGTCGTCGGTTCATTACTCTCATCTATCAAGTCCATAGATTTAAGGTCCTCATACCCCTTCTCTAAAACTTGTTGTAACTGTTCTAGTTTTTCTTCTTCTGCTCTTCCAGGTAAAGGTAACAGAAAAAGGTCTTCGCTATAGCCATCATTTGTAATCATATACAAGGCATATAATGCTTCCAATGAAAAAATCATATACTATCTATTTCCTTAATCTTGTTCGCATCTTTTATGTGATAAAAAAGAGTTTCTAAACCGTCGACCGCTTCATGCAACTCGCCTATTGCATTCGCAAAATCAACCTGATACTGCTGGATAAAATCCTTTAATCCTAGATACTTTTCCTTTGTTTCACCAGACCAGAGAGATTCTTTTTGGGACAAAGCTCTGACTTGTGCAGGGATAGTCGAGTTAATCAGATTATGTAGACTCTTAAGTTGTGAAATTAAGTCATTTAGTTCACTATCATCATAGAGAATTGTATCATGGGTAAAACGGTCTGTAATGCTATTAATATTCGTATCCATTGATTAAAATAATCCTCCAAATACATCCGTCCAATTTTCTTCCAATCCCAATCTGTCAAATCCTATTTTGCCTTTATTATACTCAATCCTAACTGCATCCATCTGGGATTGAAGTGAGGTTATTTGACTATTCAACTCATCATAAAGATCCATAAAAGAAGAGTTCGAATTTTGGACAAAATCAACATACTCTTGAAGGATATTTCGATTGGTCTTTAGTTTACTTGAAGCACTTTCTATATAGGAATAACCACTTTGCTCATCAATTTTTTTAGTAATACTATCGATATAGTCAATGTAATCATCCATTTCTGATGTCGAACGCTTATAATTCAACTGATTATCAGAAATTCCTTTGGCAACCTTCTTATAACGGTCACGCTTGGCTTTGAGACTGTCATATTGGCTTCTTAATACTGCGTCACTTGTCATCTTACACCTCACATCTTCTGTTGCTTCTAGTTTAGCATAATTATAGTTTCTTTAACACTTTTAACAGATTTTTTAGTAACAATATTTTTTATTGTTCACTCACGTAATGATTGAAGTACTTCCATATTTTCTTCCGCCACTTGAGCCAATTCCACTTCTTCCTGTGGGTTCAACTTCCTCTGCACGGCCTCTGCGACAAGTCTTGGCACTCCAACTTCTACAATCTCATCCACACTGGCTTCCTTGATTTTAGTCAAAGACTTGAAATGCTTCATGAGATTTTGCTTGCGTTTAGGCCCTAGACCGTCAATCCCATCCAATTGGGATGAAAAGGAGTTTTTGGAGCGCAGTTGGCGGTGGAAGGTGATGGCAAAGCGGTGCACCTCATCTTGGATGCGTTGGAGGAGGAAAAATTCCTGAGAATTGCGAGATAACTCCACCACCTCAAGCGGATCGCCAAAGAGCAATTCATGGGTTTGGTGCTTGTCATTCTTTTGCAGACCTGCAATTGGAATATCCAAGCCCAGTTCCTCTTGGATGACTTGCTTGGCAATATTGACCTGACCTTGTCCCCCATCGATGACAATCAAATCTGGAGGAGTCAAACTGTCACGCTGTACTCGGCCATAGCGTCTGCGAATGACCTCTCGCATACTGGCATAGTCGTCTGGTCCAACCACAGTCTTGATTTTATACTTACGATAATCCTTCTTGCTAGGCTTGCCGTTGACAAAGACCACCATGGCCGAAACAGGACTAGTTCCCATGATGTTGGAGTTGTCGAAGGACTCAATACGGACTGGGGTCGGGATTTGGAGCAAACGACCTAGATTTTCAATAGCTCCCTGAGTCTTTTCGACAGATTTTTCTAGAAGATTGAACTTCTGCTCCAGACTAACACGGGCATTTTTTATGGCTAGATTAACCAGCTGTTTTTTCTCTCCACGCTGGGGTTTGACAATCTTGGTATCCACCAAAGCCTTGACAGCTTCTTCGTCAACATCCTGCGGAATCAATACTTCATTGGGAACCAGGTGAGATTTTTCTTGATAGAATTGTCCCACATAGGTCAAGAAATCCTCATCCGGATCATTGTAGTAGGGAAAGAGATTGACGTCTCGCTCGATGAGCTTGCCCTGACGGACAAAGAAAACCTGAACACACATCCAGCCCTTGTCCACATAGTAGCCAAAGACATCACGGTTTTGGAGGTCCTTGGCCATGACCCGTTGCTTGGTCCGAAGCGTCCCAATAGCTTGAATCAGATCACGGTATTCCGCCGCACGTTCAAATTCCATACTTTGCGCTGCCACTGTCATTTTACCCTTGAGGTCATCGATGATTTTGTCATCCTGTCCTTTTAAGAAGTCAGAAACCTCCTGAGCCATGGACTTGAAATAGGTCTCATCTTTTTTACAGATAGTGTGGGCCATACATTGACCGATATGGTAATAAAAACAGACCTTAGACGGCGGATTGGTACATTTCCGAAAAGGGAAAATTCGATCTAGTAGCCGCTTGATTTCATTGGCCGCACCGACATCTGGATAAGGACCAAAATAAAGACCTCCATCCTTTTTGACCTGACGAGTAATAATCAAGCGTGGATAACGTTCGTTGGTAATCTTGATGAACGGATAAGACTTATCATCCTTGAGCATGATATTGTATTTAGGCTTGTTTTCCTTGATCAGGTTGATTTCTAGGAGAAGCGCCTCAATATTTGACTCAGTGACGATAAATTCAAAATCCACAATTTCAGATACCAGAGCCTCTGTTTTGGTATCATGACTCCCACGAAAATAGGACCGCACGCGATTGCGCAGATTTTTAGCCTTTCCTACATATATAATAGTGCCATTTTTATCCTTGTGAATGTAACAACCAGGGCTGGTCGGCAAGAGCTCTAGTTTTGATTTGATCAAGTTGTTCATAGTTCCATTATAGCAAAAAGGCCGTAACAGGACGAACAAAAAGCCCCACCAAACGCTTGATGGAGGAGCTTTGATTTCTTTTCGGATTGCACCGACTTCATCTAGTCCCTACCGGTATAGAGTTCTTGAACAGCCTTCACATCCTGGGGTTGAATCCCATAGTAGGAGCCTGCTGGCTGCATAACAGAAGTCTCGTTTGTATGATCCAATCCGATAGCATGTCCCAGCTCGTGCTCCGCTGTATGCACGATCCGTTCATAAGAATAACCATAACTTGGATTGGATAAATAATAATGATTCAGACGCACCGTTACAGATATAAATTGATTGGTCAACAGATTGGTTTGACTCTCAGCTTGACCAGCTACGGCTGTCGATCCATCGTTCATTTCACTTGCCACAATATCTGCTTGACTAGAATCCGCGACCACCTCAAAGGTAAAGGCGCCCGTTTGATTCCAGTTCTTTATAGCTTCTGCATAAGCGCCTTGGAAGGTCTCATCCATTTGAGGCTCAATATAGATGCGAGCTGAGGCTTGAGCCCACTTTCCTTCCGCGTGTTGGTGACTGTCTGTCTGAGACAAGACTTCCAGCGTTCCCGTTTCCTGCCATTGATTCCAGCCACCTTGACCAATCTGGCTCATTTTTTCAACCTGATTGACCGCAGAATGAAAATCACCTGTCAGATACCATAGCACTCCAAAAGCAAGGAGAAGGATGATGACCAAGGTCCAGACCAGACGCCAAAAGAAACGCCAAATTCCCAAAAGAAATCGGAAGAATAATCGAATAATCCAGAACATGACGCTCCACCTTTCATAAAAATAAGAACCTATCTTAAAATCGATGGTCTCCCATAATCAAGATAGATTCTCTATTTTACTCAAAAAAACTGAAAGAAACCTAAAACTAAGATAGACGCTCTTCCAAAACAAAGTTAATTGGTAGAGTAGCTAAAAAACGCTCCAATTGTTTTTCCCAGTAGTACCACTCGTGAGTGCCAGCACTATGACTATAGGTTACTTCAAAACCAAGCTTTTTAAGGTTTTTCACAGCGAGGTTATTGGCTGAGTAGAGATAGTCTTGTTCCCCACACCAAGCCCATAGTTTAGTTTTTTTATCCGATTTCGCAGCGATACTTTCAAGCGAATGAGGGCTAGCTGTCCAGTCTTTGATTTCTCCAAACACTCCTCGCCAGTATGCAAGAGAGCCCAAATCCTGACTTTCAGGAGAAAATTCTTGGAAACTGAGTGCACCAGAAAAACTAGCAGCATGTGAAAAACGATCGGTTGCGAGAGCTAGCTTGAAGGAACCATAGCCACCCATAGAGAGACCTGCAATGAAGGTCTTTTCACGCTTGCTAGTCATATTGGGGAAGAAGCGTTTCATAACCTGAGGCAACTCTTCTGCTAGAGCTGTATAGTAGTTATAGCCATACTGAGTATCTGTGTACCAGCCATTATTTGTATTGGGCATGATAACAATGAGATTGGTTCCCCGCAACAAGCGCTCGACATTGGTCCGCTTGAGCCAGCTATTCTGATTTCCGGACATTCCGTGCAAAAGATAAAGGACAGGAATATCTTTACAATCTGGTTCAGTTACCCGACTAGCATCTGGATAGAGCACAGTAACGCCCCACTCCATATCCAAAACTTCAGAGTAATACTCGATATTCATAACTGCCATGGTTGTCTCCTTTATACTATTCTATAAGAAAAAGCCGAATTTCGACTTTTTCTGTAGGTATACTGCTTATTATTTAGCTTCCATCACGACAGGCAAGATTGCTGGGCGACGCTTGGTTTGATCAAAGAGGTACTTGGTCAAATTATCACGAACCTTGCCTTTGAGATCTGCCCAGTCAAAATCATCACCTTGAAGATATTCTTCTACCGTTTGGTTAATCAATTCAGAACTTTCACGGAGAATATCACGGCTCTTCTTGAGATAAACAAATCCGCGCGTATGGACGCGAGCCTTAGCTACAATTTTCTTCTCACGACGGTTGACAGTGATAGCCACGATAAAAATCCCATCCTCTGACAAAACCTTACGGTCACGAAGGACAACATTTCCAACATCTCCGATAGCATTTCCGTCAATCAAAACATCACCTGCGGAAACTCCGCCAGCAGGGACAAAGTCCCCGTGTTCGTAGGACATGGTGGTTCCCTTTTTAGGAATAAAAATGCGCTCTGGCAACATTCCAACCGCCATGGCAGCCTTGGCATGTGCATCCAATTCACGGTACTCCCCTTGGATAGGGAAGAGATACTTGGGTTGCAAGAGATTAATCATTAACTGCAAATCACGCGCATTCCCGTGTCCTGATACTCGCAAGCTTTGGGTAATGAGTTTTACCACACCACCAGCTTGATAGATCATATTTTCAACACGTGCCATGACAGCTTCTTTAGCGATAGATGGAGTCGTTACGATATAAACTAGGTCACCGTCCTTGATTTCCACATAACGGTGGCGACCGATCGACATCTTACGAAGACCGTTGATAGGCTCACCCATACGACCTGTCTCAAGAATAATCAACTCATGGTCTTCAAAACGAGACATTTCTTTGGGTTTAATCAAGAGACTTTCGTTGGCCAAAGACAATTTTTTGAGACGAATCGCTGTGCGGACGATATTTTCAATATCAAATCCAGTCAAAACAACTCGGCGACCTGTATCCGCAGCAGCATCAAAAACCTGCTGGATACGAGAAAGGTTGCTGGCAACTGCTGCAACGATAATACGACCTTCCCAGTCTGCAATGGTCTGGGTAATTTCATCTCCAACTTCACTCTCGCTTGCCACCTGGATATTGCTGTCCGCATTCGCCGAGTCACTAAGAAGAGCTAAGACACCTTCGCGGCCAATCTCTGCCAAACGAGCAAAATCCGTCGCATAGGATTCGCTAGCCGTCTGGTCAAACTTGAAGTCACCTGTATAAACGATGCTACCTTCACTTGTTTTCAAGACAACTCCCAAACTTTCTGGGATAGAGTGAGTTGTACGGAAGAATGAAACCACAGTCCCTCCAAAATCAATCTCTGTATCCTCATCAATCACATGGAAGTCATTGAATTTCTTAACCGTATCATTTCCTTTGACAAAGAGCTTCGCCAACTCAATAGTCAACTCAGAGCCAAACACAGGCACCTTAGCCTCTACCAAGAGATAAGGCAGAGCACCAATGGCATCCGCATGCCCGTGGGTCAAGAAGACCCCAGCGATACGATCACTATTTTCAAAAAGATAGTCCATATTTGGAATGACGACATCAACTCCAAGTTGTTCATTTTCAGGGTATTTAAGCCCTGCATCCAAAACAAAAATAGAATCATCGATTTCAGCGATGTACATATTTTTCCCATTTTCACGTACACCACCAAGTGTTGTTAAACTAATATTACTCATTTTTCCTCCGAAACTTAATTTATCTTGATTATAGGGTAGATTTACCCTCTTATTCTAAAAGTTCTAAAACTTTCAGCCGAATCTTTTCCTACCATTATACCATTTTTTTGATTATTTTCAAAATGAAGATAAGTTTTCAACAAGAGATTAGTCACTACTGTGAATCAAATCCTTTTACTTTGACTTCTCTTTTGGAGGCTTCATCTAAGGTAATGGAAGGATTGCACCATCAAAAATATGGGCTTTTTGAATCAATTTAATTTCAGATACCTTTCTAGAACCCTAAATTTCTTTTTTAGTTCAAAATAAACTTGTTTTTACCTCTCGACTTGAGAACTATTTTCTACAAAGACATGGTTTATCTGCATCTAAAAGCGAGAATTTCCTGTTCGCTACAGAATCTAAAAATTTAAGAAATTAGCCATTAATATAGAGGATAACGTTAGGAAATTTTTTCAAAAAGAAAAAAGACTTAGAAATTCTAAATCTTTTTATCATCTTTAGTTTGGATAGATATAAGTGACGTTACCTAAAAATTCATGAGGATTAAAGAAGCCACGATAATTTGCAATCTGCTTTTGACGTCTGTAGTTGGCTTCCAATACCTGGATAGAGTTTTCACTTTGAACATCTGTTACATAAGCAACGTGGCCATATTCACCACCGTCCCAAACGGCGATAGCTCCTACTACTGGAACACTACCTGTCTTATAGCCTTGAGCACTCGCGTAAATTGCCCAAGTGTTAGCATTTCCCCACCAGTTACTAGCCCAAGGTGCCAATTCTTTCACACCCCATGTACACTGGCCAACAGGATAAGAGTTCCCATAGTTTGTTGGTGTCTTTTCGACAACATTTTCTGTATCTGATACCACATTCGCAGTGCTAGCTGGAGCGCTATAGGTAGAGTTAGCCTTAGCAGAACCACTCACTTCCAAAACATCCCCTGGGTGGATAGTATCAAAGATGGTTTTTCCATTCAAAGTTGCCAACTCATGCGGATCCATGCCGTTAGCGGTTGCAATGGCATAAAATGAATCACCGTCTTGGACAACGTAAGAGTTGGCATGAACCGTTTGAGCCCCAACTGTCGCCAAGAAGGCGGTAGAAGTCAAGCCAAAAATCAGTTTTGTAACTGTTTTTTTCATAACTATATTCCCCTTATATTTTCTTAATAAGAAAATCATACTTGATTTACATGTCAGTTCGTTTAGAGTTATATTTTAGTCATGTTACAAAAATTTATACTTTTACTACATAAGGTTTAAGATATGACAAAGAAAAAAGCTGAGATTGGTTACCTCAGCCTCTTTCCATCTATTTTTTCATTAAAAAATCATAAATCTCTTGCACGGTACCCAGCGCCATGATTTCTTGATTTTTTACGGTTTGTTTGAGATTTTGGTATATCTGACTGTCACCAATTTCCCTTTTCGGCGCTTCTTTATTGACTGTCATGATACCATCTTTGATAGTTACAAAGCCCAGTTCCTCAAAGACTTGAATCATCTTGACCAGCAAGATTTGTTGGATATTGAGATAAGTCGCTAGATCCTTCAGCTTATAGCGAATATCAAACTCTGGAAACTGGTAAATAGTCTTGTACAATTTTGCAAACTGTTCTCTAGTCCCGTAACCTGTCAGATAGTAGGCCTTGTCAATGTCGTTCTTGAAATAGACAGCGGAGAAATTCTGTTCCTGAAAAACGGTCTTCAGCAGGCTAATATCCTCAGGAATGGTTTTTACAACCACAGCATCACTGGTCGCTAATTCTGGCAATTCTCCAGCAAAATCTAAGACCGGAACCCCTTCTGGCAAGGCTGCATTCTTCCCACGAATGTTAAAGAGTTGAACACCTTCCACACGCGCATCCACCATCATCAACTGGAGGGCAGTTTGGCCATTCCATTGATTGACAGACAGGGTGACTGCCAATTCTAGGTTTTTTGTTTGAGCAAACTCCGTCGCCCATCTGCCTTGTCCGAAGACCACCACTTCAAAACTCGCTTCTCCCTTAGAAATTTTTAATTTGAGGTGAGTATTTCCCGCACCCATACTACGAGCACTCTCGACATTGAAATCCCTGATATAAAAAACAGGCTTCTGATTGTCCATCCCAAAAGGTGCCAAACGTTCAAAACTTTTAACCGTTTCTAAGCTAAGTGTCTCCAAATCCAACTCTTCATCTAGATTTAACTTGTTCTTACCACTAGCATCTGCACCTTTTTCACGGATATAGTCTTCCAAGACCTGAGATAAATCTGAAAGTTTCTCCACTTCTAGCGTCATGCCCGCTGCGCCAGCATGGCCTCCAAAGGCGATGAAAAGCTCTCGATGGGGATCCAAGGCTTCAAAAATATCGACTGCTTCCACACTACGAGCACTGCCCTTGGCACGACCGTCTTCAATATTAAGAATGATAACTGTCTGCCCTATTTCTTCCAGCAAGCGTCCAGCAACGATTCCTAGAACTCCAGGATTCCAACCTTCTTTGGCTAGGACTTGTACCTTTTTCTCAGAATCCACCATGGTCTTGGCTTCTTCATAGATAGATTGAACGATTTCCTTGCGTTCTTCATTTTTCTGGTGAATCATAAGGGCAATCTCATGAGCTTCCTCGTCGTCAAACCCAGTCAGCAAATCAATGGCTGGGTTGGGATCGTCTAAGCGACCCAAGGCATTCAAACGAGGGGCAAGCTGAAAACCAATCGTTTCTTCTGTCACTTCATTAGCAGCAATTCCAGCCATGTCCAGCATTTCTTGCAGACCGATGCGTTGAGTATGCCCCAACATTTCCAAACCATATTGGACCAAGATACGGTTTTCATCCGTCAGACTCACCATATCGGCAATAGTTCCGATGGCGACCAAATCAAGCAACTCCACTTGTACTTCTTCTAAAAGGGCACAAGCTAGCTTGAAGGCCACTCCGCAACCAGCTAACTGTTTGAAAGGATAGTCCGCATCTGGATGTTCAGGATGGATAATCGCATAGGCTTCTGGCAGGGTTTCAGGCATGGAATGGTGGTCAGTCACAATGACATCTACCCCCATAGATTGGGCCAGTTCAATGGCTTCGTGACCCGCAACTCCATTGTCCACTGTCACAATCAAGGAAATCCCCTCTTGCTCGATAAAGTATTTGTAAACACTGGCATTGGGGCCATAGCCGTCTGTAAAACGATTGGGCAGGTAAACACGGCACTCAGCACCAAGCTGTTCCAAACTTTCCTTAATAATCGAAGCCGAAGTCATACCATCCGCATCATAGTCACCGTAGATGAGGATATTCTCCCCTTCTTCAATAGCCTGACGAATCCGTTCCACTGCCTTATCCATATCATGGAGCAAGTAGGGGTCATGTAAGTCCTCCAAGGAAGGCTCTAAAAACTTCTTCAGACTTTTCTCATCCTGAATCCCTCTCTCAAATAATAATCGAGCCACCTCGGGACCCAGTCCAGCCTTCTTGGCTATCTTTGTAAAATCCGCATCTTCAACTTGCGGAGCAAACTGCCATTCATAAGTAGGAGTTATCAAAAAAACATCCACTCTTTCTAAGAATTCTATCGTTTCATTATAACATGATTTAGACTTTTTCACTATTCAGATTGCTTTTTTATAACATTTTAGTGAATTTTTTCAGATATAATTTGACAAGGCGATTCTTTTGGTGTAAAATCATGTTATAAAATCTAACACAAAGGAGATCTCTCATGGCTTTAGTAGAATTTAAACACGTCGAAAAATATTACGGAGACTACCACGCACTCCGCGACATCAATCTCCGTTTTGAAAAAGGGCAAGTTGTTGTCCTCCTAGGACCTTCAGGCTCTGGGAAATCCACTCTTATCCGTACGATCAATGGTTTAGAGGCTATTGACAAAGGAAGTCTCCTAGTCAATGGACACCAAGTAGCAGGTGCCAGTCAGAAAGATTTAGTTCCTCTTCGCAAGGAAGTTGGCATGGTTTTCCAGCATTTTAACCTCTATCCACACAAAACAGTGTTAGAAAATGTAACACTTGCTCCCATAAAAGTTCTAGGGATTGATAAAAAAGAAGCTGAAAAAACAGCCCAAAAATATCTGGAATTTGTAAATATGTGGGACAAAAAAGATTCTTACCCAGCCATGCTATCTGGTGGACAAAAACAGCGGATAGCCATCGCTCGTGGCCTTGCTATGCATCCGGAACTCCTCCTCTTTGATGAGCCAACATCTGCTCTTGATCCTGAGACTATCGGAGATGTTCTAGCAGTTATGCAAAAATTGGCTCAAGACGGGATGAACATGATCATCGTTACCCATGAAATGGGCTTTGCCCGAGAGGTTGCTGACCGCATTATCTTTATGGCTGATGGAGAAGTCTTAGTAGATACGACAGATGTCGACGACTTTTTCGACAATCCAAGCGAACCTCGTGCCCAACAGTTCCTCAGCAAAATTATCAACCACGAAAGTGACAAAGTCAAATAAGGAGGCGCCTATGAAAAAGAAATTCTTTTTATCCGCATTATTGATTAGCCTTTTCAGCCTTGCTACTGCCAAACCAGTTCAGGCTGATACCAGTGTCGCAGACATTCAAAAGAGAGGCGAGCTAGTTGTAGGTGTTAAACAAGACGTTCCCAATTTCGGCTACAAGGATCCCAAGACAGGGACTTATTCTGGTATCGAAACTGACCTTGCCAAGATGATTGCGGACGAACTCAAGATCAAGGTTCGCTATGTTCCTGTTACCGCTCAAACCCGTGGCCCCCTTCTAGACAATGAACAAGTTGATTTGGATATCGCGACCTTCACCATCACTGACGAGCGTAAAAAACTCTACAACTTCACAAGTCCCTATTATACGGATGCTTCTGGCTTTTTGGTCAATAAATCTGCCAATATCAAAAGCATTGAAGACCTAAATGGCAAAACCATCGGAGTTGCCCAAGGATCCATTACCCAGCGCTTGATTACTGAACTGGGCAAAAAGAAAGGTCTAACCTTTAAATTCGTCGAACTTGGTTCCTACCCAGAATTGATTACTTCCCTCCATGCTCACCGTATTGATGCCTTTTCCGTGGACCGCTCTATCCTATCTGGCTACACCAGTAAACGAACAGAGCTCCTAGATGATAGTTTCAAGCCATCTGACTACGGTATCGTTACCAAAAAATCAAACACTGAACTCAACGATTATCTTGATAACTTGGTCACCAAATGGAGCAAGGACGGTAGTTTGCAGAAACTTTATGACCGTTACAAGCTCAAACCATCTAGCCATACTGCAGATTAAGGAGGACACCCCATGACAGATTTATCATCTTGGACAGCCTATTTTCAGGATTTTGGACAATTTTTCAATGGTTTCCTCTTCACTCTCGCCCTAGCAATTGGATCCTTTATCCTAGCCATGGTTTTGGGCATCTTCTTTGGGGCCATGTCAACTAGTAAACGCCCATTCTTGCGCGTTTTGGCTCGTATCTTTGTCGAATTTTATCAAAACACTCCCCTCTTGGTGCAGTTTGTCATCGTTTTTTATGGTCTACCTCTTATCAGCGACCACACCATCATGATTCCGATTTATTGGACAGCTGTTCTCTGCGTCGGACTCTATCACGGTGCTTATATCGCTGAGGTTATTCGTTCAGGGATTCAGTCTATTCCTAGTGGTCAAATGGAGGCGGCCTTATCACAAGGTTTCACCTATATCAGTGCCATGCGCTTGATTATCTTGCCTCAGGCCTTCCGTATCATTCTCCCTCCTTTGACCAACCAAATCGTTAACCTTATCAAGAATACTTCAACTGTTGCTATCATCTCTGGAGTGGACTTGATGTTTGTGACCAAGTCTTGGTCAGCTCTCAACGGAAACTACATCCCAGCCTTTCTAGGTGCTGCTCTACTCTACTTTGCCCTTTGCTTCCCTGTCGCCCAGTTTGGTCGCAAGATGGAGCAAGCAAATAAAAAAGCCTATTCACTTTAGGAGGTTACTATGGAATCTATTTTAGAAGTTTTGACCCCAGATAACATAGCCTTTATCTTTAAAGGATTTGGCTTGACCCTCTACATTTCTCTTATTGCCATCGTCCTCTCTACCCTGATCGGGACTGTACTTGCTGTCATGAGAAATGGCAAGAATCCTATCTTGCGAATCATCTCCAGCATTTACATCGAATTTGTGCGTAATGTTCCCAATCTTCTCTGGATTTTCACCATCTTTTTGGTATTCAAGATGAAGTCGACACCAGCTGGCATTACCGCCTTCACCCTCTTTACATCAGCAGCCTTGGCTGAGATTATCCGAGGTGGCCTCAATGCCGTAGACAAGGGACAATACGAAGCAGGAATGTCTCAAGGATTTACCTCTGTGCAAATCCTCTACCATATCATTCTCCCACAAGCTATCCGTAAAATGTTGCCAGCCATCATTTCTCAGTTTGTGACCGTGATTAAGGACACCAGTCTCCTCTACTCTGTTATCGCCCTACAAGAGCTCTTTGGAGCTAGCCAAATCCTCATGGGACGTTATTTCGAACCAGAGCAGGTCTTCAGTCTTTATATCCTGATCGCCCTCATCTATTTCAGCTTTAACCTAGCAATCTCTAGCCTATCCCGTATGCTTGCCAAACGCTGGCAACAAGCCGCAGAATAAAAAAAGAAATGTGAACTCAAAAAAGGGTTCACATTTTTTGCTACAAATGAAAAAGAGTAACTCAATACTATGCAAACGTTTTACTTTTTGGTAAAATGACTTTAAAACCATAAAGCTAGGAGAAAAACAATGATCCAAGAACTTTACAAAGAATTCTCTCAACTGAAACAAGTAGAGGCCATCGCTCTAGGCGGTTCACGTGCAGGACAAGACTATGATCAAAATTCTGATTATGATGTCTATATCTACCTCAACTCACCTATTGACGAGGAAACTCGTCAAATCATCCTGAGCAACTATTGCTCCTACATGGAAATTGGAAACCAGTTTTGGGAGTTAGAGGATGACTGTGTACTAAACAACGGAATCGAAATCGAGTTGATTTATCGTTCGCTGGATTCTTTTGAACAAGAATTGAACACAACTGTTTTTCAACACAAAGCTCAAAATGCTTATACAACTTGCATGTGGCACAATCTACTCCACAGCAAGATTCTATACGACCCGAATGGGCGCTATACTTCTCTTCAAAGAGCCTACCAGATTCCCTACCCTCAAGAACTCAAAAAACATATCATCGAAAAACAGCTCCTTTTGCTGGATCAGGCCATGCCCGCCTTCTCTCACCAAATTAAAAAAGCTATCAAACGCCAAGATCTTCTCAGTATGAATCATCGTACGAGTGAATTTTTTGCTTCCTACTTTGACTTGTTGTTTGCGCTCAATGAGCAGACCCATCCTGGTGAAAAACGAATGCTGGAGTATGCAAAAACCCATTGTACTCTCCTCCCTAAGCAATTTGAAGAAACTATTCGCGACTATTTCCAACTACTCTATCAACCGCAACAAGAAGAACAAGCGGTCGTAACCTTACAAACCATTCTGAACCAACTAAAGGCCATTTTACCATGAGTAAAAAAGAAAATGTGAACCTGAAACCGAGGCTCACATTTTTTTATAGTTCACTGTAAAGCATCTAGTCTACTCATATGCAGTTGCTTATTTTTGACCCTCTCTGAAAATCTGTAACTAGGTTAAAAATTGTCCACTTGATTGACGAGTAACCACCAAGCTATTCCAAAACCTCACCTACAATCTCCTGACCCGCTCTGCCATTGTTGCTACTAATGGAACTTTCATTTTTTCTTTAAGTTACTGTAATTTTTTTAGAGAACCTAACAATTATTACAATATGAATTTTGCAAAAATCACCCAACGATGAGTTCACATATTACCATAAAATACCCTTATAAGAGAAAATCAAAGCTAAAATCAATAGAACATAGAAAGCGATAAAAAGCCATTTCATCTTCACACATAGAGCAATATACTCTCTGATAAAGGCCGATGGAATGTAGTAGGCCGCTGTTCGACAGCCCAAGCCATCTCCTTTCATACGGAGTTGTCTAGCATAGGTACTGGTTCGAAAAACATGGTAGTCATTGGTCACAAAGAGAAAACGTGGACTTGCCACCAGTTTCTCTCCCATTTCTTTTGAGAAGAGAAGATTCTCATAAGTCGTTGTCGAGTCTTCCTCTAGGAGAATTGCTTCTCTCGGAACATCCGTCTCTTCCAGCAAATAATTACAAATTGCCTGAGCTTCGGAAATTTTCTCATCCCCACCTTGGCCACCACTAGCGATCAATTTGACATCTGGATTATTCGAATTGTGGTAAGCCTCAACAGCCTTGTCAATCCTACGCTTGAGCAAAGGACTCACCCTTTCTCCATCCAACAAACCAGCCCCATGAATGATGATAAAATCATAATGTTTTTTCTTAGGAATGAAGAGATACAAGATAGAATATAGTAGAAATCCTGCAAAGGCAAAACCAAAAATCAAATACGAATAAATCAAAAAGAAAAAGATGATATTCACTAGATGATTGGTGTAGAACAAGCTCTTGGTATCGCTCACTCGAATCGCCATGATTACAAAAAAGAACAGAATCACACAACCTAGTCCCAGAGACAAATAATTTGCCTTGGATTTCCCCTCTTTCTTCAACAACACAAATCCGTTATAAATAAGGAAAAAGCCACTTAGAAAAACTAAAAATGGAAGCAAGAGAAAAATCACTGCAAAGAAAATCATGTGCAATTCTTCTTGCCCAGCCTCGTAAAAAAAATTGGCAATAGACAGGTAAGAAAAGAGCAGAGACAAAAGCAAAAGAGCCGGATTCCAGAGGCTACGATTGTCCCTAAAAAATGAAATCAGAAAAAGTAGGACAAAAAATCCTGTAATAAAGTACATAATCTTCTCCTTTGATGACTACATTGTACCATAATTATGGCAATAGAAAAAGAGAACCTTAGTCCTCTTACTTGATCATTTTATCCTGAGTATCAGCCACAACCTGAGCCAGGCTCGTCTGACCAAGTTGATTTTCCATGGCTGCTTGAACATCAAACAGCTTTTGATCCAAGATCGCATGGATATTAGCACCAATTGGACAATTAGGATTTGGATTATCATGGAAACTAAAGAGCTTACCAGATTTTCCTAAACACTCTACAGCTTGGTAGACATCCAACAAGCTGATATCCTGAAGGTCTTTTATGATCTCAGTGCCTCCCGTACCACGAGCAACTGAAATCAATCCTGCTTTTTTGAGTTGGGACAAGGTTTTGCGGATAATGACCGGATTTACTCCGACACTGGCCGCAAGAAAATCGCTGGTTATTTTGCTGTCTGTATCCTGCATTGCAATACTAATCAACATATGAGTCGCAATTGTAAATCGGCTTGAAATTTGCATCTTCATCTCCTTTCACTGATATTTTATTCATCTTTTCCCGTATAAACATTATACCTTTTTTGCTTATCCTGTCAAATATTATCGACTGATTATCTTCTACATGCAAAAAGTCCTGTATCCCTCTTGGTAACCAATGCGGTAGAGGACATACAAAGACTTATTTTTTATGCAATTTTACGGACAATCCCTTTTGTTTTATGACTTGACCAAACCGAGCTGACAGAAACCCCAGCACCAACTAAGGTAAACACAGCTAACATAGCTAGATTATAAAAATAGTTATCTGGGAAATCACCGCTAAAGATTAATTCATTCACCACTCGGAAAGCATAGGCAAACTCAATTCCTAGTTGGGCAACAACCTCCATCGCCAAATCGATTTGATTCACTAGAAAAACGGTAATCACCATCAAAACAGCTGAAATTAGAATCCCTTTTCGAGATAGCTTTCTTCCAAGGATTTCATATCCTTTAATGGTACAAATCCCCAGAACAATACCCGCTGCCATAGCTACATAACCTAGACGCGCGATAAATAGAGCAACTGCTCCACCAATCAATGCTCCCAGCAAGGCACCAGCTGCTCCAAGAAGAACATTTTCCTTCTGATTTTGATAAGAATCCAACTCAATCTGAAGATTGCTCTTCAGCAATTGATAGCTTTCCTCGTTGATAAGGAAAATTGAATCACCTAATTGATAGAGACCAACTGGACCCTCCTGACCACTGTAGCCACAAACTTGAACAAAGTGATGGGATTCAAGGAAAGCTACCAAGTCTCTTATAAGTGTCTGTAATTTTTCAATTGTCTTTGATTTGCGCATCGCACCTTTAACAACAATAGATACAGTGTACTGGTTAATAGATAAGGTTGACAAGTTTGGAAGTGATTCGCTCTTAAATTCATCCCACACCAACTCGTTTTCTTCTGAATCCGCAGGATTGCCATCCAAACTCACACTGACACTAAGCCGAAACTGATTTTTTACATCTGCTTCATGTAGCAATAGTAAGTAGCCTGATTGCACGCCATAAATGCTTCCGGACTCCTCATCAAACTGCAAGCCTAACTCCGAAGCGATAGCATGTAGCTCTTCTGGTTTCATAAATAATCTCCCTATTATTTTGAGCATCAATTAGTATGGTGTTCAAATTATATATTTTTTCATATTTTAGCATAAACTTTATAAACCGTCAATTCGTTTCCTTTTTGACTTTCCAAGAAACAGCTGCCGCTATACTATCTTATTTCTAGTCAAACCTCCTCTTAAAACCAATCTTTCTTTTCTCTTTCCATCCAGAGTTCAACATCTTGATCATAACCTTCTTGTTCGCTAATCTGACTCAACAATTCCTGATTATGAGTATGGTGAATCCCATTTACCAAGCTTTCATAGTAAACCTGGAAATAGGGGAGTTTTAAGTCCTTAGCCAGCTGCAATTCGGCTTCTACATCATAATCCACTCGACGAAAATCGATATCGGCCAGTCCACCTTCGTCAAACTCTAAAATCATATATTGGGCACGCAGATCCTTACGCAACCATGCATCTAAAAAGAAGGGTTGCCCAATCGAACCTGGATTGAGAATCAACTGTCCGTCACTTCCATAGCGAAGCAACTGTTGGTGGATATGGCCATACACTGCTATAGAAGCATGCGGTTCCGTCACCAACCTATCAAAATCTTCTTGTTTTCCCGTATGAATCAACTCTCTACCCCAGTTTTTATCAGGGAGATGGTGAGTGATTCCTACCGTCAAATCACCAAACTGACGATGAACTTGCATGGGTTGATTGTGGAGGTCTTCGATTTCTTTAGGGCTAATTTCTTCTAAAATGTACTGACTTTGGCGCAGGAGGTAGCGATGACTCGCTTTTGTAGGATCTAGCTTACGATGCAAGCCTCGCCAGAGGCTATTCTCCCAATTACCAAGAACTCTTACAGAGATAGGCAAAGTAGCTAAAAGATTCAATATCCTTCTACGTCCCGTTCCCGGCATAAGTATATCCCCCAAAAGCCAGTACTCATCTACCTTTGCCTTTTCAGCATCAGCCAGTACAGCCTCCAAGGCTGTCGTATTCCCATGTATATCTGAAAGAACTGCTATTTTCGTCATTCTTTCTCCTCATTTCCTCTTACTTCTTCTGTTAGTATTATAGCAGAAAACACTCCAAAAAATCACTATCACTGCTTACCTGATCAACTTGTAAGAGCTTCCAAATCGTGCTATAATATAGGTAGAGAACTCCCCTTCATTTAGGATCATGTGGTCTTCAACCTCTCTCTATTTTTGCAGATTGGAGGACTATTGCCATGCGGAACTATCTTAAGTATATCCCATACTACCTTGTCATATTCTTCTTTTACTGGCCTTTCTATGAGTTGCTTTTACTGCTGATATCTGACCCTTATACGCTGAAAGGACTTTACATTTATAACATCATCCTCTTTTCACCTTTGGCAACCTTCATCGTGTCCCTTCTTTATAGCTACCGTTTCCATTTCTCACTCTGGTGGCTACTCGGTATTGGTCTGCTCTATTGCTTTACCATCATCACTTTCAATGAATTCATTCTCGTTTATTTCCTAGCTTATGAACTCTTTGCCCTACTTGGTATGGCTTCAGGGAAAGGTCTTAGTCATCTTACAAACAAGCAGAAAAGTAAAAAAATAGAATAAAAGCCTTGAAAAATCTCGCAATCATGCTATAATAATCCATAGAGACAAGTCACTTAGTCCCTTTCTACTAGAGAGTGCGTGGTTGCTGGAAACGCATAGAAAGCCTAAACTGATACTACTCAACTGACTTTTATGAAAACATAAAACGGTGGCCACGTTAAAGCCAATCTGAGGTGTCCCTCTTTTTTGAGGAACATAAATGAAGGTGGAACCACGTTGCGACGTCCTTTCGAGGATGTCGTTTTTATTTTGTCAGAAGGAGGAAGAATGATGCTTTATATGATTGGCGGATCGCCTTGTAGTGGAAAGTCAACAATTGCTTCACTTCTTGCTAGACAGTATCAACTACTTTATATCAAACTGGATGATTTGGTAGAAGAGATGATGAGTCAAGCAAGTGCAGACTCACAGCCAATTTGCCTTCTTAGGCAGGATAGAAATCCAGAACAAATCTGGATGAGAAATCCAGAAGAGATGGCAGATGAAGAATGGCGCTTTTATGAAGAGATTTTTCCTTATGTAAAATCTTACTTGATAAAAAATCAAAACAGACCTCTCTTGGTGGAGGGAGCAGGACTTTTGCCTCACTTGGTAAAGAAGCTTGAATGCCCAGCGTCTTCCTATCTATGCTTGACTCCGACAGCTGATTTTCAAAAAAAGCATTATAGACAAAGAGAATGGGTTCCTTATGTCTTAGAGGGTACAACCAACCCTGAGCAAGCTTTTGAAAACTGGATGCAACGAGATATTCTTTTTGCTCAAATGGTTCGTAAGGAAGCGGTGAGATTAGGCTATCCTAGCCTCATAACAGATGGCAGTCAATCAGAGAATCAAACTGCGGAAGAGGTTGCTCGGCTCTTAAAATTGTCCAACAAAAAAAGAATAAATATTTAAGGAGAAAACCATGATTAAGATTACTTTCCCAGATGGCGCTGTTCGTGAATTCGAATCTGGCGTTACTACTTTTGAAATTGCCCAATCTATCAGCAATTCTCTAGCTAAAAAAGCTCTCGCTGGTAAATTCAACGGCAAACTCATCGACACGACTCGTGCTATCACTGAAGATGGAAGCATCGAAATCGTGACACCTGATCACGAAGATGCCCTTCCAATCTTGCGCCACTCAGCTGCCCACTTGTTCGCCCAAGCAGCTCGTCGCCTTTTCCCAGACATTCACTTGGGAGTTGGTCCAGCTATTGAAGATGGTTTCTACTATGATACGGACAATCAGGCTGGTCAAATCTCCAACGAAGACCTGCCTCGTATCGAAGAAGAAATGCAAAAGATCGTTAAAGAAAACTTCCCATCTATTCGTGAGGAAGTATCGAAAGATGAAGCGCGTGAAATCTTCAAAAACGACCCTTACAAGTTGGAATTGATTGAAGAACACTCTGAAGACGAGGGTGGTTTGACCATCTACCGTCAAGGTGAATACGTGGACCTCTGCCGTGGACCTCACGTCCCTTCAACAGGCCGCATCCAAATCTTCCACCTTCTTCATGTAGCAGGTGCTTACTGGCGTGGAAATAGCGACAACGCGATGATGCAACGGATCTACGGTACAGCTTGGTTTGACAAGAAAGACTTGAAAAACTACCTTCAAATGCGTGAAGAAGCCAAAGAACGTGACCACCGTAAACTTGGTAAAGAGCTTGACCTCTTCATGATTTCACAAGAAGTCGGACAAGGTTTGCCATTCTGGTTGCCAAACGGTGCGACTATCCGTCGTGAATTGGAACGCTACATCGTAGACAAGGAGTTAGCTTCTGGCTACCAACACGTTTACACTCCACCACTTGCTTCTGTTGAACTCTACAAGACTTCTGGTCACTGGGATCATTACCAAGAAGACATGTTCCCAACTATGGACATGGGTGACGGGGAAGAATTTGTCCTTCGTCCAATGAACTGCCCACACCACATCCAAGTCTTCAAACACCATGTTCACTCTTACCGTGAATTGCCAATCCGTATCGCTGAAATCGGTATGATGCACCGCTACGAGAAATCTGGTGCCCTCACTGGTCTTCAACGTGTACGTGAAATGTCCCTCAACGACGGTCACCTCTTTGTCACTCCAGAACAAATCCAAGAAGAATTCCAACGTGCCCTTCAGTTGATTATCGATGTTTATGAAGACTTCAACTTGACTGAATACCGCTTCCGTCTCTCTCTTCGTGACCCTCAAGATACTCACAAGTACTTTGACAACGATGAGATGTGGGAAAATGCTCAAACCATGCTTCGTGCAGCACTTGATGAAATGGGTGTTGACTACTTTGAAGCTGAAGGTGAAGCAGCCTTCTACGGACCAAAATTGGATATCCAAGTTAAGACAGCTCTCGGAAAAGAAGAAACCCTTTCGACTATCCAGCTTGACTTCTTGCTTCCAGAACGCTTCGACCTCAAATACATCGGGCCTGATGGTGAAGAACACCGTCCAGTTATGATTCACCGTGGTGTTATTTCAACCATGGAACGCTTCACAGCTATCTTGATTGAGAACTACAAAGGTGCCTTCCCAACATGGCTTGCACCACACCAAGTAACTCTCATCCCAGTTTCTAACGAAAAACACGTAGACTACGCATGGGAAGTGGCTAAGAAACTCCGTGACCGCGGTGTCCGTGCAGATGTAGATGAGCGCAATGAAAAAATGCAGTTCAAAATCCGTGCTTCACAAACAAGCAAAATTCCTTACCAATTAATCGTTGGTGACAAGGAAATGGAAGACGGAACAGTCAATGTTCGTCGCTACGGCCAAAAAGAAACACAAACTGTCTCAGTAGATGACTTTGTGCAAGCTATCCTAGCTGATATCGCCAACAAATCACGCGTTGAGAAATAAGAGATAAAATCCTAGCTACCTAAAAAGCAACAACTATTTCAGCTGTTGCTTTTTATATTTTTACTCAATGAAAATCAAAAAGCAAACTAGGAAGCTAGCCGCAAGCTGTACTTGAGTACGGTAAGGCGACGCTGACGTGGTTTGAATTTGATTTTCGAAGAGTATTATTTAATCCGAGCTAGTAGTGATTGACCAAACCACCACACAAGATTTACTTTCATGAGTTAGATAAAGTCAGTATCCTCAATCCTTGTCTGCTTCATTTTCTTTTACGAGATCGTTTTGTGAATCTTTTTCAGAGAGTTTTTGATCAATATACTTGTCAATGTTTTCATAAAATTCCTTGGTCGCTTCACTATCTAATGTTGGCGAGTTCTGAACTTGATTCACTTTCAATTGAACAGATTGAATACCGTAAGAGGCTTGTTTTTGGTGGAGTGTTTCTAATTCTTCTTCTGAAATCGGATCTCCAACAACCGTCAAGACCAATTCATTGTTACTTGACTTGTAGACTTGATTAATAACCGTATAATTGGCGAACTCTTTTCCTACAAACTGTTTGATCCCTTCTTTGCGCGCTTGTTCTATTGTCAGAGTAACTGCCGAATAGCTAGCTGGAAGAATCAACAATACAATCAAAGAAATCAAGCCAATTCTCATTTTAATGCTCAGCTCTTTAAATGAAGTTAAAGGAGATTTTCTCATCAAAATTCTTGTTCCAACAATGTTGGCTAGCATGATAAAGACACAGTTGATCAAGAAAAGATAGAGAGCCCCCAATAAAAATCGTACATTCCCATTAGCTAAACCATAGCCAGCAGTACAGATAGGCGGCATCAAAGCTGTAGCAATGGCTACTCCTGGCACGATATTGTTTGCTTCTTTTTTCCTTGAACCGATCACACCAGCAATCCCACCAGCAATAGCAATGAGAACATCCCAAATGGTTGGAGAGGTTCGTGCGATCAACTCGCTACTTGCATAAGACAAGGGAGAAATCCAGAAATACAGAGTCGAGACAAGCAAACTGACCAACACTTGAGTCAATAAAACCTCTAGAGATTGCTTGATTAAACGCGTATCAAAAATAGCTAAACCGAATCCCAGTCCAACAATCGGTGTCATGAGAGGTGAAATTAACATGGCTCCAATAATAACAGCTGTTGAATTCATATTTAGACCGATAGAGGCAATAAAAATTGCACACATCAAAATCGCTGTATCTCTCAATCGAACATGAAGGTCATCGTATAATTTCTCACGGTATTCCCGTGTTGAATAATTGGCAGTCATTTGTCCTCTCCTCTTTCCTTATTTAAATCGGTATAATAATTAATAATAACAGCTGATAAACAGCCAAAAAATATGAGCCCATAAATCGTCAAGAAGACACTGGTAATCCTTCCAATCAAGGTCACAGCTAGGAGATCCCCGTAGCCGACAGTCGTCGAAGTCACAAAAGCATACCAAAGACCGTCTCCGTAATTTGTGATAGCAGGTTCAACTAGGAAAAGCACGCCTCCTGACCCAAAAACAAAGGTCACAAAACTCAGAGCAAACCGAGTAAAACCCGTAACCTGTATAATATGCCATAACATTTTTAAACGTCTCATTTGTTCTCCTTATTCATACTAGCTCCTGACCGAGCCGTTTTTTCCAATAATCAAAGTGAAGATAGGACATGATCTCCATCAGAGAAAGATAGACAAACTGATAGATCTGATTTAAGCTGATTATCAACTGATATTGTTTGAAAAATGACTGGAAGAAAGACCAGATATGACTGTCTTGAATCAGTCCCTTCTTAACATCAGACAGGATATTAGCTAAAGCTCCCAAGGACTGAAACGGTAAATCCTTGACATTTATATAGATCCGGTCCACCACATCATTCAGACTGGTATCTTGGATGGCATGAAATTCTCCAAAGAGAACTCCTGCCGCTCCAAGAGTAGAAACAAATTCCACCAAATAATTTCTGAGGAAATTTTCTCAACCTTTTCCCATAATGTGTTTAGTGCCATCCATAACGATCCCAACCAGAAAAAGGAAAGAAAACAAGCAAAGAAATTTTGCCGTAAATCCCAAAAAGCTTCAAGACTTGGTGTTGTTGGTTTTTCTAACTCTAAAATCAAGATGGTCATAATAATTGCTAGAACAGCATCTGTCAATACAATTAATCTGTCTTTCTTCATCGGATTGCATCCCCTTTCTTTTTTGTAACATTCTATCTTATCGCATAATATTGGATATTCTTTCATAATCCGACTACAAACAAAAATAAACCAAAAAGTCTGTCCCTATTATGCTATATTTAACTCTAGAAGTATTCATCCATCTAATTAATAAATATATCATATTTCACAATAAATGAATACTATCAAAGATTCATCCCCTTTCACTTCATCATTTAGTGTTGCTTAGATTTATCAAAAACAACCTGCTATAAGTAAGAAAGAGGAAGATACAAGAAAAACACGGCGTAAAAACCGATTCAGTTCATTGTCCTCAATCCTTGTCTGCTTCATTTTCTTTTACGAGATCTTTTTGTGAATCCTTTTCAGAGAGTTTTTGATCGATATACTTGTTAATGGTTTCATAAAATTCCTTGGTCGAATCACTGTCTAATTTTGTCGAATTATGAACTTGATTGACTTTCAATTGAACAGATTGAATACCGTAAGAGGCTTGTTTTTGGTGGAGCGTTTCTAATTCTTCTTCTGAAATCGGATCTCCAACAACCGTCAAGACCAACTCATTGTTTCTTGATTTGTAGACTTGATTAATGACCGTGTGATTGGCGAACTCTTTTCCTACAAACTGTTTGATTCCTTCTTTTCGCGCTTGATCTATCGTCAAAGTAATTGCTGAATAACTAGCCGGAAGAATCAATAATACAATCAAGGATATCAACCCAATTCTCATTTTAATGTTTAGCTCTTTAAATGAACTTAAGGGAGATTTTCTCATCATAATTCTTGTTCCAACAATGTTGATTAGCATGATAAAGACACAGTTGATCAAGAAAAGATAAAGAGCTCCAAATAAAAATCGTACATTTCCATTAGCTAAACCGTAACCTGCAGTGCAGATAGGTGGCATCAGAGCTGTTGCAATGGCTACTCCTGGTACGATATTGTTTGCTTCTTTTTTCCTTGAACCAATGAAACCTGCTATCCCACCAGCAATAGCAATGAGCACATCCCAAATTGTTGGAGAGGTTCGTGCAATCAATTCGCTACTTTCATAAGATAAGGGAGAAATCCAGAAATACAGAGCCGAGACAAGCAAGCTAACCAATACTTGGGTAAATAAAACCTCTAGAGATTGCTTGATTAAACGCGTATCAAAAATAGCTAAACCAAACCCCAGTCCAACAATCGGTGTCATAAGAGGGGAAATCAGCATGGCTCCAATAATGACAGCCGTTGAATTCATATTTAGGCCGATAGAGGCAATAAAAATCGCACACATCAAAATCACTGTATCTCTTAATCGAACATGAAGATCATCATATAATTTCTCACGGTATTCACGTGTTGAATAGTTTCCGGTCATTAGTTACTCCTTTTATTTCATATAATCTTGTTTCTGCATGGATGATGGTAGAGATACTTCTGTCCAATCTTACATATTTTTCTTCTCACCTGTTATTCTTTTGAACATTATCTTTTAAATATCCGTCAGTCCATCCCTAACATTATATCAAAAATTTTACAGTCTTTCTCTGAGGAAATCTCTCAATTTAACAGATAGATAAGATTATCGTTAACATCATGGTCGCATCAACTACTTCAATGATCTTGAGAATCAAACTAGGCATATGATAAGAAAAGGCAAAATGGAGGAAGGCAAAAATTACAGGAAGAAAGAAAACGGTCAAGATTTGCTTGTTAATGGTTTGCTTGATCTGCTTTTGATCAGGACCTACCTTTTTCAAGATGATAAAGCGTTCGCAATCTTCATATCTCTCAGAGATTTGTTTATAGTGGATAATTAATACTGCACCAACCATAAAAATAGTAAATAGGAAGAGACCGATAAAGAAGAACGCACCAAAAATCTCATTGATTTGCTCACTGGTACTTGCTCGAATAGAGCCGTAAACAGGACTAGCCTGAACTTCAAAACGCAATATCGATTTATTAAGACAGTCTGAATAATCATCAGCTAGTTTCAACTGTCCCTCTTTGCTTACAGTCACATCCATCCCACCAGCGAGTTCACTAGTAATTTCTGCATTTTGATGTTGAACCCAGTTCTTAGGAAGGATTGAAGATTGGATGCGACTAGATAATTATAGTCTGATGTTAAAAGAATAGCTTGATTTTGTAGATGACCTTTCACAAAGTCTGGTTGATTTTTATTTTTTAACCGGAAACGCCCAAGCAAATAGTGTACTAGGATACACAGTTAAAGATAAAAAAGCCCAGTTGTCTTATCCTGGGCTCTTATCTATTATCCTCACTCAATCATCAGATTCCTATTGGAAAACTTGATGCGTACTGTTGTTCCTTTTCCAACCTCAGACTCGATGCGAATCTGGTGGCCCAGTTCTTCAGAAATTTTCTTAGATAAGTAAAGACCAAGGCCAGATGACTGCTGAGTCAAACGACCATTGTAGCCTGAAAACCCACGTTCAAAGACTCGGAGAACATCACTGTTTTTAATCCCGATTCCCGTATCCTTGATACAGAGCTCCTGACCTTCCATATAGATCTCTAACCCACCTTCCTTGGTGTACTTGAGACTGTTTGAGAGGATTTGTTCAATGACGATCAACAGCCACTTCTTATCGGTCACGATGATTTTGTCAAGGTCATGGAGATTGAGCGTCAGTCCTTTTTGGATAAAGAAAAGGGCATACTTGCGAACCACTTCCTTCACCAAATCCTCCACTTGAACCTTTTCAAATACCAAGTCATCGTGGAAACTTTCCAAACGAAGATACTGCAACACCAGATTGGTATAGGAGTCAATCTTAAAGATTTCCTGTTCCAGTTGCTGCTTGACCTCCCGATCAGAGACTTCTGCTACCAAGAGACGACTCGCTGCAATGGGGGTCTTGATCTGATGAACCCACAAGGTGTAGTAGTCCAGCAAATCCGTCAGCTTGCTCTGCGCTTCCGACTTCTTTTGATACAATTCAGATTCACGCTCTTCGAGCTTTTCTACTAGCGCACATTCCAGAGGAGACTTGGGGTCTCTCTCAGCATAGAGTATTTCCTGCCGGTAAACCTGAGCTTCTGCAAATATATCCCAAGCCCAAAATAAGAAGGTCAAAAAACTACTGAGCAGAAAGAAATAAAGAAAATAAGTTCCTAGACTAGCAAATAAAAACTGAAAGAGAAGGACGAGAAAGCCTAATGAAAAAATATAGACAAAGATGCGACTGCGAGAACGCAGATAGGCTAGAAAAAATGATTTCCAATCAAGCATGTTTCAGTCCGTATCCTATCCCTTTCTTGGTTTCGATAAAGCCTGCCAATCCTTGTTCCTCCAACTTTTTACGCAGGCGAGCAACATTGACAGACAAGGTATTGTCATCGATGAAAAAGTCGCTATTCCAGAGTTCCCGCATCAGGTCATCACGCGCCACGATATTGCCAGCATGTTCAAACAAGACTCGCAAAATTTGAAATTCATTCTTGGTCAAACTCAGAACTTCCCCCTGATAGTGCAGGTCCATAGACTTGGTATTGAGGATCACACCTGCATACTCTAGCAAACTTTCATCCCGCCCAAACTCATAGGAACGGCGCAACAGACCCTGAACTTTGGCAAGGAGGACCTGCTGGTCAAAAGGCTTAGTTACAAAGTCATCCGCTCCCATATTGATTGCCATGACGATATCCATAGCCTGATCTCTCGAAGACAAAAACATGATGGGTACCTTGGAAATCTTGCGAATCTCCTGACACCAGTGGTAACCATTAAAAAGAGGCAGACCAATATCCATGAGGACCAAATGAGGTTCTGACTGAACAAAAAGGCTCAATACTTCCATAAAATCTTCTACCAAAACGACCTCAAAACCCCACTCAGAGAGCAGTTTCCCCACTTGTTGCCGAATAACTTGGTCATCTTCTACTAGTAAAATCTTGTGCATGCGCTCCTCCTTTGTTATTTCTCAAAGTATCAAAACCCTTCATATCAGATTTACGGATCAGTATCTCATACTGTTTAGCAGCCTATTTCCCAAATTCAGATCAGAAAACAGATGCTAAATAGAGAACATTCTCACTGATATCATACCTTATTTTTAATTATAGTTCCAGCCTTATCCTATATTTTCCTTTTTGTGCTCATTTTGTTAGCGTTTCTTTAACTTATTTAACAGATCTAGCCTTCTTATTGACAAGCTAGCCATGATTTGTTAGAATATGAATGAACTAATAAATTTATTCATTCATGAAGCAAAGGAGGTTAAATCCTATTGGACAAAAAACAATCTTTAAAGACAGCAGCCTATGAAGTTTTTTCGAAAAAAGGTTACAAGGCAACAGGTATTTCAGAAATTGCTAGGCAAGCTGGTGTTGCAGTTGGTTCTTTTTATAACTATTACGAGAGTAAAGAAGCCATTTTTCTAGACATCTATATAGATGAAAACAACCGTGTTCGCCAAGCTATGATCGAAGAACTGGATTGGGAAATTGACATGATTGACCTCATTGGTCAACTATTTGCTCAGTCCAGAACTCTCGTTTCTTCCAATAAAATCCTTGCAGAATGGTACAATCCTTCCATCGCAGATGAGTTACACAGCTACTATTCCTCGGAAGAAGGCAAAGTCGCAAATCCTTTTCATCAGTTTCTAGTTAAAACTTTTACAAATCGCATGCAGGCTGAAGGGTACTCGCCAGAAAAGATTCAAGATATTTTACAGGTTTATAATCTGTTTTACTATATGGATATGCATATCACGGAAAAAGATTTTCCAGATATTGGCAAAACTGTTGAAATACTTGCAACCAACTTCATTAAAGGAGTTCTAAAATAAAGAATGGATTTCTTTATTTTTTAAAAAAATATGAATGAATTATTTTTTTAGTTCATTCATAAAATTAAGAACAGGAGTCATAAAAAATGAAAAGAGGTAAAAAAATGTTTATTATCATTCTATCAACACTTGGAGCGCTATGTATTATAACTTGGGGTGCCATCGCTTATCTTGGACGAAACCAGACATTATCGATAAAATCCATCGAAAACCCCAGCGGAGATCTATATGTAATTCATATCACAAAACCGAGTCATCAAATCTGGAAAGCTGGGGCTTATGCTAAGTTTACACTCCCTGATACCTCGTCCGCTACTAGGAAAAACGAAGCTAAGGGAGAGCAGACCAGTCGATGGCTAACCATTGCCTCCACACCTGATGAAGATGAAATCCTCATTTTAACGCATAATAGTGGTAGCCACTTTAAGGAAACCTTGACACATTTACCGACTGGCAGTGAGATTGAGATGAGTTGGCTTGATTCCTCTTTAACCGTTAAAGATACGAATCAGCCACTAGTTTGCTTTGCATCTGATGTTGGTATTTCTGCTCTACGCCCCCTTATCAAAGAATGGGCTGGTAAAGCACCAATTATTCTCAACCATTTTGACAAAGGAGTAACTATTTTTGATAAAGAGATGAAAGAACTAGCTCAAAACACACCGAATTTTACTTATAAAACTAACGATGATTTTTCTCAAAGTCAAGAATTTTTAAAACGTGCTATTGATGAATACGGCAATCAAGCTAGCTATCTTATCACAGGACAGCCTGATGATGTAAATGAGATGAAGAATTTTTTAAAGGAAAATGGAATCGATAGCAAAAACATACAAGTAAGCTCGTTTAGAGGTTTGAAATAGGAGCAGCCTGTCTTCTATGTATTTCAATCAAACCCTACTAGGTCATTCTAACAAGCCCACTAGCTAATTCTAGGTAAATGTGGTAGGATAAACATAGAGAAAGGAGCTTTTATGGCTAATATTTTTGACTACTTAAATGATGTAGCATACGATTCCTTTTATGACCTCCCCGTGAATGAGTTAGATGTTCTTGCCCTTACTGAATTAACCTACCTTGCTTTTGATAATGTAGTCACTCAAGAACCAAAGCGTCTCATAGATCTTGCATCTCAAATCCCTAGAGACACGACTATGCTGACCAATAAGAACCGCCTCCAGTTATTAGATCAGCTCGCTCAACACAAACGCTTTAAAAATTGCAAGCTCTCAGACTTTATCAATGATATCGATCCTGAATTGCAAAAACAGTTCGCAGCCATGACTTATCGTATCAGTCTCGATACCTATTTGCTTGTCTTTCGTGGAACTGATGATAGCATCATCGGTTGGAAAGAAGATTTCCATATGACCTATATGAAGGAAATCCCTGCTCAAAAACATGCCCTCCAGTATTTAGAGAATTTTTTTGCTCAACACCCCAACCAAAAGGTTATCCTAGCAGGACACTCAAAAGGGGGCAATTTAGCTGTCTATGCTGCCAGTCAACTCGACCCACTCTTACAAAAAAGCATTGTCTCTGTCTATACTTTTGATGCGCCTGGACTTCACAAGGAACTAACCAAAAAAGCTGGCTATCAAAACATGATGGAAAGAACAAAAGTATTTGTCCCACAAGGGTCTATCATCGGGATGATGCTAGAAATTCCTGATAAAAAAATCGTCGTTCGAAGCACTGCCCTAGGTGGTATTGCCCAGCACGACACCTTTAGTTGGCAGGTTGCAGACAAACACTTTGTCCAACTGGATGAGACCAATAGTGACAGCCAGCAAGTCGATACTACTTTCAAGGAATGGGTTGAGACAGTTCCTGATACGGAACTGCAACTCTACTTCGACCTCTTTTTCGGAATCATTCTTGATGCAGGCATCTCCTCCATCAACGATCTTTCTTCCTTCAAGGTCATTGAACACATTCACCATCTCTTTGTCCAAGCCCAGTCCCTCACTCCCGAAGAAAGAGAAACCATGGGACGCCTAACTCAACTCTTGATTGACACCCGCTACCAAGCTTGGAAAAATCGTTAATAGAAAGAGAAGTTAGATATCAACTCAAGTTGAGGAGAAAATCCAGTAAATCTCTCTATGACAAAACGCATAGTATCAAGTTTTTTAATACCTGATATTATGCGTTTTTTGATTTTAAAGCTGTTTTCCCCATCTTCTTCGTCTGCTATCTACCCTTTTTCATGATGTATTTTCGTATAGGTACTTCAACCATTTGAACGATTTCAAATCCTGCTTTTTGGTAAAGATTGTAAGCTGTTTGATTTGCCTCGTAGACATTTAGAGAGACAGTATCTATGTCTTCATTTTCAAAGGCCAAACTAACAAATTTCCTTAAAGCCTGGCTACCTAAGCCCTGCCCCTGCTTCTGGGGATTGATAAAAAATCTCCCGATATGAAGATTTCTCTCTTCTAGCCTGATTTTCTGGATAAGCCCCACAAACTCTTGTCCATCAAAGATTGAAAAGATTCCTTCCAAATCTTGCAAGATTTGAATTGTTAAGGGAAAAGGAATCATTGTTCCCATCCATTGTTCTTGAAAGGATTTGCCAAGGGAGTTGGACCATTGGCATACGAGCTGAGCATTTTCTGTGCTCACATTTTCTTCAAAACGAATTGTCATCTTGACCTCACTATCTTATCTATGTTTCTCCATTATACCACTTCTCCTATTTTTTACGAATAGATAAGTATGATTGATCTTTATTTTTTTCTTGTCGGGAGTATTCTCGCTTCCTTTCTAGGTTTGGTCATTGACCGTTTTCCTGAGCAATCCATTATTCGACCAGCTAGCCACTGCGATTCCTGTCAGACTCGCTTGCGTCCGCTAGATTTGATTCCTATCCTTTCGCAGGTGGTTAATCGCTTTCGCTGTCGCTACTGCAAGGTTCGCTATCCTGTCTGGTATGCCCTATTTGAATTGGGCTTGGGATTCCTCTTTCTGTCTTGGTCTTGGGGCTTTCTTTCCTCGGGGCAAGTCATTCTAATCACTACTGGCTTGACCTTGGGCATCTATGACTTTCGCCATCAGGAATATCCCTTACTGGTCTGGATGACTTTCCACCTAATCCTCATGGCCTGCTCTGGTTGGAATCTGGTCATGGTCTTCTTCCTTGCCCTCGGAATCTTGGCTCATTTTTTCGATATCCGCATGGGCGCAGGGGATTTTCTCTTTCTGGCTTCTTGTGCTCTCGTCTTTAGCGCGACAGAATTACTCATCTTGATTCAGTTCGCTTCTGCGGCAGGGATTTTAGCCTTTCTTTCGCAAAAGAAAAAGGAAAGACTTCCTTTCGTGCCTTTCCTCTTACTTGCTGCGACTATAATAGTTTTCTATCAGTTCTTATTAGTTTGTTGAATTGGGAACCCAAAGCTCAACTTCTGCATCCATGGGATTACCGTTTAAAAGTATTTCTAAGATAATTCCATCATTGTAAAGCGAGCTATATTCTCCCTCAAAAAAGTTATCCTCCAATTTATCAAACAAGAGTCTTGATTTATCACCACTGGCTGAGCTTACTAAATAATCTTTCTCTGGGACAAGAATGCTTTCGTAACCTGCCACAGCATTATTTGCCGCAACTCCTGCGTAGTATTGTATACCATCTTTATGAGGAACTATCAAAGCATAGCCTCTTTTATCTATGGAATGGGGCATCAATTTTCCTAGCATTCCTTCTTTAAATAACTGAGTATAGAATGCCGTTTTCTCTTTAGAATAGTGATGTTCATGAACTGTAGTTCCTTCTATCAAAATACTCTTGCCAACTAAGGTAAACGATGGTTTAGTTTGATGTTTCATTATATGAACTCCTTTCTTTATGGTATAATCATAACAAAAGTAATATGACAACTATCTGTCATATTTAAGGAGAAAATTATGAAAATTGACCGTCAAATGGGGATTATTTCTCATTTAGTAAATAAACGAAAAACAACAGCTAAAGAATTATCAGAACTTTTTAAAGTCAGCACACGAACTATTATGAGAGATATTGATGATTTATCTCTTGCAGGCATTCCTCTCTATGTAATGAAAGGAAAAAATGGAGGCATTTTTCTTATGGAAGACTTCCAAACTGACAAACCTCCCCTGACCCAATCCGAACGGCTTTCGATCGAATCTGGTTTAAAAAGCCGTTATCAAGTATTGGAAGATGCCTCTACTTTCAATGCTATATTGAAATTAAATGCTGCCAATACATACTCTGATTTCGAAATTGATTTATCTCTATCTCAAGGGAACCTGGAAATACGAACTTTGATTTTTAAGTTATTGGAAGCTATCAGAGGTAGAGTAAAAATAAAATTTTCCTATATTAATTCACAAGGACTGGTGAGTCAAAAAAATTGTGAGCCTTACCGTATTGTCTATAAGGACCGGAGTTGGTATATGGATGCCTACGATACTGATAAAGCGCGTTTTTCTGTTTTTAAAGTTGCTAGAATTAGTGAACTTACTCTCTCCGATACTTTTTCAAAAAGACATTTTACACCACTTCCCTATGATGGTGGTGCTTGGATGAATGAAAACAAAGTACCTGTCATCCTGCATGTCCAGAAAATTGTTCTTGATCGATTTGTGGAACTCTTAGGCTATAATGCAATAAAACCTATTAATAGCGATATTTACGAGATTACTTATCCGTTAAACGACAATGATTGGGGATACAATACCTTGCTTGCTTTTGGAAAATACATCACTGTTATATCTCCTAAGCATTTCCTGAAACATTTCACCAACTATATAGATACCATTCATAAGCAATACCCAAACTAATATTCAACTGTCATTCATGAACTTATACCCTCAAAAGAAAAAGGAAGGACTTCCTTTTGTGCCTTTCCTCTTACTTGCTACTTATGTTATTATTTTTGGTAAGCTACTGCTTGTTTGATAAAGTCCTCAATCGGCTCTCCTTGGTGGAGAGCTTTTACAATTTTCGAACCGACGATAACGCCATCTGACACCGCATTGAAGCGCTCTACATCAGCCTGGCTAGACACACCAAAACCTGTCAAGACTGGGATGTCAGCTACTTGATGCAATTGCGCCAAGTGCTTGTCCAAGTCTGCACGGTAATTTCCTGATTTCCCTGTCACCCCATTGACAGCAACGGCATAGACGAATCCTTCAGCCCCCTTGATCAACTCTTTTTGGCGCTCAAGTCCTGTGGTCAAACTAACTAGGGGAATCAAGGCGATATCTGTGTCTACCAAAAATGGCTCTACAAAGTTGGCATGCTCATGAGGCAGGTCTGGGATAATCAAGCCCTTGACCGCTGTATCTGCCAGATCTTTGATAAATTTGTCCACACCGTACTGAAAGAGGGGGTTGAAGTAGGTCATGATGACAAGCGGAACTTCTGTTTGAATGGTTTTCAAGGTTTCAACCAAAGCCTGGGTAGAAGTCCCATGAGCTAGACTGCGCAAGCCTGCTTCTTCGATTACAGGTCCATCTGCAACAGGGTCTGAAAAGGGAATGCCCACTTCAATAGCTGAAACACCCAAATCTTCTAAAAAGTGGATTGTTTCACCAAGACCATCTAATCCTTTCTCATGGTCCCCAGCCATGATATAGGGAACGAAAATTCCTTTTCCGGTTGCTTTGATAGCGTTCAATTTTTCTGTTAGTGTCTTAGGCATGAGCTTCTCCCTTCTTTGTTGCGTCTGCTTCCAAACGGTCTTTGACTTGAACTACATCCTTGTCCCCACGACCTGATAGACAGACAATCATAGACTTGTCTGGACCAAGTTCTTTGGCCAATTTCACTGCAAAAGCGATGGCGTGGCTAGATTCCAAGGCTGGAATAATCCCTTCCACGCGAGACAAGAGTTGGAATCCTTCCAAAGCTTCCTCGTCTGTCACAGGAACATAGCTGGCACGTTTGATATCGTGGTAGTGAGAATGTTCTGGACCGATACCAGGATAGTCCAAACCTGCTGAGATAGAGAAAGCTTCAAGAATTTGACCATGAGCATCTTGGAGAACATCCATGAGGGAACCGTGAAGGACACCCGGACGACCCTTGGTCAAGGTCGCTGCGTGATGCTCTGTATCCACACCAAGTCCTGCTGCTTCAGCCCCATACATTGCTACTGACTCATCTTCTACAAATGGATGGAAGAGCCCGATAGCATTCGACCCACCACCAACACAGGCTACTAGGGCATCTGGTAAATCTTGCCCTGTTAAGTCACGGTATTGTTGTTTAGCCTCTCGGCCAATGACACTTTGGAAATCACGAACGATTTCTGGGAAAGGATGAGGTCCCAAGGCAGAACCAAGGATATAGTGGGTATCATCGATATTTGCCACCCATGAACGAAGGGCCGCATTGACCGCGTCCTTGAGCACGCGCGAACCATCTGTCACGGCCTCAACCTTGGCTCCCAAAAGCTCCATACGGAAGACATTGAGGGCTTGGCGTTTGACATCTTCCTCACCCATATAGATGGTACATTCCATGTTAAAGAGGGCTGCAGCTGTTGCAGTTGCCACACCGTGCTGACCAGCACCAGTTTCAGCAATAATTTTATTTTTGCCCATGCGTTTAGCCAGAAGAACCTGTCCCAAGGCATTGTTAATCTTGTGGGCCCCTGTATGGTTGAGGTCTTCCCGTTTGAGATAGATCTTGGCGCCACCGATATGCTGGGTCAAGTTTTTTGCATAGTAAAGAGGAGTTTCACGTCCTACGTACTGACGTAAGAGCTGGTTCAATTCCTCTTGGAAACTTGGGTCCGCCTGACTTTCACAGTAGGCCTTTTCCAACTCCAAAACTGCTGTCATCAATGTTTCTGGGACGAAACGTCCGCCGAATTTTCCGTAAAATCCATCTTTATTTGGTTCTTGATATGCCATTCTTTGCCCTCTCTATAAATCTTCTAATCTTTTCCTGATCTTTCTGTCCATCTGTCTCCACTCCGCTTGATACATCTACTGCATAGGGAGTAAAGTGTTGAATTGCTTTTACTACATTGTCTTCATTAAGCCCACCTGCGATAAAGAAGGGCTGAGCTAGTCCTGTCGTATCCAGTTGACCCCAGTCAAAGGTCTGGCCACTCCCAGCAACAGGGGCATCAAAGAGTAAATAATCTGCCCGAGAATGAGGGACATGACCATTTCCGTCAACCTGCACAGCCTGAATGCTGGCACAAGGCAAATCCTCTAACAAATCATCTGCTACCTGACCGTGAACTTGAACCAAGTCCAAGCCAACTTTGTCAATCGCTTTTAGCAGATCTGCTCGACTTGGTGAAACAAATACACCAACCTTTTTAATGTTGACAGGAATGAGCTTTGCCAGCTCTGTAGCCTCTTCCAAGGTCACCTGCCTTTTACTAGGTGCGAGGACAAAACCGATGTAATCCGCCCCTGCTGATACGGCTGTCTCTACCGCTTCTTTGGTCGATAGTCCACAAATCTTAACCTTTGTCAATCTGCAACTCCTTGATTCTTTGAGCCACATCCCCTGCCTGCATAAGAGCTGTCCCTACCAAAATTCCGTTAAAGTATGGTGCTAGTCGTTCCGCATCCTGACTTGTGAAAATAGCAGATTCGGAAATGTAGAAGCAATCGTCCTTGAAGTATTGTGCCAAGTCTACACTGGTCTGTAAGTCGACTTCAAAGGTGGTCAAATTGCGGTTATTGACCCCAATAATCTCAGCACCAAGTCTGTGGGCCACTTCCAGCTCAGCTAGATTGTGAGTCTCTACCAAGACTTCCAGTCCAAGCTCTGTCGCGTAGTCGTAAAGTTCCTTGAGACGTTCTTCTGACAAGGCAGCGACGATGAGCAAGATAACTGTCGCCCCTGCATTACGAGCTCGGATGATTTGCTTTTCATCGATGATAAAGTCCTTGTTGAGCATCGGAATTCCTACCTGACTGGAAATCTCACGCAGATAATCCAAATGCCCTTTAAAGAAAATCTCATCTGTCAAAACTGAAATCATCACTGCGCCGTTTGCTTCATAAGTCTGGGCCTGTTGCACAATATCCACATCTAGATTGATATCTCCCAGACTAGGGCTAGCTTTCTTGACCTCAGCAATTACCTGTAATCTGTCCTGGTGATTCTTTAAAAATTCTGCTAAGCGATAGGTCTGGCGCAGGGGCTGGACTTCCTCCAGCGCCATTTGCTCGACTTCACGCGCCTTCTGCTCCAAGATTCGTGCTAAAAATTCCTGACTCATTTTTGGTACTCCTGTAACAGTCTGAGTTTTTCAAGGGCCTTGCCACTAGCAATCACTTGACGAGCCAAGGCAACACCTTCTTTAATACTATCAACCTTACCATTAGCATAGAAACCAAGACCAGCATTTAAGACTGTAGTTTCCAAGAATGGACTTGGTTCGTTCTTGAGAACACTGAGCAAAATTTCTGCATTTTCCTGAGCATTTCCTCCACGAATATCTTCGATAGCGTAGCCTTCCATCCCCAAATCCTCTGGAGTGAAGCTTGACAAAGTGATTTCACCATTTTCAAGAAGAGCAATCTTGGTTGTTCCGTTCAAGCCAGCTTCATCTAGCCCTTCTGGTCCAGCAACCACGATGGCACGTTTGCGACCCATATTTTTCAAAACCTGAGCGGTACTTTCTAGCAGTTCTGGACGACTAATACCAAGAAGCTGTGTTTCCAAAGCCATTGGGTGAATCAGTGGACCAGTCAAGTTCATGATCGTTGGAATTCCCAATTCCAAACGAGCTGGCATGATGTATTTCATAGCTGGGTGCATATTTTTGGCAAAGAGAAAGACGATTCCAGTTTTATCAAAGACCTTACCTAGTTCAGCTGGTTTGAGATCTAGGTTGATACCCAAGGCTTGAAGGACATCTGCAGAACCAGATTTGGAAGAAATCGAGCGGTTACCGTGTTTGGCCATGTGAACACCACCACCAGCCAATACAAAGGCTGCCGTCGTAGAGATGTTAAAACTGAAGGACTTGTCCCCACCTGTACCACAGTTGTCCATAGCATCATGAATTTCAGTTGGAATGTGTTGGGCATGTCCTCTCATGACTTGGGCAATGGCAGTGCGTTCTTCTGGTGTTTCTCCCTTCATCTTAAGTGCCAAGAGAAGAGAAGCAATCTGTGCTTCGGTTACACGGCCAGTTACGATACGCTCAATGACATCCGTCATTTCCACACCTGTCAAATTTTCAAATTTTGCTAGTTTTTCGATAATCTCTTTCATCCTAGTTTCCTCACTTTACAACCTTCTCGATAAAATTCCGAATAGAAGACAAGCCATCTGGCGTTCCTATACTCTCTGGATGGTATTGGAAACCATAAATTGGAAGGCTTTTGTGTTGAATTCCCATAATGGCTTGGTCATCGGTCGAACGGGCTGTCACTTCAAAGTCTTCTGGCATTTCTTCAATCAAGATACTGTGGTAACGCATGACCGGACGGCCATCCTCAATGCCTTGATACAAAACAGATGGCGCTTCAAAGCTGATATTGCTCTGTTTCCCATGCATGACTTTGGGAGCCAAACCTAGTTTACCGCCAAAGACTTCTGCGATAGCTTGATGACCCAAACAAATCCCAAGAATTGGCTTCTTGCCAGCAAAGTAACGAATCATGTCCTCCATCTTACCAGCATCAACTGGCCAACCGGGACCAGGAGAAAAGACCAGACCATCTGCTTTTTCAGCTTCTTCATACAGCTTGGGGTCATCATTTCTCAAGACCTGTACCTCAGCAAAGTTCCCAATGTATTGGGCTAAGTTATAGGTAAAGGAATCATAGTTATCAATCAATAAAATCATGGTCTTAGTTCTCCAATTCTAGTCATAGATTTTGCTTTGTTAATGGTTTCTTGGTATTCGTTTTGGGCGATAGAGTCGTAGACAATCCCTGCCCCAGCCTGCACATAGGCTCTTTGTTTTTTGAGAATCATCGTTCGGATGGCAATGGCCAAATCCATATCACCCGTCGCAGACAAGTAGCCGATTGCTCCTGCGTATACGCCCCGTTTTTCCATTTCCAGTTCATAGATGCGTCTCATAGCTCGAATCTTTGGAGCTCCTGAAACTGTTCCAGCTGGAAGTGTAGCTTTCAAGGCATCCATGGCAGTGAGTTCTGGAAGCAACCGTCCTTTCACAACACTGGTCAAATGCATAACGTAGCGGAAGAGCTCCACTTCCATATACTTGGTAACTTGGACACTGGCCGTTTCAGAGATGCGGCCAACATCGTTACGACCCAAGTCTACCAACATCCGATGTTCTGCTGTTTCCTTCTCATCCGAAAGCAAGTCTGTCGCCAAGGCCTTGTCTTCTTCATCCGTAGCTCCTCTTGGTCGTGTACCGGCAATCGGATTGGTTGTCACGATGCCATTTTTGACAGAAACCAAACTTTCAGGACTGGCACCGATGATTTGATAATCCCCAAAATCATAGAAATAAAGGTAATTAGATGGATTGGTCACGCGAAGATTTCTGTAGAAGTCAAATGAATTTCCAGTAATCTCTGCTGAGAAACGCTGACTGAGCACGCATTGGAACATATCGCCGTTACGAATCAAGTCACGAGCCCTTTCCACCATTTCCTCAAACTTCTGAGGAACGATATGGGGTTTGAAGTCAAGTGGTGATAGATCCAAGTCTTCAAATTCATTTGGAGCAGGAATGCGTAATTCCTCAAGCACTTGATTCAAGGCTTTTTCTAAGTCTTCTTGACTGCGCTCATTATAAAGTGCATCCTCTATGACATGGATTTTTTCCTTCTTGTGGTCAAAGACCATGTAACTCTCATAGACAAAGAAATGCATGTCTGGCGTCCCAATTGTATCCTCAGGAATTTGACCAATTTCTTCATAAAGCGAAATCATATCGTAACCCACAAAACCAATGGCTCCCCCACCAAAAGGTAGGTCTGAATGATGTTGGCTCTTATGAGTAACTTCATAAAGGAAATCCAAGGGATCACGATCAATCACTTGCCCATTTTGATAAAGAACTCCATTTTCAAACTTAATCTCAAAAACTGGATTATAGGCTAGGATAGAAAAACGAGCTGTTTCCTTGTCTCTCGGAATACTCTCTAAGATAACCTTGTGTTGCCCCTTTAGGCGCATATAAGCCAAGATTGGCGATAAGACATCTCCATGAATGATTCGTTCCATTGTAATTTCCCTTTCAATTCTAGTTCGTGGTGACTATATAAAAAATCCTCACGCAAACTAACTTGCGTGAGGACGAAATTCGCGGTGCCACCTCAATTATAGGATTTCTCCTATCTCTCATTCCTGTCTCAGATACCTCTTGTAACAGGCTGTGCGATAAAGGGCACTCCCTTGAGAATTATGTTTTCTCCTCTCGTTTCAGATGGACCCAACCTTACAGCTTTCTCTGCTTGTTTCCAGCAACCACAAGCTCTCTGTGAGAGAAAGGACTGTAATTTTTCCATCTATTATTTTTTAGCTTCTAGGTAGTCTGCAATCGCAGCTACGTCCTTGTCTCCACGACCAGAGACATTGATGATGATAATCTCATCTTTACTTAGTTTCGGTGCACGTTTGACCGCTTCTGCGATGGCATGCGAACTTTCAATCGCTGGGATAATCCCTTCTGTCTTGCTGAGAAGGAGCAGGGCTTGGACAGCTTCTTCATCCGTCGCTGCCACATATTCCACGCGACCTGAATCTTTAAAGTAGGCGTGTTCTGGGCCAACGCCTGGATAGTCCAAACCAGCTGAGATAGAGTAAACTGGCGCCAACTCTCCATCTTCTTTAAAGACAGCATAGGTCTTCATTCCGTCGACAATTCCGACACTACCTTTTGTCATGGTAGCTGCGTGCTTGTCTGTATCAAGTCCATGACCAGCGGCTTCGACCCCAACTAATTTAACTTCTTCATCAGCCACATACTGTGAAAAAGCACCGATGGCATTGGAACCACCACCTACACAGGCAATAACGTAGTCTGGCAAGCGTCCTTCTTTTTCCAAAATTTGACGGCGAGATTCTTCACTGATGACCTTTTGGAACTCATGAACAATGGTTGGATATGGATGAGGTCCCACAGCAGATCCTAAAACATAGAAGGCTTCAAGGTCATTCATCCATGCTCCAAAGGCTGCATCAACCGCATCTTTGAGTGTACGAGTGCCTGTTTCAACTGCGTGCACAGTTGCTCCCATCATCTCCATACGGAAAACATTGAGACGTTGACGTTCCACATCTTCTGCCCCCATGTAGACATCACAGGCCATACCAAACTTGGCTGCAGCAGCTGCAGTCGCCACACCATGCTGACCAGCACCTGTTTCTGCGATAACTCGTTTTTTCCCCATACGTTTAGCAAGAAGAATTTGCCCTAAAACGTTATTGAGCTTGTGAGAACCCAGATGGTTAAGGTCTTCGCGCTTGAGATAAATCTTAGCGCCACCTAGGTGATCTGTCAAACTTTCCGCAAAATAAAGCGGTGTTTCGCGACCTGAATAATCCTTCAAGTAATGGCGAAATTCTGCCAAAAATTCTGGATCATCCTTGTACTTGTCAAATGTCACTTCCAACTCATCCAACAAAGCCTGAATCGGCTCCGGTACAAAACTACCACCAAATTGTCCAAAATAACCTTTAGTTGTCATAATTTTTTCCTCTTTTTGTATTGATTTCAAGATATGAAAAAAGCCCACACACAGAATCTACTTCCGTGTGAGGGCGTTGGTAACGCGGTGCCACCTCAATTATAAAGGGATTATTCCCCTTTACATCTCTGCCTTGTCTAACAACAAGTTGCACTGTAAGGTGTGCGCACCGAATTTTTATTGTTTCAAATTCATTTTTTAAATCAGCCCACTTTCACTACTTCCAACCACCTGTTCACAATCACCACAGGCTCTCTGAAGATCAAAAATAACTACTTTTCTGATTTATCGAGAATATTATATGTTATTGTTCTATCTTTGTCAAGACTTTTTTACGATTTTTTTGATAAAGTTAGCACTTTTTCAGAAACTGTTTTGAAAGTCTCAATGATATAGTCCACTTCTTCATCGCTTAATTTCGTGTGAAGAGGGAGCGTAATTTCATTTTCAAAGAAGGCATAGGCCTTAGGATAGTTCGACATATCAAAACCAAGATTCTTATAGGCTGTCAAGAGTGGAAGCGGTTTGTAGTGGACGTTACTTGCAATTCCTGCTTTAGCCAATTCTTGGATGATGAGATTGCGTTCTTCTAGGCTTGCTCCTTCAACATGTGTGATGTAGAGGTGACGACAAGATTCGACAGTATCAGTCTTGTGTGCTAATGGATGGATGCGAGAACCAGCAAAACCACGATCATAACGGTCTACGATTTCCTTACGACGTTGTAGCAAAACAGGGTAACGATCCAATTGTACTAGACCAAGGGAAGCCATGATATCCGTCATGTTGCACTTGTAGGCAGGGGTTACGATATCGTATTCCCATGAGCCAAGTTGCATCTTGGCAAGGGCATCTTTGGTCTGACCATGAAGGGAAAGGATTTGGAATTCCTTGTACATTTCTTCGTCGTCAATCGCTGGATTGGCTTTCCAAGTGGCACTTCCTCCCTCAGCCGTTGTAAAGTTCTTAACGGCATGGAATGAGAATGATGTAAAGTCAGCGATGGAACCAGCCGGTTGTCCTTTATAAGTAGATCCCAAAGCATGTGCACTGTCTGAGACAATGACAATACGGTTAAAGGCTTTTTGCCACTTGCTAGACGCTACAAACAAGTCACGTTTGTTTTCCACAACTTGGAACAAACGGTCATAGTTGCAAACAATCCCTGCAAGGTCTACTGGGATGATCACCTTGGTTTTTTCAGTAATAGCTTGCTCAAGCAAGTCATAGTCCATCTCAAACGTATCTGCTTGAATATCCACCATGACAGGTGTTGCTCCTACGTGTGTGATGACACTACATGAAGCTGTATAGGTCATGGCTGGAACGATGACTTCATCACCTGGTCCCACTTCCAAAACACGTAAAATCAACTCAAGAGCCGCAGTCGCAGAGTTGAGGCAGACAGTCTTAGGTGTCTGTGTGTATTGGGACAAGCGACGCTCCAGTTCTTTTGTCTTAGGACCTGTTGTGATCCAACCAGAACGTAGGGTATCCGCTACTTCAGCAATTTCAGCTTCGGTAATATCGGGTGGTGAAAATGGAATATTGTAATTTGGCATTGATTTGCTCCTTTTATCTGTACTCATTTTCTCATGACTACTTTATTTTAGTACCTCAAACACGGTTTGAAACATGATTTTGATGTCTCCAAGGAAACTAAACTCTCGGAGATAGGCGAGGTTATAGCGCATCTTTTCAGGAAGGACGTGTTCGACATAGGCCTGGTCAACTGACAGACCTTTCTCCGTCATTTGACTGATAATGGTGTCCTCATCCTTGTAGTTGATACTAGCTGGAGAGGTGATTCCGGCTGGTAAGAGCAAGGTCGCCATCATTTCAGGACTATACTGCTCCGTGTAGCGTGGCACCTCAGGTCTTGTTCCAACAAAGGACATCTCACCTTTAAGGACATTGACCAACTGAGGCAGTTCGTCCAAGCGCACACGGCGGATGAAATTTCCAACCTTGGTAATGCGACTATCGTTAGCAGAAGTCACCAGGCTTCCTTTTTTATCCGCATCTGTTACCATAGTACGGAACTTCCAAATCTTGAACGGACGGTTGTACTGGGTCACGCGCTCTTGCTTGTAAATGACAGCTCCCTTGCTATCCAACTTGATCCAAATGCTCAAGATAAGAAAGATGGGAGAAGTCAAAAGTAGTAAAACCAAGGCCAGAACCCAGTCCAGACAACGCTTGAAAATCAGCGAACCCTTCCTTTTAGAGACAAGCTGGTAGTAAGACTCAACCTCGCTTGATTGCATTTCCACGGGCAAGTCTTCCCATTTCAGCATGCTGTTTCTCCTTTGTTTTTATTATACTATTTGTCAACATTTTTCATTATACCACAAAATGGAAAAGGCGGTGCAAGAAATCTGTAATTTAAAGAATTTCCTTCTTATACTCAATGAAAATCGAAACGCAAACTAGGAGGCTAGCCACAGGCTGCTCAAAGTACACCTTTGAGGTTGCAGATAAAGCTGACGTGGTTAGAATAGATTTTCAAAGAGTATTAGGACATAGCTCCTGCCTGCAAGCTATACATCTTGTGATAGGTTCCTTCCAAGGCCAAGAGTTCCTCATGGGTTCCACTCTCGATGATGCGCCCCTTATCCAAGACATAAATGCAGTTGGCGTCCTGGATGGTCGAAAGGCGATGAGCGATGGCAATGGTCGTCCGCCCCTGTCTCATCTTAGCTAGGGAATCTTGGACCAAACTTTCTGTTTCAGAGTCAATATTGGCTGTCGCTTCATCCAAAATCAGGATTTTAGGCTGACTAGCGACTGTTCTGGCGAAGGCAAGAAGCTGGCGCTGTCCAGTAGAAAAGCTCGAACCACGCTCAGAAACAGGGGAGTCGTAACCCTGCGGAAGGTCCTGAATAAAGGAATCTGCATCCACAAAGGCAGCCGCAGCCTGGACCTCTTCATCACTAAGATCTTGATACATGGCGATATTGGACTTGATAGTCCCGTGATAGAGGAAGGGATCCTGCAAGACCAGACCGATGTTCTTTCTCAGCTCTTCCTGACTGTAGTCCCTAATATCCACACCATCCAAGAGAACTCGGCCTGACTGAAATTCATAAAAACGCATGAGGACATTGATAATCGAAGATTTCCCCGAACCTGTATGACCTACAAAGGCAATGGTTTCGCCCTTGTTAACAGAAAAGGAAATATCATCCAGAATCGGATGTTTGCCGTCATATGAGAAACACACATGTTCAAAACGGATATTGCCCTCTTTGATTTTGGCTTGCCCATTTTCTTGAAGAGGCTCATAGGTCCTCTCATCAATCAAGGCAAAAACACGACCTGCAGACACCATGGACGTTTGAAGGGTTGAAAAGTTTTGCGTCACCTCAATCAGAGGATCAAAGAGACGGTTGATGTACTGGATAAAGGCATACATGGTTCCTGCTGTTATCCCGATTGAAAGACCACGGTAACCAAAGTAAGCCATCAAAACGGTGTAGCCTAGGAGTTTCAGTAAACTCATGGCAGGACGTAAAAAGAGGGCGTCCAAGGCTACAGAACGGTTGGCGTAGACCAAGTGTTCTTGGTTGATGTCATCAAATTCTGCCTGCAGGCGCTTCTCCTGATTAAAGGCCTGGATAATCCTAATTCCTTCGATACTTTCTGCTAGCTTACTATTGATATCTGATAAGAGACTTCTGGTTTTCTCAATAATCTTAACTGACTTTTTCCGATAGAGATTGACCAAAAGAAAAATCAAGGGGAGAAAGAGCAAGACTAAAGCAGTCAAACGAAAATCCAGCACCAACATAGTGTAAAGGGTTGTCAGAAAGATAAATACTGCTGAGATAAAGCTGGATAGAATCCCCGAAAACATATCACTGATGGTCTCAGTATCATTTGTCAAACGAGAGACGATAGAGCCTGCTGGTGTCTGGTCAAAATAAGACATGCCTAATTTTTCCATATTGGCAAAGGCATCTCGACGAATATCCCTAACGATGCTGTAGGACACCCTCGCAAAAAGAAGATTGCCGACATACTGAACTACAGTTTGCAGGATATATAGAACATAGTAGGCCAGCAAAACGGTCACAGCGAGTTGGTTGAGATTGCTCAGATACTGGTCAATAAAGTGGGAAGCCACAAGGGGAATGACACTTTTAATGACCGTCGTCGCTAGGAGAAAACTGAGTGCCAAAAAGGTAAGGAGCCCATAAGGCTTGAGATAAGACATCAAGCGCTTCAATACAGTCCATTGTTCTTGTTTATTCTGCATCTTCTTCTCCTTTCATTTCCAACTGTTGAGACTGGTAGGTCTGGGCATACCAGCCATCCAAAGCTAATAAGTCATCGTGTGTACCTCGTTCGATGATTTGACCATTTTGCAGGACTAAAATCAAATCTGCATGGACAACTGCACTCAGGCGATGAGCCGTGATAATGGTTGTCTTGTCCTTGCGCGTCTCCTTGAGATTGTCAATAATCGCATACTCTGTCTTGGCATCCACGGCTGACAAGGAATCATCCAAAATCAAGATATCAGGGTCTAAAATCATCGCCCGACTCATGGCCAGACGTTGCTTTTGCCCACCAGAAAGACTGACTCCCTTTTCACCAATCAACGTATCAAAGCCCTGAGGCATGGCTACAATGTCTTGGTAAACTTGGGCTAGCTTAGTCGCTTCCTCGACCGCTGAAAGGGGCAAGTTAGGATTTCCAAAGCGGATATTGTCTAAGATAGAGGTCGCAAAGAGGAACTGGTCCTGAGGGACATAGCCCATAAGACTACGAAGATCTGTCAAACGATAGTCTCGAATATCATGACCATTTAGGTAAATAGCTCCCTTATCCACATCGTATTCACGCAAGAGGAGTTTGATCAAGGACGTTTTCCCAGATCCTGTCTGACCAACCAAACCCAGAGTTTGCCCTTTTTCCAAACTAAAGTGAACATTTGTCAGTGTTTCCTCATTTTCAAAAGCAAAGCTGTCAATATCGTACTCTAAGCGTCCATTTTCAATACCATCTAAAGGAAACTCAGGGTCTTGTACAGGTGATTCCTGAGACAAAAGTTCCTCAATCCGCTGATAGGAAACCTTCCCTCGCTGGGTAATATTAAAGAGGAAGCCGATGGCCATAAGAGGCCAAACTAGCATATCCAAATAGCTGATAAAGGTAACTAGATTACCAACTGTAATCTGTCCCTCCTGAACCATCAAGGAGCCGACCAAGAGGGTTAACACATAGGATGAACCAACAAATAAGAGAACCATAGGGTCAAAGAGACTATCGTATTTCATGGTTTGCAGGTTCTTCTGGAAGGTCAATTCATTGACTGCCTGAAAGGACTTCAACTCGTCCGCCTGGTAACCGAAAGACTTGGTCACTTTAATACCTGATACAGACTCCTGTACCTTGTTATTAAGTTCGGAAAAGGCAGCTTGGGATTCGCCAAAGGCCTTGTGGGTCTTTCTCCCTAGACGACTGGTCGCATAAGCCATGAAAGGCAGGGGTAAAATGGCAACCAGAGTCATTTGCCAAGAAATGCTAAAGAGCATGGTCAGCAAGGTCACTAAAGCTGTGATTGAGGCATCAACCGCTGACATAACCCCTCCCCCTGCCAGACGAGTCAAGGCATTGATATCGTTGGTTGCATGCGCCATCAGGTCCCCCGTCCGATAGGTCTGATAAAAGGCTGGAGACATTTTTGTAAAATGCTCAAACAAGCGAGATCGCATAATCTGCCCCAAACGGTAGGAAGTTCCAAGGATATACATACGCCAAACATAGCGCAGATAGTACATCCCAAAGGCCGCAAGAAGCAAGTAAAATAGGTCAAAAAGGAGGTCCTGCTGGGTTAATTTCCCCGATGTGATGGCATCGATGACCCGCCCCATAACCATAGGGGGAATAAGATTGAGGACGGAAACCAAGATCAGGGCCACAATCCCGACTAAATAACGGTGTTTTTCTAACTTGAAAAACCACCAAAGTTTTTGAATAATGGACATAAAATCCCTTTCTGATTGCAAATTGAAACCTGAGGCCAAGACCCCAGGTTTTTCTTATTCATAGGTTACGACTGAGACGACACCCTTGTCATACTCAGCGATAAAGATATTGGCTACATTGTCATGTCCTTGTTTGCTGAGATTATCAAGCAACCACTCTTCGCTACGACCAATCGACTCCAAGACATCGACTTGGATCACACCGTCAGTCACAACTGGATACTTAGGATTTTCATCTCCTATTTGGACCACGATGAGTTGGCCATTTTGCTCCTGCACAGCGCATTTGACCTGTTTCATCTGGAAAATCCCTTGGCTACGAAGTTTGAGAGCAACTTCTGCTGCAGACAAACCAACTGAACGACAGGCTTCTGGGTCAATCTGCCCATTTTTGATAAGGAGAGTTGGTTTTCCATCAATCAAGCGTTTGACAAAACGAACATTGTTATTGAGCCACTTGAGGGTCAAGACCAAAATCGTCCACATCATCAAAATCACTGCGTACTGCAGAATACTGATTGAACTATTGTAAATCACCCCACCGATGATACCACCAAGAACATAGTTCTGAATTTGGTCTATAGCAGAGTTAGGTGCTAGATTCCCCTTTCCTGTCACATTAATAACAAAAACAAGAGAGAAAAGACCCAGGGCCAGTTTGATTAAAATTTCCATATAATTGAGTGTCATTTGTTTACCTCCACCAATTCAATAGCGTCTGTTTGATTCAATTCTAATTTCTCTAAAAGATACTTGTCTGGTTGGCTCCCGTTCATGGCGCGGTAGAAATTTGGACCTACCTTGACAAGCGCTCCATCAGTGGCTGCAGAAGTATTGACATAAACTTCTGATTTATCCACTCCCAAGTCTTTGGAAACAACCTCTATGAAATGAAGGGAGGTTTGAAATTGGTTGTTAGAGGCTTGATTGGTCTGGTATTTTGAGATTGTCACCAAAAGCATGGCCACCAAGGTCAAGGCCAAAATCATGACCAATTCCCGAAACTTAGTCCCCTTTTTATCTCGATAGGCTTTAAAAGCAAAAAATCCTGTAACAGCTAATAAGACGATCCCAAAGCCAATCATGATGCCATTTTGCTGACCGATTTGGCTGAGGACATAGTCATAAGAGTAGAATTTCATATAGTTTTACTCCCTTTCATAAAATCACTCTTCATTATAAACGAAAGAGGGTGATTTTTCAAACCATACGTTGGGGAAATGCGCCTTTTTTTGGTATAATATAGTCTGTAATCTCAATGAAAAAGGTAACTTTATGAAACTCATCTCATGGAATATTGATTCCCTCAATGCTGCCCTAACGAGTGACTCTGCTCGCGCCAAACTGTCACAGGAAGTCCTACAAACCTTGGTAGCTGAAAATGCCGATATTATCGCTATCCAAGAAACCAAACTTTCTGCCAAAGGGCCTACAAAGAAACACTTGGAAATTTTAGAAAAACTCTTCCCAGGCTACGAAAACACGTGGCGCTCTTCCCAAGAGCCTGCTCGTAAAGGCTATGCTGGAACCATGTTCCTCTATAAGAAAGAACTCACACCCACTGTCACTTTCCCAGAAATCGGTGCTCCGTCTACCATGGACTTGGAAGGCCGTATCATCACTCTAGAATTTGATGAATTTTTCGTAACCCAAGTATACACACCAAACGCTGGAGATGGTTTGAAACGCTTGGAAGAACGCCAAGTCTGGGATGTCAAATACGCCGAATACTTGGCATCACTGGATGAACAAAAACCAGTCCTTGCAACGGGTGACTACAATGTAGCCCACAAGGAAATCGACCTTGCAAACCCTGCCAGCAACCGCCGTTCACCAGGATTTACCGACGAGGAACGTGCTGGATTTACCAACCTTTTGGCAACTGGATTTACGGATACCTTCCGCCATATTCATGGCGATGTTCCAGAACGCTACACTTGGTGGGCACAACGCAGCAAGACTTCTAAAATCAACAATACAGGCTGGAGAATCGACTACTGGCTGACTAGCAACCGCGTGGCTGACAAGGTGACCAAGTCTGACATGATTGACTCAGGTGCGCGTCAAGACCATACACCGATTGTATTGGAAATTGAACTTTAAGGATTTTCACGATGAACTACAATGCAGTTATTCCCGAGTTTATGGTATCGAATATCGAACAGTCTCGTTCCTTCTACTGCGATTTACTCGGTTTTAGGATCGAATACGATCGTCCAGAAGAAAACTTCCTCTTTCTTTCTCTTGAAGAGTGCCAACTAATGCTAGAGGAAGGAACCCCTGAGGAACTGGCTAACCTTACCTACCCTTTTGGAAAAGGTGTCAACCTATCCTTTGGTATAAAGGATGTCCCACAACTTTATCAAAAAGTGATCGAAGCCAACTATCCTATCCATCGTCCGCTGATCAAGAGAACATTTCGTGTTGGAGATCACTATATCTATCCTCACGAATTTGCAGTTTTGGATCCAGACGGCTATTTTTTAAGATTTAGCGAATAGAAGTGAAGTATAGAAACCTGCAATACCGTATCGTGTTGTAGGTTTTTATTCGTTCGCTTTTTCTACTCAAACGCTAACAAAATATTTGATTTCTAAAGCTATTTGGTGTAAAATAATGACATTAACGCTATCGTGTTTAACTATAGTAGCATTTTACTTGTTTATGTCGTGAATTGGCACGACGTTTCTACAAGGTGCCGGAACACCTAACAATGAGTAAGTCTGTTGAAGGTATGTTTTTGCCATGCCTATTTGAAGGGCTTGCTTATCTGTTAAGTAGGTCCTTTTTTCTAGCCCTTTTTAGAGATGATAAAGGCGATAGAAAAACACAAAAGAGTTTAGACTTTAGGAGGTCTTATGAAATTATTAGAAGAGCGCATCCTTCAGGATGGGCATATCTTGGGTGACAACATCCTCAAGGTAGATTCCTTTTTAACCCATCAAGTTGACTATCGTTTGATGCGGGAGATTGGTAAAGTTTTTGCGGAAAAATTCGCTTCTGCTGGCATTACCAAGGTCGTGACCATTGAAGCTTCAGGCATTGCCCCAGCTGTTTTTACAGCTGAAGCCTTAGATGTCCCTATGATTTTCGCCAAGAAAGCTAAAAACATCACCATGAATGAAGGCATCTTAACTGCTGAGGTTTACTCCTTTACCAAGCAGGTGACCAGCACCGTTTCCATCGCTGGGAAATTCCTCTCACCAGATGATAAGGTCTTGATTATCGATGATTTCCTAGCCAATGGCCAAGCCGCCAAAGGCTTGATCCAAATCATCGAACAGGCCGGAGCTAAAGTCGAAGCCATCGGTATTGTTATCGAAAAATCCTTCCAGGATGGTCGTGATTTGCTTGAAAAAGCTGGCTATCCAGTTCTATCACTCGCTCGTTTGGAACGTTTTGAAAACGGTCAGGTCGTATTTAAGGAGGCAGATCTCTAATGCAAAAACAAGAAAAACACTCGCAAGCAGCCGTTCTTGGCTTACAGCACTTACTAGCCATGTACTCAGGCTCTATCCTAGTTCCTATTATGATTGCGACAGCTCTTGGCTATTCAGCTGAACAGTTGACCTACCTAATCTCCACAGATATCTTCATGTGTGGGGTGGCGACCTTCCTCCAACTCCAACTCAATAAATACTTTGGGATTGGACTTCCAGTTGTTCTCGGAGTTGCCTTCCAGTCAGTCGCTCCTTTGATTATGATTGGTCAGAGCCACGGTAGCGGTGCTATGTTTGGTGCCCTTATCGTTTCAGGGATTTATGTGGTTCTGATTTCAGGCATCTTCTCAAAAGTGGCCAATCTTTTCCCTTCTATCGTAACAGGATCAGTCATTACCACGATTGGATTGACCTTGATTCCTGTCGCTATTGGAAATATGGGAAATAACGTTCCAGAGCCAACTGGTCAAAGTCTCTTGCTTGCTACTATCACTGTTCTGATTATCCTCTTGATTAACATCTTTACCAAAGGATTTATCAAGTCCATCTCTATTTTGATTGGCTTGGTTGTCGGAACTGCCATCGCTGCTACCATGGGATTGGTGGACTTCTCGCCTGTTGCGGCAGCACCGCTTGTCCATGTCCCAACTCCACTCTACTTTGGTGTACCGACTTTTGAAATCTCCTCTATTGTCATGATGTGTATCATCGCAACGGTGTCTATGGTTGAGTCTACTGGTGTTTACCTAGCCTTGTCAGATATTACCAACGACCCTATCGACAGCACGCGCCTTCGCAATGGTTACCGCGCAGAAGGCTTGGCTGTACTTCTCGGAGGAATCTTTAACACCTTCCCTTACACAGGATTTTCACAAAACGTTGGCTTGGTCAAATTGTCTGGTATCAAGACCCGTCTGCCAATCTACTACGCAGCTGGTTTCCTAGTCCTCCTTGGACTCCTACCTAAGTTTGGCGCCCTTGCCCAAATCATTCCAAGCCCTGTCCTTGGAGGTGCCATGCTGGTGATGTTTGGATTTGTTTCCCTTCAAGGAATGCAAATCCTCGCTCGCGTTGACTTTGCTAACAATGAACACAACTTCCTTATCGCAGCTGTCTCCATTGCTGCAGGTGTCGGACTCAACAATAGCAATCTCTTTGTCAGCATGCCTACAGCCTTCCAAATGTTCTTCTCAAACGGAATCGTCGTAGCCAGCCTACTAGCCATTGTACTCAATGCCGTATTAAATCGGAAAAAGAAATAAGAAAAAAGAGGTGGGAACCTCTTTTTTGTGTGACAAAATAAAAACATCTACTCATATATACTAGTCTCATAGTCCTGAAAATCATCTGCATCAAGAACAATTTCACAACTCTTATACTTTTCTCTTACAATACGTTCAGCTTCATACTTATCTTCAGCTTCTATACTCACTAAACGGGTTAGAGTTTCAGTAATTTCTATAGTATACTTTTTCATCTTAAGTTTCTCTCCAATAACTCACTTATTAGCAATAATCTATGTTTTGGGCTTTCCAACCACTCTGGTAATTCATCTCCATATTCCCAGCTATATTTTTTATTCAATAAAGAAAGTTGTTTCTCATCACCAAACTCCATATTTTCAGATAACCACCTCACACAATCAGGGTCTGATAAAGTATAAACCATTACACATAAGTTTTCATAATTACTCTCTGTTTCATAATCAGGCCAGATGACTTTTAAGAAATCATACACCTCTTCTGATGCAACAAGTTGTTTCGTTTTCATAATTTCCGATACTTTCCTCTACCTTTAAATTCTATTATTTCTTTGTCTCTTAATATTTGAAGCTGTTGCCTAATCTTTTCTTTGATATGATTGTTCTTAACAAAGATATTTTTTAGGTCACTTTCAAAACGATACATATCTTCAAGGGTAAATTCTGAACCCTCTATCTTATCTATACAATTTAGAATTTCTATTGTCCAACCTCTTACTGAAAGAGAGTTCTTCCTTAAAAATAAACTTTGCTTAAATTCTTTTGTAACTTTTTCTGGATCTCTAACTTGTCCATTTTTCACAAGAAATATTCTTCCTTTAGAAGGTACTTGTGATAAATCAATGTTACAACCAATCCAACCTGCTCGTCTAGCAGTTGGAGCAAGTGGCTTCCTTTGAATAATTGATTTCGGTGTAACAAATTGCTTTGGAAGAACCAGAAAATTATTTACCTCAAAATTTTTTGTATAAGTTAAAAAAAAGAAATTAGGATTATTATCTGCCTGAACACGCTCCATCATCGTTGCATAAGCACCATCATTGATTGTTGATGAAAAATTTCCTTTTTTGCTCTTTAGTTCAAACTCCTCACTACAATGATTACAGTAAAAATCTGCTACAGGCCGATTATTTTCAAAATGATTTAAGGGATTGTTCCCACAATTAGGGCAATAAGACTGACGATAAACCCAATCCTCCGTTAAGATACGTGCCTTTTGGCTATTACTTTTATAGGTTTCTACTAATTCTAAATTAAAGTGTAATTCCATTTAAAAATTCCTCACTAATATGAGAATTCACTCGATATAAGCAATTAAAATCTACTATAACTAGTATACCACAATATGTACCTATTACATTTGTATTTCATCACTCTCTTTTATATTTCCTTCTAACATATCTCATAAATTAAAAATGAGTGAGATAAATTTATCCCACTCACCTTTCTTTATATCCTTACCTGTCTTTCTTCTGACCGCTGGCCTGTGACAAACATGGTAAAGGTTGCTTTGCAGACATTTCTGCCCTCTTGATTGGTGATATCCACATCCACGACACAGGTTGTACGACCTTGGTGGACACATTCTCCTTTAATGGTCAGCACATCGTCAAGTTTTCCTGCTTTGAGGTAGTTGATAGAGGATTGGAGTGTCACTCCATCAAGCCCCAGCGAGATGACCACCAAACCACTGATTTGGTCACAAAGGGTGAAGAGATAGCCACCATGGGCATTGCCATAGTAGTTGAGTGACGAGTCCACCACTTTGGTCGTCACTACAACCTGACCATCTCTCATTTTTTCTATTTCGTAATTTTCAAAGGCAGATATAGCGTCAAAATGAAAATCTTTCATCGTTTCCTCCTGATAGTTCAAACGACACTATGATACTACTTTTTATAGGACTGCGCAAGGAAAAAGCTCCTAGTCTGGCAAAATGCCGACCTGATCAACAAAGCGCATAAAGGCTACCTGTCCCTGTTCCGTTTGCTTGTAGACTCCTGCATCCTCAAGTACACGAGCAAAGATAGCACCCACAGAGTCCTTAACGATTTCAAGGGCTTTTTCTTTACCCGTCAGGTCTGAATGTTGGACTTTGAGTTGGTCTGCCCATTCCTGATGATAGTCTGTAACTGCATCACCTTCTCCTACAAGATAGCTAGCTACTTGCTCCACTTCTGCTTTCAGACGTGGTGGCAGGATAGCCAAGCCCATGACCTCAATCAAGCCGATATTTTCCTTCTTGATATGTTGGACATCCTTGTGGGGATGATAGATGCCATCAGGATGTTCTAGCGATGTCTGATTGTCCCGCAAGACTAAGTCCAACTCAAACTGTCCATCACGCTTACGCGCAATCGGTGTGATAGTGTGATGCGGTGTCCCGTCTGTCTCTGCTAAAATCTGCACTGCAGGATCTGAATACTGACGCCATTCCTGCAAAATCTTGTCAGCCAAGTTGATCAAATCCTCTTTGGAATCCGACGTCAAACGCAACACTGACATAGGCCACTTGACAATCCCAGCCTTTACCTGTTCAAAACCAGCAAATCGGAAGGTCTTTTGCAAAGGAGCCAATTCCATAGGAAAAACATGTCGCCCCCCCTGATAGTGATCATGAGTTAGAATAGAGCCTCCCACAATCGGCAAGTCGGCATTTGAGCCCGCAAAATATCCCGGAAACTGCTCTACTATAGCCAACAAACGCTCAAAACTCTGACGACTAATGGCCATGGGACGATGCTGACCATCTAAGAAAATACAATGCTCATTAAAGTAAGCATAGGGCGAATACTGGAAGCCCCACTCCTGACCCGCCATTTCAAAACGGATAATTCGGTGATTGCTACGAGCTGGATGGTTGACCCGACCATGGTAGCCTTCATTCTCTAGACACAGTTGACACTGGGGATAATTGCTAGCTTGCACCAACTTAGCTGCCGCAATCTCCTTAGGATCTTTTTCAGGCTTAGAGAGGTTGATAGTGATCTCAAGTTCTCCGTAGTCAGACGGTACACGATAAGCAATATTTTTAGCAATGGCCTTGAGTTTGATGTAGTCATTCTTCTGACTGAGTTGGTAAAAGTCCGCTATCGCTTGCTCAGGAGAGTGGGCATAGGTTGTCCAAAAGTCACGATTGACCTGACTTGGGCAAGGGGTTACCAAGTCCATCAATTCAGCACCAAGGATTTCACGCGCAGTCTGACTATCCTCAATCATCTCTAATCGAACGGCTTCCTCGACCAGCTGGTCCTTGAGATCAATCACTTTATCCAGATCCGTCTCAATTTCCAAAACACCTTCTCCCACTCGTGCCAAAACACGATTGATCAGGTAGATTCGATCCATTTCCTCAAATGAACTTTCAGAAATGACGTGTGTTACAAATTTATCTACTAAGGTCACCATAGAGCCTCCTTTGGACTAGTCAAGGATGCGAGTGCCACCTGCAACTTCAGCGATATAGAAGCTTGGAGCGTATCCAACTACTTCCTCGTAGTGTTTGCCTACAGCTTCTTTAAAGGCCTCAACAGTGTCTTTTTGCACCAAGGCAATGGCACATCCGCCAAAACCTGCCCCTGTCATACGAGCACCAAGAACACCTTCTTGAGCCCAAGCTGTGTGAACAAGAGTATCCAATTCCAAGCCAGTTACTTCGTAGTCATGCTCCAGAGAAGCGTGAGAAGCATTCATCAAGCGACCAAATGTTTCCAAATCACCTGCTTGAAGGGCTGCTTGGGCTTTGAGGGTACGTTGGTTTTCAAGCACAGCATGGCGAGCACGTTTCAAACGATTTTCGTCTTTAATCAGGTAGCTGTATTGGTCAAAGGCCCACTCATCCAATTCACCCAAGGTCTGAATATCCAAGGCAACTTGCAATTCTTCCACAGCTTTTTCACACTCAGCACGGCGTTCATTATATTTAGAATCCGCCAATTCACGGCGCTTGTTAGTATTCATGATGACAACGACATTGTCCTTCAAATCAAGTGGCACCAAGTCGTACTCCAAAGTATTAGTATCTAGGTAAATAGCACGTTGGTCAGCTCCCATACCGATAGCAAACTGGTCCATGATACCAGAGTTGACTCCGATAAAGTTGTTTTCTGTTTGTTTCCCGATTTTTACCAAATCCAAACGGTCTAATTTTAAATCAAAGAGATGCTCTGCCACGACCCCTGTCAAAAGTTCCAAGGATGCTGAAGAAGACAAGCCAGCACCATTTGGGATATTCCCAAAGACATAAAAATCAAAACCTTTGTCAATGACGTGCCCAGCTTCTTGCAAGAAATGAAGGACCCCTTTTGGATAATTGGTCCAGCTGTGCTCTTTTTCAAATTTGAGGTCAGCAAGAGGAACTTCGATGATACCTTTGTCCTCAAAGTTGGCTGAGTAGAAACGCAAGACTTGGTCGTCACGCTTGCGAGCCGCCCCATAAGTTCCCAAGGAAATAGCCGCCGGAAAAACGTGCCCACCGTTGTAGTCCGTGTGTTCACCAATCAAATTGATACGCCCTGGTGAAAAGAAGGTTTGGTCTGCTTCTTGACCAAAAACGGCAAGAAAGTCTTTGCGAAGGGCTTCAGTAGTAAGATGTTGTGTCATATGAATTCTCCTTTGACTGTCCGTTAAGTCACCTTAACGTGTAATCGTTTTCTTCTATTGTATCTAAGGCTTTTACCAAGGTCAATCCTTTTTACTAAACTTTTACTAAACTATCAGTAAAAAGCAGAAAAATATGATATACTAACCTAAAAGGAGGAGGATTTATGGCTACCTTAAAAGACATCGCACAGCTAGCCTCTGTCTCTATCGCGACCGTATCTCGTGTCCTCAATCGCGACCAGAGTCTATCTGTTACAGAGGAAACCAGACACCGTATATTAACCGTTGCTGAAGAGCTGGGCTATACCAAGCATCTCAAGACAGGCGAATCCCACAAACCCAAGCAAAAGATTGCCATTATCCAATGGGTCAGCGAGCAGGGGGAGCTTGATGATCTTTACTATTATCAGATTCGTCTCGGTATTGAAAAGAGAGCCCAAGAGTTGGACTATGATATCTTGCGCTATTTTAACGACCATCCTTTTACACTGAGTGAGGAAGTAATCGGGATACTCTGTATTGGAAAGTTCAGCCGAGCTCAGATTTCTGCCTTTGAAGAATACCAAAAACCTTTAGTCTTTATAGACAGCGATACCCTCTCACTAGGCCATACCTGTATTATAACCGACTTTTACACTGCTGTGAAACAAGTTGTCAATCACTTCGTCAGTCAAGGGCTGGATCGCATCGGGATTCTCACTGGCCTTGAAGAAACCACCGATCAAGAAGAAATCATCCAGGATAAACGCCTAGAACATTTTAAAAACTACTCTCTATCAAAAGGCATCTACCATGATAAACTGGTCTTTCAAGGTAGCTTTACTGCCCAGTCTGGCTATGACTTGATGAAGGAGGCTATTCACAAGTTGGGTGATCAACTCCCCCCAGCATTTTTCGCAGCCAGCGATAGTTTAGCCATCGGTGCCCTCCGTGCCCTTCAAGAAGCTGGAATCAGCCTGCCAGACCGTGTCAGTCTCATTTCTTTTAACGATACTAGCCTGACCAAGCAAGTCTATCCTCCCCTATCTAGCATCACAGTCTATACTGAGGAGATGGGCCGAGCAAGTATGGATATTCTTAACAAGGAAGTTCTTCATGGTCGGAAAATTCCTAGCCTAACTATGCTGGGAACTAGACTGACTCTGAGAGAAAGTACTCTGCCATAACTCAACTAATATAATAAAGTCAAAAATCCTAATAGAGATTCTCAAATCTCCATTAGGATTTTTTTAATCAATCACAATCATTGCCTTAATCGTCTTACGTTCATCCATATCTTTATAGGCTTGGTCAATGTCTTCCAATTTATAACTTGAAGTAAAGACACGACCTGGATTGATATCACCATCAAGGACGGCTTTTAGTAAGAATTGCTTATCGTATGTTGTGACAGAAGCTGGGCCACCACCGATTATTGTATTTTGACCAAAGGTTGAGCCAATGGCTCGATTTTCATAGTGCGGTACACCAACAAATCCCATGCGCCCTCCATTATGGAGAACACCAAGCGCTTGATCAACCGCTGCTTCCGTTCCAACACATTCAAGTGCTGCATCTGCTCCACCACCGAGGATTTCACGCACCTTGGCAATACCTTCTTGACCTCGCTCAGCTACAACAGCTGTCGCACCCGACTCCAGAGCCATCTTTTGACGATCTTCATGACGACTCATAAGGATAATTTGCGATGCTCCACGCATTTTAGCTGCGATAACAGCACATTGACCAACAGCCCCATCACCAATGACCACAACCTTATCCCCTTTTTGAACATTTGCAACACGCGCCGCATGATAGCCTGTCGGCATAACATCTGCAAGAGTCAAGAGGGACTTTAGCATGCCTTCTGTATAGTCAGAAGGTTGTCCAGGGATTTTAACCAGTGCCCAGTTGGCATAGTGGAAACGGATATACTCAGCCTGGACACCACCTGACCAGTTGTTACCAGGATGATTATCACACGAACCATCAAAACCAGCACGACAAGCATCACACTGACCACAACCATGTGTGAAAGGGGCAATGACAAAATCGCCAGGTTTAACGGTCGTCACTGCATCACCAATTGCCTCAACGATACCAATCGCTTCGTGCCCGCTATTCTGATGCCCTGCTTCAATATCCGGATTGCGATAGCTCCACAGATCAGAGCCACAGACACAAGTCCGAACGATCCGAATAATGGCATCGTCTGCCTCAATGATTTGCGGATGCTCCACTTCAACAAGACCAACCTGACCAGCTTTTGTATAAACTGTTTTCTTCATAGAATCACTCCTTTTCTATTAGTTTCTCACTTTTATTGTACACTTTTTGTCAAGCTTTCGCTCGTATCAATCATTATTAACGGCGATAAGGCACTGGTTTAGTCCAATATAGTCTTTTCTTCTCGAAATTTAAGTTTTATAAGGAGAGATTTTTCGATTACGTTTTTAATAGTTTCCAGCCAATAGAAAAAGGTGAATAAAGAAGTAGGCTTTTATCCACCTTTTTGCGGTTTAGTTGTTATTCGCTACGAAGCGATTCGACTGGGTCTTTCTTGGCGGCGATGCGTGAAGGGATTAGACCGGCTAACATGGTGAGGACAATCGAAATACCGATAAGGATTAGAGCTACTTCTATTGGTAATTGCGCTACATTTTCCACATTTGTCATTTTAGCAACAATCGCATTGATTGGAAATGTCGCAAGGAGAGTAACCGCGATACCGAGCACCCCAGAGACAAATCCTTCGATGGCTGTTTCAGCAGTGAAGATACGACGAATATCTTTCTTCGAAGCCCCCATTGCACGTAGGATTCCGATTTCTTTTGTACGTTCGAGAACTGAAATGTACGTGATAATCGAAATCATTATAGAAGATACAATGAGTGAGATGGCCACAAAGCCAACGAGCACAGTTGTCACTACGCCAACCAATGTCGTAATTGAAGACATGATAGTTTGGATATCATCTGAATAAGCGAGTACCTTATCGTCTTCTCCAGCTTCTTTTTTCGCCGTGTTATAGGCGTTTATGAATTCTTTTAAGTCTTGTTTTTGTTGGAACGAAGAGGTGTAGAGCTCAATGGCAGCTGGTTTGGATTTGTTGATGACACCCATTTTTGCGAGGTTTTCCTCGTAAGTTGAAGCCGAGTTGTCGTTATATTGTTGGACATACTGAGCTTGTTCTTCAGGCGTCATTTTGGCCAACTGGATTTTTTCTTCTTCGGTTAAATTCTCCGAACTGAATGGTTTAGGATCTTTGGCAAAGTCTTTACCCGTAAATACATTTAGATTTTGATTGGCTTCCTGTTCCTTAACGATATCACTATTTTGAATGTGTTCGGAAGTGTAATCAATAAGGGTGCTTGTGTAGGCGATTCCTCCTGAAGGAGCATTCACGCTTGAACTTGTGCCGTCTTTTTGGCGAAGGACACCCACAATTTTAAGTTCGAGCCCATTCTCGATTTGAGTTTTCATATAAGAAGCATCTGCAATCTTATTGACCCATAAGTTATTTTCTTTCACAAAACGGTTTGTATTGACAACTGCTTTGAAAGTTTTTCCGATAAAGTCACTATATTGATACGTTTGAGAAGAGAGTTCGTCGAGCTTCTTCGTATCGTTCAATTCACTGGGATCTTTGATACGCAAACTATAGAGCAACAAGTCGCTAATTTGATTGTTTTCATCTACGATAAGGACGATCTCGGACTTATCTTGTGGGAAGCGTCCTTCCAACACGTCGTACTTGCTTTCTAGCATTGAAGAATCACTAGAAAGTTCACTCCAGTAGTTGAGGTTTTGTAAGTATCCCTTCATCGTTTGATTCGCTGTTTCTACTTCATCAGCTAAGGTTGAAGGCAGAATACTTTTGGGTCCGTTGGAAGTATCACTTGCATAGATAAACGGTTGTAAATTGTATCGGTAACGAATGTCTTTTGTGAGAGATTCGACCTTCGAAGCATGTTCCTCCAAGTAAGTCTTAAAGGAAGCTAGGTCGTTCTTTCCGATTTGTTTTTTCAATAAATTCGTTAAAATCGTATTGATACCGAGCTCATGATTATCCTTGTAAGGCTTCTCGCTCAAATCTGGAGAGGTCGCCAACAAGTTGCTCTGGTTCTGCTCGCTAATCGTCAATGGAAGAGAGACGAGAGTATCTTCCTGCACCTTTTTAACGTAATCACTCACACCATTGGAAAGGGCTAAGATAAGAGCAATCCCGATAATCCCAATAGAACCCGCAAAAGCTGTTAGTAAGGTACGACCTTTCTTCGTCAATAGGTTATTAAAGGAAAGTACAAAGGCGGTTATAAAGCTCATCTTCGTCTTCGTGAACTGGATGTTGACTTGCTTTGTCTCCTCTGTTGGTTCGCATGGGTTTGAGTCGCTCAAGATGTTTCCATCTAATACTTGTACGATACGTGTGGAGTACTTCTGTGCCAGCTCTGGGTTATGCGTCACCATGATAACCAAACGTTCCTTGGCGATGTCTTTTAATAAATCCATGATTTGAACAGAAGTCTCAGAATCGAGCGCTCCTGTCGGTTCGTCGGCTAAAACGACTTTGGGATCATTAACAAGAGCACGCGCAATCGCGATTCGTTGCATTTGTCCCCCAGACATTTGACTTGGTTTCTTATATAAATGGTCTTTTAGGCCTACGCGTTCGAGCACTTCGATAGCACGTTTCTTACGTTCTGCTTTTGAAACACCCGAAAGAGTCATTGCAATTTCTACGTTAGAGAGTGCAGTTTGGTGCCCGATGAGATTATAAGACTGAAAGACGAAACCGATGGTGTGGTTTCTGTAGCTATCCCAATCGCGGTCTTTAAATTGCTTTGTTGATTTTCCTTGGATGAGTAAATCACCAGATGTGTATTGGTCGAGTCCCCCGATGATATTTAATAGGGTGGTTTTCCCAGAACCCGATTGCCCGAGAATAGAGACAAACTCATTCTCACGGAAGCGAATCGAGATATCCTTTAGCGCGTGGAACTCTTGATCGCCCGTATGATAGACTTTTGAAATGTGTTGTAGCTGTAACATCGCCTATCTCCTTTCAGTGATATAGGTAGTCTATCACAATTTCATAATGGAGTAAAGATGTTACATTTACAATTCATCAAAAATAATCAACAAATGGAAAATCGACTTCTTATGAGTGATGATGTCCATGACTTTGACCTACTCCCAACTCCTCAATTTTTCGCTTATGGGTTTGGTGACTTGCTAGGTTTGCATCAACCTCAATGGTGACATTTTGAAAGTCATAATCTTTGAGTAAATTACGAATGGATTCTTTACAATACTCTATATGTTCAATCTCTTCTAGGCAAACATGAACAATGGCATTTTTTTCCAAACCATCCATAGTCCAGAGATTGAGCTGATTAACACTGACCACATGGTCCAATTGCTCCAAGTCATTCTTCACTTGTTTGATATCTACTCCTTCAGGCACAGCATCTAGGAAAATTTTTAGTGCGCTCCAAAAGCGAGGAATGGCTTTCGACAGAATAAAGATGGAAATAACCAGTGATAAAAGCGGATCAAGGATATACCAATCTGTAAATCGGAGGATAATCGCCATTAGGATGACGGCCAACCAACCAAGAGTGTCTTCCAAAAAATGCAAGCTAAGAATTGACTCATTCTTTGTCTTTCCTTTACGAACTACCAGACTTGCTAGTACATTAATGATTACTGCAATGATTCCCAGCCAGAGGATACCTTCCTCATTGACAGGTTGCGGGTGAGCAATCTTTGTGATATTTTCCAAAATCACTAGGACAGAGCCTATCATAAGAATCACAGCCGTTAGCATGGCCCCTAAAAGACTGAAACGCTTGTAACCCAAGGTGTACTGCCCGTCTTCTTCTCGGTTTGAGATTGTTTCTAAAAGGGCTGATATGCCAATGGCTATAGCATCTCCTAAGTCATGAACAGAATCAGCAAGAACAGCACTCGAACCAAAGATTCCTCCTGCGATAAACTCAACAATAGCATAGCTTAAATTTAAGAAAAAAGCTAACCAGATTGATGTTTTAGAGCTCATTTCTCTCCCTCCTTTGGTATAATGGGTATATACATACTTCTTTCATTTGTATTATCTAATAAAATCCAAAGAAAGGATAGAAGCAAACGGTCAGTCTTATTCAGTTCTGAACAGTTTGTCTCAAGTGTCTATATGCTAAAAAGAGATCGTCGAGTCAACAAGACAAAAAAAGCCATCTATCAAGCTTTTTTACAACTTTTGAACGACAAGGGCTATGATGCTACTACTGTCCAAGATATCATTGACTTGGCAGATGTTGGACGCTCGACCTTTTACTGTCACTACGAGAGCAAGGAACTGCTTTTAGATGAACTCTGTCGCTACCTCTTTCATCATCTCTTTGAAAGGGAAGAACACTTAACTACCGAAGACTACCTCGCACATATCTTTTTACATTTTCAGAAAAACCAGGACCATGTCACCAGTCTTCTTTTTTCAAAAAATGACTACTTTCTCCGCCAACTACACAAGGAGCTCGAACACCATGTTTACCCCATGGTGGCAGATGACTTGCAAGAAGCCTATCCAACTATTCCATGCTCCTACCTCCAGCATTTTGTTGTGACGAACTTTATCGAGACTCTAACCTGGTGGCTTAAAAAAGGACAAACCTATACAGAAGACCAAGTGGTAAGATTTTACCTTGAGGTAATGGAGATGACCTATACAACTCCGCTTGATATCTAAGTCTGTAACTCAGAAAGGAACCAACTATGTTAACTTCGATGATTTTAGGGATATTAACAATCGTACTAGCTCTTGCCTTCTCGCTCCTTCACCTTGCTGCTGCTTTTTCAGCTATGAAACAAAAGGACTACAGTCTGGGAAACAAGTGCATCTTGGTCGGCAGTTGCCTCACTTCTCTGGCTCTGGCCATCTTTTACTTCGTCCCACTTGCAACCATTCTTCTGTGGACTATGGGTGCGAGTATTGTCTGCTATGGAGCCTACTGGAACGGCCAACAGACAGAAAGTCAACATATATCGCACCACATCATTCGTATAACGAGCGCTATCGTTATTACGGTATTGCTCATTTTGCTCTAACACAAAAAAAGGATCTTCTGATCCTTTTTTATTTTTAAGCGCTTTTTGCTGCCTTGCTCCATTGATACCAACCAACTAGACTGTTAATGAGATAAATCAAGTATTTCCCTTGGATTTGCAGGCTTTCTCCCCACCAGAGATAGATTGAAAAGACATTAGTAGCTGCCCAGAATATCCATTGCTCACGGTAAACAGCTGTCATGAGGATTTGCCCAACCCCATTGGTCGCATCGGTAATGGAATCGCGATAAGGACGATTGGCTCCGATAGATTGATAAATGAACCCAAATACCAACCACCAAAGAACACTAATAGAAAGATACTTTGTCCAACCCTTGCCGTCCAGTTTACGTGCGACAAACTCCTGCTTTTCCTTCTTAAACTGTGCCTGGTAAATCCAAACTAGAAGTCCAATCGGTTGCATGATCGTAAAGTAGAGTGTCGTCAACACCTCACCATAAAAGCCTTTCTGTAGGGCCAAAATAAGGTAAATAACAGAGTTAATCAAGCCAAACAGATAATTACTTGCTCGACCTTCCGATACAAAAATAACACAGATAATCCCAGTCAAGCTACAAATCATCCCAATCCAATCAACAATGTGGTGTTCGTAAATCAACTCCAGCCAGATTGGAAAACTTCCTAAAACCAGCAGATAAAGCCACTGGGCAAAACTACGATGGGCAAAGAGGTCATCCCAGATAGCCTTCATAGTTCCTGAAAATCCCAAATCAGCCATAGTCGCAACCATACGACGGTAACCACCTGACATTTCACCAAGGGTTGTTTTGATATTCTCAATTTTCTTTTGTAAATAAGTCGTCATATTTTCTCCTTTTGTTTTTAAAGAGCCGTGTCTGGATAGACTTTCGGACGCAACGCTCTATTATATATCTACTGAACTGTCTATACACAAGATTTCCATTCTTAGTCGACATGAGCTGGAAATCTTTATTTGTTAAGTAGTTCACAACACATTATACACCTATTATCTGAATAGTCAAGTGTATTTACAGTAAAATTTTAGAAAATCCTGAAAATTTCCTCTTATTTTCTATTTAAAAATGAAAATCATTAATTCTGACACTAAAAAAGCCCAGACAAGATTGTCTGAGCATTTTTCTATATGGTCGTTTAAAGAAGTTGAGTTTGACATTTTCAATCTATTTCTTCAACAATCCTTGTTCTTGTAGAAATTCTTTGGCTACTTGTTCTGCTGACTTGCCTTCAACACCGACTTGGTAGTTGAGCTGGCTCATCTGGCTTTCCGTGATTTTACCAGCCAATTTATTGAGAACTGTCTCCAACTCAGGATGTTTCTTGAGAAGAGCTTCTTTCATTAGTGGAGCTCCTTGATAAGGTGGGAAGAGTTGCTTGTCATCTTCCAAGACCTGTAAATCATAACGCGCCAACTCTGCATCGGTCGAATAGGCGTCCGTGATTTGAATATCCCCTGACTGAATCGCCTGATAGCGAAGGGCTGGCTCCATGGTTACTACATTGAGATTGAGACCATACATTGATTGCAAGCCCTTATTTCCATCTTCACGGTCGTTAAACTCGAGTGTAAAGCCTGCCTTCAGTTGCCCTTCCACTTTTTTCAAGTCCGAAATAGTCTTCAAGCCATATTCTTGAGCAATCTTTTTCGGAACAGCTACAGCATAGGTATTTTGATAAGACATAGGTTTGAGATAGGCTAGATGATCCTGCTTGGCAATGCCATCACGCGCCACTTGATAAACCTGATCTGGCTCATGACCCACCTTGGGTGATGGTTGAAGCAAACTTTCAGTCACCGTACCAGTAAATTCAGGATAGATGTCAATATCCCCTTTTTTCAAAGCTTCATAGAGAAAACTTGTCTTCCCAAAATTCGGTTTAACAGTCGCAGTCATACTGGTATTTTCTTCAATGAGGAGTTTATACATATTGGCCAAAATTTCTGGTTCCGGTCCCAATTTCCCAGCAATAACCAAGTTTTCTTTCTCTTTTTGAGCTAAGAGAGCTGGGCTATAAGACAGACCCAGCAATACCGTCACCAAGGCAAAACCAGAGAAAATCGTCCGCAATTTTGCTTTTTCCATCACTTTTAGTAGGAAGTTAAAGGCAATGGCTAGCACTGCAGAAGAAAGTGCCCCAATCAAAATCAGACTGGCATTATTTCGGTCAATTCCCAAAAGGATAAAGGAACCCAGACCCCCTGCCCCAATCAAGGCCGCCAAGGTTGCCGTACCGATAATTAAGACCGCTGCCGTCCGAATCCCAGACATCATAACAGGCATGGCAAGTGGAATTTCAAACTTCTTGAGACGCTCCCATCTAGTCATCCCAAAGGCAGTCCCAGCCTCTTGCAGACTTGGATCAATTCCCTTCAGCCCAGTGATAGTATTTTGCAAAATCGGAAAAATCGCATAAATCACTAGTGCTGTCAAAGCAGGCAAGGTCCCAATTCCCATCAAGGGAATAAAGAGCCCCAACAAGGCAAGAGACGGGATGGTCTGGAAAATCCCTGCAATCTGCAAGACCCAGTCCGCCATCTTTTCATGATAACGAAGAAATACCGCTAAGGGGACTGCAATAAAAATAGCTAGTAACAGGGTCAAAAGTGACAACTGTAAATGTTGAGATAGAGCTGTTACCCAATCACTAAAACGATCCTGAAAAGTTGAGATTAAATTAGCCATGAACACTACCTCCAAACAAGTCTGCTACAAAGTCTGTTGCAGGCGCTTTTAAAATCGTCTCGGGATTCGCCACCTGACAAATCTCTCCATCCTGCAAGACAGCAATACGGTCCGCCAACTTCAAGGCTTCATCCGTATCATGGGTCACAAAAATCGTTGTCATCCCAAACTCTTTATGTAATTCTTTCGTCAGAATCTGTAGCTGTTTTCTCGAAATAGCATCCAAGGCCGAAAAGGGCTCATCCATGAGGAGAATCTTAGGCTGACCAATCATGGCACGGACAATACCAACCCGTTGCTGTTCTCCACCAGATAATTCACTAGGTAGGCGATGCCCATACTCAGCTACTGGTAAACCAACCTTAGCCAAAAGCTCTTCTGTTTTCTGAGCAATTTTTTCCTTAGTCCAGCCCTTCATTTCTGGAATCAGCGCAATGTTCTCCGTAACCGTTAGATTGGGAAAGAGGGCAATAGCCTGTAAGACATAGCCTGTAGAAAGGCGCAACTCTCGCTCATTATATTCCTTGATGCGCTTGCCATCCATATAGATATTGCCATCTGTTGGCTCTAAAAGGCGGTTAATCATCTTAATCATGGTTGTCTTACCGGAACCAGAAGGACCCACTAAAACCATGAACTCACCATCCTCAATCTGTAAATTGACATCTCTCAAGACATCTTTTTCTGTATAGCATAGCGCTACATTCTTGTATTCAATCATGTTCTTCCTCAATAAGTTTTCTGTCTCTAAGAATATCCAATAGGCTACTTGCTGGATTCCCTAGGACTTTTTCGACATCTGTTGAAACCCCAGCTTGTTCCCCAACTTTGATAGCTGTATAGGTAGTGACCCAGGCATCGTACTCCCAAGTTTGTGCTGGCCATTTTTTCCGTGACTCATAGGGTTCTTCTAGCGATTCATCTACATACCTGATGGAGTTGCCGGTCTCTTTTGAGAGATGCGCTACGATCTCTTCCATGGAAAGATCCTCTGGCCCTGTTAGATTTAAGGTTTGATTTTCCCATTCCTTAGGATTTAATAGAATTTCTGCTGCAATCCTAGATGTATCCTTACGGGCAACAGCTGACACAAGGCCGCTGCCAGCAGGACCACGAATTTCTCCATTTTCAAGCGCAATATCAATAAATAAGTCCAAGTAGAAATTATCTCTTAGAAAAGTGTAGGTGAATCCTAACTCCTTGATATAAGCTTCCGTCTGGGCATGATCCCGAGATAAGGTAATGGTTGCCTTTTCATCTGCCCCGTAAAAGGAGGTATAGACGATATGCTGCACCCCCGCTAGCTTTGCGGCATCCAAAAAACTCTTATGTTCCTTCACACGCTCTGGATTTTCCCGAGCAGAGACCATCAACAGGACATCGAGCCCCTTTAAGGCCTCAACGACCTCTGGAGTATTGGCATACACCATCTTACGAATTTCCGCAGACGCGTAGACTTTTGCACGCTCTGGGCTTCGTGCTAGATGGACGGAAGCGATTCCTTTCTTATCGACAAGATTAGGCACATAGGAGCCTAATTTCCCTGTTACACCCGTAATTCCAATCATAAGCATTTTCCCTTCTATAGTTCGTTTTCTTTAGCTTTTAGATTTGAGATAATTCGCTCTTGATAAGCCTCAAATTCTCGGATTTCTTGATCCGAAAAGCCTTGGTAGAAAATATCGCCCAACTCTTTACTAACACGATCCCCAATTTCCTTTTGTGCCCAACCCAATTCGGTCAAACTAACAAATTTTCTTCTCTTATCTTGAGTACAAGGTTTTACAGTAACCAAGCCCTGGTCTTCTAAGTTCTTAATCATGCTGGTCAGGGTATTGTTAGCTAGTCCTGAAGCAAGGGCGATATCCGTAGCAGTTGCTCTACCATTTTCTTTTTGCCAAAGCACTGTTAAAATTTTCCCTTGTTCACTTCTGTATTGAGCTTCTGGTTCCTTCCTCAATAGCTTTTGAAAGATACGCCCATTCAATAAACGAATCTGTAGAGTTTGGTAGCCCCCTATCATCTTATCCATTCCGTCTCCATTTTCTTCTATATCGAATTATTTTTATTGTAACACCCATTATTTCATATGTCAACTGTTTGAATTTGGGAATAATTTCGCAATTAAAAAAATCTCCTACTCAAGGTAGAAGATCTTCACTATTTATAAACTTAGTCCGTCATGTCCGCTACTAAGGTACGATGTTCCAGTGGTAAACTGCACATAACCAACAAGAAGATAAATCCTGACTGAACCCAGAAGAGAGCCAGGTCAAAAATTCCATGTACAGCTACTACTGTAAGGAAGGAGAGATAAAGACCGATAATTGGTCGTTTACCAGACTCCTGACTCATATCCATCATCATATGAACTGGGATAACCGAAGAAATGGATAGGAGAATTGTTCCAATTAAGCCATAACTCAAAATGGTATCAATGTAAAGACTGTGCGCGTGTTCGTGATAGGGAGCATGGATTCTCGGATAGGAATTCATATAGGTCAGTGGTCCTTCACCCCAGATAGGATTTTGTTTAAACAAAGTCATACCCGCATTCCAGATTGAAACACGCTCCTCCATTGAAGAATCTAATGTTCCCATACGGACACCCAAATCGCTTGAGAAGAGGAAGCAAAGGCCAATCCCGAAAACTCCAATACTGAGCCAGAAGGCACGCCAGTTTTTAATGGTTGTAAAAAGATAAATAATCGCACCAGCGATAATGGCAGGAAAGGCTGTTCGATTCTGCGTAAAATTCAAACCAAATAGATTTACAAAACCTGCTAGCACACAAAAGACTTTTAACCATTTTAACTTGGTCGTTGTAAAGAGATAAAAGGCAATCATGATACAGAAACAACAGATAATCCCATAGTAATTCGGATTAAAGAAGGTTACCTCTGCACGGTTCTGGTGCCATACTTGCATATTAGGCGAAAGAAAGGCATAGTTAAATTTCTTTACAATTTGGAAATGCTCCAAAGTAGCAAAAGCCGCGGAGAGCACACTGCCAAACAAGATTGTTTGCAAAATCAAACGGAAGAAAGCATGTGTCAAACGTTTCTGGTAAAAACTAAAGAAAATGAGGAAGAGAAACATCAGTAAAGATGCAACCAATCCAAGCCAGTTCTTGGCGACGATGGAGATGATACTACTGTAGGCAATAAAAAAGAGAAGTACAGGATGTTTGGCCAATCCTTTGATAATTCCCTTCATCTCTCCAGTAACAAGTAAACCTATCAAATATAAAGCAAAGAGCCCTAAGAATAAATAAAAAGGTAAAAAGATACTTATGATCATCAAATACAAAAAGAAATCTTTTTTCGAAAGCCCTCTTATCTTATCCAGTAATCCAATTGATTTCAAAACGGATCCTTTCTGTTCTGGATTTCTCCAGAAGATAAATGCTAAACTATCTTTATATTCTACCATTTTTTCCGTCATTTGGGAACAATGAACACGTTATCAAAATGAAAAAACTTTTAGGTAGGAATACAAGTATATGCACTCTGTCATAATAAGCATTACAAAAAAATTGTCGCTGATGAAAAAGAAGTAAACTTCCTAAAAAAGGAAAAGCTATGGTAGAATATAAGAAAGGCGAAAATATCTACTATTGAACGACAGTAAAAAGGAAAGAAAGTATGAAATCACACCAACTAGTCTACCAAATACTAGCCAGAGAAAACGACTATGTCAGTGGGGAAAAAATTGGCGAAGAACTGAATCTAAGTCGGACATCCATATGGAAAGCAATCCAACGCCTTCAATTAGAAGGCTTAGAAATTGACAGTATCAAAAATAGAGGATACAAGCTTATTCAAGGTGATTTGATATTGCCTGATTTGATTCAAGAAAAAACCAACTTAACCATTCTCTACAAACCTGAAACCAAATCAACACAAACAGATGCAAAAAAAGGTATTGAGGATGGAAACAAGGGAAACACCCTCTATCTTTCCACATGTCAGACAGCAGGGCGTGGACGCTTTCAGCGTCCTTACTACTCACCTTCTCAAGGGGGAATTTATATGTCCTTGCATATTCAACCAAATCTTCCCTATGAAAAACTTCCTTCCTATACTCTCCTTGTAGCTGGTGCAATTTACAAAGCGATTAAAAATCTGACCTTGATTGAAGTAGATATCAAATGGGTAAATGACATCTACTTTAAACATAAAAAAATAGCAGGTATCCTTACCGAAGCTATGACGTCCGTTGAAACAGGTTTAGTGACAGATGTCATTATCGGACTTGGAATAAATTTTTCTATTACAAATTTCCCAGACGATTTAAACGAGAAAGCAGGAAGTTTATTCACACTACCTACCCCAATTAGCCGCAATGAGTTGATTAGCGAAATATGGACCTGTTTCTACAAGACTGATCCAGATGAGCTACTTTATATCTATAAAGAGAGATCTTTAGTTCTTGGAAAAGAAGTCACCTTCCAGCTAGATGGAAAAGAGAAAAAAGGCCTTGCAAAAGACATCTCAAACACAGGTCAACTTCAAGTCGAACTAGAAGATAAAAAAACAATTTGGCTAAATAGCGGAGAAATATCCCTAACGAGCTGGTAATAATAAAATCCCCCTCTTGTAAACTATGTACTGACCCCAAAAAGTTAGACAATTAATTTATCCGAAGGATTTAGCTCTGTATTGCACTGGACTGAGTCCTTTTAGTTTGACCTTAATTCGTTTATTGTTATAGTAATCAATATAGTCTACAATAACTTGTTCCAATTGTTCAAGTGATTTAAACGACTTCTCATAACCATAAAACATCTCAGACTTAAGAATACCGAAGAAGGACTCCATCATACCATTGTCTGGGCTGTTGCCCTTGTGTGACATGGATGCATGAATTCCCTTACTCTCTAGGAACCGATGATAAGAATCGTGTTGGTATTGCCAGCCTTGGTCGCTGTGTAAAATAGTATTCTCATAGTGTTTCTCTGTGAAGGCCTGTTCCAACATGACTTTCACTTGTTCTAAGTTGGGCGAAGTAGAAAGATGATAAGCAATAATTTCACTGTTAAATCCATCTAAAACAGGCGATAAATAGAGTTTCTGTGTGCTATTTGGAATGGCAAATTCTGTCACATCCGTATAGCACTTTTCCATTGGCCTTGATGCTTCAAACTGGCGTTGAATGAGATTCTCTGCTTTCTTGCCAATCTCTCCTTGGTAGGAAGAATACTTGCGTTTACGACGAATACGAGCTGTTAGACCAAGTATTTTCATTAGACGTTGAACCTTTTTATGATTCACTGTAAATCCGCGATTTCTTAGTTCAAGAGTAACTCTACGAAAGCCGTAATTTCCTTTATGCTCACTATAAATGGCCTGAATTTCGGTTTTAAGCTCTTTATCTTTATCAAGCCCATCCAGTTGCTTCAATTGATAATAGTAAGTCGAGCGAGCTAGACGTGCTGTTTCAAGAAGAAAATCTAGTCGAAATCCTCCTGAAACCATTTCTCTAACTGTCTCTGCCTTTCTCGCTCTAGGGCTTCCTCCCTTTCCTCTAACTCTTTTAACTTTTTTAGGTAGGCCACCTCAGTCCGTAAGCGTTCATTCTCCTCCTGAAGTCGCTCCAGTTCTGTCATTTCTTCCCAAGTTTTCTTCCGTTTACGTCCCATTTTAGCTGGTCTCCCTCTTGTTTTCTCAAGAATAGTATACTCGTTTTTCTTGTATTGCGCCAGCCAATTTGGAAGCATTCCTTGGTTTGGGAGAGCATAATCAAGACTGACACTTCTTTGCGAACGACCTTCCAGCAAGACTTTATCCATCATTTCTTGTTTCAATTTAGAAGAATAGTAACGATTCTTCCCTTTTTTAACGATTTCTATGCCATGACGGTCAATTAATTTCACCATATACTTTAGACCAGCAACATCCACTCCAAATCTTTTTGAAAGCTGCTTGAAGCTTTGTCCTTGCTTTCTTAGTTCATAGATCTGAACTTTATCATCATAAGTTAACTTCATAATAAAAACACCCCAAAAGCTAGATTTTTTCTGTCTAACTTTTGGGGTGCAGTTCACTAAGAGGGGGTAAACTTATCACACAAAGACAATAAAAAAAGAGATGACACTCTTAGTTTACGGAGAATGGGGGATTCGAACCCCCGCGCCAGTTACCCGACCTAACGATTTAGCAAACCGTCCTCTTCAGCCTCTTGAGTAATTCTCCATTATAATAATCAAATGGGCACGAGTGGACTCGAACCACCGACCTCACGCTTATCAGGCGTGCGCTCTAACCACCTGAGCTACGCGCCCAAGTTAAAAACTTGGTATTGAACAAAGTTCAAAGCGGGTGACGAGAATCGAACTCGCGACAACAGCTTGGAAGGCTGTAGTTTTACCACTAAACTACATCCGCTTACAAAATATGATATGGCGCGAGACGGAATCGAACCGCCGACACATGGAGCTTCAATCCATTGCTCTACCAACTGAGCTACCGAGCCAAATTGCGGGAGTAGGATTTGAACCTACGACCTTCGGGTTATGAGCCCGACGAGCTACCGAGCTGCTCCATCCCGCGTTATTATGAAAGGAGGATGTGGGATTCGAACCCACGCACGCTTTTACACGCCTGACGGTTTTCAAGACCGTTCCCTTCAGCCGGACTTGGGTAATCCTCCATTATTTTCAATGGACCTTGTAGGACTTGAACCTACGACCACTCGGTTATGAGCCGAGAGCTCTAACCAGCTGAGCTAAAGGTCCAACAAGATCATTATAGCGGCGAAGGGGATCGAACCCCCGACCTCCCGGGTATGAACCGGACGCTCTAGCCAGCTGAGCTACACCGCCATCAATCGGGAAGACAGGATTCGAACCTGCGACACCTTGGTCCCAAACCAAGTACTCTACCAAGCTGAGCTACTTCCCGTTTTATAAAAAAATGCACCCTAGAGGAGTCGAACCTCTAACCGCCTGATTCGTAGTCAGGTACTCTATCCAGTTGAGCTAAGGGTGCCCATTAGTATATGCCGAGGACCGGAATCGAACCGGTACGATCGTTACCAATCGCAGGATTTTAAGTCCTGTGCGTCTGCCAGTTCCGCCACCCCGGCCTCTCTAAGCGAACGACGGGATTCGAACCCGCGACCCCCACCTTGGCAAGGTGGTGTTCTACCACTGAACTACGTTCGCATCGACCTCTTATTCTATATAAAAAAATGCCGGCTACATGACTTGAACACGCGACCCTCTGATTACAAATCAGATGCTCTACCAACTGAGCTAAGCCGGCTAATCTCTATTATGCGGGTTAAGGGACTTGAACCCCCACGCCGTTAAGCGCCAGATCCTAAATCTGGTGCGTCTGCCAATTCCGCCAAACCCGCAAATATGACCCGTACTGGGCTCGAACCAGTGACCCATTGATTAAAAGTCAATTGCTCTACCAACTGAGCTAACGAGTCTAAAATAACTTCCGTTATCTTAAACGGTCCCGACGGGAATCGAACCCGCGATCTTCGCCGTGACAGGGCGACGTGATAACCGCTACACTACGGGACCTATGGGAGTTAACGGGATCGAACCGCTGACCCTCTGCTTGTAAGGCAGATGCTCTCCCAGCTGAGCTAAACTCCCAAAAGCTAAGCGACTTCCATATCTCACAGGGGGCAACCCCCAACTACTTCCGGCGTTCTAGGGCTTAACTGCTGTGTTCGGCATGGGTACAGGTGTATCTCCTAGGCTATCGTCACTTAACTCTGAGTAA
>NZ_QEWJ01000069.1 GCF_004127215.1 Streptococcus oralis | reverse complement strand
GCACAGCAGACATGCAGATCTGTAATGATGTACACACGGAATCCAGTACAACTGGTTAAGCCAGCCATGACTGTCTTGTTTCTTTTGTTCATACACTCCTTTTTCCAGCCTCTCTTGCAGTTTTTAGGAAGGAGTGGCTATTGTTCTAGCCCTTGAGATGAAAAGAGAAGTATTTTTGGAGAGACATTTCCTCCCTGAGGAAAGAAGAGAGAACCACATGAGGATTTCTCTCCTCCTCCTTCTTAACCTTGTGTACCATCTAGATGCCTAGAATATTGAAGCAGGACAGCAGGCATCTTGCAAGCAATAAGCACTAGGTCTAAAAGCCTACAGGTGAGGATGGAGAACTTGAAGGATAGAAACTCTGTTCTTACTGACGTTTCTGAGCCGCTACCCCACACCTGAAAGCACCTATGTCTAGATTAATTTTGTGGGAGATAACCACG
>NZ_QEWJ01000068.1 GCF_004127215.1 Streptococcus oralis | reverse complement strand
GCGCTGATCTGCGCCGGCCGCGAGTTCGGCGACAGGAAGGTGTACTTCAGGCCGATGCCGAACGCCCAGTCCGGATCGGTCAGCATCTCGTCGCGGCGACGGAAGTCGTACTGGCCGAAGGCGAAGATCTGTGGTTTCAGCTTGGCCTGCTGCACGCGCACGCCCTGTTCGGCCTGCGCCACCATCGCCCGCAGGCGCGCGATCTGCGGCTGCCGCGCCTGCGCGGTGCGTTCGAAGCTGGCCACCGGTTCCAGTGGCACGCGCTGCACGAACAGCGGCGACACCGGCTGCACCTCGCCGCCACTGCGCAGCAGCGTGGCCAGTGCGGCCTTCAGCGTGGCCAGGTCGTTCACCGTCTTCTGGTATTCGCGCTCGGCCTTGTCGCGGGCCACGGTGGCCTGCAGGCGCTGCGCGCGGGTGGCGAAGCCCTCGCGTTCCAGCTTCTC
>NZ_QEWJ01000067.1 GCF_004127215.1 Streptococcus oralis | reverse complement strand
CTATAGAGCATAAGGTTAATGGTAGTCTTCTCTGCAATTAACTAGTGTTTATTGTCTCTAAGCTAAAGGAGATAGGTCGCTAGGCATCTGTTGTAATTCATGGTAAAGTTAAATCAAAGAGAGAAGGTCCAGGCCTCTGCACAGGACAGCAGTCCGTCTGGTTACATCCTGGGGGAGCCATCCCTGCCACCCTCAATCATTTACGCCATTAGTGTGGATGGTTAATGGGAAGAAAAGGCGACTCCGGAGTATCTTATCCCCAGGGCTATCTGCATTCTCAGCGGGCAGTTAAACATCTTTACATTTTCGCGCCCTTTAGGGGGTGAAAGCATTCCTTTGTCTTTTAGATTGTGGAGCTAACATCCCTTAAGCACACTGCTGGAGAAAGTATCATTTTGTTAGTAAAGTAAAGGGCTGAAAAGCTAAGCTAAACTATATATCTTGAAG
>NZ_QEWJ01000066.1 GCF_004127215.1 Streptococcus oralis | reverse complement strand
GCCCTCGGCCATGTGCGAGGCGGCCTCCACGTGGCGGGCCAGCACGTGCTTGACGCCACCGGTCTTGCTCTCGAGGGCGTGCCGGCGCATCGCCGCGTAGAAGGGGTTGATCGCCGCGCCGGGCAGACCGAACGCCTGGGTGGCGCCTTCCTTCTCCAAGATCAACACCGCCGCGTCGGCGGCCTTCATTCGGGTCATGTCAGTTCTCCTTGCTCACCGTTGAGAGGTCGTGGGTTCGAGTCAGTTCGAGGATGTGCGGCCGGACAGCAGCTCGACCTGCAGCAACAGGGCCGAGTGATCGAGATCGCCGTGCCCGAGCTGACGCAGGGACTGCATCAGCTGGGCGGTGTGGGCGCCGAGCGGGATGGCCACGCCGGCCTCGCGGGCGGCGGCCAGGATGATGCCCATGTCCTTGTGGTGCAGGTCGACCCGGAAGCCGGGCTTGAAC
>NZ_QEWJ01000065.1 GCF_004127215.1 Streptococcus oralis | reverse complement strand
GTTAGGAGGTTAGTGCAGCAGTTCAGTTTCAAAACACGTATTGAACATCTTTACACGTCAGGTGTGGTTCTAAGCATTGGGGATAAAATGAGGTTAAAACAAAATCTCTACTAGGGAACTTCTAGCAGGAAAGACAAAGGTACCAGCTGGTTTCAAATCGAGAATGGGTGTTAGAAAAATGCATTGTAACAGGGTAATGTGGGGTAGGGGGTCACTTATGAAAGAGATGAATAAAGCTACAACCAGCTGTCTGACATTTTATTGTAGAAATATGTTTAGGATTTTTAAAGCCAGAAGGAATAATAGCTGTTTATCTGGACCAACGTCTTTATTTTACAGAGGGGGGATTGCAGGGTCCCTTGAAGTAAAATGGGCTATCCCCACTACCGAGTAGCGAAAACCTGGAGTGAGACCTGAGCATTCTTGCTTCTAATCCACTGTCCTCTCT
>NZ_QEWJ01000064.1 GCF_004127215.1 Streptococcus oralis | reverse complement strand
ACCTGGACCAACTCCGCTCGGCCGATCTGGTGCTGTCGTACTGGATGGGCCCGGCGATCGCCCACACCCTGATCTCGTTCGGTTTCGAGGATGGGCGCCACGTGGTGTTCTCGCTGGAGATCCGCAAGGAACGCGGCGAATCGTTCTCGGCGCTGGGCGGCTTCTTCCGCAAATTCGAGATGACCCTGGTGGCCGCGGAGGAGACCGACATCATCCGCACCCGCACCAACGCGCGTGGCGAGGATGTCTACCTGTACCGCCTGCACGGCATGGACCAGGCGCAGCTGAAGCAACTGTTCGCCGCGTACATCGCGCAGGCGCGCGAACTGGATGCGAAGCCGGGCTTCTACAACACGCTCACCAGCAACTGCACCACCATCGTCTTCGATCTGGCCCGCCACATCGCGCCGCGCCTGCCGCTGGACTACCGCCTGCTGCTGTCCGGCTA
>NZ_QEWJ01000063.1 GCF_004127215.1 Streptococcus oralis | reverse complement strand
GATATCGTGTTATATGGTCACGTGCTATGGTGGTATATATTTTTCTGTTTTCTTTTCCTGTTTCTCTTCACATGCGTGCATATTTTTACCCACTTAAAATAATAGTTCATGGACAATTTTATAAATACCTTTTAAAAAAAGAAACACAAAAAGAATTTTTTGGAAGCATATAGACTTTTGGACTTAGAGCATTGACAGGAGGCTGGAAAATCGAGCTTGGATCTCCAAGGTCATGCAGGAGGACCCAAGGAAAAGACAACGTTTTGCTTGTCATTGCCCACTGGAGTCGCAGTCCAACCTTGCCTATTTCACTTAAGCTGTGTCATAAGTATTTCTGCATGTTTCCAGTATTACCAGTTACCATTTTTAACACCTGTATAATATCCCAAGTACTACAGTTGGATGTTTTCTTTGTTCCAAGTTTAATAGGTGATGCATTAATAAATAT
>NZ_QEWJ01000062.1 GCF_004127215.1 Streptococcus oralis | reverse complement strand
GGGTGAAATATTGGCCGGTGGATGGGTTCAACGTAAACTCTTCTCGATAAAGCCAGGGTGCATCGAACAGGGAGGGATCAGCGATAGATTCCATAGTGTCCGAGTAGAACAAGTCTGTCTCGTTGTACACCCCGTTCTCAATAAGCCCAGCCATGACAGTGCCACGAGCACCAACTCGATACCATGACGACACATCTTTTCCCGGTGCAGAGAGTACATGTATCTCTTCTGATACTTTTGTCGTTGATTGGAGGTGCCATCCCGGGATAGCAGCAATATCACCGGCAAGGGCGACAAGAGGTTCGGAGCCGGTTGACGCTGCTGCACAGACACTAGCACTGATAGCCAGTGCTATGCAAAGTTTACTCATGTTCTTGAACATCATCATTTGGTTTGGTCTAGTTCTTCAGACGCCAACAGTGATGTTGAGCTTGTATCGCAAGAATGTATG
>NZ_QEWJ01000061.1 GCF_004127215.1 Streptococcus oralis | reverse complement strand
GTGCTGCACGGCCCGCCCCTTCTGAGCTGTCTGGGCCAGCTCCTCTTTCCGGAACAATTCAGGCTTCACAGCAGCTCAAACCTCATTTGTAACATCTGTGTTCTGAAGCAAGGATGGCAGAGATGGACAGAATGCTTCATTCTGGAAGGAAACAATGTTCCAGGTCAAGCTGAGTCTGCCAAACACAGACCCTGCCATGGTTCTAGACGTCTTGACAAGTTGTATCATGTGGTTTTTCTACGCCTTGATTCCATGTTTGCTCATAGGTAAGTATGAATTAGAATACAGCCAATAGTCTGGGACTTGAATATAGGTTAAGAAGGTGAAAAATACTTTCCCAAGGTTTGGGGTTGCAATTTTGCTTAGAACATCTTATTTCTGTTTTAAAAAAGGTTTCTCATCTCCTAAACCTCCATCCCCACACCCCAAAGAAAAGAAAAAGGCCCACATTC
>NZ_QEWJ01000060.1 GCF_004127215.1 Streptococcus oralis | reverse complement strand
TTCTTGTCTAGAAGTAACTAATCCGCAACCTTTAAGACAAGCTAAATGTTGGGAAATACTAGATTGACTTATTTTTGCTTTTTCAACAATTTCATTAACGGTCATTTCACTCGATTTGAGTAACTCCAAAATAGTTAATCTCACTTTATTAGAAAGACCGTGAATAAAATGTGCTTTTAAATCTATATTATTCAATATACCCACCTCATATTAATATTTTCTAATATGTATGTCAACTATCTTCTGTTATTGACTAAAAGAAATTCAACTATTAAACTGTTTAGTTGAATAGATAGTTTTATTTTAGGAGGCTTGAATATGCAAAGTTCGAAAGAAATTGAACTGATGACCAGTGAAAAAGAATTGGTTAAATTTTACAAAAAAGTTTTAACTATTGTTAGTGTTTCTCAAATATTTGGTGGTGCAGGCCTTGCTGCTGGAATTACTGTAGG
>NZ_QEWJ01000005.1 GCF_004127215.1 Streptococcus oralis | reverse complement strand
ATCATGTACCTAAGATTAGAATTGTTTATCCCAAACTTATTTGAAAGTTGCTCTAAGCTATATCCTTGTTTTCTAAGTTCATAGATCTGAACTTTATCCTCATAACTCAATTTCATAATAAAACACCCCAAAAGTTAGATTTTTTCTGTCTAACTTTTGGGGTGCAGTTCATTTGTTCTAGCTTTTTTGATAACCGTGTTTAGATGAAAAAAACGAATAAATAAGGTAAAATGATGACAACGGGTTAACAGTAGTGTGTTTAATAGTAAAAATAGAAAGTTTCTTATTAGGAGGACAGTCATGAAAAAATGTACCTTGCTTTGGCTCATTTTAGCCTTTGTAGTATTTGGAGGAGGCGCATGGATGGCACAGGAAACAAATCTATTCGGAGGAGTATTTCTTAGCCCACGGGCTAAGCAGTTGGCTTATTTGAAGGAGCACGAAGAAGAGATTAAGGAGTTTGTAAAATCTTTAAATCCTAAAGTCGAATCGGTTCAGATTGCTTGGGAAGAAACACGCTGGGAAGAGATAGGAAATGGTACACCACAGGGTGGAGGGAAAGTTATTCGAGTTTTCGGTGGCTTTAACCAAATTAAAGATTCCAGTTGGAGTGTTTTAGTTTATATAAAAGATGGAAAGGCCAATGAAGAAGATTTTATTGAAGGAATCGGAAGTGGGGCTCCATTGCGTGTAGGAGGAAGAGGTTTTGACTAATAGTAATTTAAGAACCTTTGAGGATTTTTATGCAAATTTAGCACAGTCGGCTTAATTAGGAGGATAATCATGAAAAAACGTACTTTACTTTGGCTAATTTTAGCCCTTGTAGTATTTGGAGGAGGCGCATGGATGGCACAGGAAACAAATCTATTTGGAGGAGTATTTCTTAGTCCGCGAGCTAAGCAGTTGGCTTATCTGAAGGAGCATGAAGAAGAGATGGCGAACTTTATAAAGGCTAGAAATCCTAAAGTCGAAAGTGTTCAATTTGATTGGGAAAGTATGGAAGTTGGTCAGATAGGAAATGGAACTCCTCAAGGAGGTGGTTATATGCTAACATTTAAAGGGCGTATAAATAATATAAAGGAAAGCAGTTTTACTCTGGGATTTCCTTTGGATAATAACAGGTATGCCTTGCCTAACCTTGAAAGGATTTCTGAAATGCAACCCATAAGAATTTTACGAGATGGTGGATGGTTTATATATGAGTAATAGTAATTTAAAAAAATTTGATAATTTTTATGCGGATTGAACATTATTCATTTCCTATTGACTTCGAATACTTGCTATAAGTATTTTTTTTTACATTCGTGATATAATAGGTTTAGAATCCACGTTCAAGGAGGATAATCATGAAAAAACGTACTTTACTTTGGCTGGTTTTAGCCCTTGTAATTTTTGGAGGAGGCGCATGGATGGCACAAGAGACAAATCTATTTGGAGGAATAACTCTGAGCCCACGAGCTAAGCAGTTGGCTTATTTGAAGGAGCATGAAGAAGAGATGGCGAACTTTATAAAAGCTAGAAATCCTAAAGTCGAAAGTGTTCAATTTGATTGGGAAAGTATGAAAGTAGAAAATATAGGAAATGGTACCCCTCAAGGTGGGGGATATATTATAACATTGGATGGAAAAATAAATAACAATGAGGATACTGAATTTACAATTGGTTTCCCTATAGAATATAATAGCAATGGTATTCCAAATATTAAGAAAATTTCTGAAATGCAACCGATAAGAGTTTTGAAAGGCAATGTATGGGAGATTTATGACTAACAGTAATTTAAAAAAATTTGATAATTTTTATACGGATTGAACATTATTCATTCCTTATTGACTTCGAATACTTGCTAAAAGTATTTTTTTTTACATTCATGATATAATATACTTAGATTCCACTATATAGGAGGAAAGAGATGAAAAAACGTACTTTACTTTGGCTGATTTTAGCCCTTGTAGTATTTGGAGGAGGCGCATGGATGGCACAAGAGACAAATCTATTTGGAGGAATAACCCTGAGCCCACGAGCTAAGCAGTTGGCTTATTTGAAGGAGCATGAAGAAGAGATTGTAAAATTCGTAAAGTCTAAAAATTCAAAGATTGAATCTGTTCAGATGGATTGGAATAGTTTAACTGTTGAACAGATAGGTAATGGAACTCCACAAGGTGGAGGTTATAATCTATCAGTGAAGGGTTCTTTTAATTATATAAAGGATTCTGACTTTACAATAGATTTTCGATTAAAAACTAAAAATGATGTACCTTCAATAGAACGGATTGGCATGTATAATCCCCCTAGAGTGTTAAAAAATGGAGGTTGGGACAAGTATGACGGATAGTAATTTAAAAGATTATAACAACTTTTATGCAAATTTATCTCAGTCAGCTTATAGAGGAAGGCCAAATACTTTACCACGCTATAATAATGCTGTAAACTGGACTTTAATAGATTATTCACAAGATATAGATGACGATGGTGAAATCACTCCCGGAGGCAAAAATCTTCCTCATAATGGTAAGGTTTACTTGCAGCCAGATCCTGATTTGCGAGATACTTATAAAGTCACATCGGTACCAGTTCCTGATACGAATGGGATGAGGCAGGATATTCATCACAAACGTTATCAAAAAGGACTCTTAACTGATGATGAAGCTGGTTTCAGTGCCTACTACTTAACGGATACGCCAACCTTGACTAAAGATACTACGAAAACCTATATGACCATCCGTGGAAGTGATGCTATCAGTAAAGAAAATTGGAACGACTGGATCGACAACGATGCGAAGTTTGCGCTCAATCATATCCATACGCCGCAAGCCAAGTTAGCGACAGTAGGAATGAAAACGAAGATCGCAGAGATGCGCGAAAAGGCTCCAAATGCTACGATGGATATCACGGGTCACTCCCTAGGGACCATTGTCTCTGCGCAAGGAGTAGCGGGCCTCAGCGATGAGGAACTGGAGAAAATCGGCAAAGTAGTCCTCTTTGACGGCCCGGACACGACAAAGAGTTTAAAGAAAATGGGCCTCAGTGATGAGAAAATCAAAAAGATTAGCGAAAAAATCGAGTACTATGTTAATCCTTTTGATGTCGTGGGTATGCTCAATCGTGAGCATACCATTACCAAATTACCTGGGGACTCCGATGAACCCCTCAAGAAACCCGTCGGTAAAGTCAATGTCCTCGTCCCCTTGCATTATACCCAGATTACTGATCCGGAAAGCTCCCATGACTTTGGTGTTTTCCAATCGGATGGAAAGGGAAATTTATTGACTGCGTCTGAGGATTTTCACCCAGAATTGCTCAGGGCTGGTGAAAAGCTGGCTCGACTGATAGCAACAACCTTGGATTCCCTCCGAGCTTTAGGAGTCGATGAAAATGTAGCCTCAAATACTTTGAATGCCATTATGAGGGGTGAGGCTCTAACAAAGATGGCTATCGGTTATGTTGTTTTTGAGAATTTTACAACAGAATATAGTAAAATTGTCGAAGAAGCTCGTAAAGAATCGATAAAATGGGATAGAGAAGCTATTCCTCGTTATCAGGAACAACTGAGAAATGGTAATCTTACAGGAGAAAAGAGGATTTTGGTCCGAGCTCAGTTGCTTCAGACAGCAGCCCAGTTGGCAAATTTTGACATGGAAGACAAAGTTAAATCTGTGAAAACCTTACTTTCAGATGCTAAGGAAGATATTCAAAACATGATAAAAGTAACAAGACAGACAGCGTTTGACATGGTTGGATATTTGTCAAGCTCAGAAGTTACGAATCTGCTTTCTGGTTTTAATACAACAAGCTTTTGGGATGAAGGCGTTGCGAGTGACACGAAGACTGCAGCAACATCCTTCCTGACACAAATCGAGCAACTAGGGGAAAGCTTGGTCAAAGCTAGTGGCTCCTTTGAGACCATAGATACAGATAGTGCTGAAGATTTTAATAATCTATTGGCAGATGTAAAACAAACATGGAGGGGAAAAAATGTTAGTCCTAACGGATGAGGATACTTTAATTACAAGAGAGCAGCTCGACAGAGGCTTCAAGGAAAAAATGAAGGAACAAGAACGCCAAGCAGTCAGGGCTTTGGTAACTGCAAAAGAGTTGTCAATCCTTGCTAAAGGAGCTGAGTTAGCTAAAAAATTGCAAGAAGCAGCCACAGATATGCAAGACTACGCTTCTAAGACCTATGTGAACAATATTAAGGGTGGATTTGAAGGGAAAGCTGCAGATGCTGCCGAAACTTACTTGACACAGACCTTGCAAACACCTACTTTACAGAGTCCGATCAAAAGCTAGGAGAAAACGGGTCATGGATAAAAAGGAACTTCAGAAATTAGAGGATGAGCACAATCGTAAATTGCGATACTTAGAGCGTTTGGAGATGGATTTGGATGATGATTTCCACAAGTTTAGTAGGGAGACGGATCATCTCCTAGAGGCGCTCTCCTATGCATGTAGAGACAGTGGTTTTGCTGAAATTCAACCTTATATCTTTGAGATAGAGAACAATTTAGACAACTATCATCAACTGTATAAGAATCGTATAGAGAATGTACTGGAAGCTCGACACCAAGAGAATAAAAACTTTTATCGAAAGTTAGAAGAAAAGGATCTATAACAAAGATACCCTATAAGAGAAGGGTATCTTTGTTATAGATTTTATTATAGATAAAAAAGAAGTGATTATACAATAAAAGTAGGTAATTTAATTCTTCTTACCAGTTTTTAGATGTAAGTAGAACTTTTTTTTAAAAATATTTTTAGAAAAATGAATATTAAACTTGTAATTGAAGCAAATTATTGATACAATGAAGGAGTAAAACAATATAAAGGAGTTTCACATGGCTTTAATTCAATTAACAACAGAAGAACTACGTACCTCTGCTCAAAAGTATACTCAAGGTTCTGAAGAAGTAAGACAAGTACTTCGCACATTGAGTCAAGAACAAGATACTATTCGCGACAACTGGAAAGGTGCAGCTTTTGAGAGCTTTGACCGCCAGTTTACAGAATTGTCTCCGAAAATTGAGGAATTTGCAACTTTGCTTGACGAAATCAATGCACAGTTGAATAAAGTTGCTGAAATTGTTGAGCAAAACGACCAAGATCTTGCTTCACAAATTTAATTTGTTATAAATGGCTTTAGGAGGGCGAGAGCCTTCCTATTTTTTATGGTGAATATGATTGAAAGCTAAAATGGGAAAGAATAGAATTTATAAATATGTAGGAAGTAGTCTGTTGGCATTAGGATTGCTGGCATTGATGGTTTTTTTGAATCTATCAGTTCAAAAAAATACGACTATTCATAATGAGAATAGTGCAAAAGCAAATCAACAGACCAAATTAAATGTGGCTATTGTAAATGAAGATAAGCCTGTCTATGTTGATACAAAAGAGTATAACCTAGGTGCTAGTTATGTAAAAAATATCGAGCGTGATAATTCACAAAACTGGTCTGTTGTCCCTCGTGGAGCTGCAGATGCTGGATTAGAAAGTGGGAAATACCAACTCGTTTTAACAATTCCTAGTGACTTTTCTGAAAAAATCCTAGATATTAACAGTATCAATGTTGATAAGACAACGATTAATTATAAGGTGAATGCGCAAGGAAATTTGCAAGTAGAAAACGATGCAAATAAACTAGCAAAAGACATTGTTGCTGATTTGAATGGTCAGTTAGTAGATATGTATATGGCTAGTATTTTGAACAATCTTTACACTGCACAAAAGAATATCCAAGCTAGTTCACAGATACAAGCGACCAATATCGGAAACTATCGTACGAACTTATATGGGACAGCTATCAACTCTAAGAATCTTTTCCCAACTCTCTATAGTATGTCTAGTTCCTTTGTTGACGCTAACAGTGCTTTAAAGACAGGTTTGGATAGCTATTCTCAGATTTTTGGTCGTTTCGACGTTTCACAGATTGCCTATGGTGAAAAGTTTGGCAATCTGATTAAAAATAGGACCGTTGAGAAGGAAAATCATGCGGATGTTATCACTCGACTCATCTCTCAGAGTCGAGAAGACGTTCAGGAGCAAATTAAAACTTATCAGAAATTAATTGAAGCTCAAGGTAGTCTGACTGCGAATATAGATGGAACGTCACCAGAAGTTGGACCTTCCTATAAAACAGTGGCAGAAAATATCAGCAAAGAGATTGATAGTTTAAAGACCAATCTAACAGATGAAAGAACGAAGTTTGAAAATCATAAAAAGAATATTCATAACTTTATTGATGAGAAATTAGCCACTTACTATGGAACAAGTGAAAAGAGTAAAATCACTCTTGAACAATTTTTGGGTAAAGCTGCAAATAAGGACTTAGAGAAGGTTGTGGAATCTCTAAAAATGCAGCTGGCTTCTGCAATCTCAGAATTACCCAAAGAAGACTTTAGTGGAAAAGAATTTAGTGGTTTTGGTATGACACCAATCACAATTCCTTCTGTAAACTATACAGATTTAAAAACGATTAAAGAGCCTAGCGATGAGATTTCTTTGACGGATTTGAAGAATCTGGAAAATCTAGCAATTACTAGTACGAGTGCTGTTGGACGAACAGGAACAAAGGCTAAGGTGTCATGGAAGGCTGGAACAGGAGTGACAGTTCATTCGGTCACCTATGATGGCACACCGGTTGCCTTAGGAGACGAGATTGATTTGAAGACTGGTGGGACTTTCAAAGTAGCCTATAGTGTTGCAGAGGCAGCTCCAACTTCAGGTTCAACTGGAACTTCAAGCCCAACACCAAAAGCGGATCCAAAGACTGTTGATATTTCCTTGAATGATGTTCAAGCAGTCAGTGCGCCGATAGATGTGTTACGTGTTCAGCAAGCAGCAGTGTCTTATGGACAAAAGGTTCAGAAAATAGCTTCTGACTACCAAAAGGTAGAATCACTAAAACAAGCATACGATACCGTCAAAGGGTTAAAAAATAGTGATGTGTCTAAAGCATTATCAGATATTTGGTTTGAAGCGATTGATTCAAATCTGAAGAAATATGAAGACAGCTTAACTACACCTGCTAGTGGTACCGATACAGATGGTACTAAAGGGAAAGTAGATAAAGCCTTATCAGAATTGACTACTCTGAAGCCTGTTCTAGAAAAAAATGTGCGAGATGTTTTGACTACCAACCAAGAATTGGATACCAAAATAAAGGACCAATTGGATAAGTACAACCAGTTAAAAGAGAAACTAGAGAATTTGGAAAAGGCACAAGACGGAGGAAATGAGGCCTTTAAAAATACTGATGATCAATTGGCGGCTCTAAATACTGATTATGCGGCTCTCTTATCAGAAACTACGGGTGTGAAGGAGTCTTCTCAAAGTAATGTTAAGGCGGCAGAGTCTGTTAATGAGACTTTAGGTAATTTCAATCGTGAATTGTCAAATGCTCAAAGTAGCACAGAAAAGTTATCACAGGACGCAGAATCTTTGATGACACAGTTTAATGAAGAATTGACTAATAATGGAAACTTTGTAGAATCCTTCGTGAAGGTTTTGAATAATGCCTATGAAAATGGGGTACCAAACGAAGTATTGCTCAACTTCTTATCCAACCCTGTTGCTCAAAATTCTACTTCAGTAAAAGCGACTGTCAATGTTTACCGTCCGTTTACATGGATTTTACTATTGGAGATTATTAGTCTCTTTACAGCCTACCTGTTTGCAACTCAAAATGTTATTCGCAAAGTTAAAGATAAGTTCAAACTAGATAAGCTACATGATACGGATATTATGACAGTTGGGCTACTCTCTATTTTGGCTGTAGTAGTTGGTCTAGTAGTTGGTATTGTATCGAGTGCACAGCTTCATGTTGGCCGTGAATACCAACCGTCATGGGTCTTGCTGATTGTTTTGGCTGCGTTAGTACTGATTCAAGGACAGTATTTATTGCTCAAACATTTCCGAGTAATTGGAATGGGCCTTGCCTTCTTTATGATGATTAGCTTTGTCTATCTGTCGAATGCAATTGGGACGACGGCCAGTCTAACAGGCTTCCCAGCCTTTATCAAAAATCTCAATGCTTTATCAATATTAGAAGCTTTACTCTCAGGATATTTTGATGGGCAACCAGCAAACATTTTAGCATTTATTGCAATGACGATTGTCGTAGCTGGATTACTTGTTATGAATATTTTTATCAAAGAAAGAAGCTTTTGGCCTCAAGTATTTCAAACTGAGAAAGAATAGGAAATGAAAAAAATAATTCTTTTACTTCTTACCTTAGTAGCATGTGCAGCAGTCTCAATGGCTGCTGCAGATGATTTGAAAGATAATAGTCTCCAGATTGATGACTCCCGACTTGAGAAGAAAGAGGGATTAAAATTTGGATTACAATCTGAACAAATCAAGGAGCTTTTTAACGAAGCGACTCAAAAGAAGTTGCAAGACATGCAGCAACATCAAGAGGAACAGTTGATCACAGAAAGGGGCCAACTGTTTTCTGCTATACAGGAGCCAGTTAAAAAAACTTCCGAAGAGCAGTTGTTTCAACCAAATTCAAAAAAAATAGCTAAATTTCAAACAAATATAGGTCAGGTAGAAAAAAGTGGATTAAGTGACTTTCTTCCAGAGATATTCTATATAGCATTAATTTTCTTGCTTTTTGGAGCAACCGCTGTGATGAGTTATCGCGTGATGGTAGAGGGGATGGATTAAACTTTTAGTAAATCTATCAAGACGACTTGTGAGGAAAAAGATAAATCAGATACAGGAGGCATGTAAGAAGTGGAGCAACATATCAATATTACCCTACGCCTGAAAGAAAGAGATGTGGATATTCGTATTCCACGTCGGATTGAAGTGCGTCGATTAATCCGAGAAGTGGATGCCATTTTTAATCCGGATAAGAAGCGAAAAAAATATCAACTAAGAATTGTCAATAAAGGTTTGTTGATTGATGAAGGGAAACAACTGTCTGATTATCCCATGACGACAGGAGATTTAGTAGAGATAGAGGAGATATAGGTGACTGAAGAAAAATTTGTATTTGGTGAACAGCCATTTATCTATGAAAAAAATGAAACAACTTGGAAATTGAGCCTTAAGCGCTCAGATGTAGCGAGTCAAGATTTACGTGAACTGTTACTGTTGGATTTGCATCATCCATTCTTTTTGGAGCAATCGATGGTTTCTGATGAGGATAGTGTAACCTTCTCCTATCAAGTTGAAGCTCATGGACTGACTTATGAAGAAATAAAGAGTCGCACCATTTCGGAGAGGATTCGTTTGGCGCTAAACGTTTTTCGTTTAGAGGGGGCCTTGGAGTTGCCAGTGACCTTCCTTTTGCATCCAGTAAATCTCTTTATTACCAAGGATGCTCAGGCTAAGATTGCTTATCGTGGAATTCCTGATCTGATGGTTCCTCAATCAATATCCTCAGAAGATTTTTTACGTCAGGCTAAGTGTTTTACTGTAACTCTATTTAGGGATTTGGACTTTATGGATCTTTACAATGGTTCCTTGGAATTAGAGACCTTGCCAGACTTTTTAAATGACCTGTGTCAGGCAGATGATATTGCAACAGCAGTTGCTATTTTGGAACGGTATTATGTAGAGAAATCTGCGAAAGAACAGGCGGATTTGGTCTTGGTTCCAAGTAGACGGCATCGTGTATTTAAGCTTGCGACGATTTGGTTGACAGCGAGTGTTGTTTTGTTAATCGTTCCACTCATCTATCTGATTTTCGTGCAAAATCCCTTCAAAGAAAAGATGTTGCAGGCGGATACAGCCTTTATTAAAGTAGATTATAGTGGTGTTATTACAGAATTAGAGGGAATTGCTCCTGCTAGCTTGCCTAATACGCAGAAGTATGAGTTGGCCTATTCTTATATTCAGGGATTGGAATTTTCTTCTGAACAAAAGAAGGTCATCCTGAATAATGTGACCCTCAAGTCCGATGAGCTTTATTTGACTTATTGGATTCAAGTTGGGCGCAATCGCTTTGAAGAGGCGCTTGATATTGCCAAGCGGATTAATGACAGTGACTTGATTCTCTATGCTTTGACTCAGGAAATCAAGCAGGTTCGGGAAGATGGCAAGTTGTCAGGGAAAGATCGTGAAAGTAAACTGAATACTTTGGAGAGTGAATATAAGAAATACTGGGATAGCCGAAGTGAGCTATTAACAGGTGATTCTAGCTCTAATGCATCTACTAGTCCTAGTTCACAAGACAAGGCTTCTGAAAGCAAACCTTCATCTGAGAAGAAATCTAGCCCTAGCAGCTCCTCTAGCAATTAAAGTAGACCAAGGAGAGAAATTATGAAAAAACAAATCATTTTCTACAGCCAAGGTCTGCGTTATGAAGTAGAACTGAGTGCAGATAAGACGGTCTTGGTCGGGGATACTGAAAAAGCTCAAGTCTACCTCCCTCATCAGGAGAGACCGATTCAGCTCAAGCTTGACGGTGACGAAGTCTTTTATCAGTATGAGGACGAAGTGGGATTATTGAAAGATGGTCTACGTTTGGGTGAGGTTGTCTTTTATCTCCGAGAAGGGGAGCCAAGGGTTTATGATCTTTTGGATTTATCCGAGTTTCAGATCGGTTCTCAAAGAGGTGCGTTGATCACACTAGATGAAGATGTTGAACTCTTACTCCAAAAATCTCAGAATCAATGGATGCTAACTCGACTAAAAGGCGGGTTTTATCGAAATAATCATCTGGAACAAATGGACCAGCAATTGATTGGTTTTGGAGATGAGTTGAGTCTAGGGGCGGTGACAATAAAGCTCTATCCAGATGAAGTATGGGTTCAGGGACCTGCCCAAGTCGGGAAACAACTGACTCTGAGAGAACCATCTCGATATGGCTTTTATGAAGATTATCCAGATTATCATCGTTCTCCACGAATCATCTATCGTGGCAGCGAGGATAAAATCTTGATCAATCCCCCTGGACAGGAGCCGGTAAAGCCGAGTGATGAACTGTTAAAGCTAATCATTCCTCCTCTTATGATGGTCGGGGTAACCGTCTTAATCACCTTGATTCAACCTCGAGGGATTTATATTCTTGCGACAGTAGGGATGTCCATAACCACAATGATTTTTTCTATCCGTGGTTTTATCAAAAATCGTAAAAAGTACAAGGCTGATAAGAAGGAACGGATCGATCTCTATCGTCTGTACCTGAAAGATAAGGTCAAGGAATTGACTCGTCTGGAACGGGAACAAAAAGAAGGGATGCACTATCATTTTCCGACTATTTTAGAGTTGACGGACTTGGTTGAGAGTTACAATCACCGGATTTATGAAAAAACTCCCTTGCATTTTGACTTTTTATACTATCGTTTGGGACTCGGGAAAATGCCGACTAGCTATGACTTGAAATATGGTCAACAGGAGCGCAGCGGTAAGAAGGATGCTCTGGAAGAAGAGGGATACGCTCTCTATAGTCGTCACAAAAAAATTCCAGATATGCCGATTCCGGCAAACCTTAGCCATGGACCGGTGGGTTATATTGGACCTAGAAATCTCGTCCTAGAACAACTGCAGCTTTTGGTGATGCAGTTAGCTACCTTTCATTCTTATCATGATGTGCAGTTTATTACGATCTTGCCGGAAGAGGAAAAAGAACAATGGTCTTGGATGCGTTGGCTACCTCATGCCAAACTGCAAGAGCTGAATGTCCGCGGGTTTGTCTACAATCAACGGACACGAGACCAAGTTTTAAACAGTTTGAACCAAATCTTGAAACTACGTCGTAGCCAAAAGGAAGAAGCATCCCACAAGGAGAGCACTCTCTTCCATCCCCATTACGTGGTTTTAGTGACAGATGAAAAGTTGATTTTGGACCATGTTATCATGGAATTCTTTACCGAAGATCCAACGGAATTAGGCTGTTCTCTTATTTTTGTAGAGGATGTGATGAGTTCCTTGTCTGAGAATATCCAGACAGTCATCAACATCAAGGACCGTAATACGGGCCAACTGGTCATGGAAGAGGGAGTTTTGAAAGAAACGGACTTCCGTTTGGATCATTTCCCAGCCGATTATGATAAGGAGCGGATTGCTCGTACCTTGGCACCGCTAAGTCACCTCCAAAACCTTAAGAGTTCGATCCCAGATTCCGTGACCTTTATGGAAATGTATGGGGCGGAGACCTTTGAGGACTTGCAGGTATCGAGCCGTTGGAAAAAGAATGCACCCTACAAGAGCTTGGCTGTTCCGATTGGGTTACGCGGCAAGGATGACATTGTTCAGCTCAACCTCCATGAAAAAGCTCATGGGCCTCATGGTTTGATCGCAGGGACGACTGGATCAGGGAAGTCTGAAACCATCCAATCCTATATCTTGTCTCTTGCCGTCAACTTCCACCCTCATGATGTGGCTTTCTTGCTGATTGACTACAAGGGTGGTGGAATGGCCAATCTCTTTAAAAACCTGCCCCACCTCTTGGGGACCATTACCAACTTGGATGGTGCCCAATCTATGCGGGCTCTGGCTTCGATCAATGCGGAGATCCATCGTCGTGAACGACTCTTTGGAGAGTTTGAAGTCAACCATATCAATCAATACCAGAAGAAATTTAAAAACGGAGAAGCGACAGAACCGCTCCCTCACCTCTTTCTCATCTCAGATGAGTTCGCAGAGCTCAAGGTTAACCAGCCAGACTTTATCAAGGAGCTGGTATCCATCGCTCGGGTCGGACGTTCCCTCGGGGTCCACTTGATCCTAGCTACTCAGAAACCATCTGGTGTGGTGGATGACCAGATCTGGTCTAACTCACGCTTCAAGATCGCCCTTAAGGTGGCGGACCGTTCGGACTCCAATGAAATGCTTCATACACCGGACGCGGCCGAGATTACCCAGACAGGACGTGCCTATCTACAGGTCGGGAATAACGAAGTCTATGAGCTCTTCCAGTCAGCCTGGTCAGGGGCAGATTACCAGCCGGACAAGGACGATATGGGGATCGAAGATCATACCATCTACCTAATCAATGAATTGGGCCAATATGAGATCTTGAATGAAGATCTATCAGGCTTAGAAGATGTGGATGAGATCAAGGAAGTTCCGACAGAGTTGGATGCGATAGTGCACCATATCCAGCTCTTGTGTGAAGAACAAGAAATTCCTCCAGTACCACAGCCATGGTTGCCACCACTTAAGGAGCGCATTACGCTAGACGAGCTGGAAGAAGTGCAACCGACAGTAGCCTGGACACAAGAGAAACCACTCTCTGTCCTCTTGGGGATGGCGGATATCCCGCAGGCCCAGAAGCAGGAAGCTGTCTCTATCAATCTCTCCAAGGATGGTCATATCCTCCTTTACGGAAGTCCGGGTACAGGAAAGACCACCTTCCTTCAGACTGCTGGTATGGACTTGGCTCGCAAATTCAGTCCCAAGGCCCTTACCATGTACTTGATGGACTTTGGTACCAATGGTTTGGCTCCATTGTCTAAGCTTCCACAGGTGGCGGATACCATGCTTCTGGACCAAACGGAGAAGATCTCTAAGTTTGTACGAATCATGGAGAAAGAACTCAACCGTCGTAAGAAACTCCTTGCGGACTATGGAGTTGGGACCTTGGAACTCTACCGTCAGGCTAGTGGTCAGGAAGAACCGGCCATTGTCATCCTCTTAGATAGCTATGAAGCCTTTAAGGAAGAAGCCTATGAGGCGGAACTTTTCAAGCTCTTGGTGCGTATCTCTCGTGAAGGTCTCAGTATCGGGGTTCACCTCTTGGTGACAGCCGGTCGCCAGACCAACCTCCGTGCTCAACTCTACTCGAACTTCAAGCACCAGTTGAGCCTACCACAAAATGAGGCAGGTGAAGTGCGAGCCATCGTGGGCTCTACGCCACTTGCTATGACTATGGAAGATATCAAGGGACGTGCCCTTATGAAGCGTGAAGAGGTGGATGTCATCCAGCTGGCACTCCCAGTTTATGGAGCCAATGACACCCAAGTCCTTAACAACCTGCGCCAAGCAGTCGCTTCCCTCCAAGAAGCTTGGACAGGCCAACGCCCAAGTGCCATTCCGATGGTGCCAGAGGAGTTGACAGAGAAAGACTTCTATAGCCGAGCAAGCGTGCAGACTGCCTATGAACACGGCCTCGTGCCATTAGGACTTGACTTGGAAACAGTTGAGCCCGTTACTTGGAACCTGGCTAAAGGCAATCTTCTCTACCTAACAGATAAAGAAGAGCAGATGACAGCCTTGGTGAGACACATTGCCAAAGGGAAACAGAAAGTCATCGTCTTGGCACCGAAGTATCATAACTTACCTGAAATGGAAGGAGTGACGATTCTTGCAAGTCCAGAGGAATATCTAGAAGGCTTAGATATGATGGAATTCAAGATTCAGGAACGGTTAGAAGGCAAACAGCGAGACCATGTCGCAACGGTGGTTGTTTACAATTTAACCGAATTAGTGGTAGAATTAAACTCAGAAGCGCTTGATACGTTGGCTTATGTCCTAGATAAAGGAATACGAGCTGGATATGGTTCTCTTGTAATGAGTTCTCCGTTGATTACTAAACACATTGATGTGGTCTCAAAAACTGCTCGTGCTTATAAGCAGGCTGTTATCGGCCTTCGCTTAAGCGAACAATCAGTTCTGACTGTCACAAATAGACCTGTTCGTGAGCTACAATTAGAAGAACAAGAACACTACTATGTTTCCGATGGGGTAGCAAGTAGAATGAAAGTATTAATGATATAGAAAGGGAGGATAGCTATGGCTAAAGATATTGAAACTATTATAGCGTTGACCAATGCCTTGTATAGCGCTTCGTCAGTAACAAGCCAAGCGGCTAGTAGAAAAGCAGAATTAGAAGCTGAGCGAAAGAACGTTAAAAATGAATCTACAGATATCTGGACATCCTCATCGTTGTCATCTTATATTGCAGGCGAAAAGTATGATGACGAGGCAAAACAAGAGAGAGAAGATTTGGACAAATTAGAGAAAATGCTGTCTGAAAAAAAGGATGAAATTTTATCTTTGCTGGATAGTAAGATTTCGGAAGCAGAATCAGATTTACAAAGCGCTCGGTTAGCAGAATCAAATGCCCGATACGCCTTAAATATGGCTTTAAATGGCAACTAGAAAGGAGAAGTAGATGTCGATACAAGTGAAAAATATAGCTGGTTTAGACAGCTATGGAACTAGTATTCATAGTTTTGGCGGACGTTTTGAAGAAGCGGCGAGTGATACAGTCCGAGAGTTTAATACTAGCCTTGAAGGTGAGAAGGCAGAGGCCATTAATGCATTCTTTGAGAAGTTGAATACGATACAAACAACGGTATTTAAAGATGCTCCAAAAGCTGTCATGACCTATGGTCAACAAGTTTTCACCTTTACGGGAGAATTGAAAGGTTTGGGTTTTTCTTCCTTGGCTTTTACAGATGATGAATCTATGACCACTCTAACGAACTCTTTGGAAGCCCAGCAACGTGATGTAATTGCAATAGTAAAAAGTAAAGTCATAAAAGTAGTTCAGCAAGCTGTTGATGTAATGGGAGAAGGGGATGCCACAATTTCTAATTTTGATTCCACAGCTGACAGTTTGATTTTGGAGGAAGTGAAGTCTCGAAAGGAAACACATAAGGGAATTAAGACTGCTCATGAAAAACTAGAGACTGACATAACAAAGTCAGCCGAGACCTTTGAGTCTTTAGCAATTTTGACTCAAAATGCCAAGGCCATAACTTCTATTCCAGCTTTAAATATTTTGGATGCTATCCAACGAGGTGACTTAAGACAGGATAATGTCAATTATCTTGATGCGGCTTATACCTCTGATGATGTTGAAATCATAAAGGTTTTAATTTCTGAATCTAGATATAAGACAAAAAAAGACTATTTTGAAAAATTAGCCAGAGCGAAAGTGGATGATGCTAGTCTCCCAACGACGATGCTAGTTGCCAATCGTCTAGAAAAGGCTGCTGAGAAAGGTGAAGTTGATGGATTAGGGGCATTCTTTGAGGTTCTTTCTAATCGAGATGTGAAAGAGGTTCAAGTCTATACAGCGAAATTATCATCTAGTATTGATACGATTGTAGATGGCCTTAATGCTAAGGGGCAATCGTTGAGAAAGCCTATGCCAAAAGACTACAATAGTAAAGAGTATGAAGAATGGTTAAAAGAGGAAGAGGAAGCAAAAGAACGCTTAAAAGCATTAAAGGAAACCTCCGTTCGCTATGGTCGTCTAAATAATATTTTAACGTATATGAATACTGAAAAATTTGGAAAGACCACAATTACGGCTAAAAGAGTTTCTCTAGGCAATGGGGAAATTGGTGATTTTACAGCGACGACTAAACGAAATATTAAAGCAGGAAGTTTTACCTCTTCGAAGAAGAATGGTGAATATACCTTTACAATCCAAGATTTAGGAATAGATCGAAAAGATGGCTCTGAAACGATTAGTGTAAGTAGTTATAAGGAGCAGGATCAGCTTAAAAAATTAGATAAAATGGAAGAACTTAGAAAGCAAAAAGACCGTTTATGGCTGGAATCGGCTTATAATACAACTAAGAACATTGTATCTATGAACCCGGCTGCAGGTTTCTTTTGGAATATGGTAGAAGCAGCAGCAGCAACCAAAGAGGAGAAAAACATATTTGATGCTATAGCTAAAAATGGTACAAAGGCACTGAGTGAAACTGATTTTAAAAAATATAAGAATATAAAAAAAGCTAGTTCACATGTTGCTGGTGGTTTCTTAGAACATTTTGAGAAAGCTCAAAAGATTCAATCAGAGTTGGAAAAAATGGATAACGATCTTTTAAATCAAGAAATGGATACAGGTGCTACAGCAATAAAAGAAGGAAATAGCTATAAGCATATTTCTGGTCAATCTCGTTATGACTTTGAGGCCAATCTTCGGATGGCAGACCTCCAGCAAAATGGTTTACGAGGTTATTATTTCCGTCGGATTTTAGAGCAAAACCCAAATAATGTAGCAAAAGCAGTTGATGATTTAGATAAACTAGAAAGAAAATTGAATGCGATTGAACCATCTGGGGACTATACAGAGGAAGTGAAAGCTCTTTTCAGTGGGGATGGCAGCATTTCTCCTGAGCAACTGGGTGGAGAAAAGCTCGTAAAAGGATTGAATGAATTCCAAAATGTAACACAGGATATTAAAGATTATAATTTTACCTATGATGATTATAGTAAGGCGGAGGGTCTTTATTTCAATCACTTAGTTGGAATAGGAGGTAACTAATAGTGAACAAACAGGTATTTAGGAATCGGAAAGTTGTCTGGTCCCTCCTTCTTCTTTTTCTAGTCATAACAGGAGCTTGTTTCTTACTTCTCTTGAAACCCAGTCAAACTCCAAAAGAACAAGAGTATAGAATGCGAACTGCCATGGAAAAATCAGACTTTCAACTATTTGGAGATAAGAGTCAATACGTCCTTGCGCCTAGCAATAAAGGGAGTTTATTTGTCAGTAAAACATATGCGATCACAGATGAGTACAAGACTTTTATAGTAGAGGATGAAAAAAAGCTACATACCCTACCTCATCTCCAGATGGAGGGAGAGTATTGGAACTTGATTTTGTATAATTTAGACAAGGAGGGCTTGCCTGAGCGAAAGATTGACCTATATCAGGCAGTGCGAAGCTACAATCAGAAAAGTATTCCTATTAATCTAATTGACTCCTATTATGTTGAGGGTACTCACTATTTTAGGTTGAGAATTGGTGATTTATCGGATGAAGAGAATCGAATTTACAAAGATGTCTATCTCAATGTGGAGACGGAAGAAGTGGTGGAACTTCCAAAAGATACAAAGTTTGGAAGGGACTATGACATAAGTGATATAGCGCAAGTAACTAATTATAATAAGGTTTTAAGGAGTCTAGGTTATTTTGATCCTTCGAATGAGATTGGTGTAACTGGCTCTGAAGGGCAAGTCCCAGACCCTAATATCAATCTCTATAGTCTTTATCCGGACCTAAAAGATAAACTTATCAATCAGGATTGGTCGCTTTATATCCGTCCAGATAAGGTTACACCGGATGAGTGGTTTGATACCTTGTTACACTGGTTCGCCCCCAAGGGAGAAGACCTCCTAACCGTTTATGGACTGAATGATGATGGGGAAGCCTCAGATGTTCAGATTCGTAACAGCCAAGAGGCGAATGCCTGGTTAGAGCAGCATCCAGCTCTAAAAAACCTTTATAAAGTAGACAAGGGAGACAGCCGATGAGTAATAAGAAAATTAATCCGGATAATCTCAGCCGGGTGAATGGTGCATTTAAAGATATGAGTGGTGAGTTAGAACATAACGTTTCGGACCTCATTTCTTCAAGTGCGACGGAAAAGATAGAAGCTGCGACAGATGGTATTAAGAAACTCTCTAAGGAAATGGTGGAGACGATTAGTTCCTTAGATGAGTACCTTGGGGCGGTTGGTGAAGCCTTTCGAAGCGCAGATGCTAGTATGGCTCAGTCCATCGGTCAGAATATGTATACGAAAGCTCCTGAGTCACGAGCGGAGCGTAGAGAACGATATATCCAAGGCGGAAAAGATTCCAAGGAACGTCATAATCGTAGGAAAATGGTTGAAATCGCAGAGAGTCAATACAAAGATTTTCCATAACTATTTGAACTCACCTGAATTTAATTCAGGTGAGTTTTTCTATTATAAGTTTCGTATGATATAATTAAATACGAATAATATTAAGGAGTTAGAAATGAAAATAGGAAAAGGCATTAATTGGATTTTGAATAGAAAGGTGAAAAAATGAAGAAGCTGTTTGTTATAATTTTATTGTTAATACTTGGAGGTTGCTCTAATGGGATTAAAGATAAAGAGGCTAATAAAAATGAGACGATTGTCAAGGAGGAGAAAAAATTAAAATTTGTAGTAGCACCACAATATGAAGGTAAAACTTCGGAATTAATAGAGTTTGGAAAGAAATTAATTGAAGAACATCCTGAGGTAGGTAATCAAGGAGAAGTTACTCTATACTATTCTGGTAGTACATATACATTTAATGAGCAGGAGTATGCAGTATTTATGATATTAAACAAGACGGATACTGACATTAATCATGATGCTAAATTTAAAATTAGTTGGAGTTATGCGGGACAGCAAATCTACCAAAATGAATTAGTTGAATACAAAATTTCTGAAAGCGGGGAGCTGCCTACACAATCTGCAACAATTTTCTTACTTCCTTTAACAACTGAACAGAAATCGATTGTTACAAAGATTGTAGATGAAAGAAAAATGAATCTAAGTATATCAGATATTCAAATGAAGTAGGAGAACTATATGTCAGATTTAAAGCTTTATTTTTTGTTGCTATTTGGAGTTTTATTACTCTGTTCATCTGTACTTTTCTTTTTCCGTTATTTTTACAAAAGAGAACTAAGGATAAAAAATTTATCTACTGCATGTGTTGAGGGAGTTGTAGTAGGATACAAGTATTCAAAACCAGCAGGTCCTCCAATTGTTGAATATAAAGTTGATGGGCATACTTATCAAAGAAATCTGGACTACCATAGAGTCATTCTCATATCAGTTCCTTGGAAGAGTGTACAAGCCACTTCGAGGTCGGAGTTATTAGCTCAAAAGATAACAATTTATAGAAATTCTGTCGTTTCTGTTACACGTGTTTTGGAAGATGCTTTTCCAAAGGGCTCAAAGATGATGGTTTGGTATAACCCTGCTTGTCCCAAAGAGTCTTTTGTTGAGAGATACAGTGGTATGGAAGTGGTGTATAAGCGTCAAGTATGGATATGTATGGCAACATTAATTTTAGCACCCATCTTGTTGACAATGGTATTTCTATTGAATGAATTTTATAAATAGTAAATTTAAGAGGAGGAATTATGTCAAACGCTAGTCAACAAGCTGCAATTCAATCGCAGATTAGTTCAGCTCAATCAAAAAAAGAAGGTTACTTAGAAGAGGCAAAAAAAGTCAAGGAAATATATGACGAATTAAGGAAAATTAAAAGTGAGTTTGTTAAGCAAAAAAAAACTGTAGCTTCTAAAAAAGATGAACATGATGATTCCTGGACTGGAAATTTGCATGATACGAAATTTGTTACACCCGCAGGTAATCTGATTTCATATTTTGATTCTAGTATTAAGGCCATGGACGAAAATATTGATGAGTTACTCATAAAAATTAATGAGTATGAGAATAAAGTTTTGGAGATGGATGGACTTATTGGCCAGCTAGGAATATTGTTAAACAATATAAGTGGTTGGATTGAAAGTTTCTTCAACTAGCTGCAAAATTTCATTAACCACCTGAATTTATTTCAGGTGATTTTCTTTTGCTTTTCTCATCTTCTCACGGTGTCACGCATATGGTATAATGGGACAAAGACATTTTCCTTCCAGTACCTTGAAAATTCTATATTTTTCTCTTGTTTATCCGCTCTGCTATTTACAAAAAATATACCCCGTCCCTCGGGGTTCACTTGATCCTAGCCACGCAGAAGCCATCAGGTGTGGTGGATGATCAGATCTGGTCCAACTCACGCTTTAAGATTGCCCTTAAGGTGGCGGATTGTTCGGACTCCAATGAAATGCTTCATACACCGGATGCGGCTGAGATCACTCAGACGGGGCGTGCTATGGAAGCAGCAGAGTTAATGAAAATCACTTCACACGAACTCCTAGAAATGGGAATCGTGGATAAAGTAATTTCAGAGGCTGGTCTCTCCAGTAAAGAACTGCAAGCTCGTGTTAAAAATGAATTGCATGCAGAGCTTGACCGCTTGCAAGGCTTAGCCTTGGAACAGCTCCTCGAAGGACGTTACCAACGCTTTAGAAAGTATTAAGAATGACTAAATGAGACTAGAAAGGTCTCATTTTTTCTAGAGAACATACATTTCAGGACGAAAAATTGACAGTTGGGGAGATGGATGGCACACTGGTCAAAAATGATTTATACTAGATATAGAAGCTTGTAATGTTTGAATGATTTTCAAATTTGAAAAAAATTAAGAATCTAAATCACGAGTATAAGTTATATAGCGGAACAAGAAGTTAAGGAAGTTTGTAAAAATGAAAAAACTAGGGCATTTAGGAGTCTTTATCTTGCTGGTATTTCTATCGGTTTATCTACCAGACTAAGTTTTTGGGATGGGGGGTAGATGGCTATTCTATCTTTTCAACAGTTGAAGTAATAGCTCTTTTGCTACTATTTATCTACTGGCTCAAAAAGAAAGAGATGCTCTATATTTTTGAAAAAAAGAGTTCAAAGAAGTCAAGATTCTTTTACCTTGTATTTGGTCTAGTGGCTACTTATTTTAATCGTCAATTGGTGGATGCTTTTCAGTTACAGTTTCATCACCAAATTGATAACAAGTATATCTTTCAAGATCTTCTTTCGATTCTATACTCCAATGGGCAACCAACTTTTCTATCAACTGTTCTCAGTTTTAGTTTAACAGTAGTCGTCGGACCTATATTGGAGGAACTGATTTATAGAGGGTACTTTATGAATACCTTTTTCCCCCAGTCCAAGTACTATCTGGATGTTATCCTATCTGCTCTTATCTTTGGACTTAGTCATTTGATCCTAACTCACAGAGATCCTATCAGTTTGATTATTTATAGTTTAGGCGGTCTCTTCTATGCCCTTGCCTACCGTTGGACAAAGAACCTAAAAATCACCATCCTGTGCCATAGCTTTTTCAACTTTCTCATTTATGCAAAACCCATCTGGATCTTTGTTTATAATTATGTCTATTACCACTTTTTTAGATAGTGGAAGGCAAAGAAAAAAGTGTTTGATATCTGTCAAACACTTTTTTCTATTTACTGTTCTTCTGTTACAAACTGGCTGAGCAGTCCATTGATAAAACGGGCAGATTTTTGATCTGAGAAGACCTTTGCAAGCTCGATAGCTTCGTTAACAGCAACCAGCTGAGGGGTGTCAAATGAAGTGATTTCAAAGACTCCTAAGCGAAGGAGGTTTCTCTCCACGAGTGTTAAACGCTCGATGGTCCAACCTGCTTTTAAATGCTGTGTGATTTGCTTGTCAAGTTCTTCCTTTTTAGCTTGAACACCAGAAACGAGCTCTGTCAAAAAGGCTGGAAGTTGCACATCAGTATCTTCACAATCGTGTGTATAGGCGAAACGACAAGCAGTTTCGGTGTCTGTACCGAACTCAAGACTCATGAGAGCTTGAAAGGCACACTTACGGAGCTCACGCCTAGATTCTAATAGTGGACTAGTCATTGAGGAAGTCCTCATCAAACAAGTCTTTCAAGTCAGGTTTTGGTGTTTTATCTGGGACGATACCTGTAACATGGATATTAACAACATCCAATTCCACATCAGCCATATTGTAAACAGCATCTTTGACAGCTTTTTGAATAGTCATAGCGACTTTTGGTACCTTTACCCCATACTCAAGATAAAGGTAGATGTCCACTGTTAGTTTCTCATCAACATTTCGTAGATAAACACCGCGACCAAGAGAAAGTTTTGAAAGGGTGTCAGATACTGATTTGTTTGAAAAAGAGTGAACACCCTCTACTTTTGCTGTAGCAATAGCAATGATTTTTTCAAGTACACGTGGGGCGATAACGATTTCGCCAAGTTGTTCTTCAATTCCCATAGAATGACCTCTTTCTAGAGATTAGGCACGAGAAACGTAAGTTCCTTCAGCAGTGTTGATGACGAGTTTTTGTCCTGCTTCGATGAAGTCTGGAACGTTTACGACAAGTCCAGTTTCCATCGTTGCTGGCTTACCAGAACCTGTAACAGTAGCACCTTTGATAGATGGTTGAGTTTCTGCAACTGTCAATTCAACAGTAGTAGGAACTGTGACACCAATCACTTCAGTTCCGTAGAATTGGATTTTCACTTCTGAGTTTTCAAGGATGTAAAGCAATTCGTTTTCAACGTTGACTACAGGGATTTCGTATTGGTCGTAAGTTTCTGTATTCATGAAGTAAGCTGTGTCATCCATTTTGTACAAGTATTGAGCTGGGACAGTCTCGATGATGGCTTGTTCAAATTTTTCCTCTGGACGGTAGCTTGTGTCAAATGTAGAACCAGTACGGACATCACGCAATTTCATACGCATGATGGTGTTTCCTTTACCTGGTTTGTGGTGGCTAGCTTCCAAAACGCGGATCAATTTTCCGTCAGCTGTTTCAAAGGTCATACCAGCTTTTAATTTACTTGCTTCAATCATGTTTTTACCTCTTTAATAAAATAATTTACTCTTTATTGTACCATAAAAGACAACATTACTCAAATGTCAGAAGGAGCTTAATTAGTTGACTGGTACGATATTTCCATCTTCGTCCTTGGTGACGAGAACGTATTTTCCATCGACTTCGATATAAAAATTCTTGCTGGCAGTTTGCCCAGTGTTTTGAGCCGGTGTTTGATTTTGAACTTGTTGGCTTAGTTGACCACCGAGAGTTTGGCCAAGATTCATACCCATAAACATGTTCATCCCATTGCCATTTCCTTCATTGGCAGCTGCAGCGATGAGAGCTTCGTTACGAGCACGGCGTTCTTCGATTTCAATCGTGTTGTACTTCATTGCCACGAGCTCACTATCAAGCTTGCGAACGATATCAAGACTTTCTTGATCGTAGCTGAGGTCTTCAAGCAAGATATTAGTCGCTTCAATCCCGTAGAGACCTGTCCAAACCTTGTTAACCTCTTGTTTAGCGAGTTCGTTAAAGGTGTCTTGATTGGCATTGAGGCTATAGATATCAACCTTGTTCTCATTGGTATATTTGGCGATGGCAATCGCGATTTTCGGTGCGATATTTTGACGGAGCGTTCCTTGAGCTACATCTTGGAGAGTAAATGGCTGTCTGTCAGTAATTTGACGGCTAACAGAACTCACGTAGAAGAGGACGGGATCTGCGATTTTTACATCAAACAAGCCATAGAAACGGATGTTGAGCAGTTGTTGGTAACGTTCACTGAAGTATTCGACCGCATTTTGTGTGCCGAACTTATTGCCCGCGATGGGTTGCATGCGGATAAAGATGATTTCCTGTTGGGTGATGACTTGTCCACCAAAAGAGAAACGGTTTTTAAAGTTTTCCCAAGTGCCTTTTAAACCACCTTTTTCAAGGAGCCAGGCGTTATCACCAGCTTGCCATTCGTGGCTACCAGCTTCGAGGACTTCACCAAGGAAGGTACCGTTGTTTACCAAAACAGCGGTATAACCTTGAGGAACGATAACCACACTGCCATCTGACAAGAGACCTGTATTTTGATTGCTGTGACGAGAACGTCCATCTGGGTCTTTTGTGAGTAATTGACCCTTGATGGCCAAGGCGTCGCCAGAGACATTATCTGGAAGGACAATGGCTTCCTTGAATTTACTATCATTAAAACTATTTAAGCCTGCTGATAAGGCTGCACGTATAAATCCCATAATTCCTCCTAATTATAAAGCTCGTCTTCATCCACAACATCATAGGTATCGAGTACCCATTGGTTTGGACTGCGAGAGAGATTGGCACCACAGTAGTCGCACTCGCTAACTGCAGAGATTTTCAATGGGGCGCCACAGTTTGGACAGTGGTCGCTCACAACTTCGTCTGGATTGACTGCTTGCGTTTGGCTACCGTGTTGACGGATAAAGTTCAATTGATACACGGTGAAGAGATCTTTTTTAGGGTCTCCTTCAATGACACGGCGAGTCTCATCGTCAATGACATAGTCACGCAAGGTAGATGATAGAATCACCACTAAGGTATCGTTTCCGTCAGGATTTTCAATGAACTCCTTGATGCGAACATTTTCGATACAAACTTTCTCTAAAACATTGGTTGTTTTAGCTCGAATATGGTCCTCAAGTTGGGCACTGTGTTGGGAGTAGAGACTGGTACTTTCTAAAGCGCGGACAGAGTTCCAATTTTTTTCAGTCCAGGCAACCTGCAATTTAAGGTAGACTTCCTTAACCCAAGATGTGAAAGCTTCCGCGTCAAAGTTCGGATCTCCGTATTTCACACGGCTAATGGCCAGTGTGTTGTGTTCAACTCGACGATGGAGCGTTTGATAATCATTACTAGTGTAGGTTGAACTCGAATCTCCAGACTTATTCTGCAAGGATTTGACGATAACAACTAGTATGATTCCTCCGACTAATATGAACATAAAACCTAGATAGGGAGAGCTAGTAGAACTGTCAGAGGATGATCCGTATCCAGAGCGGTAGTAGTGGTAGGATGAGCCGCCAGAACGACTTCCACCTCCACTTGAGCGGCTACTACTTCTGGAGCTACTGCGGCTGCTTCCTCCACTTCTGGAATGTCCGACACCCGCATCAACGATTTGAGGCACGGATAGAAAAACAAGTAATAAACAGGTCATTAAAAGAGCGTAAATCTTTTTCATGTGTCTCCTAACTATATGATTGAAAAGGTAGCTGGCTAGACTACTGGGTGACTACTAGCGAATTACTCACTCTCTTTCAACTTCGCCAATTCTTGTGCAAGCAGTTTAAGGGCGACTTGTGGGTTAGCTTGTCCTTTGGTTGCCTTCATAAGGAATCCTGTGAAGGCCTTGTCTGCGTTGCGTTTGCCTGACTTGAAGTCGGCAACGGCAACTTCGTTATCCGCAAAGACTTGGTGAATGATCGGAATCAGAACATCTGGATCAGAGATTTGCACTAAGCCTGCTTTTTCCACGTATTCACGCGCACCACCGCCATTTTTAGCTAGGTGGACAAAGACTTTTTTAGCAATCTTAGATGAGATAGTGCCGTCTTCGATGATGGCAATCATTTCTACCAAGTTTTCTGGAGTCAATTCGATTTGTTCGAGTGTTTTTCCTTCAGCGTTCAAGAATTGAGCGACTTCCCCTTGGAGCCAATTTGAGACTTGCTTAGCATCGCCACCGAGGGCAACAGCTTTTTCAAAGAAGTCAGAAGTAACTTTGTTGGCAGTCAACTGGCTAGCATCGTAGTCTGACAAGCCAAGGTCAGCCACGTAACGGGCACGGCGCTCTTTTGGAAACTCTGGCAACTCTGTACGCATTTCTTCGATCCACTCATCTGAGATTTCAAAGAGGGGTAGGTCTGGTTCTGGGAAGTAGCGGTAGTCTGCAGCACCTTCTTTGACACGCATGAGGATGGTTGCCTTGTTAGCTTCATCGTAACGGCGTGTTTCTTGGCGGATTTGACCACCTGAGCGAAGGATTTCAGCTTGACGTTGGACTTCGTATTCAAGACCCTTACGAACATTGGAGAAGGAGTTGAGATTTTTCAACTCAGTCTTGGTACCGAATTTCTCTTGACCATAAGGACGAAGCGAGATGTTGGCATCCACACGCATAGAACCTTCTTCCATCTTAACGTCAGAAATGCCAGCGTATTGGATAACTTCCTTGAGGGCTGTCAGATAAGCGTAGGCTTCCTCTGGAGAACGCATGTCCGCTTCAGATACAATCTCAATCAAAGGCACCCCTTGGCGGTTGAGGTCAACATAGGAGTAGCCATCTGTACCGTGGGTGTTTTTACCAGCATCTTCCTCTAGGTGAGCGCGTTCGATACCGATTTTCTTAGTTGTACCATCTTCTAGTTCCACTTCAATCCATCCATTGTAGCCGATTGGCTCATCAAACTGAGAAATTTGGTAGGCTTTTGGATTATCAGGATAGAAGTAGTTCTTGCGGTCAAAGTGCATCTTTTTATGGATGTCCATGTTAAGAGCAAGAGCTGCCTTGATACCAGCATCGACAACACCTTTATTGAGAACCGGAAGCACTCCTGGGAAAGACCAGTCAATCACGTTGGTGTTGGCATTTTGGTCATTTCCAAAGTGGGCAGATGTAGGTGAGAAGATTTTTGAATTGGTGTTGAGCTCTACGTGGACTTCAAGTCCAATGACTGTTTCAAAGTTCATTAGTTGTCACCTCCAAAAATCACAGGTTGTTGTTTGTGGTAGTCTGTTGTTGCTTCAAAGGCAGCAGCAGCTTGGTAAATGGTCTCTTCTGAGTATTTAGGACCGATCAATTGCAGACCGACAGGTAGACCTTGAGAGAATCCAGCAGGAATTGAAATTCCTGGGAGACCCGCTAAGTTGACAGGAATGGTCAAAAGGTCAGCCAAGTACATGGCAACGGGGTCGTGGTTGAGTGAGTTCAAATCATAGGCAACGCTTGGTGCAGTTGGTCCCAAAATCAAGTCGTAATCCTCAAAGACGTTTTCGAAATCTTGGATAATGAGGGTACGGACCTGACCAGCTTTCTTGTAGTAGGCATCGTAGTAACCTGATGAAAGGCTGAAAGTACCTAGCATGATACGGCGTTTCACTTCTTCACCGAAACCTTGGCTACGGCTGTTTACATAGATTTCATCAAGATTAGTTGCATCTTCTGCACGGTAGCCATAACGGATACCATCAAAGCGTTGCAAGTTTGATGAAGCTTCTGAAGAAGCGATGATGTAGTAAACGGCAACTCCGTATTTAGAGTGAGGGAGGCTGACTTCTTCAACGATAGCACCAAGTTTTTCAAAGTGTTTGGCTGCGTTGAGGATGGTTTCTTTAACTTCTGGGTCAATTCCTTCACCGAGGTATTCCTTAGGCAAAGCGATTTTCATTCCCTTGATATCTTGCCCGATTTTTGAAGTAAAGTCAGCAATGCGGACAGGAGCAGAAGTCGAGTCTTTGGCATCTTCGCTGGCAATCGCGTTGAGCAAGAGGGCATTTTCCTTAACAGTTGGTGCGAAAGGTCCGATTTGGTCTAGTGAACTACCAAAGGCAATGAGACCGAAACGTGAAACCGTTCCGTAGGTTGGTTTGAGACCAACGATCCCGTTGAAGGCAGCTGGTTGGCGGATGGAACCACCAGTATCAGAACCAAGTGACAAGCGGACTTGCCCAGAAGCTACAGCTGCAGCAGAACCACTTGATGAACCACCAGGAACCTTGGTCTGGTCCCAAGCGTTTTTAGTGGCACCGTAGTAAGAAGTCTCACCTGATCCACCCATGGCAAATTCGTCCATGTTGGTTTTCCCAACGACAATCATGCCCTTGGCTTTAGCGTTAGTAACAGCAGTCGCATCAAAAATAGGCTCGTAGTTGTAGAGCATTTTTGAGGCTGTAGTTGTGAGGATACCGTCGGTAGAGATATTATCTTTGACAGCAAGCGGAATTCCTGAAAGGACATTATCCGCGTCAATTCCTGCTTGGTCAATGGCTTTGGCTTGGGCAAGAGCTTGCTCCTCAGCGATGGTGACAAAAGCGTTGATAGATGTCTCGCGAGACTTAATATCTTCAAGTGTAGCTTGGGTCAATTCAGTTGCTGAAATCTCCTTAGAGACAAGGAGATTGTGCAACTCTTCAATAGTTTTATGATTAAAAGTCATTAGGCATTCCCTCCATCGTCTAGGATAGCTGGTACCTTGATATAGTAGTTTTCTTTTTCAGGTACGTTTTTAAACAAGCGATCACGGTCTGTTCCTTCTTCGGCCACATCAGGGCGGAGTACAGTCTTGCGGTCAGCCATGGTCGTAGTAGGTGCGACACCAGTTGTGTCGACTTCGCCTAGCAACTCAACCATATCTACAATCTTAGACAAGGTGGTCGCAAAGGCAGCAGTTTCTTCTTCAGAGAATCTTAATTTTGAAAGATTGGCAACGTGTGTTACCTCTTCTTGCGTAATTTTCATCTTGCATCCTTTCGTGAAATGATGATTTTTAGTCTGTTCTATTTTACCATATTTTCCTATAAATAAGGGAGCCAAACTGAAAAGAAATAGAAATTGAAAAATCGCTTTTAATTCGCTATAATGGTAAAACTAGAGAATAAAAAAAATAAGAGTTAGGATAGAAACATGTTCCATCAATTTATCACCAGAACTCAGACGGTCCCTCCTCCCATTCCGCTTTTTTGGTATGGGGTTATGATGCTTCTTTTAGTGCTTTGTATTTATGGGGCGTTTGCTTATCACAAGAATCCACGCTTTGTCTACTTGTTTAAGGGGATTCAGATCCTCCAGTTATTAGTACTTTATAGTTGGTATGTTGGTTTTGGCATTCCCTTTTCTAATAGCCTTCCATTTTACCATTGCCGTTTGGCGATGTTTGCGGTGGTTTTCTTGCCAGATAAATGGCGGAGCAAGCAATATTTTGCCCTCTTAGGAGCTAGTGGAGCGGTCTTTGCACTGGTTTACCCTGTTTTTGACCCCTATGACTTCCCCCATATCACCAGTTTTTCATTTTTGATTGGGCACTATGCTCTTTTGGTCAACTCCTTGGTCTACTTGATGAATCACTATGACAAGAACTTGCTCAAGAAATATATGATTGTAGCCTATACCTTTATCCTCAATCTCTTTCTAGTTGGGGTTAATCAGGTGACGGGTGGAAATTATGGCCTCTTAAGAGATACACCATTTATCTCGAATGCTCCTCTATGGATAAAGTACCTCCTTGTGTCGGTTATTCTTTCTCTTGCCTTGCTTCTCTTTGATGAAGTATTTAAGAAACGGTGGAAAAAGAGAAATCAGGTGAAATCTATGCTCTAACTTGCCTTTTCATCGAATGAGCAATTGAAAAACTCCCTAAAATCCGCTATAATAGGTAGGTTGAAAGGGTTAGAATATTCCAATGTAAAAATATAAAATAAAATATAGCATTCACCATTATCCAAAAAGAAAAGAAAGAGAAGAAGATGACTTTACAAGAAGAAATTAAGAAACGCCGTACCTTTGCCATCATCTCCCACCCGGACGCGGGGAAAACAACCATCACTGAGCAGTTGCTCTACTTTGGGGGCGAGATTCGTGAGGCTGGTACTGTAAAAGGGAAGAAAACAGGGACTTTTGCCAAGTCTGACTGGATGGATATCGAGAAACAACGTGGGATTTCGGTTACTTCATCTGTTATGCAGTTTGACTATGATGGCAAGCGCGTGAATATCCTCGATACACCAGGGCATGAGGACTTCTCAGAAGATACTTATCGGACCTTGATGGCGGTGGATGCTGCGGTTATGGTCGTGGACTCTGCCAAGGGTATCGAGGCCCAAACCAAGAAATTGTTTGAGGTTGTCAAGCACCGTGGCATTCCAGTCTTTACCTTTATGAACAAGCTGGACCGTGACGGTCGTGAGCCACTGGACCTCTTGCAAGAATTGGAAGAAGTCTTGGGCATAGCTAGCTATCCAATGAACTGGCCAATCGGGATGGGGAAAGCCTTTGAAGGGCTCTATGACCTCTATAACCAACGCTTGGAACTCTATAAAGGAGATGAGCGTTTTGCCAGTCTAGAAGATGGTGATAAACTCTTTGCTAGCAATCCATTCTACGAGCAAGTCAAAGATGATATTGAACTTCTAAATGAAGCTGGAAATGAGTTTTCAGAGGAAGCTATTTTAGCTGGCGAGCTAACTCCTGTCTTCTTTGGTTCAGCCTTGACAAACTTTGGTGTGCAGACCTTCCTCGAAACTTTCCTCAAGTTTGCTCCAGAACCACACGGGCACAAAAAAACAGATGGCGAAATTGTCGATCCTTATGACAAGGATTTCTCAGGATTTGTCTTTAAAATTCAAGCCAACATGGACCCGCGCCACCGTGACCGTATTGCCTTTGTTCGTATCGTTTCGGGTGAATTCGAGCGTGGGATGAGTGTTAACCTGACTCGTACTGGAAAGAGTGCCAAACTATCTAATGTGACTCAGTTTATGGCGGAAAGTCGTGAAAATGTAACCAATGCTGTGGCAGGTGATATTATCGGAGTTTACGATACAGGTACTTATCAAGTTGGTGATACCTTGACAGTTGGAAAAAACAAGTTTGAGTTTGAACCTCTGCCAACCTTTACTCCTGAAATTTTCATGAAAGTTTCTGCCAAGAATGTCATGAAGCAAAAATCTTTCCACAAGGGGATTGAACAACTAGTGCAAGAAGGAGCCATTCAGCTTTATAAGAACTACCAAACAGGCGAGTACATGCTGGGCGCTGTCGGCCAACTCCAGTTTGAAGTCTTCAAGCACCGGATGGAAGGTGAGTATAACGCTGAAGTTGTCATGACTCCAATGGGCAAAAAGACCGTTCGTTGGATCAAGCCAGAGGACCTAGACGAACGCATGTCTTCAAGTCGAAACATCTTGGCCAAAGATCGTTTCGACCAACCTGTTTTCCTCTTTGAAAACGAATTTGCCCTGCGCTGGTTTGCGGACAAGTATCCAGATGTGAAGTTAGAAGAGAAGATGTAACTCAGTACCAACAATTGGAACTAAAGTTCCTAATTGTTGGACGCTAGTCGCTATTTGGCGAACTAGCTAACTGCCTTACTAACTACGTTTGGCAAATATAATCGATTTGCCAAACTCCGTGTCGTAGTGTAAAATCGGCTTACTTAAACGGCTTCACTAGGAAAAGTCCACGAATGATTTCGATTCGTGGATTTTTTCATTGTAACGGCAAGGAAGCTAACTAGCTAACTGCCTTACTAACTACGTTTGGTAAATGAAATCGATTTGCCAAACTCCGTGTTGTAGTATAATAATCGTTCTAGCAAGAAAATCCTACGGATCTAAGCCATTCGTGGGATTTTTTGTTGTAACGAAGATAAATTAGTGAAAACAATTTAATTCAATAGGCTCTGCGGTCACTTCTTCTGGGATGATTTCGTTGTTCTATTGTCCCAAAATGATATTTCTCCTCAGTTTGGAGTTGGAATTTCCTATCTTCTAGAAAATGTCGTTTAGGTTATGTTGTCAGAGGGAAAGCTACTTGCTTCTTAATTTTTCTATTTGTCTCAATCATAAATATTGAATTGTGGGTATGTTTAGGATATAATAAGGAGATAAAATTTTTTAGAAAGAAGAATTTCTTTTTTAGGTTAGGAGAGTGGACATGTTTTTTAGACGTCAACGAGGTGAATATAGAGAGACCGACCGCGTTACAAGGTATAAATTAATCAAGTCAGGGAAACATTGGTTGCGGGCCTCAACTTCCCTATTTGGTCTGTTTAAAGTTATGCGTGGGGGTGTTGATGCTACGCAGGTAAAAACAGAATTAGTAGAAGATCAGGCAAGTCAAAAATTGACTGCCTTAGATTTGTTGAAAGGTGTAGCAGCAACTGGAACCATTTTGGGAGGTTTTGCGGCCACTCAGACAAGAGTCTACGCTAATGATACTGTTGCAGTTGAAAAGACGGTGGAATCAAAGGATATCTTGGCTACAAGAAATACAGTGGTTCTAGGTGAGACATCAATGAGTGACTCAGAAACTTCTGCTAGCTTGTCAACTTCTGTAAGTGAAAGCACTTCGCTGTCAGAATCTGTGTCTAATAGTTCGTCAGCCAGTGCCTCGGTTAGCACTTCTACTAGTCTTTCGGCCAGCATTTCTAATAGTACGTCATTCAGCGAGTCTGTCAGTGCTTCTGCTAGTGCCAGTCAATCAACAAGTGGATCGAATGTTTCTGTAGTGTCAAGTCTGTCTGTTGAACAGAGCACATCGACAACAGCAATTGACCAGCAACCTTCTACTTCAAAAGAAGCAAAGAACCTTGAAATTGACTCAGCTGAATTAAAAACAACTGAAATTACTGGTAAGAATGGTGTCAGTGCAGTTCAATCAACTTCTGTAACAACTAGCTTGGTTGCGGCTGCAGCCGCTGCAATAGCATCATCAGAAGTTACAGCTAAACAGCAAGATGAAAACCGTAAGAAGTTGACCAATCTTTCAGCTGAAATAGGTGAGTATCTAGCAAAAGCAGTTGGTTTGCCAAATACGGATTCAGCTCTTGTTAAGGCCAATGCGACGTTAGCAGAAATTGAAAAGGCCTTAGCTGATCCAACTAGCGATTTAACAACAGTAGTGCAAAAAGCTACTTTAGCACGTAATTCGATTATTAATGCTGTTTTGGCGACTAATTCTGGTGTACGCGATGTACGAAATGGGACAGTGATTACTAGAGGGGCACACCTACGTGCAGCTTCTAATCCACCTACAATCTCTATGCCATCTAATATCACAATTTATAATGATGAATCAGTTAATTACCAGATAAGGCTGAATGATGATAAAGGGATGGATAAAATCACGGCTTCCCCATCCAATGCTATTATTACAGGCTTAAATGCACCGGACTATCCAGCTACTAAGAAAAGGGGATATGGGGATCTATATACCTATGATAGATGGGGAAATCAAACAGGTGCTCAAAGAACATACACTATTAACGTAATAGGGACAGTGGGTCGTGAAAACGGAACTTGGAAACCCTATAAACCTGGTACCTATGTTCTGGAGTACACAGTAAGAGATATTCATGGCCTGACTGCGACAGCACGTACGAATGTCCATATCAAGGGCTTCAACGAACGCCACAACCCAGTTAGTGGGGATACTGTTATTGTTAAGAATCCCTCTTCTTTGACTCTAAGTGAACGCAATCAGGTACTTGAAAAATTTAAAGAAAAAAACCAGTCGCTTTTATCTGGTAGTGATTTTACGAAAGATGGCGTAACCGGAACGATTTCGGTAGCTGAAAATGGGAATATTACCATTACCTACCGTGATAATACTACAGCTGTTATCCCAGCTAATGTGGATGCTGTTCCAGTTCCAAGTGCGACGGTGACTCGTAACGGTCAAACTCTAACACCTGTAAACGGCAACTATGTTGTGTACGCAGGAGATGATATTCAAATTAATTTCACTGCTACAGATAATAGCGGGCAATTATCAGAATTTAAGATCGTTTCAAATGAAGATGCAAATGGTTCAGCCCTTAAAAATAATTTCTTTGAAGATAATAAATATGGGACGGGAACAGTAGATCATTTAACGGGGAATATCACAGCAACTACTGCTAGTCCAGCTCGCATTACAGTAAGAGCTCATTTGAATGATAATCTAGAGTACGATAAAAATGGTAGAAATAGTTGGCAACGTAATGCAGTAGCAACGGATAAGGCTGGGAATAAAAATAGTGCAGGAAATGCTTCGCCAGGTAATGTCCGTATTGTGCAAGGTAGACTGACAGATATTATGGAGGGGGTAGCACCGACTGAAACCTTCCAAGTAGAGAATGTTTCTGAATTAAAACCTCAAGAAAAAACTCGTATATTGGCGGCTGTTGAGAAACTAAACAATAAGCAGGAAAAACGTATTGATTCCTTTACTATTAGTAACAATGGAACAGTTACCATTATCTATAAAGATAAGACTACGGATACGTTCACTGTAAAACTTTCTGATAGTGAGTATAAGAGTAGCAGTGCTTCAACTAGTCTAAGTCAAAGACAGTCAACAAGCGCAAGTACGTCGGCAAGTGTGTCTGCCTCAACGAGTGCCTCAGTAAGTGCTTCAACAAGCGCGTCCAAGTCAGCCTCAACCAGTGCTTCAGTTTCTGCAAGTACGTCAGCGAGCGCGTCTGCTTCAACGAGCGCTTCAGTTTCAGCCAGCACATCAGCGAGCGTATCTGCTTCAACGAGTGCTTCAGTAAGCGCAAGTACATCGGCAAGTGCATCCGCCTCAACAAGCGCTTCAGTTTCAGCTAGCACGTCAGCGAGCGTATCTGCTTCAACAAGCGCTTCAGTAAGTGCCAGCACGTCAGCGAGCGTATCCGCTTCAACGAGCGCTTCAGTTTCTGCAAGCACATCAGCGAGTGCATCTGCTTCAACGAGTGCTTCAGTAAGTGCCAGCACGTCAGCGAGCGTATCCGCTTCAACGAGTGCCTCAGTTTCAGCAAGTACGTCAGCAAGTGCCTCTGCTTCAACAAGCGCTTCAGTAAGTGCCAGCACGTCAGCGAGCGTATCCGCTTCAACTAGTGCCTCAGTTTCAGCAAGTACGTCAGCGAGCGTATCTGCCTCAACAAGTGCCTCAGTAAGTGCTAGCACGTCAGCGAGTGCGTCTGCTTCAACGAGTGCCTCAGTAAGTGCTAGCACGTCAGCGAGCGTATCTGCTTCAACGAGTGCATCAGCATCAGCAAGTACATCAGCGAGCGTATCTGCTTCAACGAGTGCATCAGTTTCTGCAAGTACATCAGCGAGTGCGTCTGCTTCAACAAGTGCCTCAGTATCAGCAAGCACATCAGCGAGCGTATCTGCTTCAACGAGTGCATCAGCATCAGCAAGCACTTCAGCGAGCGCATCTGCCTCAACAAGTGCCTCAGTAAGTGCTAGCACGTCAGCGAGTGCGTCTGCTTCAACGAGTGCCTCAGTAAGTGCTAGCACGTCAGCGAGCGTCTCCGCTTCGACCAGCGCTTCAGTAAGCGCAAGTACATCGGCGAGCGTATCTGCTTCAACGAGTGCCTCAGCATCAGCAAGTACTTCAGCAAGCGCATCTGCCTCAACAAGTGCCTCAGTAAGTGCTAGCACGTCAGCGAGTGCGTCTGCCTCAACGAGTGCTTCAGTAAGCGCCAGCACATCAGCGAGCGCGTCTGCTTCAACAAGTGCATCAGTATCAGCAAGTACATCAGCGAGCGTATCTGCTTCAACAAGTGCCTCAGCATCAGCAAGCACTTCAGCAAGCGCGTCTGCTTCAACAAGTGCCTCAGTAAGTGCAAGCACGTCAGCGAGTGCGTCTGCTTCAACGAGTGCATCAGCATCAGCAAGTACATCAGCGAGCGTATCTGCTTCAACGAGTGCCTCAGCATCAGCAAGCACATCAGCGAGCGCATCTGCCTCAACAAGTGCCTCAGTAAGTGCAAGCACGTCAGCGAGTGCGTCTGCTTCAACGAGTGCATCAGCATCAGCAAGTACATCAGCGAGCGCATCTGCCTCAACAAGTGCCTCAGCATCAGCAAGCACTTCAGCAAGCGCGTCGGCTTCAACAAGTGCCTCAGTAAGTGCAAGTACATCAGCGAGCGCATCTGCCTCAGTAAGTGCAAGCACGTCAGCGAGTGCGTCTGCTTCAACGAGTGCCTCAGTAAGTGCTAGCACATCAGCGAGTGCATCTGCTTCAACGAGTGCCTCAGTATGTGCAAGTACATCAGCGAGCGCTTCTGCTTCAACGAGTGCCTCAGTAAGTGCAAGCACGTCAGCGAGTGCGTCTGCTTCAACGAGTGCCTCAGTAAGTGCAAGCACATCAGCGAGTGCGTCCGCTTCAACGAGTGCTTCAGTATCAGCAAGTACATCAGCGAGCGCCTCTGCTTCAACGAGTGCCTCAGTAAGTGCAAGCACATCAGCGAGTGCGTCTGCTTCAACGAGTGCCTCAGTAAGTGCAAGTACATCAGCGAGCGCGTCGGCTTCAACGAGTGCCTCAGTAAGTGCAAGCACATCAGCGAGCGCGTCTGCTTCAACGAGTGCCTCAGTAAGTGCAAGCACATCAGCGAGTGCGTCCGCTTCAACCAGTGCCTCAGTATCAGCAAGTACATCAGCGAGCGTATCTGCTTCAACGAGTGCATCAGCATCAGCAAGTACATCGGCAAGTGCTTCAGCTTCAACGAGTGCTTCAGTAAGTGCAAGCACATCAGCAAGCGCATCTGCTTCAACGAGTGCCTCAGTATCAGCAAGTACATCAGCAAGCGTATCTGCCTCAACGAGTGCCTCAGCATCAGCAAGTACATCAGCAAGCGTATCTGCTTCGACAAGTGCCTCAGTAAGTGCAAGCACATCAGCGAGTGCGTCCGCTTCAACGAGTGCCTCAGTTTCTGCAAGCACATCAGCAAGCGCGTCGGCTTCAACAAGTGCCTCAGTATCAGCAAGTACATCAGCGAGCGCATCTGCCTCAACCAGTGCCTCAGTAAGTGCTAGCACGTCAGCGAGTGCGTCTGCTTCAACGAGTGCCTCAGTAAGTGCAAGTACATCAGCGAGCGCATCTGCCTCAACAAGTGCCTCAGTATCAGCAAGTACATCAGCGAGCGCATCTGCCTCAACCAGTGCCTCAGTAAGTGCTAGCACGTCAGCGAGTGCGTCTGCTTCAACGAGTGCTTCAGTTTCAGCTAGCACGTCAGCGAGTGCGTCTGCTTCAACGAGTGCCTCAGTAAGTGCTAGCACGTCAGCGAGCGTCTCCGCTTCGACCAGCGCTTCAGTAAGCGCAAGTACATCGGCGAGCGTATCTGCTTCAACGAGTGCCTCAGCATCAGCAAGCACATCAGCGAGCGCGTCGGCTTCAACAAGTGCCTCAGTATCAGCAAGTACATCAGCGAGTGCGTCTGCCTCAACGAGTGCTTCAGTAAGCGCCAGCACATCAGCGAGCGCGTCTGCTTCAACGAGTGCTTCAGTATCAGCAAGTACATCAGCGAGCGCGTCTGCTTCGACAAGTGCCTCAGCATCAGCAAGTACCTCAGCAAGCGCGTCGGCTTCAACAAGTGCCTCAGTAAGTGCAAGCACGTCAGCGAGTGCGTCTGCTTCAACGAGTGCATCAGCATCAGCAAGTACATCAGCGAGCGTATCTGCTTCAACGAGTGCCTCAGCATCAGCAAGCACATCAGCGAGCGCATCTGCCTCAACAAGTGCCTCAGTAAGTGCAAGCACATCAGCGAGTGCGTCTGCTTCAACGAGTGCATCAGCATCAGCAAGTACATCAGCGAGCGCATCTGCTTCAACAAGTGCCTCAGCATCAGCAAGCACTTCAGCAAGCGCGTCGGCTTCAACAAGTGCCTCAGTAAGTGCAAGTACATCAGCGAGCGCATCTGCCTCAGTAAGTGCAAGCACGTCAGCGAGCGCGTCTGCTTCAACTAGTGCCTCAGTAAGTGCTAGCACGTCAGCGAGTGCGTCTGCTTCAACGAGTGCCTCAGTAAGTGCAAGTACATCAGCGAGCGCGTCTGCTTCAACAAGTGCCTCAGTAAGTGCTAGCACGTCAGCGAGTGCGTCTGCTTCAACGAGTGCCTCAGTAAGTGCAAGCACATCAGCGAGTGCGTCCGCTTCAACGAGTGCCTCAGCATCAGCAAGTACATCGGCGAGTGCCTCGGCTTCAACGAGTGCCTCAGTAAGTGCTAGCACGTCAGCGAGTGCGTCTGCTTCAACGAGTGCCTCAGTAAGTGCAAGTACATCAGCGAGCGCGTCGGCTTCAACGAGTGCCTCAGTAAGTGCAAGCACATCAGCGAGCGCGTCTGCTTCAACGAGTGCCTCAGTAAGTGCAAGCACATCAGCGAGTGCGTCCGCTTCAACCAGTGCCTCAGTATCAGCAAGTACATCAGCGAGCGTATCTGCTTCAACGAGTGCATCAGCATCAGCAAGTACATCAGCGAGCGTATCTGCTTCAACGAGTGCATCAGCATCAGCAAGTACATCAGCGAGCGTATCTGCTTCAACGAGTGCATCAGTTTCTGCAAGTACATCAGCGAGTGCGTCTGCTTCGACAAGTGCCTCAGTATCAGCAAGCACATCAGCGAGCGTATCTGCTTCAACGAGTGCATCAGCATCAGCAAGCACTTCAGCGAGCGCATCTGCCTCAACAAGTGCCTCAGTAAGTGCTAGCACGTCAGCGAGTGCGTCTGCTTCAACGAGTGCCTCAGTAAGTGCTAGCACGTCAGCGAGCGTATCTGCTTCAACGAGTGCCTCAGCATCAGCAAGTACATCAGCGAGTGCGTCAGCTTCAACGAGTGCCTCAGTTTCTGCAAGCACATCAGCGAGCGTCTCCGCTTCAACGAGTGCTTCAGTTTCTGCAAGTACATCGGCAAGTGCTTCAGCTTCAACAAGTGCTTCAGCAAGCGCAAGTACGTCAGCGAGCGTATCTGCTTCAACGAGTGCTTCAGTAAGTGCAAGCACATCAGCTAGCGTCTCTGCCTCAACAAGTGCCTCAGTAAGTGCAAGTACATCTGCAAGTGCGTCTGCTTCAACGAGCGCGTCAGTAAGTGCTAGCACGTCAGCGAGCGCATCGGCTTCAACGAGCGCTTCAGCATCAGCAAGTACATCAGCGAGCGCATCCGCTTCAACAAGTGCCTCAGTTTCTGCAAGTACAAGCGCATCTGAATCCGCTTCAACAAGTGCATCAGAGTCATCAGGTAAGACTAGACAGCAATTGCCGAATACAGGTACAGAAGCTTCCAAATCATCCGTGCTTTTAGGAGCTTTAGCAGCAGTTACAGGTATTGGATTGGTTGCGAAACGCCGTAAACGTGATGAAGAAGAGTAAGATGACCTATAAATTTAGGCTAAACTAACTCGTGCACGTAAATCATAGAAACCCCTTGAAAAATTAGAATTTTCAAGGGGTTTTTACTATTATATAGCTGAAATTTTGACTAAAAAATTGTATAATAAATATAAGGAGAAAATCGCTAGTGGATGATAAAATAACGGTCATTGTACCGGTTTACAATGTGGAAAGCTATCTAAGAAAATGCCTAGATAGTATTATTGCTCAAACATATAAAAATATTGAGATTGTTGTCGTTAATGATGGTTCTACGGATGCTTCAGGTGAGATTTGTAAAGAATTTTCAGAAATGGATCACCGAATTATCTATATAGAACAAGAAAATGCTGGTATTTCTGCCGCACGAAACACCGGTCTGAATAATATGTCCGGAAATTACGTAACTTTTGTTGACTCGGATGATTGGATTGAGTCAGATTATGTAGAAACCCTATACAAAAAAATAACAGAGTATCAGGCTGATATTGCAGTTGGGAATTACTATTCTTTCAACGAAAGTGAAGGAATGTTCTACTTTCATATATCAGGAGACTCCTATTACGAGAGGGTATATGATAATGTTTCCATATTTGAGAACTTATATGAATCCCAAGAAATGAAGAGTTTTGCTTTGATATCTGCTTGGGGTAAACTCTATAAGGCAGGATTATTCGAGCGGTTGCGCTTCGACATAGGTAAATTAGGAGAGGATGGTTACCTCAATCAAAAGATTTATCTGTTGGCAGAAAAGATTGTTTATATCCATAATGGAATCTATTCTTATCGCATCAGAAATAATAGTTTATCCAGATCTTGGACAGAAAAGTGGATGCATGCCTTGGTTGATGCTATGTCTGAACGTATCACTTTATTAGCTAGTCTAGGATATCCTTTAGAAAAACATTTAGCTATTTATCGTCAGATGTTAGAAGGGAGTCTTTCTAATGGGAAGGTCAGTGGCTTAGAAGAAACTCCCACCTATAAAGAGTTTGAGGCAAAAAAATATCTACTAGACAAGCTTGAAAAAACTAAGAAAATACAAAAGAAAGCCATTGTCCTAGCAGCAAACTATTCCTATGTAGACCAAGTAATGACTACTATCAAGTCTATCTGTTACCACAATCGCTCGATTCGTTTTTATCTGATTAATAGCGATTTTCCTAATGAATGGATTAAGCAATTAAATAAGCGCATAGAGAAGTTTGATTCAGAAATTATCAATTGTAGGGTGACATCCGAGCAGATTTCAAGGTATAAGACAGATATTAGTTACACTGTTTTTTTACGCTATTTTATAGCTGATTTCGTGCAAGAAGACAAGGCCCTCTACTTGGACTGTGATTTAGTTGTAACGAGAAATCTTGATGAATTGTTTGCAACAGACTTACAAGATTATCCTTTGGCTGCTGTTAGAGATTTTGGAGGTAGAGCCTATTTCGGTCGGGAAATCTTTAACGCAGGTGTTCTCTTAATTAATAATGATTTGTGGAAGCAAGAAAGTATGACTCAAAGGTTGATTGATTTGACCAATGAATGGCATGATAAGGTTGATCAGGCGGATCAGAGTATCTTAAATATGCTTTTTGAACATAAATGGTTGGAATTGGATTTTGATTATAATCATATTGTCATTCATAAGCAGTTCACTGATTATCAGTTGCCTGTAGGTCAGGATTATCCTACTATTATTCATTATCTTTCCCATAGGAAACCGTGGAAAGATTTGGCGGCACAAACCTATCGAGATGTTTGGTGGTACTACCATGGGTTTGAATGGACAGAATTGGGACAAAATCATCATTTACATCCATTACAAAAATCTCACCTTTATCCGATAAAGGAACCGTTCACTTGTCTCACCTATACAGCCTCAGACCATATTGAACAAATTGAAACATTGGTTCAATCCTTACCAGAGATTCAATTTAAAATTGCAGCACGAGTATTGGTCAGTGACTCCTTGGCGCAAATGGTTCGGTATCCGAATGTCATCCTCTATTCAGGAATCAACTATTTAGTTGATTTGGATAGAGAGCTAAAAGAGGACTGTCAAGTTCTTTTGGATATCAATCACGGGGAAAAGACGGAGGAATTTTTAGAATATTTTACAGAAAATGGAAAACCAGTCTTGGCTTTTGAAAATACTAAAACGATAGACATGGGACAGATAACGTATCAGACGGATCAAGTCGGAGATATGATTGAAAAACTGAAAGAGTTTGCGAAAGGATGGTTCTAAAGATGATTGGCGATGCTTTAATTTTAACTGTTAGTGACCAGATTGAACAATTGCCGTATCTTTTGGATCAGCTCCCACAAGTTTGCTTTCATATCGCAGCGCCCGTTGTATTTTCAGATAGAATGTTAGAATTACAATCAAAGGGAAATGTACGCTTACATACAGTAACTGATGAAGCTAGTATTTCTTTTTTGATGAGAGTTTGTGATGTGTTACTGGATATCAACCATTATGAAGAAGTAGATCAGGTGGTGGCACGGTTTTCTCAGTCGGGCAAGAAGGTCCTTGCTTTTGATAATACTATGCATGGTCAACAAGGACAAGAATGCTATTCTTCCTCTACTCCTCAAGCAATGGTTGAAGCGATTTTAGATTGTTTGAATCAGCCTCATATTACCGTAAATGACTTGGACCGTATTTATCAGGAAGGCGCATGGAATTCCTTTGAGATAGGCTCTTCAGCTAGTCTATGTGTCGCTCAGAGGGTTACTTGCCGTAATTTTGAGAGTTTTCAACTACCTGCTGGAAAGCTTATTCTTTATGAAGGAGTTTTTTTGAATAATTACTGTAGTATAAACTGTATTGACCGCATCGAAATCGGATCAGGAACCATGATTGGAGAAGGTGTCCGTTTTTATGACCATGATCATACTTATACAGCAGAGAGGATTGAAAAGTGGGAGTGGAAGATGGCTCCCATAATGGTGGGGAAGGATTGCTGGATTGGTAGCAATGTAACCATTTTGAAAGGTGTTCGAATTGGTGATAACACTGTAATTGGAGCCGGTTGTCTGATACGCCAAGACATTCCTGCAAACAGCATTGTCTACAATAACGGAGATATCCTGATCAAGCCAAGAAAATAGTTAAAGACTAGAAAGGTCAATATGAAACTACATCTAACGAATCTATATGGGATGGCAGGAGACAGTACAGTCATTTTAGCCCAGAATGCAGTCCAAAATATTGCCTCAACTTTAGGTTTTCGTGAATTAGGAGTTTATTTTTATCCTATCACAGCAGATAGCAAGTCTGAAATGAACAAACGCATAGATGGCATTATGTCGAGTGTTTCTATCGGGGATATTGTTGTTTTTCAGTCACCTACGTGGAATGGTGTTGAGTTTGATCGCTTATTTATTGATAAACTCAAAGACATGCAAGTTAAGTTGGTTCTTTTTATTCATGATGTTGTTCCCCTAATGTTTGATAGTAATTATTACCTTATGAAGGATTATCTTTATTTGTATCAGCAGGCAGATGTATTGATAGTGCCTTCGGAAAAAATGAAGAAACGATTGCTTGAGGAAGGGCTAGAAAATCCCAAAATACTGATTCAAGGGATGTGGGACCACCCTCATTCTTTAGCCCTCTATAAGCCAATCTTCAAAAGAGAAATTTTCTTTGCAGGTAGTTTGGAACGCTTTCCAGGATTGCTAAATTGGTCTCATCCAATCCCCTTGAGAGTCTTTTCAAATCAACCAATCGGAAAAAATCAAGCACCAACTTTTATAATAGAGGGCTGGAAGCGAGATGAGGAACTCCTTTTAGAACTTTCAAAGGGAGGATTTGGTTTGGTATGGGGGACTACTGAAAATCCAGGAGAAAATAGAGACTATTATGGAATGAATCTTTCTCATAAAGTTAGTACTTATTTAGCTGCTGGAATTCCTGTTATTGTTCCCAAAAATCTTTCAACGATGCAGTTTATTGTTGAACAGGGATTAGGCTTTGCGGTTGATACTCTAGAAGAAGCGAGTCAGCTTGTCTCATCTATAACTGAGGAAGAGTACCGTGATATGACAGCGCGTATCGAAATGTTTAGTTATCTATTAAAAGAGGGATATTTTACGAAAAAAATCTTGGTTGAGGCTATTTTTCAACTGGGAGTAAGGTAGGAAAAACAGATGAAGAAAACAATCGTAATGGCAGGAGACTGTCACTATCTATCTCAATTAGAGACGACATTAAAATCAATTTTCTATCATAATAAAAATATAAATGTCTATGTTCTAAATCAAGATATCATGCCAGACTGGTTTCGAAAACCAAGAAAAATAGCGCGTCTTTTAGGGGGCGATGTGATTGATGTAAAGTTACCTCAGGGCAATATTTTCCAAAATTGGGGGACTCAAAATCATATTAGTCAGATAGCCTATGCTCGTTATTTTATCCCTAGCCTCATTAGAGAAGACAAGGTGTTATACTTGGATAGTGACTTAATTGTCAATGCTCCTTTGGATGACTTGTGGGAAATAAATCTAGGAGATCAGTTATTGGCAGCTGTCATGGATACAGATGGTGTCACCTTTAATACGGGTGTTATGCTGATCAATAATGCCAAGTGGAGAGAGGAAAATCTAGAGGACAAACTGGTTCAGCAAAGTCAGTTTATGCAAAAAGAGATAGAAGAGGGACGCTTTTTAGATTTTAATGGAGATCAAACGATTATTAACCAGGTGTGTAAAGAAAAATGGCTAGAGTTGGATCGTTCCTTTAATCTTCAAGTGGGACATGATATTGTTGCCTTCTATAACAACTGGAAGGGGCATTTAGAAGAAGTTCAGTCTCCGGTGATTATCCATTATACGACCTATCGAAAACCATGGACAACTTTAATTGCAAATAGATATAGAGAGTTGTGGTGGCAGGTACATGACATGGAATGGACTCAAATGTTTCAACACCACTGGGGAGAATTTCAACTAAACTCATCCAAGAGAGAGACTTTCAGTTGTTTGATTGTGACAAATTCACAAGAATTAGAAGCCATTCACCAATTAGTTGTCAGTCTTCCAGAAATCACTTTTAATATTGCTGCTTGGACGGACATGGGAGAAAAATTACTAACTTTATCCGTTCATGAAAACGTCCGCCTATATCCTCAAGTAGTTCCGCCTGTTTTACATCAATTAGAAGAAAAAGCTAATCTATATTTAGATATCAATCATGGGCAAGAGGTTCAGTCAGTTTTAGAAAAAATGCAAAAAAATGATGTGCCTATTCTTTCTTTTTTGTCAACTAAACATGGAGAATACGGTCAAAGAGTAGTGGATTCTCTAGCTGGGATGATAGAATCGATTCAAGATTATCAGCAAAATGGTAGATTTACGAAAAATCTAGAACCTCAATTTCACGCTTTGACCTTTACAGCCTCTCAAGAACTGGAAGGTCTAGGAAATTTGGCAACCGAGTGCCCTGAAATCGCTTTTCACATTGCTGCTTGGACGGATATGGGCTCAAAACTATATGCATTATCTCAGAAACATGAGAATATTTATCTGTATCCTGCCATCTCTAGAGATGAGTTTGAGAGACTTAAAAACCAGATGGATGTCTACCTCGATATTAACTTGGAGAATTCGACAAGTGATATTGTGGCAGAAATTGCAAGTCTTTCCAAACCAATGTTAGCTTTTTATAAATCTCAAAACGGCTGTCATGGTCAACGATTATATTCTAGCGAACATCCAGAACAGATGCTGGCAGACCTTCGATTGATGCTGGCAGGAAATGCTTTAAAAGAACAGAGTAAGTTTCCCGAAGTTAAAGGGATTGATGCAACCCTTGACTATGTTATTAAAAATAATGCTTCTTTGATCCGTTTTGGGGATGGGGAAATCAATCTCCTTGCAGGGCATTCAATCCCTTATCAAGATTATGATGAAGAATTAGTAAGTACAATGAGAGAGATTATTTCTCTTCCCTCTAGCGAAGACACCGTAATATGTCTGCCAGATATCTTCCAGAATCGCTTTATTTTTACTTGGTGGGCTATTGATTTTTGGAAAATTCATTTGGATCACTATGCGGATTTTTATCAATCTTTGTCTAGTGATTCCTGGTATGGATCGACCTTTGTTTCACGCCCGTATATTGATTTTGAAGATAAAACGCAAGCAAACGAGCAATTTGCTAAGCTGAAGTCTATATGGAAGGGACGTGATCTTCTCTTGATAGAAGGTGCAACTTCACGTTCGGGTGTAGGGAATGATCTCTTTGCTGATGCTAAGTCGATTCAGCGAATCATTTGCCCGTCACATAGTGCTTATTCACGTGTTGATGAAATCGAAAAGGAAATTTATAAACACGCAAATGGACGCTTGATTCTCTGTATGCTGGGTCCTACTGCTAAAGTACTGGCCTATCGCCTAACGAAAAACGGCTATCAGGTACTTGATATTGGTCATATAGATTCTGAGTATGAGTGGATGAAGATGGGAGCAAAAACCAAAATCAAATTTAACCATAAGCATACTGCGGAGTATAATTTTGATCAAGATATTGAATTTATCAAAGATGAAACCTATACAAGCCAAATCGTGGCTGATTTATCAAAATAATGTTACATAAAGGAGAGAGAATGAAAGAACATTCTGTTATTTTCGCAGGAGATTATGCCTACATTCGCCAGATTGAAACGGCGCTCAAGTCTCTCTGCTACCATAACAGCCATGTCAAGGTCTATATCTTTAACCAAGATATTCCTAAAGAGTGGTTCAGTGCCCTCAGACCTAAATTACAGCAAATGGGTGGCGATCTGGTGGATGTCAAGATGCTTGGTCCCCAGTTTCAGATGAATTGGAGCAACAAATTGCCCCATATCAATCACATGACCTTTGCCCGTTATTTTATCCCTGATTTTGTCGAAGAGGACAAGGTTCTTTACTTGGACAGTGATCTGGTAGTGACGGCTGATTTGACACCTCTCTTTGAAATGGACTTGGGAGACAACTATCTGGCTGCAGCAGCATCTTGTTTTGGAGCTGGGATTGGCTTTAATGCAGGTGTTCTCTTGATCAATAACAAGAAATGGCGAGCAGAAGCTGTAAGACAAAAGCTAGTTGAGCTGACTGATCGAGAACACCAGCATGTGAGTGAGGGAGACCAGTCCATTCTCAATATGCTCTTTCAAGACAGCTACATTCCTTTAGACCATTGCTATAATTTCCAGATAGGCTTTGACAGTGGGGCTGCCTTACATGGACATGAATTTATCTTCGATATTCCTCTGGAGCCTCTGCCGGCAATCTTGCATTATCTATCTCCAGACAAGCCTTGGAACACTTATTCGGTTGGGCGTTTGCGTGAGATTTGGTGGCACTATCATCTGATGGAGTGGTCTACCATCACTGAGAAATGGCGTCAGGCTGGCCTTGCCTATCCAGTCGCAGTTTACCAGCCAGTGATGACTTGTGTCACCCTAACTAATTCTTGGTGTCTAGAGAAAATCGATTATCTCGTTCAAGCCCTGCCTAAGGTGCATTTCTACATTGCAGCCTATACGATGATGGCACCTGAACTCATGCTCTTATCGCGTTTTGAAAATGTTACCCTCTATCCCAACACCTTTCCCCTCTTGGTTGAGAGACTGATTCAGCAGGCAGATGTCTACCTCGATATTAACCATGATAAAAAACTAAGTGTCGTTTATGACTATGTTTCACGCTTTGATAAACCACTCTTGACTTTTGAGAATACCAAAGCTCAAGAACTGGCTGAGAGTGCCTATGCAGGTATTTTCTCAGCAGAAAGACCGGAAGAAATGGTAGTAGCTCTGAAGGCTTATCTGGAGGAGAAATCTCAGCAAGACTGAGATAAGGATTTAAAAGGGCTAAGAGAGAAGTGCTGGATTGGTTCCGTATAACATGATGATAGAAAGATAAAAAAGAACAAGGAGGAGTTAGTGAGAAAGTTAATTTCATCAATTGCAGTAAAAAAAGGGATAGGTACCCTGTTTTTGCTCTTTATTTATGTGCTCGGAAGTCGTATCGCTCTTCCCTTTGTTGACCTCAATAGTCGAAATTTTCTCGGAGGAAGTGCAGCCTATCTGGACTTTTCAGTAGCCCTGACTGGTGGAAATCTTCGCACACTCTCTCTCTTTTCCATCGGGCTTTCACCTTGGATGTCAGCTATGATCTTGTGGCAGGCCTTTTCCTTTTCAAAGAAACTGGGTCTAAACTCTGTTCCTTCAGAGGTTCAGGATAGAAGAAAAATGTACTTGACGCTAGGAATTGCCTTGATTCAGGCCTTGGCCTTGACTACAAACCTTCCTGTCCAAGCTCCCTACAATCCTTTCTTGGTCTTTCTCCTCAATACCAGTCTCTTGGTTGCGGGGACCTTCTTCTTAGTTTGGTTGTCGGACATTAATGCGACTATCGGAGTTGGAGGCCCTGTCGTTATTCTCCTTGCGAGTATGGTGGCTTCTCTCCCACAGGATATTATCCAGTCGATCCAAGTTTATAAAGTCTCCCCTTGGATACTTTTCCTTTTGCTGGTGCTTGGGCTGATTTTTACCTACCTAGTCGTTTTGTTTTATCGGGCAAGATACCGTGTCCCTATTAACAAAATTGGCCTCCATTCTCGCTTTAAACGCTATTCGTATTTGGAGATCATGCTCAATCCTGCGGGAGGCATGCCTTATATGTATGTTATGAGTCTCATGGGTTTACCTTCTTATCTCTTGATTTTACTTCAATATCTGGATAAGGGCAATCCTCTCTACTCTGCTATACTGGAGCAGTATGCTATGGGAAAACCCTTATGGATCTATGCCTATATCCTTATCCTCTTTGTCTTTAGCATTGCCTTTGCCTTTGTCAATGTGAGTGGTCAACAGATTGCAGATCGGATGAAGCAATCGGGAGATTACATTTACGGAGTCTATCCTGGTGAGGATACCAGTCGCTTTATCAATCGCTTGGTTCTACGATTTGCTCTGATAGGTGGCGTTTTTAATGTTACCTTGGCAGGGCTTCCAATGTTGTTTGTCTTGCAGGATGAGGGTTTGTTAAAAGTTAGTATGATTCCCGGGCTCTTTTTAATTTTGAGTGGTATGCTCTTTACGATTCACGACGAATTGCAGGCGCTCAGACTAAATGAAAGGTATCAGCCACTATTTTAGGAGGTTTTGATGTATTATTTTATCCCAGCTTGGTATGGCAAGGAGCGTCCCTGGCATGCCGATTTGACACCTTGGTATTTTTCTCATTTTAAGCTAGAATTTGATGATACCTTCAATCAGATTCGTCTGATGCAGCGCCAAGGAATTCCTGCTCAGGTCCTCCTCCTGTCCTATCAGCCTCATCTGCGCTATTTTCTCCATCGTCAAGGTATTTTAGAAGCACAGGTCGATTCCCTTTTTGATGAATTGCAGGATTTTCACGAGATTCGACCGCAGGTCTTGCAGGTCAGAGATATTGAGTGGGAAGAGGACTGCGAGTTTGTTTACAGTCCCTTTACCATTTTAGTTTTGAGGAATGGCAAGCCCTATGCTCAGGTGGAGCATGGGATTGAAGGCTTCATCAGTACGATTCAGTATTTCAAGGAAAATGGGTTTTTGTCTGCCAACTACCTGATGGATGATCGGGGGCTGGTCTCCAGTGTGATTTACTACGAAGATGGTCAGGCTATCTACCAAGACTACCTCAATCCCAAGGGACTGTGGCAGTTTAGAGAGCACTTGCACGATGGGGGGCGTATCGAGGTCAATCCTATCTTTGCTTTTCGCTTCCAAAAAGAGACTTACAGAGATATGGGAGAATTGATTGCTGAGTTTTTTGAGAAGAGATTGGCTCAACTCCCAGAGGAAGAAGCAGTCTATTTTCTGCCTGCTTGTGATCACCACAATGCTTTCCTTGTAGATCGATTGCCTCGCCAAACTACTAAGGTTCTCAGTCTTTTTATCGGACGAAATCCTCAAGAGCAACTACCTCAGTTGGCGGATTTGTTGCCTAAGGTGGACCTAGTTCTGGTTGATAGGGAGGACACCTTGCGCTTGGCTCAATCTGACTTTCCAGAACAAGCAGAGAAGTTCCATCATTTATCGCCTTTTGATACCCGCTTGGAGTTGGGAAAGAGCCAGACTCGAAAAGAGTCGCTCCTCTACTATCAACTTGACTTTGAGCAGGGGATAGATGACCAAGCTCTCTATCAGGTCTTGCATTTCCTTTCTGAAAATAAGGATACAGAGCTGGTCTTTGGAGCCTTTGCTACCGATCAAGAAGAAATGAAGCATTTGGAAACACGAGTTGCAGAGATGGTCGCAGAGCGGTTTAAAAATCAGGAACTGGAGAAGGAAGTAGATTACCAAGGAGCTGAAAATCCGCTTGAGGATAATCGCCATCAGGCCATGCGCTATTCGTTTGTCAATATGAAGGATGAGTCGGAGTTAATCAAGCAGTTGGAATTTGTTCGTTTGATTGTCGATCTGAACAGTCAGCCTCTCCTTTATACCCAGATAGCGGGAATCAGTGCTGGCATCCCTCAAATCAACAGGGTCAAAACAGAGTATGTCAGCCATAAGAAGAATGGTTATCTGTTGGAAAATATTGCGGACTTTGCGCAAGCTGCTCATTACTATCTCGACAGCCTGCAAGTATGGAACGACTCCCTGATTCATTCGATTGAAAAGATAAAGGAACACACTGGGGAGCAATTCCTGATCAAGCTAGAAAAGTGGTTGGAGGAGGTGACTTATGGAAAAGAAATATAATATTTTGCAAATCGGTCCAGAGGATTGGCGAGATACACTTGCCCTACCAGCCCAACTAGACTGGTATCATGTTCTTCCAAATACACCGTCTGCTATCCAGAAAATCATGGATGAGAATGACCTAGAGCACTTTCATGCTGTCATTCTTACGGATGGAGCTTATCTAGGAGATTTACTGCCTTTTTCATCTAGCTTGGAACCCTATACGGTTTTCTATCCAGAACAGTTTGTAAGTCAAGATAAAAACATTCAGGACCTCATAAAACAGCACTGCATGCAAGCGATGGACCTGTCAGACCGACAGGGCTTTGTTCGAGACCTTTCCACCTCCCTCTTTGAAGGTGGTTATGGGGACAAGCTGAGTCCGGCTGCGATACGGATTCATCCGAGTTTTCAAGGATCTGCCTCTTATCAAGGATTTGAGTATCTGGAGCTGGAAGGTGATTTTGGCAAGAACTATACCCAGCTAACCTCTTGGGCCTATAATCAGTTTGCCCAAGCCCACTCTCCAATCGAACTCTGGCTCGAATATGAAAAGACTGAGACGGTAGACTTGCGCCTGCGTTTGCGAAAATTCCCAGCAGGATCTATCTCAGAGATTAGCCAGGAAATCCTCCTAGAGGAAGCAGACTTTGCCCAAGCAGTCATTGTAGAACAAGACTATGACGCTTATCTGAGTATTTCTCTTGAAGCGCGTGGTCAGGGAAAAGTCAACATCGGCAATCTCCACCAACGCTGGAGCCGGAAACAGTTTGGAAAATTTGTTCTCGGAGGCAATATCCTGCATGACAAAAAACGTGAGGAAATTAACTATTTCTTTCACCCGGGGGATTTCAAACCTCCTCTAGCAGTCTATTTTTCAGGTTACCGTCCCGCGGAAGGCTTTGAGGGTTACTGGATGATGAAGAATCTCCAATGCCCTTTTCTCCTCTTTTCGGACCCCCGATTAGAAGGAGGAGCCTTTTACCTAGGAACTGAGGAATTGGAAGATAAGATTCAAGCAACCATCCAGTACTATTTAGACTATCTAGGTTTAGATAGAAGTGACTTGATCTTATCTGGACTATCCATGGGAACCTTCCCAGCGCTCTATTATGGATCCTACTTTGAACCCAAAGGAATCGTAGTAGGAAAACCTCTGACAAATCTAGGGACCATCGCAAAGAGGGGCCGACTAGAAGCGCCAGGAGTTTTCCCGACCAGCTTTGATGTCTTGCACCTTCAGACAGGAGGAGTGAGCCTAAAAGACATGAAGGAATTGGATCAGCGCTTTTGGACCCGATTTAAAAAAGCTGATTTTTCCCAGACGACCTTTGGTCTTTCTTACATGAAAGACGAGGATATGGATAGTGGTGCCTATGACCAGCTAGTGGAGACACTTTGTCAGACAGGAGCCAAGATCTTGTCCAAAGGAACCGCAGGTCGACACAATGATGACACAGGTACAAACGTTGCCTGGTTTATTCATTTTTACAAGATGATACTAGAAGAATACGGAAGAGGTGAGACATGATTATCATCAAGAGAGAAGATATTAGGTGGGGCGAGATGGGAGCCACTTATCTTTATGGTAGCCAGATTGTCTATCATAAAGATGGCCGTGTCACACTAAAAAACCCTTTACTAGCTTCAGGAGAAACCCTTAAAACCTGGTTTTCCAGTGTCAACTATCAGGCCACCAGAAGTCAGCCGAGTCTTCCTCTTCTCAAGAAAAATCACACCTACCGCCTATCTATGAAGATGCGAGTTCAACCAGCTAATGGCCTTTACATCAAACTGACCTTCTTAAACCGTTATGAGGAAATCGTCGAGGAGAAGATTGAAAGGCAATTTTCCTTTACTTTTACCTACCCTGAGACGGCCTATACGTATCGACTTTCCTTGATTAGTGCAGGATTTGAGGCTCTTGATTTTGCTTCGTTTTATATTGAGGAGGATGCTGGTGTTTAATCATTTTTATCAGGAAAGACAGCTGAGAAGGGTCAAGAAACTGTTAAGCCAAATCAATGACCTCAAAGAAGAGATGGCTGCTCTCAGTGATGGGGAAATGGCTGCCAAGACAGAGGAATTTCGCCAGCGTCTTGCCCAAGGAGAATCCTTGGATGAGCTGTTGGTAGAAGCCTATGCCCTTGTACGTGAGGCAGACAAACGTGTCTTAGGTCTCTTTCCTTATGATGTGCAGGTCATGGGTGCCATTGTGATCCACCAAGGAAATGTGGCTGAGATGAATACGGGTGAAGGCAAGACCCTGACTGCAACCATGCCCCTCTACCTCAATGCTCTAACGGGTAAAGGCAGTATGCTGATCACGACCAATGACTATCTAGCTAAACGAGATGCAGAAGAAATGGGACCGGTCTACCAATTTTTAGGTCTAACTGTCGGTCTGCCCTTTTCAGAGGATCCAAAAGAGGACTTGACTGCCGCAGAGAAAAGAAAAATCTACACCTCAGATATCGTCTACACGACTAATAGTGTACTGGGATTTGACTATCTCAATGACAATCTTGCTTCTACTAGTGAGGGGAAGTTCCTGCCTCCCTTTAACTATGTCATTATCGATGAGATCGATGACATTCTACTCGATAGTGCTCAAACCCCCTTGATCATCGCAGGGTCTCCCCGCGTCCAGTCTAACTATTATGGGATGATTGATACCCTAGTGACGACCTTGGTTCAGGGAGAAGACTACATCTACAAGGAAGAAAAAGACCAAGTTTGGTTGACCCGAAAGGGAGCTCATACGGTTGAAGGATTCCTAGGGATCGACCATCTCTACAAGGAAGAGTATGCAACTTATGTTCGGCATCTAGTCTATGCTCTCAGAGCCCACACGCTCTTTACCAAGGACAAGGACTATCTGATTCGAGGTCAGGAGATGATCTTGTTAGACAAGGGAACAGGGCGCTTGATGGAAATGACCAAACTTCAAGGTGGTCTCCATCAAGCCATCGAAGCTAAGGAACATGTGAAACTCTCTCCTGAAACCAGAGCCATGGCTTCTATCACCTATCAGAGTCTCTTTAAGATGTTTCGCAAAATCTCAGGCATGACAGGGACGGGAAAGGTGGCAGAAAAAGAATTTTTCGAAACCTACAACATGTCTGTCATTCGCATCCCGACCAATCGCCCGATAAGGCGGATTGACCATCCTGACAATCTCTATGTAACCCTTCCTGAGAAAGTGTATGCTTCTCTTGAAGCAATCAAGACCTATCACTCCAAAGGCAATCCACTCCTGGTCTTTGTAGGGTCTGTTGAAATGTCCCAGCTATACTCATCCTTGCTCTTGCGAGAAGGGATTTCCCACAATGTCCTCAATGCCAATCATGCAGCGCGTGAAGCCCAAATCATCGCAGAGTCTGGTCAGATGGGGGCAGTGACTGTTGCAACTTCTATGGCAGGTCGAGGCACAGATATCAAACTCGGTCCAGGCGTCGCAGAGTTGGGTGGTTTGATAGTGATTGGTACCGAGCGAATGGAGAGCCAACGGATTGACCTGCAAATCAGAGGGCGATCTGGCCGTCAGGGCGATCCAGGTATGTCTCAATTTTTCGTGTCGCTTGAAGATGATGTGATCAAAAAGTTTGGGCCGTCTTGGGTTCATGACCTGTATCAAGACTATCAAGTAGAGGACATCAGGAAACCCAACCTACTCAAGGCTAGTAAGTACCGCAATCTCGTCAGAAAAGCCCAAGAGGCTAGTGATAGTGCCAGTCGCTCTGCACGCAGACAAACTTTAGAGTATGCGGAAAGCGTCAATATTCAGCGCCAAATGGTCTATAAAGAAAGAGATCGCTTGCTAGATGGGAGCCGTGATCTAGAACATATCCTTGAGGACATACTGGCAGACTATATCAAACAAATCTCAGAAAAAACCTATAGCAGTCCCCAAGAGCTCTTTCACTTCATCGTGACCAATATTAGCTTTGGGATGAGAGAATTACCAGCTAATTTGAACCTGTCCGATGCGAATCAGATTCGGGGTTTACTAGAGGAAATAATAGCCAAAGAAATCACAGCTAAAAAGAAAGTCCTCCAACCTCACCAACTCTATGACTCTTTTCTGAGAATATCCATGCTCAAGGCGATTGATGACAATTGGGTTGAGCAAGTCGACTATCTGCACCAACTCAGTCTAGCGATTGGGAGCCAGTCGGCTTCTCAAAAGAACCCTATCGTGGAGTACTATCAGGAGGCCTATGCTGGATTTGAAACCATGAAGCAACAAATCCGTACAGATATGGTCCGAAATCTCCTCATGGGGATTGTGGAAGTAACGCCCAAAGGGAAGATTCTTACTCATTTTCCATAAAAAGAGAATCAGATGACAATTTACAATGTAAATCTAGGGCAGGATCGACGGAGTCACATAGGCAGTCCCAGAAGTAGACTAGTCTAATAAAATATGCCAACAGCTATGTGAGTTTCTAGTTTTAGCACTAGTCTAGCTGTTTGGCTGAAGTTGATGGAAGCACTTGACTCAGTTTTTTCCTTTCTCGATTTAGATATATTGAGTAGTACGTTTGTTATTAGGAGGAAGTATGACAAAAAAAGATCTATTTTACAAGGATGTCGAAGGACGCATGGAAGAGTTAAAGCAAGGAGCTCTTAAGAAAGAAAAGCCTAGCCAAGGAGAAAAGATCAGTAAAACTTTCTCTATTTTACTTGGCTTGCTCATCCTTATTAGCCTGATCTTTACATTATTAGGAATCTTGAGGTGAGACATGATGGAAGTTTTGATGATTGTAGGAATAATCCTAGCCGTCGCCTTGATTGTCCTGATTCTCATCCAACCTCGCCAAAGCCAACTCTTTTCCATGGATGCGACCAGCAATATCGGAAAACCAGGCTACTGGCAGAGCAATCGCTTGGTAAAAGTTTTAACTCTCTTGATTAGCATAGCCTTGTTTGTATTGCTCCTCGTTTTTATGGTGGTGACCTATCAGTAAAGAACCTCAGAGGAAGGCCTCTGAGGTTCTTTGCATTCTAGTTCCCATATTTCTGGTAAAAATCGACCTTGACCTGGATAAAGGTTTCGGCTTCGCGTAGTAGCTGCAGGAGAGTGGCGCGGGTCTCAAACTCCTCGCGTGTTTTAGGGAGACTCCGATTGCGGAAGACTTGCAGATAGCGTTCGATGTCATCGAGTAAGTCATGAGCAGGATTGGTCTGGCTTAGCTGGGCAGCAATCTTAGCAAAGAGCTGGGCCAAAATCAAGCTCTCACTAGCGGCTAGGTGACAGGTATTGATCTGCTGGGCCATATTTCGCAGGATACGACTTTGTCGCTGTCTCATCTCAAAGTAGTGGATGTGGTAGTCCGTTTGGTGAAAGAGCTGGTCCGAGTGATCCAGATAGACTAGCTTGAGGGCTTCTTCAAGAAGCTCATCCAATTCGTCAACGAGTTGGGCTTGATTGCGTCCGTCTCCTCTTGACAGATAGTATTTAAAGCGAAGCAGGATGTCTTTTAACTTTTCTTCGACCTGAAGGTGGTAGCTTTGGATGGCTTTCTCGCGAGAGGGCATGTAAAGGTTGATCAATAGAGCAAAGCTTGTCCCGATGAGAAAGAGGAGCACTTCATTGAGCAGGAGTTCTGGAGAAGTAGACTCCTGTACCAAGAGATGACCGACCAAGACACTGCTAGGTGTGATGCCGATTTCCCAGCCCATTTTATAAGCTAGAGGCACATAGAGGGCCAGATAGAGGCCTAGGCTCCAGATGTGAAAGCCGGTCAGCTGAAAGACTAGAACACCGATAGCGAGCGCAAGGAGCATGGAAAAGAGGCGGTTACGTGCTAATTTCAGTGTGCTTCGACGCGTGTCGGAAAGGCTTAAGAGGGCGATAATGCCAGCTGAAACAGCCGAAGATAAATCTAAAAAATAAGCGAGAAAACAAGCGAGGCAGGTCGCCAAGATCAGTTTTGTCGTACGTTGAGTGATAGACATGAGAATTTCCTATAATAGTAAAATAGAGAGTCCGACGAGGAATCAGGTACTAGGGCCGAGGTTTTCGGTTTGTAGCATACTCGGCAACCGCTGTAAAGAGAACGTCTGTAGAAGAGTTTAGAGCTGTTTCACAAGAGTCTTGCACGACACCAATCACAAAACCGACTCCGACAACTTGCATAGCCAAGTCGTTGGAAATCCCAAAGAGGCTACAAGCGACAGGAATAAGGAGAAGCGAACCCCCAGCGATCCCAGAGGCACCGCAGGCAGAAATGGCGGCTACTACGCTGAGGACAAAAGCTGTTCCAAAGTCTACAGAGATCCCTAGCGTATTAACAGCAGCCAGGGTCAGGATGTTAATGGTAACGGCAGCGCCAGCCATATTGATAGTCGACCCAAGTGGGATGGAAACAGAGTAGGTGTCAGGATTCAGTCCTAGGTCTTGGCAGAGTTTCATATTGACTGGGATATTGGCAGCAGAGCTACGAGTGAAAAAGGCTGTAATACCACTGACACGTAGACATTTCAAAACAAGGGGATAGGGATTTTTCCTCATAAAGAGAAAGGCGATGAGCGGGTTGATGATGAGAGCGACAAAGGCCATGGTGGCGATCAAGAGTCCTAGGAGGACACCATAGTTAGCCAGACTGGCAATGCCCTTGTCTGAGATGGTCTTAAACACCAAGCCTAAAATCCCAAAAGGAGCTAGATTGATAATCCATTCCACGATTTTAGAGGTGACATCTGCCATGGTTTTCAGTAATTCTTTACTGTGTTTACTTGCCTCTCTCATAGCCAAGCCAAAGATGACTGCCCAAGAGAGAATCCCGATATAGTTGGCTTCAACAATAGCATTTAGAGGATTGTCCACCAGTTTGAGCAAGAGGTTGCTGAGGACTTGATCGATACCGTCAGGAGCAGTAACTTCTGTATTTGCACTGGTCAGGGTGATTTGTACAGGTAGTAAGAAACTCGCTAGAACGGCTACCAATGCAGCAGCAAAGGTTCCAAGTAAGTATAGAAAGATGACCGTTTTCATATTGGTGTTTTGTCCCTTTTGGTGCTGGGAAAGGGCATTGGCAACAAGGGCAAAAACCAAAATAGGAGCAATAGCTTTCAGTCCGCCTACAAAGAGGTCTCCAAGCAGACCAATTCCTGCAAGGCTTGGAAAGAGCATCCCTAATGTAGCTCCCAAGATCATTCCAATGAGGATTCGTTTGATGAGGCTTGCCTTAGTCCAGGCTCTAATGATTCGTTTCATAGCAGTCTCCTTCAAATGTATTGTTTATAATTATAGTATAAATATGCTATAGAGGCAAGTGATATTTTGAAAATAGGTCCGATAATTGAATAATTATGAAAGAAATGAGACGGGTTATTTTATGGTATAATAGGAAAAAGGAGTTTTATATGCAAGATTTTTTTCAACGCTATTTTGATAAACTTGATTTAACAACCATATTAGAGAATCTCTTGACCAAGGTGATTTCTCTTTTGATTTTGTTTTTGCTATTTTATATAGCTAAAAAGATGCTTCACGCAACTGTACGAAAGATTGTCAAGCCCTCGCTTAAATTTTCAAATCGAGATGCAGGAAGACAAAAGACTATCTCCCGTTTGCTGGAGAATGTCTTTAACTACATTCTTTATTTCTTCTTGCTCTATTGCATCCTGTCTATTTTAGGTTTGCCAGTTTCTAGCCTCCTTGCCGGTGCGGGGATTGCCGGAGTGGCCATTGGTATGGGGGCGCAAGGCTTTCTATCCGATGTCATCAATGGCTTTTTCATCCTCTTTGAACGCCAGCTCGATGTGGGCGACGAAGTTGTTCTCACAAATGGACCGATTACCGTATCTGGCAAGGTTGTCAGTGTAGGAATCCGTACGACCCAACTTCGAAGTGATGACCAAGCCCTTCACTTTGTTCCTAACCGAAATATCACTGTTGTCAGCAACTTTTCCCGCACAGAGTAGGTCTGCTATTTTGGCAGATTTGTGGTACAATAGAAAGAGTTTGGTAAAGGAGAAAATATGTTTGTAGAAAAGCAGTTGGGCAATGGATGCACTTGGATTAACCTAGATGTGGGAAAATTGAAAAAACTAGAAGATCTCTCTGAAATCTATGGATTGGACAAGGAAACCATCGAATACGCACTGGATAGAAATGAGCGTGCCCACATGGACTATCACCGCGAAAGTGGAACCGTCACCTTTATCTACAATGTATTGGATTTGAAGAAGGACAAGGAATACTATGAAGCCTTTCCTATGACCTTTATCGTGGAACATCATCGCTTGATTACGATTAGCAATAAGAAAAATGCCTATGTGATTGATCAGATGACTCGTTATTTAGAGAGTCATAACATGCTTTCTATCTACAAATTTCTCTTTGCCAGTCTGGAAATCATCAGCAATGCCTACTATCCTGTCATCGAGCAGATGGATAAGAGTAAGGATGAGGTCAATGGCCTCTTGCGTCAGCGAACGACCAAGAAAAACCTCTTTGCTCTTTCTGACTTGGAGACTGGTATGGTCTATCTGACAGCGGCTGCCAAGCAGAATCGCATGTTGCTAGAACATATCCAAGGACATGCCCTTTATCGCAGTTTTAACGAGGTTGAGAGAGAACAGTTTGATGATGCCATGATTGAGGCTCATCAGCTGGTATCCATGACAGACTTGATTTCTCAAGTTCTGCAACAACTATCAGCCTCTTACAACAACATTCTGAATAATAACCTGAATGATAACTTGACAACCTTGACCATCATTTCAGTCTTGCTAGCTGTTTTGGCAGTAGTGACGGGCTTTTTCGGGATGAATGTTCCCCTCCCCTTCACAGACGAGCCCTATGCTTGGGTCTACATCAGCTTGGCTAGTGTGATCTTATGGCTGGTTTTGTCATTGATTTTAAGAAAAATTGCGAAAAATAGTTAAGAAAAGGAGTCAGAATGGCGATTGAAAACTATATGCCAGATTTTGCTGTGGAAGCAGTCTATGATCTGACAGTCCCAAGTCTGCAGGCACACGGAATCAAGGCTGTTTTGGTCGATTTGGACAATACGCTCATTGCTTGGAACAATCCTGATGGGACGCCAGAGATGAAGCAATGGCTACATGACCTTCGGGATGCAGGTATTCGCATCATCGTGGTCTCAAATAATACCAAAAAACGGGTCCAACGTGCAGTTGAGAAATTTGGAATTGATTACGTTTATTGGGCCTTGAAACCTTTCACATTTGGAATAGACCGTGCCATGAAGGAATTTCACTATGAGAAAAATGAAGTGGTCATGGTCGGCGATCAGCTTATGACAGATATACGAGCAGCCCACCGTGCAGGCATTCGATCGATCTTAGTCAAACCCTTGGTCCAACACGACTCTATTAAGACACAGATTAACCGAGCTCGCGAGCGTCGTGTCATGAAGCAAATTACTGAAAAGTATGGACCGATTACATATAAAAAAGGAATTTAACTATGGAAGAAATTCTCTGTATTGGTTGTGGAGCAACCATTCAGACGACAGACAAGGCTGGTCTTGGATTTACTCCCCAGTCGGCACTTGAAAAAGGGTTGGAGACTGGCGAAGTCTATTGCCAACGCTGTTTCCGTCTCCGTCACTACAATGAAATCACAGATGTCCAGTTGACGGATGATGATTTCCTCAAGCTCTTGCACGAGGTAGGAGACAGTGACGCCTTGGTAGTCAATGTCATTGATATCTTTGACTTTAATGGTTCTGTCATCCCAGGCTTGCCACGCTTTGTATCGGGCAATGATGTTCTCTTGGTCGGAAATAAAAAAGATATTCTGCCTAAGTCTGTTAAACCGAGCAAGATTAGCCAGTGGCTTATGGAACGTGCCCACGAAGAAGGACTTCGTCCAGTAGATGTCGTCCTAACTTCGGCGCAAAATAAACATGCCATCAAGGAAGTCATTGATAAAATCGAACATTACCGTAAGGGACGCGATGTCTATGTCGTTGGGGTAACCAATGTTGGAAAATCAACCCTTATCAATGCCATTATCCAAGAAATCACGGGTGACCAGAATGTCATTACGACTTCGCGCTTCCCAGGGACAACCTTGGACAAGATTGAGATTCCGCTTGACGACGGATCTTATATCTATGATACACCGGGGATTATCCACCGTCACCAGATGGCCCACTACTTGACGGCCAAAAACCTCAAGTATGTCAGTCCTAAAAAGGAAATCAAGCCCAAAACCTATCAGCTCAATCCTGAACAAACCCTGTTTTTAGGAGGTCTCGGACGATTTGACTTTATATCAGGAGAAAAGCAAGGATTTACTGCTTTCTTTGACAATGAACTCAAACTCCACCGTACCAAGCTTGAAGGCGCTAGTGCCTTTTATGACAAGCATCTCGGAACTCTTCTAACACCACCAAATAGTAAAGAAAAAGAAGATTTTCCCAAACTAGTCCAGCATGTATTTACCATCAAGGACAAGACTGACCTAGTCATCTCAGGACTCGGCTGGATCCGTGTAACAGGAAGCGCTAAAGTCGCCGTCTGGGCACCAGAAGGCGTCGCCGTCGTCACACGAAAAGCCATTATTTAAAATAAAATCACTGAGCGAACAAAGTGAGCTCATACAGAGATAGTTATTGCCGTGGTGTGATTGCCAATCTTTAGATTGGCAAAGGGCACAATTGAGACCTAGGCTCAATTGTGAGGTTAGGAAATCCATTTTTCAAAGATGAAATCTTTGGAAAATTAGTTCCGACCGTCCCTCCCCACCTAAAATAACTATCAAAAAACAAGGAAGAAAGATTATGTCATTAACATCAAAACAACGTGCCTTCCTCAACAGCCAGGCACACACCCTCAAACCCATCATCCAAATCGGAAAAAATGGTCTCAACGACCAAATCAAAACTAGCGTCCGTCAGGCTCTTGACGCCCGCGAATTGATCAAGGTTACTCTCTTACAAAACACAGATGAGAACATCCACGAAGTAGCTGAAATTTTGGAAGAAGAAATTGGTGTGGATACTGTCCAAAAAATCGGACGCATCTTGATCTTGTTTAAACAATCCAGCAAGAAAGAAAATCGCAAGATTTCCAAGAAAGTCAAAGAAATCTAAAACCCTACTCCAAACAACTGTTTTTACAGAGAATTAAAGGAAGACGAGCCTATGGCAATCGAATTATTGACTCCCTTTACCAAGGTAGAGTTGGAGCCAGAAATCAAGGAGAAAAAACGCAAACAAGTTGGGATTTTAGGGGGGAATTTTAACCCCGTTCACCATGCCCATCTTGTTGTGGCGGACCAAGTACGGCAACAGTTAGGACTGGACCAAGTCTTGCTCATGCCTGAATATCAGCCACCTCATGTAGATAAAAAAGAAACCATCCCTGAACACCACCGTCTCAAGATGCTTGAATTGGCGATTGGGGGAATCGAAGGCCTAGCTATTGAAACCATTGAGCTAGAGCGCAAGGGCATTTCTTACACCTACGACACCATGAAGATTTTGACAGAGCAACATCCTGATACGGATTATTACTTCATTATCGGAGCTGATATGGTGGATTATCTGCCCAAGTGGTACCGAATTGATGAGCTGGTTGACATGGTTCAGTTTGTGGGGGTTCAGCGCCCACGCTACAAGGCAGGGACTTCCTATCCAGTCATCTGGGTGGATGTACCACTCATGGATATCTCATCCAGCATGGTGCGTGATTTCCTTGCCCAAGGTCGGAAACCCAACTTTCTCCTACCTCAGCCAGTGCTAGACTACATCGAGAAGGAGGGACTCTACTGATGGCCTATCAAGACTATATCAACTGCTCCCGTGAGGCTTTGTTGGAAAAAATGGCAGAGCTTCTACCTGAGAAACGCTTAACCCATTGCTTGAGTGTAGAGTGTGCAGCCATAGAACTAGCGGAGAGATTTGGAGTTGATGTCGAGAAAGCAGGTCTTGCAGGTCTTCTCCATGATTATGCCAAGAAACTGTCAGATCAGGAATTTTTGGACTTGATTGACCGTTATCAGCTAGACCCTGACCTCAAAAACTGGGGTAATAATGTCTGGCATGGCATGGTCGGCATTTATAAAATCAAAGAAGATTTGAACTTGCAAGATCCGGAAATTTTGCGAGCCATTGAAATCCATACAGTCGGGGCTGGTCAGATGACCAACTTAGATAAGGTCATCTATGTAGCAGACTACATCGAGCACAATCGTGCCTTCCCTGGAGTGGACCAGGCGCGTGAGATTGCAAGTCTATCGCTCAATAAGGCAGTGGCCTATGAAACAGCTCACACTGTCGAGCATTTGGCTCGCCAAGGATTGCCTATCTATCCCCAAACCCTTGAAACCTATAACGCCTATGTCCACTATTTGAAAGAGGACTAAATGAACGAAAAAGAATTACTAGAACTAGTCGTGAAAGCGGCTGATGAGAAACGTGCGGAGGATATCCTTGCACTTGATGTACAAGATTTGACCAGTGTGACAGACTACTTTGTTATCACTAGCTCGATGAATAGCCGTCAGTTGGACGCAATCGCTGATAACATTCGTGAAAAAGTAGCAGAAGCTGGTGTTAAAGGCAGCCATGTCGAAGGCGATGCAGCGGGAGGCTGGGTCTTGCTAGACCTCGGTGGGGTCGTTGTGCATATCTTCTCAGAAGAAATGCGCGCCCACTATAACCTTGAAAAACTATGGCATGAGGCGGATTCTGTAGACATTTCAGAAGCCTTGGCATAGGAGATGAACTCAGTTGCAGTCAACTGGGTTTCTTTGCTTATTTTAAAAGAAATTGATGGAAAGGTGAAGGGCGCCGTGTTTGGTTGATGTTGAAACTGAACACGAGCTAAGAGCTGTGAGAAAAAGAGTAACTTCCCTTGTATCTGATGATATGACAGAAAGTTTTCTATTTTCTCTTTGCTTTTAACGCTCTTTATATTTTAGAAAGGATTAGAACCCGTCCTGTAATTCTCGGAAAATAGACAGCCTTCCTTGGAGCTCGGCTCCATCGTTAGGCTCCTAATTTTCTATCGAATTACGGGCGGAATTGGTATCATGAATATGGCAACTTATGAAACCTTTGCGGCTGTTTACGATGCTGTGATGGATGATAGTTTATACGACAAATGGACGGATTTTTCGCTGCGACATTTGCCTAAGACTAAGGAGAGAAAGAAACTCTTAGAATTGGCTTGTGGAACAGGTATCCAGTCTGTCCGCTTTTCTCAAGCTGGCTTTGATGTGACGGGGCTTGACTTGAGCGCAGATATGCTGAAGATTGCGGAGAAGAGAGCTGCTTCAGCCAAGCAAAAGATTGATTTTATTGAAGGCAATATGCTGGATTTATCCAAGGCGGGTAAGTACGACTTTGTTACGTGTTACTCGGACTCTATCTGCTACATGCAGGATGAGGTGGAAGTAGGAGACGTCTTTAAGGAAGTACACAATGCGCTTAATGAAGAAGGAGTTTTCATCTTTGATGTGCATTCGACCTATCAGACAGATGAAGTTTTTCCAGGCTATTCCTACCATGAAAATGCGGAAGATTTTGCTATGCTCTGGGACACCTATGAGGACGAAGCTCCTCACTCCATCGTACATGAGTTGACCTTCTTTATCAAGGAGGCTGATGGGTCCTTTAGTCGCCACGATGAAGTGCATGAGGAGCGGACTTATGAGGTTTTGACCTATGATATTTTGCTGGAACAAGCTGGCTTCAAGTCTTTCAAACTCTATGCGGATTTTGAGGACAAGGAACCGACAGAAAACAGTAGACGTTGGTTTTTTGTCGCACAGAAGTAGGAGATTTCTATGAGCATCATAGGTATTATCGCGGAGTTCAATCCTTTTCATAATGGGCACAAATACCTGCTGGATCAGGCAGAGGGGCTGAAAATTGTTGCCATGTCTGGAAATTTCATGCAACGAGGAGAGCCGGCTATCGTGGACAAGTGGACACGGACTCAGATGGCACTGGAAAATGGCGCAGACTTGGTCGTGGAATTGCCTTTTTTAGTCAGTGTTCAGGCAGCGGATTTCTTTGGACAAGGAGCAGTAGATATCTTGGCTCGGTTGGGCATTGATAGCCTCGCTTTTGGGACAGAAGAAGTTCTGGATTACCAGAAAATCGCTGACTTATACACAGAGCAAGGTAGAGAGATGGAGAATTTTGTGGAAAATTTGCCTGATTCTCTCTCCTATCCTCAGAAAACCCAAGCCATGTGGAAGGAATTTGCGGGTCTTGATTTTTCAGGCAATACGCCCAATCATGTCCTTGCTCTGGCCTATGCAAAGGCAGTTGCAGGACGCAACATCAAGCTTGAGCCCATTCAGCGTCAGGGAGCTGGTTACCATTCTGTGGACAAGAATGTAGACTTTGCCTCGGCGACAGCCCTCCGTCAGCACCAAATAGACCAAGATTTCTTAGAACGCTTTATGCCTTCTGTTGCTCTCTTTGAGCAAGCCAGTAAGGTGAGCTGGGATGACTATTTTCCCTTGCTCCGCTATCAAATCTTGTCAAATCCAGACCTAACCACCATCTATCAGGTCAATCAAGAAATGGCTGTGCGCATCAAGGATTCTATCAAAACAGCCCAGTCTGTTGACGAATTGGTCGAGGCGGTTGCCACCAAGCGTTACACCAAGGCGCGTGTCAGACGCCTCTTGACCTATATCCTAGTGCAGGCCAGAGAAAGCGACTTGCCAGAAGCCATCCATGTTCTTGGATTTACAGAAAAAGGCAGACAACACCTCAAGTCTCTGAAAGAGCAGGTCCATCTACTTAGCCGAATTGGGAAAGAACCTTGGGATGCCATGACCCAAAAGGCAGACCAGATTTACCGACTGGGAACTCCCAATCTCTCAGAGCAGAATTTCGGCAGAGTGCCTATCAAAATCGAATCAAACTAAGTCTACTGAAAGGTAGGCTTTTTGAAATTTTCCGAATAAATAGATAGAAAAGAAAAATCTTGTACGAGTTCCTGACAATTTTTTTCTTTTCGTGTATAATAGTGGAAAAGAGGTAAAACGAGGTATGGTTATGGAAGCAGTTCTTTACTCAACATTCCGAAATCATTTAAAGGACTACATGAAGAAGGTAAACGATGAGTTTGAGCCTTTGACGGTGGTCAATAAAAATCCAGACGAGGACATTGTAGTTCTTTCAAAGAGCGAATGGGACAGTATTCAGGAAACCCTGAGAATCGCTCAAAATAAGGAGCTATCTGACAAAGTTTTGCGAGGAATGGCTCAAGTCCGAGCTGGAAGTACTCAGGTCCATGTTATTGAGGAGTGAGGAATGCTGCTCAAGTTTACAGAAGATGCCTGGGCAGATTATTGCTACTGGCAAACTCAGGACAAGAAAACGCTAAAAAGAATCAATAAACTAATCAAGGATATTCAACGCGATCCTTTTGTAGGAATGGGGAAACCAGAACCGCTCAAGTATGACTATCAAGGAGCTTGGTCACGGCGTATTGATGCAGAAAATCGCTTGATTTATATGATAGATGGGGACAGCGTGGCTTTCTTGTCCTTCAAAGATCATTACTAAGTCTACTGAAAGGTAGGCTTTTTTATTTTAGAAATTTTAGCTAGCAAATTGAAGATAAAATATTTTGGAAAATGACAGACTTCCTAAGTTAAAAAATCAGTGAAAAATTTTAGTATAATAACTAGATTCTTGTCCCTTGAATCCGCTTTATAACTCTTATTTTGTGGTATAATCATGATAACATAGATTAAAAGGGAGATATATGAAAAATACAATGACGAGGATTCTTAATTTTCTTCTGAATTTCAAACTATTGAAATATTTATTGAAAAGACCATCATGGAGTAGTAATGTTAGAATTGTTGAATGGTACAAAATATTTATAGCCAGTATATGGGTACTGTATCTTGCGCTGGAGATTGAACAATTTAAACGCTTTGCTTTACCTATATATAAATTTATATCTAATTATAATTTTTTAAAAGATATTATTTCGATTTTGTATGTGAATCGTGTAATACTATTGTTAGCACTGACTATACCAACAATACTGTTCTGGTTTTTAGACATAATTTTTAAAAAAGTTAGTTATAAGAAACTGGACCCAGGGCTATTTCCGGAATATGACTTGGATGACTATCCTTATCAAACTCATCTGGTGGAATTTTTAAATAGTCCAGACTCTATTCATAATGTCTTCTGGCTAGATGGTTCTTGGGGGAGTGGGAAAACATTTTTTGTAAAGACGTTTTTTGAAAATCAAATTTACAAAAAGAAAGAAATCTACTATATTTCCTGCTTTGGGATTAAAACAAGAGAGCAAGCCGAGAAAATATTGATCAATGAAATAGAAAAACAATCCATACTCGGAAATTTGGACTTTATTCCACTTGTTGGAGGAGTTTTTAAATGGTTCTTTAAAACAGTTGGAACGGATTTGATGAAGCGAGATTCTATCATTATTTTTGATGATTTCGAACGGGTCTCATATGCAGCAAAATCAGATAACACTTCAGATTACAATGATTTATTGGGTTATATTGACTATCTTTCTGAGAATAAAAAATTTAAAATTATTGTAATTTTAAACATTGAGGAAATTGGGTCAGCAAAGAAGATTATTTATAATAAATTTAAGCTAAATCATAATCGAATGGTATCTACAGAAGAAGTCATAGATAACATTTTGAAAAAGAGTAAATTGAGAGATGATGACTTTGGAAAAATGTTATCATTGATTTTTAAAATTTATTATGTAGATAAAAATTATAGAGAGGTACAGGAAAAAAACCAACAAATGAAAGAAGAAAAATTGAGCTTGAGAGAATTTCAAAAGTCATTAGAAGAACTTTCAAATAAAACTGATGAAAGCGAGAAAGCAGACTATGTTATCAATTGGATGAATGGTCGTATGGGAATCGAGAGTATACTTATGTCGCTTGTGAAGTATTTTAAATATAAACCGATATTAGATATGGAATATCTGTATAACATCTTGGAGAGTGATCTTTATCAGTTTACGATTGATAAAGAGATTCTAGAAGAGGAATATTCTAGTATTGCTTCGGAAAATATTATCGAAGTTATTAATAAGAAAAAATCATATTTTGAACATTTGTTATATTATTTGTGGAAGAAAGGTTCGGAAATAAATGAGTTAAGAACCTTGGGGTATAAATACAATCGAAATGGCGTTTTTGAATTTAAAATTTCCAAAGAATATCCTTACGAAGAATTAGAATATGATAAAGCAAAACGATATTTCGAAAAAAAGAGAAGATTTGGAGAACAATTTAAAACTAAATATCTTTTTATTTAGGTTCTTTAAAGGCTGTGGATTTCAATTTTTTCTGATTTGTATCTGATTTTTAAAAAGAAGTAAGGGAGTTATAAGTTGTGATAGCCAAATACGAGTAATTTAGAAAGAAAGAGGGACATCTTGGAAGATTCGTTGTCTAAAATTCGTTCGAAATAACCAAAACAACTTCAATTTGGGTTTGTGAAAATCAGTTTTTTATGATAGAATATTAAGGAATGTATGTCATTCGATAAACAAATTTAATGAGGTAAAAACATGGAAATCATGACCATTGCGATTGTTGTTTTTGCCGTCATCATTGGTTTAGTCATTGGATATGTCAGCATCTCAGCTAAGATGAAATCATCTCAAGAGGCTGCAGAGTTGATGCTTCTAAATGCTGAACAAGAAGCAACTAATTTACGAGGACAAGCTGAGCGCGAAGCGGATTTATTGCTAAATGAAGCCAAGAGCGAAAGCAAGTCTCTTAAAAAAGAAGCACTATTGGAGGCCAAAGAGGAAGCCAGAAAATACCGTGAAGAAGTGGACGCTGAATTTAAGTCAGAACGTCAGGAGCTCAAGCAAATTGAAAGTCGTTTGACGGAGAGAGCTACGAGCCTTGACCGTAAGGACGACAATTTGACGAACAAAGAAAAGACACTTGAACAAAAAGAACAAAGTATTTCTGATAGAGCAAAAAACCTTGATGCACGTGAAGAGCAATTAGAGGAAGTCGAAAGACAAAAAGAAGCTGAACTTGAACGTATCGGTTCCCTTTCCCAAACTGAGGCTCGAGATATTATCTTGGCTCAGACAGAGGAAAATTTGAGCAAGGAAATTGCTAGTCGCATTCGTGAGGCTGAGCAAGAGGTGAAGGAACGTTCAGACAAGATTGCGAAAGATATCTTGGTGCAGGCTATGCAGCGTATCGCTGGTGACTATGTAGCAGAGTCAACAAACTCGACAGTTCACCTGCCAGATGATACTATGAAGGGTCGCATTATCGGACGCGAAGGTCGAAATATTCGTACCTTTGAAGGTTTGACAGGGGTCGATGTGATTATCGACGATACACCGGAAGTGGTGACCTTGTCAGGATTTGATCCGATTCGTCGTGAGATTGCGCGCATGACCATGGAAATGTTGCTCAAGGATGGCCGTATCCACCCAGCTCGTATCGAGGAGTTGGTGGAGAAAAACCGTCAAGAGATTGATAATAAGATCCGTGAATACGGTGAGGCTGCTGCCTATGAGATTGGTGCGCCAAACCTTCATCCAGACTTAATGAAGATCATGGGACGCTTGCAGTTCCGTACATCATATGGACAAAATGTCTTGCGTCATTCGATTGAGGTTGCTAAGCTATCTGGTATCATCGCCAGTGAACTTGGTGAAAATGCAGCTCTTGCCCGTCGTGCTGGATTCCTTCACGATATTGGGAAAGCTATTGACCGCGAGGTTGAAGGTAGCCACGTTGAGATTGGTACGGAATTGGCTCGTAAGTATAAGGAACACCCAGTTGTGGTGAATACTATTGCTAGCCACCACGGCGATGTCGAAGCTGAAAGCGTCATTGCAGTGATCGTTGCTGCAGCAGATGCCTTGAGTGCAGCACGTCCAGGTGCTCGTAGCGAGTCTCTTGAAAGCTACATCAAGCGTCTCCATGATTTGGAAGAAATTGCCAATGGCTTTGAAGGAGTGCAAAATAGCTTTGCCCTTCAAGCAGGTCGTGAAATCCGTATCATGGTTAATCCAGGACAAATCAAGGACGACAAAGTCACAATCTTGGCTCACAAAGTTCGTGAGAAAATTGAAAACAATCTCGATTACCCAGGAAATATCAAGGTAACCGTGATCCGCGAACTTCGTGCAGTAGATTATGCAAAATAAATAAGAAAGAGCAGTTGAAATATTACTGCTTTTTTGTTACACTAGATAGAAAGACTGTAGAAGGATAACTGACATTATCATCAGTATCCGAGAGAAATTTCACTTTATTTCACAGACTAACTAAAGGAGACATAATGGCAGACCGAGGCTTGCTAATCGTTTTTTCTGGTCCTTCAGGAGTTGGGAAAGGAACGGTTAGAAGAGAGATTTTTGAGAGTTCTGAGAATCAATTTCAATACTCTGTATCGATGACGACGCGTGCGCAACGTCCTGGTGAAGTGGACGGGGTGGACTATTTCTTCCGTACTCGTGAAGAGTTTGAAGAGCTGATCCGTCAAGGTCAGATGTTGGAATATGCAGAATATGTCGGTAACTACTATGGAACTCCTCTGACCTATGTCAATGAAACTCTGGATAAGGGAATCGATGTCTTTCTTGAGATTGAAGTCCAAGGAGCCCTTCAGGTTAAGAAAAAGGTTCCAGATGCTGTCTTTATCTTTCTAACGCCACCAGATTTAGATGAATTGCAAGATCGTTTGGTAGGTCGTGGTACTGATAGCGCTGAAGTGATTGCCCAACGAATCGAAAAAGCCAAGGAAGAAATTGCTCTCATGCGTGAGTATGATTATGCCATTGTCAACGATCAGGTGCCCCTAGCTGCTGAGCGTGTCAAGCGTGTGATCGAAGCAGAACACTTCCGTGTGGACCGTGTCATTGGTCACTACCAGGAGATGTTGCCAAAATCTCCAACTACTCGATAAATTATAGGAAACAGGTACAAGCAAATGATGTTAAAACCCTCTATCGATACCTTGCTTGACAAGGTACCATCAAAATATTCACTCGTAATCTTGGAAGCAAAACGTGCCCATGAACTAGAAGCAGGTGCGCCAGCAACTCAAGAGTTTAAGTCTGAAAAATCAACTCTTCGCGCTTTAGAAGAAATCGAGTCTGGAAATGTAACCATTCACCCAGATCCAGAAGGAAAACGTGAAGCGGTTCGTCTCCGTATCGAAGAAGAAAAACGCCGCAGAGAAGAAGAAGAAAAGAAAATCAAAGAGCAAATCGCTAAAGAAAAAGAAGATGGTGAAAAAATTTAAGGTTGGGGGGACTCAATCTTATTTTTTCTATTACAAGAATGTAGTGACAAGAAGGAGGTGAGAAGATGGCGATCGCAAAAATTATAGTGGATGTTCCCCTGATGCAGACGGACCAGCCCTACAGCTACAAGGTCCCTGAGGAATTTGTAGAGATGCTAGAAGTCGGTATGCGGGTTCATGTCCCCTTCGGCAAAGGCAATCGTTTGATACAAGGGATTGTGTTGGGTTTGGAGTCCCAGTCGGATGAAGAAGTGGCTGATCAGGACTTGAAAGAGATTGCAGAGGTGCTAGACTTTTCTCCTGTCTTGACTCAAGAGCAACTCTGGCTAGCTGAGGAGCTACGAAAGTCCGTCTTTTCTTACAAAATCTCCATCCTAAAAGCCATGCTACCGGGATTTTTAAATTCCAGTTATGATAAGATTCTCTATCCTCTGGAAGGTTTGAGTCGGCAAGACAAAGAGCGCTTGTTTGGTTCAGAAGATTCGCTAGCCTTTTCTTCTCTAGATTTAGCCAAACAGGCAGAAATGATGCGCTTGACCAGAAAAGGGTTGCTCCGCTTAGAATACCAGGCAGTCGATCAGAAGAAGGTCAAGACCCAGTCTTGGTATGAGGTCCATGTCGAGCGATTAGAAGGAATTGAGATTTCTGCGCGTGCTAAGAAAAAGGCAGAGCTAAGAGACTATTTGCTTGCTCATGCGGAAAGTGCTCCTCTTGCTAGTTTGTTAGAGTCCTATTCGAGAGACCAAGTCAACTTTTTTGTGGAACAAGGAGCTCTAACCCTAGTTCAAAAGGAAGTGCAACGTTCATCTGCTTATTTCGAAGGCATTGAAGCAAGCACACCTTTGGAGCTGAACCCAGAGCAAAGACAGGCGCGTGATGCGGTTATCAGTGCTATTGGCAGTCAGCAACCTCCCTTCCTCCTTCAAGGGATTACAGGAAGTGGGAAGACCGAGGTTTACTTGCAGATTATCCAAGGAGCCTTGGACAAGGGCAAGACAGCCATTTTGCTGGTACCTGAGATTTCTCTGACACCTCAGATGACAGAGCGTTTTATTGCTCGTTTCGGCGAGAAAGTAGCCATCCTTCACTCTGGTTTATCTAATGGTGAAAAGTACGATGAATGGCGCAAGGTCGAGCGTGGAGATGCTCAAGTTGTGGTTGGCGCCAGATCAGCCATCTTTGCTCCGTTGAAGAATCTAGGTGTCATGATTATCGATGAAGAACATGAAGCTAGTTACAAGCAAGACAGCAATCCACGTTACCATGCTAGAGAGGTCGCTATTCTACGGGCCCAGTACAATCAAGCGGCCCTAGTCCTTGGCTCGGCGACACCGAGCTTAGAAAGCCGTGCGCGTGCTGGAAAAGGAGTCTATCAACATTTGATCTTGACACAGAGGGCGAATCCCTTAGCAAGGATACCTGAGGTTCAAGTGATTGACTTTCGGGACTTTATCGGACAAAATGACACATCAAACTTTACCCCTCCTTTGCTAGAAGCTATCCAAGACCGCCTAGATAAAAAAGAACAGGTAGTCCTCATGCTCAATCGCCGTGGCTATTCTAGCTTTGTTATGTGTCGGGAGTGTGGGACGGTGGATACTTGTCCCAACTGTGATATTTCTTTGACTCTCCACATGGATACTAAGACCATGAACTGCCATTACTGTGGCTTTTCTAAGGGAATTCCTCATGTCTGTCCCAACTGTCAGAGTCGCAGTATTCGTTACTATGGGACGGGGACTCAGAAAGCCTACGATGAGCTAGCAGAGCTCTTTCCTCAGGCCCGCATTCTGCGGATGGATGTGGATACGACCCGTAGAAAAGGTAGTCATCAAGTTCTTCTTGACCAGTTTGGGCGAGGGGAAGCGGATATCTTGCTGGGAACTCAGATGATTGCTAAGGGCTTGGATTTTCCCAATGTGACCCTAGTCGGAGTGCTCAATGCGGATACGGCCTTGAATTTACCTGATTTCCGTTCTTCTGAGAGAACCTTCCAACTCTTAACTCAGGTGGCTGGTCGGGCAGGTCGTGCGGAAAAGTCTGGGCAGGTCTTGATTCAGTCTTACAATCCGGAACACTATGCCATTCGTTTTGCAAAAGATCAGGACTATGAAGGTTTTTATGCCTATGAAATGAGTATCAGGCGCCAACTCGGCTATCCACCTTATTATTTCACGATTGGGATTACCCTCTCTCATAAGAAAGAAGAAGAGGTTGTCAAACGTGCCTATGAAGTCATGGGAATTTTGCGCTCAGGTTTATCGGAAACTAGTAAAATCCTTGGACCGACACCAAAACCCATTGCCCGCACCCACAACCTTTATCATTACCAGATTTTGATTAAATACCGTTTAGAAGATGAGCTGGGTCCAACCCTCAATCAGGTCTTGGCCTTGACTCAAGAACGGGAAAAGAGCGAGCTTCGTCTTAGTATTGACCATGAACCGCAACAATTTTTATAAGAAGGAGAAGAAATGACAAAACTAATCTTTATGGGGACACCTGATTTTTCAGCGACAGTTTTGAAGGGTTTGTTATCAGACGACCGTTACGAGATCCTAGCTGTTGTGACCCAGCCAGACCGCGCTGTCGGCCGAAAAAAAGTGATCCAAGAAACCCCAGTCAAGCAAGCAGCCAAAGAAGCAGGCCTTCCTATCTACCAGCCTGAAAAATTATCTGGAAGTCCAGAGATGGAAGCTATTATGAATCTAGGGGCGGATGCGATTGTGACCGCTGCTTTTGGACAATTTCTCCCAAGTAAACTCCTTGATAGCATGGATTTTGCGGTCAACGTTCACGCTTCCCTTCTTCCAAAACACCGTGGTGGCGCCCCCATTCATTATGCCTTGATTCAAGGGGATGAGGAAGCTGGTGTGACCATTATGGAGATGGTTAAGGAAATGGATGCAGGAGATATGATTTCTCGTCGCAGTATTCCTATCACAGATGAGGACAACGTTGGAACCTTGTTTGAGAAATTGGCGATTGTTGGTCGTGACTTGCTTTTGGATACGCTACCTGGCTACCTAGCAGGAGAAATCCAACCTGAACCACAAGATCCTAGTCAGGTCACTTTCTCGCCAAATATCAAGCCAGAGGAAGAGAAACTGGATTGGACTAAAACCAATCGTCAACTCTTCAACCAAATCCGTGGGATGAATCCTTGGCCTGTTGCCCATACTTTTCTCAAAGGCGACCGCTTTAAGATCTATGAAGCCCTACCAGTAGAAGGTCAGGGAAATCCAGGTGAGATCCTCTCTATTGGTAAGAAGGAATTGATCGTTGCAACGGCCGAAGGGGCTCTATCTCTCAAGCATGTGCAGCCAGCAGGTAAGCCTAAGATGGACATTGCTTCCTTCCTCAACGGAGTTGGACGGACATTGACTGTAGGAGAACGATTTGGTGACTAAAGTAGAAACAGCTAGAAGTCTAGCTCTAGCAGTGCTAGAGGATGTTTTGGTTAACCAAGCATACTCAAATATCGCTTTAAACAGACACCTCAAGGGGAGTCAACTCTCAGCAGCAGACAAGGGTTTGGTGACAGAGATTGTCTACGGAACGGTAGCCCGCAAACTCACCTTAGAATGGTATCTGTCCCACTTTATCGAAGACCGAGATAAGCTAGATAATTGGCTCTATATCCTGCTCCTTCTGAGCACCTACCAACTTCGGTATCTGGATAAGATTCCTAATCACGCTGTAGTCAATGAAGCGGTGGAAATAGCTAAATTCCGTAAAAAAGGCAGTGAAAAATTGGTCAACGCCGTCCTGCGCCGTATTTTGCGAGAAGGCTGGCCAGACATTGCAACTATCAAACGCAAAAATAAGCGTGATTCCATTGCCTATTCTCTCCCAGTTTGGCTAGTGTCTAAGCTCAAGGAAGAATACGGTGAAGAGCGAGCGCAAGCCATCTTTGAAAGTCTCTTGGTGCGAAACAAGGCCAGTATTCGGGTGACCGACTTGAGCCGAAAAGAGGAAATCAAAGCTTTGTTAGAGGCGGCTGATTCCCCTTTGGCAGCCACTGGTCTGGTCAAGGAGCAAGGCCACTTTGCAGGACATGATTTGTTCGCAGAAGGGGCCATTACCATCCAAGATGAGTCTAGTCAATTGGTTGCTCCAACCCTTCGTCTAAAAGGTGATGAGCAGGTGCTTGATGCCTGTGCCGCTCCTGGTGGGAAAACAGCCCATATGGCTTCTTACCTCACATCCGGTAAGGTTACAGCTTTAGACCTTTACGATCACAAGTTGGACTTGATCCAAGAAAATGCCCAACGTCTGGGTGTGGCAGATCGAGTACAAACGCAAAAATTGGACGCCAGAAAAGTTTATGAGTTCTTCGGTCGGGACTCCTTTGACAAGATTTTAGTAGATGCTCCTTGTTCTGGAATTGGTCTTTTGCGCCGCAAACCAGATATCAAATACAATAAAGAAACGGCGGATTTCGCATCATTACAGCAAATTCAGCTAGAAATACTAGGTAGTGTTTGTCAAACCTTACGAAAAGGTGGTATAATAACGTATAGTACCTGCACTATCGTCTCAGAGGAGAACTTTCACGTCGTTGAGGCATTTTTAGAAAGTCATCCTGAGTTCGAGCAGGTTAAACTAGAACATGAATGCAAGGATATTTTGAAGGACGGCTGTATCTTGATCACTCCTGAACTATACGGAAGTGATGGATTCTTTATCAGCCAACTCCGCAAGATATCAGATTAGGAAGGAACTGACACAATGGAAATAGCATTATTAACAGATGTTGGTCAGAAACGAACAAATAACCAAGACTATGTCAATCACTTTGTCAACCGAGCAGGACGCACCATGATCATCTTGGCTGACGGGATGGGAGGGCACCGGGCAGGAAATATCGCTAGTGAGATGGCGGTAACAGACCTAGGCGTGGCTTGGGTTGATACCCAAATTGACACGGTCAATGAAGTTCGTGAATGGTTTGCCCACTACCTAGAAACTGAAAATCAAAAAATTCATCAACTTGGTCGCGATGAGGCTTATAAAGGAATGGGGACAACCCTTGAAGCAGTAGCCATTATTGGAAATCAGGCCATCTATGCTCACATCGGAGATTCTCGTATTGGTTTGATTCGTGGTGAAGAGTATCATCAGTTGACGAGTGATCATTCCTTGGTTAATGCTTTGTTGAAAGCTGGCCAATTGACCCCAGAAGAAGCTGAAACACACCCACAGAAAAATATCATTACTCAATCTATCGGACAAAAAGATGAAATTCAACCAGATTTTGGTATGGTTAGCCTAGAGCCGGGAGACTATCTCTTGCTCAATAGTGATGGTTTGACCAATATGATTTCAGGTAGTGAGATTTACGATATTGTAACCAGTGATATTTCCTTGGAAGACAAGGTGGCAACCTTAATTCGTTTTGCCAACAATGCAGGTGGTTTAGACAATATTACAGTTGCCCTTGTTTACATGAACGAGGAGGCTATAGAATGATCCAAATCGGCAAAATTTTTGCCGGACGGTATCGGATTCTAAAACAGATTGGTCGAGGAGGCATGGCAGATGTCTATTTGGCCAAGGATTTGATCTTGGATGGGGAAGAGGTAGCTGTCAAGGTCCTGAGGACCAACTACCAAACTGACCCAATAGCTGTAGCGCGCTTTCAGAGAGAAGCGAGAGCTATGGCAGATCTAGACCATCCTCATATCGTTCGGATAACAGATATCGGTGAAGAAGACGGTCAACAATACCTAGCGATGGAGTATGTGGCTGGCCTTGACCTTAAACGATATATCAAAGAAAATTACCCTCTTTCAAATGAGGAAGCAGTTCGTATTATGGGACAGATTCTCTTGGCTATGCGTTTAGCACATGCTCGCGGAATCGTTCACAGAGATTTGAAACCTCAAAATATCCTTTTGACCCCAGATGGTACTGCCAAGGTCACGGACTTTGGGATTGCAGTAGCCTTTGCAGAGACCAGTCTGACTCAGACCAATTCTATGCTAGGATCTGTTCATTACCTGTCACCTGAGCAAGCGCGTGGCTCAAAAGCGACTTTCCAGAGTGATATCTATGCCATGGGGATTATTTTCTATGAAATGCTGACTGGTCATATCCCTTACGATGGGGATAGTGCGGTTACGATTGCTCTCCAGCATTTTCAAAAACCACTACCATCAGTCATTGCTGAAAATCCATCTGTACCTCAGGCTTTAGAAAATGTCGTTATCAAGGCAACCGCTAAGAAGCTATCGGATCGCTATCAGTCGGTTTCAGAAATGTATGTGGACTTGTCAACTAGCTTGTCCTATAATCGTCGAAATGAACCTAAACTGGTCTTTGATGATGCCAATAAGGCGGATACCAAAACCTTGCCAAAGGTTTCGCAAAGCACTCTAACTTCTATCCCTAAAACTCAGGTGCAAGAAGAACGCCCATCAGTAAGAAAACCAACTCAAGAAATTTCAAATCAGGCGTCTGTACAAAAGCCAGCTAAAAAACGGAAGTTTAAGGCTCGCTATATGATTATACTAGCTAGTCTATTGTTAGTTGCAGCTTCTCTCATTTGGATTTTTTCTAAAACTCCGGCAACGATTGCCATTCCTGACGTGGCTGGACAAACCGTTGCAGAGGCCAAAGAAACCCTTAAAAAGTCCAATTTTGAAGTAGGCGAGGAAAAATCAGAGGCCAGTGAGACGGTGGCTGAAGGCCGAGTCATTCGAACAGATCCAGAAGCTGGAAGTGGCCGAAAAGAGGGAAGCAAGGTAAATCTAATCGTTTCATCAGGCAAGCAATCCTTCCAGCTGAGTAACTATGTGGGACGTAAGTCCTCGGATGTTATTGCAGAACTCAAAGAGAAAAAGGTTCCGGAAAATCTCATCAAGATTGAGGAAGAGGAATCTAGCGAGGGCGAAGAGGGAACTGTTTTAAGGCAAACACCAGCTGCAGGAAGTACTTATGATTTGACCAAGGCAACCAGTATTGTTTTGACGGTTGCTAAGAAAGTGACCAGCGTTTCGATGCCAAGTTATATTGGATCAAGTCTCGAATTTACTAAGAACAATTTGATTCAAATTGTTGGTGTAAAAGAAGCTAATATCGAAGTTGTGGAAGTATCGACTGCTCCTGAAGGAACTACTGCAGGAACAGTTGTTAGTCAGGATCCTAAACCTGGTGAAAAGGTGGATCTTAATAAAACACGTATTAAGATTTCGATTTATAAACCGAAACCAGCTCCTTCATCATCCTCATCATCAAGTTCATCCCAACGTGAGAATCAAGGAACAGATACAACACCAACACAGGGAAACCATCAAGGTAATAACCCGTCCACTAATCCATCAAGTGGAGAGAGAACACAAGTTCCAACACAAGACTAGATGAATCTTTGTCATGATTTCATGACAAAGATTTTTTTATCACAAGATTTTGTGATAAAATATAGGGAGTAGAAAAAAGGAGGAGAAAATGGACGAATCGAGAGAGTTAAATGCCATCATTGATGTGATTATGTTAGCTGGAACCATTCTTTTGAAAAGTGGCTCAGAGATTCATCGGGTTGAGGATACCATGATCCGTATTGCCCATTCACAAGGAATTATGGATTGCAATGTACTTGCCATGCCCGCGGCTATTTTCTTTTCGATTGAAAACACCAATATTTCTCGGATGAAACGAGTGACGTCATCCTCCTATAACATCGAAAAAGTTTGTGATGTCAACCAAGTATCACGGGAGCTTGTGGGTGGCCAGATTGATCTCTCGACAGCCTTTAAAAAGCTCAAAGAAATCGGCAATCAAGCCCTTCCTTATACCAAGTTCCAAGTGACTGTAGCAGCGACTCTCAGTGCCCCTTTCTTCTCGATTATGTTTGGGGGCAATGTCTATGACGCTTTTGGCGCAGCTATTGCGACCTTATTTGGATTTGCCTTCTCTCTTTATGTAGAGAAGTTTGTCCGCATTCCTTTTGTAACGGCCTTTGCGGGTGCCTTTGTTTTCGGATTGATCGCCCAGTTCTGGGCCCGCTATACAGGCTTTCCTTCGACAGCAGACCTGATCATAGCAGGAGCGGTCATGCCCTTTGTTCCAGGGATTGCTCTGACAAATGCGGTACGGGATATCATGACCAACCATATCAACTCTGGTATGAGCAAGATGTTTGAATCTTTGCTCATTACCCTCGCTTTAGGGGCTGGCACCTCTGTCGCCCTGGTTTTGATGACATAAGATGACTCTAACAAGTATTTTACTCCAAGCAGTTGCGAGTTTGCTCGCCATTATCACCTTTTTAATTGTACTGAATGTTCAACGCTCCATGCTCCTACCTGGTGGTATTTTGGGAATGGGCGTTTGGCTCCTCTATCTCGTGCTCAAAGAACCAACCAATGTTATTATCGCGACCTTTATCGCAGCAGTAATTGGCTCTTGCATCAGCCAGATTTTAAGTATTGTCTATAAGACACCAGCGGTGGTCTTTGTCTTGGCCATTCTTGCCCCCTTGGTGCCGGGTTATCTATCCTATCGAACGACTGCTTTCTTTGTGACAGGCGATTACAGTCATGCCCTTGCCAGTGCGACTTTGGTGGTTATGTTGGCTCTGGTCATTTCTATCGGGATGGCTAGTGGAACTGTGATTTTAAAGATTTATTACTACATTCGAAAACAGAGAGGAATCTCCTCCTAAGGCTGTCAAAGAAAAGGCTTGATTTGGTGAATCAAGTCTTTTTTCTCTCTTTTACCCTTATTTGTGATAAAATAGAATGAAACGATTTTTTACAATGAATGAAAATACAGAGGTAAATATGACAATCGGTATTGATAAGATTGGTTTTGCAACCAGTCAATATGTCTTGAAATTACAAGACCTAGCAGAAGCAAGGGGAGTTGACCCCGAAAAATTTAGCAAGGGACTCTTGTTAAATGAAATTAGCATTGCACCACTGACTGAGGATATTGTTACCTTGGCTGCTAGTGCCAGCAACTCTATCCTCACAGATAAAGAAAAAGAAGAAATCGACATGGTCATTGTTGCGACTGAGTCAGGAATTGACCAGAGTAAGGCGGCAGCGGTCTTTGTTCATGGTCTATTAGGTATCCAGCCTTTCGCCCGTAGCTTTGAAATCAAGGAAGCCTGCTATGGAGCAACAGCTGCCCTCCATTATGCCAAGTTACATGTGGAAAATTCTCCAGAATCAAAAGTCCTAGTCATTGCCAGTGATATTGCCAAGTATGGTGTGGGGACTCCGGGTGAGCCCACCCAGGGAGTTGGAAGTGTAGCGATGCTAATCACAAAAAATCCGCGCATTATGGCCTTTAACAATGATAATGTTGCTCAAACTCGTGACATCATGGATTTCTGGCGACCAAACTACTCAACGACTCCTTATGTCAATGGTGTTTATTCAACCCAGCAGTATCTGGATAGTCTCACGACGACTTGGGATGAATACAAGAAGCGCTACGATTGGACCATAGGTGATTTTGCAGCCATCTGTTTCCACTTACCTTATCCTAAGCTGGCCCTAAAAGGCTTGCGCAAGATGATGGACAAGACTCTATCTCAAGAAAAACAGGATAGTTTGCAAGAAAACTTTGACAAATCAATTCTCTACAGTCAGATGATTGGGAATATCTATACAGGTTCCCTCTTCCTCGGACTCCTCTCCCTTTTGGAAAATGCAGATAATTTGAAGGCTGGCGATAAAATTGCCCTCTACAGTTACGGAAGTGGAGCTGTTTCAGAGTTCTTTAGTGGTGAATTGGTCGAAGGCTATGAGGCTTACCTTGATAAGGATCGCTTGAGCAAACTCAAACAACGTACAGCATTGTCTGTTGCAGACTATGAAAAAGTCTTCTTCGAAGAGGTGCAGTTGGATGAATCTGGTTCAGCCCAATTTGCAGCTTATGAACATCAAGACTATGCCTTGGTTGAAATTGTCGACCACCAACGCCGTTATAGCAAGGTTGAAAAATAATGAAGATAAGTTGGAATGGATTTTCTAAAAAATCATACCAAGAGCGCCTGGAGTTGTTGCGAGCTCAGGCGCTCCTTAGTCCTGAAAAGCAAACCAGTCTGGAGCAGGATGAACAGGTCAGTTTGGCAGTTGCAGACCAGCTGAGTGAGAATGTAGTGGGAACTTTTTCTCTGCCTTATTCGATCATTCCAGAGCTTGTGGTGAATGGTCAGGGCTACACAGTTCCCTATGTGACAGAAGAACCGTCTGTGGTTGCTGCGGCTAGCTATGCTAGTAAAATCATCAAGCGAGCAGGTGGCTTTACTGCTCAAGTACATGAGCGCCAGATGATTGGTCAGGTAGCCCTTTATCAAGTTGCTGAACCTGAAAAAGCGCAAGAGAAGATTGCCAACAAGAAAGCGGAGCTCTTGGAACTTGCCAATCAAGCCTATCCTTCTATCGTCAAACGTGGTGGCGGGGCGCGTGATTTGCATGTAGAGCAGATCAAAGGTGAAACAGACTTTCTCGTTGTCTATCTCCATGTCGATACCCAGGAAGCTATGGGAGCCAATATGCTCAACACCATGCTGGAAGCCTTGAAGGCAGTCTTAGAAGAACTCAGTCAAGGACAGAGTCTCATGGGAATTTTGTCCAACTACGCAACCGATTCTCTGGTGACTGCAAGTTGTCGTATCGCCTTTCGCTACTTGAGTCCCCAAAGGGACCAAGGACGAGAAATTGCGGAGAAAATAGCCTTGGCTAGCCAGCTTGCGCAGGCTGATCCTTACCGAGCAGCTACTCATAATAAAGGGATTTTTAACGGTATCGATGCCATTTTAATCGCCACGGGTAATGACTGGCGTGCCATCGAAGCTGGGGCCCATGCCTTTGCCAGTCGAGATGGACGCTATCAAGGTCTCAGTCAATGGACGCTGGACATGGAAAGAGAAGAATTGGTCGGTGAGATGACACTACCCATGCCGGTAGCGACCAAGGGTGGCTCAATCGGACTCAACCCACGTGTAGCCCTCAGTCATGAACTACTGGGAAATCCTTCAGCTAAGGAATTAGCTCAGATTATCGTGTCCATCGGTCTTGCCCAAAACTTTGCGGCCCTCAAAGCCTTGGTCAGTACGGGCATCCAGCAAGGCCACATGAAATTACAGGCCAAATCCTTAGCTCTCCTAGCAGGTGCTAGTGAGTCCGAGGTAGCTCCCCTCGTTGAGCGCCTCATCGCAGATAAAACCTTTAACTTAGAGACAGCCCAGCGCTATCTGAAAAGTTTACGATCATAAAAAACTCAGACGAATTCGTCTGAGTTTTCTTGTGTTTATACTCAATGAAAATCCAAAAGCAAACTAGGAAACTAGCCGCAGGCTGCTCAAAACACTGTTTTGAGGTTGCAGATGGAAGCTGACATGGTTTAAAGAGATTTTCGAAGAGTATTAAATACTTTTTCCTGGTAATAGGGTGACGGGTAAGAAGTAACCAGTTGTCGCTACTTCCTTGCCTTCAATCTTCTGCAAGAGGAGATCGACAGTGAGTTGGGCAATCTCTTTCATAGGTTGCTTAATCGTTGTCAGGTGAGGATAGTAGTTCTCGATAAAGTAAGTTCCATCATAGCCGATGACCTTGAGCTCATCAGGAACAGAAATTCCCAGCTCTTGAGCGATTTTGATCACTAGAATAGCTGTCAAATCATCCGAAGCAAAAATCGCATCTGGTTTCTGATGGGTCAAGATATTCTTGATTTCCATTTCTTTTCGGACGGGAGAAAAGTCACTCGAAACATTGATAATAGGCGCTTTTGGGAGTACAGAGGCAAATCCAGCATGGCGCAGTCCAGTCGGTGAGTTGGAATTGTCATTTCCTGTAATCATGATGATAGACCGAGCGCCTGTCTTGACCAAGGTTTGGGCTGCGAGGACCCCGCCACCGTAGTTATCAGAGGAGACGACAGGGATGTCTGGAGACAAGTTTCGGTCAAAGGAAATGATCGGTGCTGTCACACGATTGTAGTCTTCGATTCCCAAGTTGTGACTTCCAGAAATGATACCATCGACCTGGTTGGCCTCCAGCATTTCAATGTACTCCCGTTCTTTTTCAGAGTCATGTTCGCTGTTACAGATGATGGTCTTGTAGCCATTCTTGAAGAGTTGGTGTTCCAACTTGTCAATCAACTCCGCATAAAAGACATGACTGATGTTTGGAAAAATAAGTCCAATCAACTTGGCAGATTTTCCTTGGAGGCTTCGAGCCAGATTGTTGGGTTTGTAGCCCAATTCTCGCATGGCTTCATTAACCTTTTGGATGGTTTTCTCAGATAGATAACCCTTTTTATTGATGACCCGTGAGACGGTAGTGGGGCTGACGCCTGCAAGTTTTGCGACATCAGTTAGTTTTGCGACCATAATCTAATTCATAGTAAGTTCCAGTTGGGTTTCCAGACTTGATCAGGATACCATTTTGGTCTGCATGTGGGAAGACACGACCAGAAAATACTTTTTCTCCTTTATTGATGAAAATTTCAAAGACTGACTTGTCGATGAAGATAGTGGCAGTAGTAGCTTGGTTATCGATAGGGCAAGAACGAGTCGTACCAAATTCTTGGGCGTACTGTTCACCAGCCTGACTACGATCCACTGTCACCTGTCCATTGACAAGGTCAAAGTTGATTGAAAGCCCCTTGCCTTCTTTATCAGCAAGTAAGACAATCTCGCTTTGGCTATTGGCCTCCAAGTTGAGCTCGAGTTCATAGGTGTTATTGGTTTGAGTACGATTTGAGAAGACCTCTTCAGAAGCACGAAGTTCTTTGACGGCTGCGACAGGATATTGGTAGAGTTTGCCATCTTTGATAGTGAGTTCTTTGACCAATGAGAAGGTTCCTTGGTGGTCAAAACGGTCAGATGGGTAAGAAACATCTGGTAACCCAAGCCAACTTACTGCTAGTGCACGTCCATCTGGAGCGTTGAATGCTTGAGTTGCATAGGCTTCAAAGCCATAGTCTAGATTTTGCAATGGAGACACATCTACCATTTCGGCATTTTCAGGATCAAAGGAAGCACCGATTTTGTACATGTTTGGATAGATATTATCATAGTCTAGAACACCCTTATCCAATCCTTGTGGACAGTAGAGAAGGACAGGGTGCTCCCCTACAAAGACTAGATTTGGACATTCCATCATGTAGGCAGTGCGGTCATTAGCAAAGTCAAGGTCGCCAACTGCTTGCCAGTTTGTGTAATCATTGTCCACAGCCTTGTAGAGACGGACGAAGCCTTTTTTCTCTAAGTCCTGTCCACCGACGATAGCATAATATTGTCCCTTAAAGTTGAAAATTTGTGGGTCACGGAAGTGGTCAGTAGAGTCTGCTGGCTGGTCAATCAAGATCTTGTCAATCTTTGTAATCTTGCCATCCTTGTCCATCAAAGCGCCAATCTGGTATGGGTGACGGATCCAGTTTTCATCACGGACATTTCCTGTATAGAATAGGAACAACTGATCGCCAAACTGCATGGCAGAACCAGAGTAGGCACCGTGGCTATCAAATGGAGTATCTGGCAAAACTTTGACTCCAGTTTCTGTAAAGTGCACCAAATCATCACTTTCAAGCTGCACCCAAGACTTCAACCCATGGGCTGCACCAAAGGGGAAGTTCTGGTAAAAGAGAATCCATTTGCCATCAAAATAAGAAAAGCCATTTGGATCATTGAGAAGCCCCATTTTAGGCTCAACATGGTAACGAGTATGCCAAGGAGATTGTGCCATCTTTTCCTTGATTTGCTTGACTTCATCATTTGTCCAGTCTTCGTAGCGTCTGTAACGACGCTCAGTTGTCCATTCCATTTTATCTTTCCTCCATAAGTTCTATTCTATTATTAATAGTAAACGTTTTCGGCAAAAAAAGCAAGCCTTTTATGTTAAAAAAGAGAAAAATATGTCAAACGATTGCCAAAAATCAAGTAAAGGAAATCTGGCAAATTTTCACGAAAATATGAAAGAAAATGTAAATAAAAACCTTTATTCCTCAAGTATAAAGATATTTTTTTGAGGAAAAAGAGAATTTCCCTCAAAAACGAGCAAAAATAATCAGAGAAAAAAGAAAGGGTTTAAAAATTTCTGCAAAACGCTTGACATATTTTTGAAAGATGATAAAATAATACTCGTAGGGCGAGTAAAATCGCTTTCAAATAAGAACAAATTTTTTTATAAGGAGATTTTTGCAAATGACCAATACAGAAATTGCAAAAAAAGTCATCGAAGCCTTAGGTGGACGTGAGAACGTTAACAGTGTTGCGCACTGTGCGACTCGCCTCCGTGTGATGGTTAAAGATGAAGCGAAAATTAACAAAGATGCTATCGAGAACTTGGAAAAAGTTCAAGGTGCTTTCTTTAACTCAGGTCAATACCAAATCATCTTTGGTACTGGTACAGTAAACAAGATGTACGATGAAGTCGTAGCTCTTGGGTTGCCAACATCTTCTAAAGAAGATATGAAAGCAGAAGCTGCAAAACAAGGAAATTGGTTCCAACGTGCCATCCGTACTTTCGGTGACGTCTTCGTTCCAATCATTCCAGTTATCGTAGCAACTGGTCTCTTCATGGGTGTGCGTGGTCTCTTGACTGCTCTTGGAATGACACTTCCAGAAGATGTGACAACTTATACTCAGATCTTGACAGACACTGCCTTTATTATCTTGCCAGGTTTGGTTGTTTGGTCAACTTTCCGTGTATTCGGTGGTAACCCAGCTGTTGGTATCGTTCTTGGTATGATGCTCGTTTCTGATTCACTTCCAAATGCCTGGGCTGTTGCGTCTGGTGGTGAAGTAACTGCAATGCAGTTCTTCGGATTTATCCCAGTTGTAGGTTTGCAAGGTTCAGTTCTTCCAGCCTTCATCATCGGGGTTGTCGGAGCTAAGTTTGAAAAAGCAGTTCGTAAGGTTGTTCCAGATGTCTTGGATCTCTTGGTGACGCCATTCGTGACACTTTTGGTGATGTCTATCCTTGGACTCTTTGTCATCGGACCAGTCTTCCATGTTGTTGAGAACTACATCCTTATCGGTACAAAAGCGATTCTTGGCTTGCCATTTGGTCTTGGTGGTTTCTTGATTGGTGGGGTTCACCAATTGATTGTCGTATCAGGTGTACACCACATCTTCAACTTGCTTGAAGTGCAATTGCTTGCTGCCGATCATGCCAACCCATTCAACGCCATTATCACTGCAGCTATGACAGCTCAAGGGGCTGCAACTGTTGCCGTTGGTGTTAAAACGAAGAATCCTAAACTGAAAACACTTGCTTTCCCAGCTGCTCTTTCTGCCTTCCTCGGTATTACAGAGCCTGCTATCTTCGGGGTGAACTTGCGTTTCCGTAAACCATTCTTCCTTTCATTGATTGCTGGTGCTATCGGTGGTGGACTGGCTTCAATCCTTGGTCTTGCTGGTACTGGTAATGGTATCACCATCATCCCTGGTACAATGTTGTACATTGGTAACGGTCAATTATTCCAATACATCCTTATGGTAGCTGTATCATTCGTTCTTGGTTTTGCACTTACTTACATGTTTGGTTACGAGGACGAAGAAGAAGTTGCTAGTGAAGTAGCGACAGAACGTTTGGTTCAAGAAGAAACAACTGGTAACATTCCAGTAGCTCCTCAAAATGAAACAATCCAAACTCCAATCGTTGGGGACGTAGTTGCCCTTGAGAATGTTGATGACCCAGTCTTTTCAAGTGGTGCAATGGGACAAGGGATTGCAGTGAAACCAAGCCAAGGCGTGGTTTACGCACCAGCTGATGCAGAAGTATCAATCGCCTTTGCTACAGGACATGCTTACGGTTTGAAGACAGCAAACGGAGCTGAAATCTTGATCCACGTTGGTATCGACACGGTGACTATGAACGGTGAAGGCTTTGAACAAAAAGTTGCTCAAGGCGACAAGGTCAAAGCTGGTGATGTTCTCGGAACCTTTGACTCAAACAAAATCGCTGCTGCAGGTCTTGACGACACAACAATGGTTATCGTAACCAACACAGCAGACTACGCTTCTGTGACACCAGTCGCAAGCGGTTCAGTTGTCAAGGGTGACGCTATCATCGAAGTGAAAGCCTAGTCCTCTTCGAAAATCAGATTTAAAAATAAAACGAACAAATATTATGTTTGTTCGTTTTTACTTGGATGGTAAGATTTACAGAGGAAAATCTAAAATATTGAGAAATCTAGCCCTTTAAAATGTGCTATAATAGAGAAAACAAAGATAAGAGGTTTATCATGACAAAATTATATGGAAGCTTAGAAGCGGGCGGTACAAAGTTTGTCTGTGCTGTCGGTGATGAAAACTTTAATGTTGTGGAAAAAACACAATTTCCAACAACAACTCCTATCGAGACTATCGATAAAACCATCGAGTTCTTTTCAAAATTCGATAATCTTGCTGGTCTTGCTGTCGGTTCATTTGGTCCGATCGATATCGACAAAAACTCAAAAACCTATGGCTTTATCACAACGACTCCAAAACCTCACTGGGCAAATGTAGACCTACTTGGGGCTCTCCGTCGTGCCCTCAACGTACCCATGTATTTCACCACAGACGTAAATAGCTCTGCCTATGGTGAAGTCGTTGCCCGTAACAATGCTGGTGGCCGTATCGAAAACTTGGTTTACTACACGATCGGTACAGGGATCGGTGCAGGTGTTATCCAACGTGGTGAGTTTATCGGTGGTGTCGGTCACCCTGAGATGGGTCACTACTATGTGGCTAAACACCCAATGGATGTAGAAAAAGAATTTAACGGTGTTTGCCCTTTCCACAAGGGCTGTTTGGAAGGCTTTGCGGCTGGACCAAGTCTAGAAGCTCGTACAGGTGTTCGTGGCGAAAACATCGAACTCAACAGCTCTGTCTGGGATGTTCAAGCCTACTATATCGCTCAGGCTGCGGTCAATGCTACTGTGACTTTCCGCCCAGACGTCATCGTCTTTGGTGGTGGGGTTATGGCCCAACAACACATGCTGGACCGTGTACGTGAGAAATTCACTGCTCTTCTAAATGGTTACCTACCAGTACCAGACGTGCGTGACTATATCGTGACTCCAGCAGTCGCAGGCAATGGTTCTGCCACACTTGGGAACTTTGTCCTTGCTAAGAGTGTCGCAAAATAAAACAAAGAAAATATCCGCTTGGGCAACCAAACGGATGTTTTGTTTGAAGACAATTTTTTTGAGCCTTTCCTTAAGTGATTATGGACGGTAGCGACTTTCTTCGAAATTCCATATCGAAACTTTGAGCCTACTGTCTCAAAGTTTCCCAACACCTGAAACCATGAGATTTCAGGTGTTTTTATCACGGCGGAAAGGCTAGGTTAGTCCTCGATTCACTATCGAAAAGTTGGCATGATTTCCATACCAAAGTATATTTAGTATCAGGCTATTTTCTATTATCAAAACATCTGCCAGAAGAAATCAATAATATAGGTCAAACCATAAGTATAAACCACTAGGGTAAAGGGCTTGGTCAGAATGATGATAATCATATAGCGCTTGAAGGTCATCTTGGTCAGGGCAGCCAGCATACAGAGAAAGTCAGCTGGACTGACAGGCCAGATCATCATAAAGATAAAGAACCGCTCGAAACGATTGCCCTTATCTAGCCAACCGATATACTTGTCATAGGTGCGCTTGCTGACGACGGACTGGACAAAGGCAGCTCCATAGAGACGCACCAGGTAAAAGATAATGGCACAGCCAATCACGATGCCGATATAGTTATAGATGGTTCCGATGATGTGGCCGTAAATAAAGACCCCAGCCACTGAGGTCAAAGCTCCCGGAATGATCGGAACGACGGTTTGTAGGATCTGTAAAAAGATAAAGAGTGGTGGCCCCCAAACCCCAGCTTGCTGGATAAAGGCTGATAGGGTTTCCTTGGACTGTAAAACACCTGCTTGATAGGCCCAAATACAGAAAATCAAGGTGCCGACTCCCCCGACGATAGATGAGATATTGATGACTTGCTGTAGAAGGGGAGAAACAGCTTTCATTTGCTTATCCTGTGACATGTAAACTCCTCATAGATAGTATGATACTACTATATCATATTTTGGGAAGAAAAACTATCTGGATTATCTGACTGGTGAAATAAGTATGGTAAAATGAGAATAAGAAAGTGACGGTATAGAATGAGGGGTATCATGTTAGATTTAAACTTTAAAGGAAGCTGGCGCCAATATCAAAAACAGGTCTTGGATCGTTTTCAGGACTATCAAGCAGACGGTCATGTTCATCTAGTGGCTGCCCCAGGGTCTGGAAAGACCACCATTGGTATCGAGCTAATCGCTCGTTTTGGCAACCCAGCCCTCATCTTAGTTCCGACTGTCACCATTCGTGAACAATGGGTGGAGAGGATTCAAACAGCCTTTTTAGAGAACGAACAGAAGATTTCAGACCTCGTTTCCCAAAACTTAAAGGAGATGAGGCCCCTAACGATTGTGACCTATCAGGCTTTTCATAGTGCCATAAACCAATTACAATCACAAGAAGATGGTGAAGCAGAGGATTTCGTGGGGTTTGATTTGCTTGCAAGTCTAAGAGCTCAGAAAGTTGCGACTCTTTGCTTGGATGAATGCCACCATCTGCGCAATGAATGGTGGAAAAGTCTGGAAGCCTTTCGCAAGCAGTATGAACAGCTGCAAGTCATCTCCCTGACAGCCACACCACCATATGACAGCGAGCCAGAACTCTGGGAACGCTATATCCGAATGTGCGGGGAGATCGATCAAGAAATCACGGTACCCGAACTAGTCAAGGAAGACACTCTTTGCCCTCATCAGGATTTTGTCTATGTGTGTTCACCAACAGCTGAAGAGTCGGAACGTCTCAAGCGGTTTGAGGAGACTAAGTGGGACTATATTCATCACCTTATAGTTGATCCTGATTTTCAAACATTTGTAGTAGGTTCTAAGGTCCTCAAAGGGGATATTTCATCTGATTTTCTCTTAGAAGATCCCAAGTATTTGTCCGCTATGTTGATTTATATGCATTCTCAGGGATTAACGATTCCTTCCTCTTTGCAAAATTTACTGGGGACTCAGAAGCTTCCACCGTTGACCTCCTACTGGTTGGAGATACTATTGCAGAGCATGCTCTATCAGACACCAGATTGGTATGAGGATCTAGATGGATATAGGAAAAAGTTAGAGGCTGACTTGAAGGCGCGCGGGTTGGTGGAAAAACGTCAGGTTTATCTGGTTAAGTCTAAGGCTTCTGATCAGCTTTTAACTCAATCTCTGGGGAAATTGTCTGCCATCGCCGATATCTTCTGGACAGAGTATGAAAGTCTAGGTCAGGAACTGAGACAGTTAGTACTAGCTGACTATATTCGCAAGGATTTTGCTACTTATCTGGGAGATGATCAGGCGACCATTTCTCAGTTGGGGGTTCTCCCTTATTTTGAAAGCATTCGTCGAAAAGCTCAGGAGCAAGAGATACTGGTGTCTTTGGCTGTCTTGTCAGGTAGTGTCATTATTTTGCCTACCGATGTGGCATCAGAGTTGAAGGAGCTCTTGCCTCAGGTTCCTCTTAGTTTCTCATCTATTGGTCACTTAGATCAAAAAGATTATGTGCAGGTTGGTTTTCCAAGCTCAGCTAAGGGAATCGTAGCGACAGTGACGGAGCTTTTTCAACGAGGGCGGATTCAAGTCCTAGTCGGAACCAAATCTCTCCTCGGAGAGGGTTGGGATGCTCCTTGTGTTAATTCCCTAATCCTCGGAAGCTTTGTGGGGAGCTTTATGCTGAGTAACCAGATGCGCGGGCGTGCCATTCGTATCTGGCCGGGACATGCAGAAAAGACCAGTAACATCTGGCATCTGGTAGCCGTTCAAGCGCAAGCACTTATCACTCTTCCTGGTGAGGAGCCTAGACCAGAGAGCAATCAAGATCTGCAGACCTTGTCGAGACGGATGGAGCATTTTCTTGGATTGGCTTATAATCAGGAGAGTATTGAGACCGGTTTGGATCGCTTGGATTTTCCAAAGCCCCCTTTTAAGAAAAAGCAAATTAGTGAGTACAATGAGCGAGTTAAGAGTCTCTCCAAGGATCGAGCAGACTTGAGAAAAAAATGGCAGGAAGCTCTTGTCGTAGCGGATCAGTTCGAGATAGTTACAGAAGTCGCAACCCCCAAAAAGAAAATCCCAGTCATGCTCTTGCTTGATGCATTAAAATGGGTCCGCATGTCATTGCTCTTGTTAGCAGTGGATTTGTTGGTTTTGCTATTTAGAATGAGACTGATCGGTGTTTGGTGGCTTACGGCAGCCTGTCTCCTCTTTTTTGCCTTTGCATCTTGGCGTTACCTCTGCTATAAGAGTCCCTATAAACGATTGCAGTCTCTGGGTGAGCAGATCCGAAAGGCTCTGCTAGATTTGGGGCACCTAACGGACGATCAATCCTGTGTTCGGGTAGAGGAGGATAAGGAAAATTATATGATTTTTGCCTATCTCAAGGGAGGAAGCATGAGAGACAAGGAGTTGTTTGCTCAGACTGTGGGAGAGTTCTTTGCTCCAGTGGACAACCAGCGCTATCTCTTGAAGGCGGAGAAAGTCCGAGAAGGCCAGTCACCTTACTATGCTGTTCCTAGTCTTTTTGACAAGCGTAAGGAAGAAGCACAGAAATTCCTTGACTTTCTGATGCCAACTATTGGACGTTATCACCTCGTCTACACACGGACAGAGGCTGGACGGAAAATCCTTCTTGAAGCTCGTATCCAAGCTCTCTCTAACAAAAACGACCGTATCTTGACTAAGAAGAAGGTTAAAAGCCGGTTGGAGTAGGGGAGGTAGCTATTCGAAGTTTCGAAGACATAGACCTCCTAAAGTTTAGATGTATTCTAATCTTCGAATGATAAGAAATACATAAATTTATGAGTATTCTAAGCTTCGAATAGTCTATATGAGAAAGTTTTGAGGTCTTCGAACTTTCGAATAGCCGTCTTTCCTAAAGTTTATATGTATTCTAAAGCTAGAAAAGTTAAAATCTAAAAATAATAAGAGTCTCTATCTGATAGATGGGATGTGTGTCCAGTCAGATAGGGATTTTCTGTTTCTGAAATGATTGATTTATCCTGTAAAAGTAAGAAATATACTGAAAAAGTGCTGTTGGGATGATAAAGTAGACAGTTGAGCGGAAGTGGGACAAATCTTTTAAAGTAACTGTTAGAATGGATTTGTCAACTTAAAGAAAGAATTCCTTATTTAATGGAAATAGAAAGGTTATCAATATGATAAAAACATTTACCATCCGCCCGCTAAGCTACACCAATTTTACCAACCGTGAGTTTGAAAGTCTCATGGTAGATACGGGTCAACTACTAGAAGTCTTTGCCAAGACACATAAGGACGAGCCTATGTATGGCAGGCATCTCGATTCCTTCAAGAGCAAGCTAGCAGACTTTCAAGGCAAACTAGCTATTGTAGAAAAGAAAGAGGCGACGAACCTGACCGAAGTCGATCGCAATCGTGATAGTGCCCTAGTCGGTCTCTTTACTCTTCATCGAGGATTTGCTAAGATCAAGGAGACCAAACTCAAAGAAGCCCATGAGACCTTGAAACCAGTCTTTGCAAAGTACAAGGATATCACCAAGCATAGCAATGATGTGGAAACGGCAGAAATCAAGAGTCTGCTCAAAACTCTAAGCGAAGAACCCTACCAGACAGCAGTGACCAGTCTAGGACTGACACCTATGCTGACGGCAGTGATCAGTGCGCAGGAAGACTATGATCAGGTGGAAAGTCAGGCGCGTGCGCATAAGTCTGCCAAGGAAGTTGGCAAGACCAGACAAGTCCGTACCGAATTAACTAGTATCTACGACCTCTTTATGCGCTATACCGCAGCCAGTGCAGAAGCCTATCCTGAAAAGGAACACCTAACCAAACTCCTTAAAGACCTCAATACAATCCGAGATAGTAAACGACGATTGACTGGTTCAGGTAAGAAGGATAAGAAAGTTAAAGTAGAAGAAACTACACAAGTAGCAGGATAAAAACAAACGTCTTTAGATATATTATTATCTAAAGGCGTTTTTTGGTGGATTCGTGATATAATTTTTATAAAAGTAGGCGCTATGAAATATTTTGTTTTTTAGAAAGAAATACTATGGATGATAGATTTATTACATTAAAGCACATTGATACTTCAGTAGCAGCTAAAAATGTTGCTAAATTACTTGAAGAAAATAAAAATTATTTCTTAAATGGGAACTGGGGTTCTGGAAAAACAGAATTTCTAGTTGAAGTTGGTAAGAATACTAATAAAAAATTAGTTACGATAGACTTTTGGAGATTAAGCGATAACCGCTCAACGATTGAAATTGTTTTTTCAAAATTACACCCGTTTGTATATAGCTTTTTAAGGATTTTCATAGTTTTATGTGTCGCAGTTTCTATCTTAATGACTAATGTAGTTGATTTGGGTTTAAGTTCTTTTTTTGAATCTTTTTGTGTTAAATTAATTATTGGGAGTATTGTTTTATTAGTAGCAATCTATCAATTTTTTAAAATCAAATCAGATGGTTTTTACAGTTGTTTACTAACTTCTAAATGTCTGTCATTATCTCGGAAAGTATTAGTTATTGATGATTTTGATCGAATGTCTAACAAACAACAAGAGGAGAGTTATAAAATTTTTAGCTTGCTTAATGGCAAGATTCCAATTGTTTTTGTTGGAGATATTGAGAAAGTGCATCTTAACGACAATAATTTTCTTTCTAAAATAATTGATAGAAGGATAGAGCTACCATTTGTTCTTCACCCATCAAATATTTGGCAAGATTATTTTGAGTTGTTAAGTAAAAAACTCAATACGAGTTTGTCAGATGATTTTTGGAGAAGGTTTAGCTTTGAAAACAGAAACTTGCGAGATCGTAATCATTTTAATGACTATGTCAATCAAGAATTCTTTTCAAGGGAGAAGTTTGAACATGTTCAAGAAGAACAGCAACTTTGGATTATCTATGCTTATCTTTTTTATCCTGAATTATATAAACAACTATTAAAGAACGAAGAAATAAAAGTTAAGGATGATGAAGAAACAAGTTTTACAGAGATTTTCAAGTTTGGACGAAGCATACAGGAAATATTATCTGACATTCAGCAATCAGACCATAACCAATATCCACCGAACTATAAAAAGAATAAACCAGCCTATTTTCTCTATGAAGAACCTCTAAATCATACAAAAGAGGAATTTAATACATTACTTGAAACAGACAGTAATGAATTATCCAGAGAACTAAGAGGGGCAAACTATAACAAAGATTTTTATCAATATCTCTCAAGCGAATATAAATCTTTTTCTGAAATTCAGAAAGCTAAACTACTACGTATTACTATACAGGAATCTCTGAAATCTTATAATAGCTCTGCAATGGACTATATTGTTGAAGAAAAATTGAATGAAGAAATCCCTAGATATGAGAGAAATACTCCTTTAAGCAAGGAAACAATAGCTAGGATTGTAAATTTTTGGGAAACTATTCTTAGAAAAGAAGGTTTAGACCAGTCTGAAATCATTTATTTTATGGAAAAGCATAGAGTACTTAGCTTCCATGATTTGGGACTTCACTATACAAAATTAGAGATTAATAATGAAAATTTTGCCAAGCTAAATCGGAAAGATTTCTTCCTATTGACCTATCTAAGTGCGGTTAATAAATTTGGGCAATTTAAGACTTGGGATAGTAGTATATGGCATGCAATAGATAGTTTTGGAGATAAGGAATTTTTGTCATTTTGGAAATTTCAAAGCATTCTTTCTAGTGATGATAATTATTTTGATTTTGATATTGTTTCATCAAATAAGACCTATATTCTTTGGGTTGCTAGATATGAATTTGAACCTCCACATAAATTGGAGAATTATATGGAGGATGTTATTGAAAAGATTCGTCCGAAACTTGAGCAGCTGAAATCAAAAGGATTTACGTTTGTAGAAAAAATAGATGGAGAACATAGACGTAGAGATTAGGATTTTAAAATTTGGGAATTTTTTCTACTTCATTGCTTATTTTTATCGTTATACTAAAGTTAATTTTTAGTTGTGAAAATATGATAAAATAGAAAAGATAATACATTAATTAAGGAAAGTAAAAATGGCAAGTAAAGAAAATGCAGAACGCAAGGAGCTGCATCGTAAAATTTGGGCTATTGCGGACGATGTGCGTGGGGCTGTAGACGGTTGGGATTTTAAACAATATATCCTAGGAATTCTGTTCTATCGTTTTATTTCAGAGCATATGGCAGACTATTTTGACCATGCTGAGCATGAGGCTGGTGATTTAGAATTCCGTTATGCTGACTTAAGTGACCAAGAAGCTGAGCAAGATTTTAAACCGGGGACAGTTGAGGATAAGGGATTCTTTATCCTTCCGAGTCAACTATTTGAAAATGTTGTCGAGAACGCTTCACAAAATGAAAATTTAAACGAAGAATTGGCCAATATTTTCCAAGATATTGAGAAGTCAGCGATTGGATTTAAGTCAGAGGATGATATCAAAGGTCTGTTTGATAACTTGGATACACGAAGCAACATCCTTGGTGGAACTGTTCCAGAAAAAAATAAGCGGCTTTCTGATATCCTTAACGGTATCAATAGTATTAACTTTGGTAACTTTGAGGAAAATGATATCGATGCCTTTGGGGATGCTTATGAGTTCTTGATTTCCAACTATGCCAGTAACGCAGGGAAAAGCGGGGGTGAATTTTTCACACCACAGACAGTATCTAAACTGTTAGCTCGACTAGTCATGGTCGGTAAGGACAAGATTAATAAGGTCTATGACCCAACATGTGGTTCAGGCTCTCTCCTTCTTCAAATGAAAAAACAATACGAAGATCATATCCTAGAGGATGGATTCTTTGGTCAAGAAATCAACATGACCAACTATAACTTGGCTCGTATGAATATGTTCTTGCACAATATCAACTACAATAACTTTGATATTAAGCGAGGAGATACTCTTTTAAATCCTCAGCATTTGGAAGAAAAGCCTTTTGATGCAATCGTTTCTAACCCTCCGTATTCTGTCAAATGGGTGGGAGATGGAGATCCAACTCTGATAAACGATGACCGTTTTGCGCCAGCAGGGAAACTAGCTCCTAAGTCAAAAGCAGACTTTGCTTTTATCATGCATAGTCTCAATCATTTGTCCAATAAAGGTCGGGCAGCTATTGTGTGTTTCCCAGGCATTTTCTATCGTGGTGGTGCTGAAAAGACCATTCGTCAGTATCTAGTAGATAACAACTTTGTTGAAGCAGTAATTTCCCTTCCAGACAATCTCTTCTTTGGAACTTCTATTGCGACTACGATCTTAGTTCTGGCGAAGAATAAACTTGAAAATAAAACACTCTTTATTGATGCGAGTAAAGAATTCAAAAAAGAGACCAACAACAATGTCTTGACCGATAGCAATATCGAGCATATTGTTGAATTGTTCACTAATTATCAAAATGTTGACTATAAATCTACTCTTGTTGATAATGATGTGATTGGTTCAGAGCAAGATTATAACCTCTCTGTATCAACCTATGTCGAACAAGAAGACACGCGTGAGAAGATTGATATTGATGTGCTCAATAAAGAAATTGCAGAGACTGTTGCCAAGATTGACCACTTGCGTGCAGAGATAGACAAGATTGTAGAGGAACTTAGCCATGGCAAATGATGTGATTCTCTATAGAACAGATGATGGCAAATCCGCTATTGAGCTTCACTTGGATAATGGAACGGTCTGGCTGACCCAACAAGAACTAGCTGAGCTCTTTCAAACTTCCAAGCAAAACATTAGTAAACATATCAAGGCAATATTTGAGGATGGTGAATTAGATGAAACAGTGGTTGTCAACTATCAGTTGATAACCACTCGTCACGGTGCAATAGCTGGGAAAACTCAGTCGAAAAAAGTCGCCTACTATAATCTGGATATGATTTTGGCGATTGGCTACCGTGTGCGTTCCCCTCGTGGAATCCAGTTTAGACACTATGCTTCGACAGTCTTGAAAGAATATCTGATTAAGGGCTTCGCTATGGATGATGAGCGCTTGAAAAACTTGGGTGGAGGCTCTTACTTCAAAGAACTCCTTGAGAGAATCCGAGACATCCGCTCGAGTGAAAAAGTTTTTTATCGTCAGGTTTTAGATCTTTTCGCGACATCTAGTGACTACAATGCAAATTCACCAGAGGCAAAGAAATTTTTTGCGACAGTTCAAAACAAGATGCATTATGCCATTCACCACAATACTGCGAGTGAACTCATCTATAACCGTGTCGATAGCGAAAAGGAGTTTATGGGCTTGACCACTTTTAAGGGAGACCTTCCTACTCTATCTGAAGCAAAAGTTGCCAAGAACTATCTAACAGAAAAGGAACTCCGTGGGCTTAATCAGCTTGTATCAGGATATCTAGATTTTGCTGAAAGACAGGCACAGCGAGAAGAAGTCATGACCATGGCAGACTGGGTGACTCACGTAGATCGTATCCTTCAGGCTACTGGCGAAGATTTGCTGGACAATAGTGGTTCTATTTCTCGTGAACAGATGAAGCAGAAGGTGGATAAGGAGTATAAGGGCTACCAAGCCAAGACCCTCAGTCAAGTTGAAAAAGATTACCTCAAGGAAATCAAAAGCATTGAAAATCTAGCAAAGGAAGGAGGGAACTGATGAACATTCTAGAAGAAATCCAGAACTGTTCCGTTGAGTGGAAAGAGTTGGGGGAAGTGTGTGAAATTGTCAGGGGTGTGAGAATAACAAAAAAGGAACTTATAGAAAAAGGCTTTCCTGTCGTTAGTGGGGGCACTAGTTTTATGGGGTACACTAATAAGTACAACAGGGAAGCAAATACGATAACTATTGCTCAATATGGAACAGCTGGTTATGTTGATTGGCAGTCGGAAAAGTTCTGGGCAAATGATGTATGTTTCTCAGTTTATCCCCTAAAATCCATCTTGAATAGATTCTTGTATTATTTTTTAAAGAATAAACAGGATTATTTATATGAAATATCAAATAGAACAGCAGTCCCTTATTCAATTTCAAAAGAAAAAATATTAAGGATAAAAATTCCCATTCTCCCTCTAGAAATTCAAGAAAAAATCGTGCAAATACTTGACAAAATGACTGAATATGTTACAGAATTGACCTCAGAATTGACCTCACGTAAAAAGCAATATTCTTTTTATCGAGATAAACTCTTATCATTTGAGGATGAGGTTTATCAGGTTGAGTGGAAGAAGTTGAGCGAATGTCTTAAAAAAGGTAAAGGAACTAAAATTACAGCTAGTCAGATGAAATTACTTCATAAAGATGGTGCGCCAATCCGTATCTTTGCAGGAGGAAAGACTTACGCTGATGTGAACTATGGAGATATTCCTGATAAAGATATTCATACTGAAGAAGCAATTGTTGTAAAATCTCGAGGAATTATTGATTTTGAATACTGTACAAAACCATTTAGTTTTAAAAATGAATTTTGGTCATACAGTTCAGACAATGAAAATATCAATTTAAGATATATTTATCATTACTTAGTTCATAATAAAGAACATTTTCAAAACATCGCTAATAATATGCAGATGCCACAAATTTCTAGTAATGATACTGAAAAATTCAAAATCCCAGTTCCTTCTCTTGAAATCCAATCTCGTATTGTTCAAGTTCTGGATAACTTTGATATGGTTTGTAATGACCTCAACATCGGACTACCCAAGGAGATTGAACTACGCCAAAAACAGTACGAATATTTTAGAGAAAAACTCTTGACATTCGTCGCCGAAGGCGAGTACACTGAGAGTAGAGTAGAGGAGTGGGACAACTCCGCTCTTATCAAACTTTTACAGTGGGTATTTGCTCCAATTCGAGTGAAGTTGGGACAAGTTGTCAATTTACAACGCGGGAAACGTCTTGTGAGACAACAATTAGCTACTAAAGGAAGTTTTCCAGTTTATCAAAACAGTTTGGCGCCCTTAGGATATTATACTGAATCAAACAGAGTGAAAAATACTAGCTTTGTAATTTGTGCAGGGGCGGCTGGTGAAATTGGGTATAGCGCTATGGACTTTTGGGCAGCAGATGATGTCTACACATTAGAGACGTCAGATAATATTTCTGATAAATTTATGTACTATGTCTTGTTAAGTAAGCAAGATAGACTCAAATCACAGGTTCGAAAGGCCAGTATTCCGAGATTATCTAAGGATGCTATTGATAAAATTACTTTTTACTTACCATCCATTACAGAACAAGAAAGAATCGTCTATATTCTTGACAATTTTAACACCCTAACCAACTCTCTTTCTGAGGGCCTTCCAAAGGAAATTGAACTAAGACAGAAACAGTATGAATACTGGAGAGAACAATTATTAAACTTCACTAGATAAATTCTTGAAGCATTTTGAGAAAGAATCTCAATTAATACAATAAAAGGAAACATACTATGGTTGATTATTCAAAAATACATGAAGTAATTGCGGAAACAAATGAAGGGATTCTCTTGGCTGAGTATCAACCAGAGTATCGCACAGATAGAGAATATCAGTCTGAGGCAGACTTGGAAAATCAGCTGATATCTGATCTGGTTAATAGCCTAAACTATGAGCGACTAGATATTCATACGCCTGCCGAACTCTTAGCCAATGCCAAGGTGCAAATAGAAAAACTTAATAAGGTGACTTTTTCGGATGTTGAGTGGAATCGCTTTGTAATGGAGTATTTAGACTGTCCCAATGAAGGGTTAGTTGAAAAAACTCGAAAAATCCAAGAAAATCATATTTATGACTTTGTCTTTGATGATGGGCGAATTAAAAATATTTTCATCCTTGATAAGAAAAACATTCATAACAACAGCATGCAGGTCATCAACCAAGTGACCCAAGTGGGTAGCCACACTAACCGTTATGATGTTACTATTTTAGTGAATGGTCTTCCGTTAGTTCAGATTGAATTGAAAAGACGAGGGGTTAGTCTGCAAGAAGCCTTTAATCAGGTTCACCGTTATAGTAAGGAAAGCTTCAATAGCGAAAATTCTTTATACAAATACATTCAGATTTTTGTCATTTCTAATGGCACTTATACACGCTATTTTGCCAATACAACAGCTCAAAATAAAAATCATTATGAGTTCACCTGCGAATGGGCGGACCGCAAAAATAAAACAATCCACGACCTAGAAGACTTTACTGTTACATTTTTGAGCAAGCGAGTCCTTTTGGAAGTTTTGACCAAGTATTGTGTTTTTGATGCTGATAATACCTTGCTCATTATGCGCCCTTATCAGATAGCAGCAACTGAGAGTATCTTGCGCAAGATTCATTCTTCCAATGAAATGAAGAACTTTGGCACTATCAATGCTTGTGGCTATATCTGGCATACAACGGGGTCAGGAAAAACTTTGACCAGCTTTAAGACTGCGCGCTTGGCAACAGAGTTGGACTACATTGACAAAGTGATTTTTGTGGTTGATAGAAAAGACCTTGACTATCAGACCATGAAGGAGTATCAAAAATTCCAGCCAAATTCAGTCAATGGTAGCAATAATACAAAAGAACTCCAACGAAGTATCGAAGAAAAGGATGATCGAATCGTTGTCACAACCATTCAAAAGTTAAACAAGTTTATAACAGCAAATCCAAATCATGAAATCTATAATAAAAAATGTGTTTTAATCTTTGATGAATGTCACCGTTCCCAGTTTGGGAAGGCGCAAAAGCGGATTAAGAAGGCCTTTAAACAGTACGCCTTGTTTGGATTTACAGGAACACCGATTTTCCCAGAAAATAGCTTGACGGGTGAAACGACACAAGAAGTTTTTGGAGAACAACTTCATAACTACGTTATCACAGATGCTATTCGAGATAAAAAAGTATTGAAGTTCAAGGTTGACTATAACTATATCAAGCCTGAAATCAATAAATATAGAGAAGCAGAAAAAGCAGTTGGTCAAGAGCTTGATGAGAAGAAACTCAAAAAGATGGAGAAGGAACTACTTCTCCATCCAGAACGGATAGCAACCATCACAGAGTACCTGTTGAGAGTTTATAACGACAAGACGCGTCGGAGTAAATATTACACTCATAAACAAAAGAAGATGCAAGGTTTTAACGCCATGCTGGCTGTACAAAGTATTGAAGCAGCAAAGTTATACTATGACGAACTCCAGAGACAACAAGCAACTTTACCAGAAGCTAAACGCTTGAAAGTTGCAACCATCTTTAGCTTCGCACCCAATGAAGAACAGTCAGCTTATGGGGAAATTCAAGATGAAGAGCTCGAACTGCAAGATACAGCCATGCCTCAATCTTCTAAAGAGTTTCTGGAAAAAGCGATTGATGACTATAATCGAATGTTCAAGACTAATTTCTCAACTGATGGGAAAGAGTTCCAAAATTACTATCGAGACCTTTCTAAGAGAGTTAAGTCTAAAGAAGTGGATCTTCTGATTGTAGTGGGTATGTTCTTGACGGGATTTGATGCTCCAACCATGAATACTCTCTTTGTCGATAAAAACCTACGTTATCATGGTTTGATTCAGGCATTCTCGAGAACCAATCGAATTTTTAATAAGGTTAAACCTTTTGGGAATATTGTTTGTTTCCGTGATTTAGAAAAGGCTACGCAAGAAGCTATTAAAACTTTTGGGGATACCAACAAACTTGAAATCATCTTAGAAAAAAGCTTTAGTGAATACATGGATGGTTTCGTCGATCAAGTAACGGGTATCGAGGTCAAAGGATATACTGCGGTTTGTCAGGAAATTCTGGAAAAATTCCCAAATCCGCAGGAAATTGAAACAGAGCATGAGAAAAAAGAGTTTGTTAAGCTCTTTGGTGAGTTGCTGAAGCTTGATAATGTTCTTCGAAATTATGACGAATTCCAAGAAATAGACAAACCTATTTCTGAAGGTTATCTTCAGGATTTAAGAAGTGCTTATGTGGAAATTCGAGATGAATTTTTGAACCTTAAAAACTATGAAAAGACCAAAGATCTAGATGTTGACCTTTCAGATGTTGAATTTGAAATTGAATTACTAAAAACAGATGAGATTAACCTAGACTATATTTTGGCATTGATTGTTGAAAAATCGAAGAATTCTGAGTCTAAGGAAGTAATGAAAGCAGAAGTTAGTCGTGTGATTCGTTCTAGTATCGATATTCGTGCGAAAGAAGAGTTGGTTATTGGATTTATCAATGATACCGATTTGCAAAAATTGCAAGACCATGATGAGATTATCAATGCATTCTATGAATATGGTAAGGAGCGCAAGAAAATTGCGATTCACGACCTAGCTGAATCTGAGAAACTTGTAGCTGATTATCAATTATTCATCGACAAATCAATTCAACGAGGTTATGCTGAAAACAGTGGGACTGATTTGGATTCGATTATTCCACCAACTTCTCGTAGACAGGGAGCGCGTGAACGGAAAAAGCAAGAGGTTTTACGTAAGATTCAGTTGCTAGTAGAGACATATTCAGGTATTTAAGGATTGTCAAACAAGGTTTATTAGAAAAATCAGGCTCTACAAAAAACACTCTTTATTCGCTCATTTTTTAGATACAACTTTGTTTCCATATTTCTTGGAAACGGATAGAAAACAAGGAGAAACATGGAACAAACTAATCAAAAATCTCAGTGCCAGCAACTCTGGGCTAGGAACAAATACCTCGTTTTGAGTCATTCCAGCAATATTTACAATGAGATTCGCCAGTACTTGAAGAATGAACAAGTGGAGCTGAGTCTGGTTCAAGAGATGATTGACCGCGCCTGTCAAATCCCAGAACACAGGGGTCAGGTTTGCAATGCTTTTCAGCATATATGGGGCTATTTCAAAAAGAAAGCGACAGATGCTGAGCGCAGGGACTACATGCTCTTGCTGGATCGCTACCGCTTTGGTCAGGCTTCTAAGGAAGACTTAATCGCTAAGACCCGAGACTTGCTGGATCGCTATCCCAGTGCCTATTTGCAACATTCGACTTTACTGAAAGGAGACTCCCATGAGACTTTGGCATGAGGCTTTGATTTCACAACTTCCCCGTCCTCAACTCTTGGGGCAACATCGAGAGTGCTGTGCCCTGCGTGGCAATGGCTGGGGCAGAAAGCATGCGACAGTGGACTATGTCTTTACCCACTCGCCCTATCGTCTCTATGCCTACCATGACTTGATCATGAAGGAGATGGCTAACCGAGGCTACAATGTTAGTCCAGAATGGCTGGACAAGAACTACCGTGGGAAAATTTGCCCTGCTTATGAAGACTTAGCAGAGGAGAAGCTAGGCAAGCCTATCTATAGTGAGCATGATGCAGGATACTATGAGGAGTGCTTAGATAATCTCCGAGAGAAAGGCATTGAGCTGGAGTAAGAGTCAGGATTAGCTCCACATTATAACTCTTCTCGTAATTTTTTCGAATAATAAATTCGAATAATAAAGATGAGACTTTTAGAATGATTCTGAAGGTCTTTTTTTATGAGTGTTAAGATTTACTTTTAATAACTTTTGAGTTATAATGAAATTAGAAAGAGGTTGCTTGGTGCATACGATTTACTTCTATAAGGACAAAAATGGAAATGAGCCAGTCTTAGATTATATGAGAGAATTGGCTTGTCAGAAAAGTAAGGATAGCCGCATCAAACTCAATAAAGTAAACGACTATATCGAGTTGCTTAGTCAGCATGGTACGAGCGCTGGCCAACCCTATATCAAACATTTGGAAGATGAGATTTGGGAACTAAGACCTCTTAGGGATAGGATATTATTTGTGGCTTGGGTTGATGGGAGTTTTGTTCTTTTACATCATTTTGTTAAAAAGACTCAAAAGACTCCTAGAAGAGAAATTGAAAAAGCCAAGCGTGAACTGAAGGACTTAAAAGAAAGAGGGTTAAGTGATGAAGAATAGTGCCATTGGAAGTAATTGGAAGGATGTTCGGTCAGAACTCTTTACCAAGGAGGAAATCCTTGAAAGTGATATGCGAGTAGCTATCATGAGTGAGTTGATTGAAGCCAGACACGAGCAAGGAATTAGTCAGAAAAAGCTAGAAGAACTTAGTGGAGTCAGCCAGCCTGTTATAGCTAGGATGGAAACAGGCAAGACTAGCCCTCAATTGGATACGGTTTTAAAAGTTCTAGCCAGTTTGGGAAAGACACTAGCAGTCGTTCCACTTGAACAGGAAAAAAGTTGATTAAACTAATCTATAGTCTTTTCTAATAACAAGCCATAGTCACTTATAAGAATTATCAATAGCTCGTTTGAGTATTCTAACTAAAATATAGCTATAAAACAAGATATACAAAGGATTTGAGACACTAGTCTCAAGTCCTTTTCTTTTGTCTAAAAGAGTGATATAGTTTCAAACTATATCAAAGCCTAATTATTTACAATTATACAGGCGCTTTCTTTTCTGTTAAGATAGTTTCAACAACAAATTTTGGAGGACACATCATGTCAACTACGATCATCGGTTTCCCTCGTTTGGGCGAATTCCGCGAATTAAAATTTACAACTGAAAAATACTTTAGAAAAGAAATCTCAGAAGAAGAACTTTTGGCTGCGGCTAAAGAATTGCGCGCAAAACACTGGAATATTGTCAAAGAAAAAGGCATCACTGAAATCCCATCAAACGACTTTTCTCACTATGACAACTTCCTCGATGCGGCCTTCCTCTTCAACGTGGTGCCTGCATCCGTTCAAAACTTGGACTTGTCTGAGCTTGAGCGTTACTTCGCTTTGGGACGTGGTTACCAAGGAGAAAAAGGGGACGTTCGTGCCCTTCCGATGAAGAAATGGTTCAACACCAACTACCACTACATCGTGCCTAAATTTGAAAAAGACACTCAAGTCAAACTTGCAGGACACAAGATTTTTGATGAGTACCAAGAAGCAAAAGAACTTGGTCTTAACACTCGTCCTGTCCTTGTAGGTCCATTCACTTTCCTTCAATTGTCAGACTTTGAAGAAGGCGTGAAAGCAGAAGACTTCGTAGATAGCTTAGTAGCAGCCTACCAAGAAGTTTTTGCGAAATTGGCTGAACTTGGTGCGACACGTATCCAATTGGATGAAGCGGCTCTTGTCAAAGACTTGACAGCTGAAGAAAAAGCACTCTTCTTGAACATTTACAACAAACTTTTGGCTGACAAGAAAGGTCTTGAAGTCTTGCTTCAAACATACTTCGGAGACGTTCGTGACGTCTACGCTGACCTTGTAAACTTGCCAGTAGATGCCATCGGTCTTGACTTTGTCGAAGGTAAGAAAACTCTTGAACTCGTTAAAGGTGGCTTCCCAGCTGACAAGACTCTCTATGCAGGTATTGTTAACGGTAAGAACATCTGGCGCAATAACTACGAAAAGAGCTTGGCTGTTCTTGAACAAATTCCAGCTGAAAACATTGTCTTGACAAGCTCATGCTCACTTCTTCATGTGCCATTTACAACTGCTAATGAAGAATTTGAACCAGCTATCTTGAACCACTTTGCTTTCGCAGTTGAAAAATTGGATGAGATCCGTGATTTGGATGCTATCCGCAACGGCCAAGGTGCAGAAGCTCTTGCAGCCAACAAAGAACTCTTTGCAACTGAGCGTGTGGGTGAAAATGCGGAACTTCGTGCTCGTATCGCTGGCTTGACTGACGCAGACTACACTCGTTTGCCAGCCTTTGCAGAACGTGAAGCTATCCAAGAAGAGGCCTTCAAACTTCCAGCTCTTCCAACAACAACCATCGGTTCATTCCCTCAAACAAAAGAAGTCCGTGCCAAACGTTTGGCCTTCCGTAAGGGTGAATTGACTCAAGAAGAATACGATGCCTTTCTTGCTGAAACCATCGACGAATGGATCAAATGGCAAGAAGAAGTTGGATTTGACGTGCTTGTACACGGTGAATTTGAGCGTAATGACATGGTTGAGTACTTCGGTCAAAACTTGTCAGGTTACCTCTTCTCTAAGAATGGTTGGGTACAATCATACGGTATGCGTGGGGTGAAACCACCAATCATCTGGGGTGATGTCACTCGTCTCAACCCAATCACTGTCAAATGGTCTAGCTATGCACAAAGCCGCACTGACAAACCTGTTAAAGGGATGTTGACTGGTCCTGTTACCATCCTTAACTGGTCATTCCCACGTGAAGACATCTCTATCAAAGATTCTACTCTTCAAATCGCTCTTGCTATTAAGGATGAAGTTCTTGACCTTGAAGCTGCAGGCGTGAAAATCATCCAAATCGACGAGGCTGCTCTTCGTGAGAAATTGCCACTCCGTCGTAGCGACTGGTACGAAGACTACCTTGACTGGGCTATTCCAGCCTTCCGCTTGGTACACTCTACAGTAGCGCCAGACACACAAATTCACACTCACATGTGTTACTCAGAATTTACAGATATCATCCCAGCTATTGACAACATGGATGCGGACGTTATTTCCTTTGAAGCAAGCCGTTCAAACCTTGAAATCTTGGACGAACTCAAAGCGAAAAACTTCCAAACAGAAGTGGGACCTGGGGTTTACGATATCCACTCTCCTCGTGTGCCAAATGAAGGTGAAATCGACCACACAATCGAAGCTATTCTTGCTAAAGTACCAAGCAAGAAAGTTTGGATCAACCCTGACTGTGGTTTGAAAACACGTGGTATCCCAGAAACAAAAGAAAGCTTGATCCGCCTTGTAGAAGCTGCTAAAGCTGCACGTGAGAAATTGTAAGATTAGATTTCTCTCTATACAATGGTTGTTCAAAAAGAAATCAACTAGAAAAGGTTATTACATATGTCACGCCAAACACCGTCACTCTCATTTGAAGTGTTCCCTCCAAACCCAGCTGTGGGTAATGATAAGATTATTTCTGCTCTTCAAGATATGCAGGAGCTAGCACCGCACTTTATCAGTGTAACTGCCAGCAATAATAAATTTAATATCAAGGAAACGACGGTTCGTTTGGCTGACTTTATCCAGAATGACTTGGCGATTCCAACCATTGCCCACTTGCCAGCTATCTATTTGACTAAGGATAAGGTTGCTGAAACCATTGCGGACTTGGACAAGGTTGGGGTACAGAAAATCTTGGCCTTGCGTGGGGATATTATCCCTGATGTGGAACCACAAAAGGATTTCCGCTACGCAACGGACTTGATTGAGTTCATCAAGGAACAAGCCCCTCACTTTGATATTATTGGCGCTTGCTACCCAGAGGGGCATCCTGACTCGCCAAACCAGATCTCAGATATTCAAAATCTCAAGAAGAAAGTGGATGCAGGCTGTTCAAGCCTTGTAACGCAACTTTTCTTTGACAATGAGCGCTTCTACGATTTCCAAGACAAGTGTACCTTGGCAGGGATTGATGTTCCTATTCATGCGGGGATCATGCCCATTCTGAATCGAAATCAGGCTCTTCGTCTCTTGAAGACTTGTGAGAATATCCACCTTCCACGCAAATTCAAAGCCATCTTAGACAAGTATGAGCATGACCCTGAGTCGCTCAGAGCAGCAGGACTTGCCTATGCCGTGGATCAGATCGTGGACTTGGTAACTCAGGATGTCGCAGGTGTGCATCTCTACACCATGAACAATGCTGAAACAGCAAAATACATCCACCAAGCAACCCATGCCTTGTTTAACCATCAGTCTTTAGGATAATAAAAAGCAAACCATTCTTCTCAGGTGAGGGGAATGGTTCCTTTTTAATAGAAAAGCCCGCACTTTTTAAGAAAAATATGATAGAATAGACTCTGTACGTACTTGATACAAAGATGAGGGTATTAAGGTTTTAAGGATTTTTTAATAGTCGATTAATTTTTAATCAAAATCTAAAATTGATGTCTATAAAAATACGAACGAAGTGAGTGTTAAAAGATATTTCACGCCATAGTGGTATCCTAGAGAATAACCCTGTTATTTTCTAGGACGGAATTTTTGAGACTTCAGGCTTAAAAATTAGGGATGAAATTCCCTGGATTTCTAAAATCATCCACTGGATAATTTTACCTCCCGTCCGCACTGTTTCAGTGAAATGTCAAAAGGATTCATAATTGAATTCTGGTCTCATTTCTTAGGAAAAAAGATAAGCTTCCTAGCACTCATCGAGTGCGGCGTCACCTTCCTATTTTTCTATAGAAATGTTCGGCAAGCCGAACTGTCCAAAATATCTTGAGTAATTGAACACGGGCTAAATCCCTAGTGAAAAAGATAGATTGCCTGGTGTGCATGATACACTGCGTCAATCTCCTATTTTCATACGGGATTCTTCACGCCCTTGGTATCTTGATCTTTGTAGGCAAGACGTATAATTTTATCAATCCAAAGGGGATTAACATGACAAAACAAGTGTTTCAAACGGCTTTTGCGGGTCGTGAGTTGGTTGTAGAGACTGGTCAGGTTGCTAAGCAAGCAAATGGCTCTGTTGTCGTGCGTTACGGTGAGTCAACTGTCTTGACTGCAGCCGTGATGTCTAAGAAAATGGCAACTGGGGATTTCTTCCCACTCCAAGTCAACTACGAAGAAAAAATGTATGCAGCTGGGAAGTTTCCTGGTGGCTTCATGAAACGTGAAGGACGTCCTTCAACGGATGCGACCTTGACAGCGCGTTTGATTGACCGTCCAATCCGTCCCATGTTTGCGGAAGGTTTCCGTAATGAAGTACAAGTGATTAATACGGTCCTTTCTTATGATGAAAATGCCTCTGCACCAATGGCAGCTATGTTTGGTTCATCCTTGGCGCTTTCTATTTCAGATATTCCATTTGACGGGCCAATCGCTGGGGTACAAGTAGGCTATGTGGATGGTAAAATCATCATCAACCCTACGCAAGAACAAGCAGAGCAATCTCTCCTTGAATTGACAGTAGCTGGTACTAAGCACGCCATCAACATGGTAGAGTCTGGTGCCAAAGAATTGTCTGAAGAAATCATGTTGGAAGCCCTTTTTAAAGGGCACGAAGCAGTCAAAGAATTGATTGCCTTCCAAGAAGAAATCGTTGCTGCTGTCGGTAAAGAAAAAGCAGAAGTGGAATTGCTTCATGTGGATGCTGACTTACAGGCTGAAATCATCGCAGCCTATAACAGCGACCTTCAAAAAGCGGTTCAAGTAGAAGAAAAATTGGCTCGTGAAGCTGCAACTCAAGCAGTTAAAGACCAAGTGACTGCTGTTTACGAAGAAAAATATGCAGACCACGAAGAATTTGACCGTATCATGCGTGATGTGGCTGAAATCTTGGAACAAATGGAACATGCTGAAGTGCGCCGTTTGATCACAGAAGACAAGGTTCGTCCTGACGGTCGTAAGGTCGATGAAATCCGTCCTTTGGATGCGGTTGTTGACTTCCTTCCTCGTGTGCATGGTTCCGGTCTCTTCACTCGTGGACAAACTCAGGCTCTTTCAGTTTTGACCTTGGCTCCGATGGGAGAAACGCAAATCATCGATGGTTTGGACCCAGAGTACAAGAAACGCTTTATGCACCACTATAACTTCCCTCAATACTCTGTAGGGGAAACAGGTCGTTACGGTGCGCCAGGTCGTCGTGAAATCGGTCACGGTGCTCTCGGTGAGCGTGCTCTTGCTCAAGTCTTGCCAAGCTTGGAAGAATTCCCATACGCTATCCGCTTGGTAGCAGAAGTATTAGAATCAAACGGTTCTTCATCTCAAGCCTCTATCTGTGCCGGCACTCTTGCCCTTATGGCTGGTGGTGTGCCAATCAAGGCGCCAGTAGCAGGGATTGCCATGGGTCTCATCTCAGATGGAAATAACTATACAGTTTTGACAGATATCCAAGGTTTGGAAGACCACTTTGGCGACATGGACTTTAAGGTTGCGGGTACTCGTGACGGGATTACAGCCCTTCAAATGGATATCAAGATCCAAGGAATCACTGCAGAAATCTTAACAGAAGCTCTTGCCCAAGCCAAGAAAGCTCGTTTTGAAATCCTTGATGTGATCGAAGCAACGATTCCAGAAGTTCGTCCAGAATTGGCTCCAACTGCACCGAAAATTGATACTATTAAGATCGATGTGGACAAGATCAAGATTGTTATCGGTAAGGGTGGAGAAACCATCGACAAGATCATCGCTGAAACAGGCGTTAAGATTGATATCGACGAAGAAGGAAATGTGTCTATCTACTCTAGCGACCAAGATGCCATTAATCGTGCCAAAGAAATCATTGCTGGCTTGGTTCGTGAGGCTAAAGTGGATGAAGTTTACCATGCCAAGGTTGTTCGTATCGAGAAATTTGGTGCTTTTGTCAACCTCTTTGACAAGACAGATGCCCTCGTTCACATCTCAGAAATGGCTTGGACTCGTACCAACAATGTAGAAGATTTGGTATCCATTGGTGATGAAGTCGATGTTAAGGTTATCAAGATTGATGAAAAAGGCCGTATCGATGCCTCTATGAAGGTTCTTCTTCCTCGCCCGCCAAAACCTGAGCATGATGAAAAAGGTGAAAAGTCTGAGCGACCTCATCGTCCACGTCACCACAAGGACCACAGACCTAAGAAAGAAGTTACAGAAACACCAAAAGATTCAGAATAAGAAAAGGAGAAATGTATGGGATGGTGGCGCGAAACCATTGATATCGTAAAAGAAAATGATCCAGCGGCACGCAACAGTTTGGAAGTTTTGCTGACTTATCCAGGTGTTAAGGCCTTAGCTGCCCACCGTCTCTCGCATTTTCTCTGGAAGAACGGCTTCAAACTCCTAGCTCGGATGCACAGTCAGTTTTGGCGCTTTTGGACCCAAATCGAGATCCATCCGGGTGCCCAGATTGACTCAGGTGTTTTTATCGACCATGGCTCAGGTCTGGTGATTGGAGAGACCGCGATTGTTGAAAAAGGCGTTCTTCTCTATCACGGAGTGACTCTTGGTGGGACAGGGAAGGATGTAGGGAAACGCCATCCGACTGTGCGTAAAGGAGCTCTCATATCAGCCCATGCCCAAGTCATCGGACCGGTAGAAATCGGTGAAAATGCCAAAGTTGGTGCTGCTGCAGTAGTCGTGGCGGATGTGCCTAGTGATGTGACCGTAGTTGGAATCCCTGCCAAGATTGTGCGCGTCCACGGTCAGAAAGACGAGCCGACCATCCACGAGGTGGAAGAACAGCGAGAATATTATCTGGACAAGCTGGAGCATGCCCGCGAAGCCAGTCACAGATCGTCGGGGTTGTAGAGGATACCTATATGATTCAAGCAAGAAATAAGTTGAGCCAAGAAGAGTTATTTGAAGCGAAAAAACTAATTAACTGTTGCCAAAAATATGACGGTACTTACCGTGAACCCTATCTTTCTAACATGCTTAATTTTGACCCAAACATGCCCGCCTTTTTTCTTTATTACAAAAAAAGTGAACTTGTTGGTTTATTAACTGTCTATGCTGATGACCAAGATGTGGAAGTAGCGATACTGGTTCATCCAAATCATCGCCGTCAGGGAATTGCGCGTGCTTTGTTTACGAGTTTTGAGAAAGAAACGGCTTCTTTCCCTATTCGTTCAGTTACTTTTCAGACAGAACGTATTTTTCTAGAGCGTCATCCTGATTTTGTCAGCAACTGGGGATTGGTCGAGGATGAAGAGACAGAAACCTGGTTAGGTAAGGATAGAAGACCTTATCAGTTAGTAACTGTTTCTAATCTTGAAGTTTTGTTAGCAGATAGTTCGTATCAGGAGCAAATTAGCCAGTTAAAATTTCAGGCATTTTCAGAGGAACATGAATCGAGAGAAGTTGTGGATAGATATGTCGCTGAAGCTCTGAAGGATCCAGAAAGTCGCTTATATATTTTGTTAAAAAACGATCAGGTCATTGGAACTTGCACGATTGATTTATCGAGCGATACGAATTACTTCTACGGTTTAGCAATATCGGAACCTGAACGTGGAAAAGGCTATGGAAGCTATTTAGCAAAATCCCTTGTCAACCAACTAATTGAGCAAAATGATAAGGAATTTCAGATTGCCGTGGAAGATAGCAACGTAGGTGCCAAGCGCTTGTATGAAAAAATCGGCTTTGTCAAACAGACACAGGTAGTTTATCTGAATGAGAAAGAATAGAAAAATGCTATTAGAAGAATTCGAAAATGTACCTGCTGTTATCGAACCAACTGATCGAAGTATTCGTGGTGGTGGAGAAATCTGTGACACGATTATTTTATCTTTTAATGGAGAAATCGTTGAACGAGTAAAGCAGTTTGTAGATGTTTACGAAGGTGGCTATCTAACCAATCTAAATGGTAGATTTCCATGGTATATCTATGAAAAAGATGGGAGTAAGGTAGCAGTTGCTATAGCTACGATTGGAGCCCCGATGGTTGTTGGACTCTTAGAAGAACTCAAAGCAAGAGGATTTAAGAACTTTATTGTTTTGGGTTCTTGCGGAGTTCTAGATCAGTCTATTCAGGCAGATAAGATTATCCTACCAAGTTCAGCTCTACGTGATGAAGGTACAAGTTACCATTACGCTCCTCCAAGTGATGAGATAGCTTATGACGAAACTTTGCTCTTAACCATGGAAGAAGCTTTGAACAAATCTGGCATTGAGCACATTCGAACAAAGGCTTGGACGACCGATGCCTTTTATCGGGAAACGCCTGATAAGGTCAAGCGTCGCTTGGCTGCTGGAGCCAAAGTGGTGGACATGGAAGCTTCAGCTATCATGGCTTGGAGTCAATTTCGCAAGAGTAAAGTCTATCAGTTCTTCTACACGGCTGACTATGTGGACCATCATAACCGAACCTGGGATGCCCGCTATGAAGAGCGGACAGCTGATGCCATGTCTTTTTTCACTATCGCTTTGATAATAGCCAAGGAACTAGAAAGGTAACTACAAGAATGGCAGTATATTTTTACGGCTGTATCACCATGGATGGCTACTTGGCAGACAGCCAGCACAGGATAGACTGGCTGCATCAACTTGGTTCTGTAGAGGATACAGGCTATGATGACTTTTACAGGCAAATGGATATCACCATCATGGGCAAGCGAACCTTTGAGGAAATCCAAGATTTGCAAGATGTAGAAAGTTTTTATCAAGCTACGGAAAACTATGTCTTTACGCATGATAGGCACCTGCCTGTCAGCAATTACCAGCCAGTAGCTGGGGATGTGGTGGACTTTGTTCAGCAGATTGACAAAGGAAAAAATGTCTTTGTGATTGGTGGTAATTCCTTGGTAGGACCGCTCTTGGATGCGGATCTTTTCGACCACCTCATTATTCAGATAGCGCCCCTTATCCTAGGAAAGGGGGTTCCCCTTTTTACCCAAGAGGAAGGGCAGCGCTTTTACCAACTAGATAGCCTCAGACAATTTGGCCCTTTTGCAGAGCTGGTTTTCAGCCGAAAAAGTCAGAAATAGAGAAGGGAGTGGACCGCATGATTAAAATTTACGACACCATGTCTCGTGATTTGCGAGAATTTGTCCCGATAGAGGACGGCAAGGTCAAGATGTATGTTTGTGGGCCAACGGTATATAACTATATCCACGTGGGGAATGCCCGTTCAACGGTGGCTTTTGATACCATTCGTCGTTATTTTGAGTACCGTGGGTACGAGGTTGCCTATATTTCCAATTTTACAGATGTAGATGATAAGATTATCAATCGCGCCAAGGAAGAAGGCATCACACCTCAGGAGGTTGCGGACAAGTACATAGCTGCCTTTCGTGAGGATGTGACGGCCTTGGGTGTCAAACCTGCGACTCGCCATCCACGTGTGGTGGAGTTTATGGCTGACATTATCTGCTTTGTGAAAGACTTGATTGAAAAAGGCTTTGCCTATGAGAGTCAAGGGGATGTTTACTTCCGTGTGGAAAAATCTCACAACTATGCTAAATTAGCCAATAAAACCTTGGAAGATTTGGAGCTGGGTGCTTCAGGTCGTACAGATGAAGAAACGGCACGTAAGGAAAATCCTGTGGACTTTGCCCTTTGGAAAGCTGCAAAACCAGGCGAGATTTCTTGGAACAGTCCTTGGGGACCTGGTCGTCCGGGTTGGCATATCGAGTGTTCGGTCATGTCGACAGAGATTTTGGGCGATACCATTGATATTCACGGTGGTGGAGCCGATCTGGAGTTTCCGCATCACACCAATGAAATTGCCCAGTCAGAAGCCAAAACAGGCAAGACTTTCGCCAATTACTGGATGCACAATGGCTTTGTCAATATCGATAATGTCAAGATGTCCAAGTCCTTGGGCAACTTTATAACCGTACACGATGCCCTTAAAACTCTTGATGGGCAAGTGTTGCGTTTCTTCTTTGCCACTCAGCATTACCGTAAGCCTATCAACTTTACGGAAAAAGCAGTGCGTGATGCCGAGACCAATCTTAAGTATCTAAAAAACACTTATGAGCAACCATTTTCTGGGACTGTAGATGCTCAAGAGTTACAGGCTTTTAAAGATAAGTTTGTTGCCGCTATGGATGAGGATTTCAACTCTGCAAATGGTATCACAGTTGTCTTTGAAATGGCCAAATGGATCAACTCTAGCAACTATGATGCAAGTGTTAAAGAAGCTCTTGCGGCTATGTTAGAGGTCTTTGGGATTGTCTTTGTTGAGGAAGTTTTGGATGCAGACATTGAAGCCTTGATCCAAAAGCGCCAAGAAGCGCGTGCCAATCGTGACTTTGCGACAGCAGACCAAATCCGTGACCAATTGGCTGCTCAAGGAATTAAGCTCCTTGACACCAAGGATGGAGTGAGGTGGACTCGTGATTGATGTCAATCTCATTAACGGGATTGCGCTTGCCTTCGAAGGAGATGCAGTTTATTCCATGTATATCCGTCGCCATCTCATCCTTAAAGGCATGACCAAGCCCAATAAACTCCACCAAGAGGCGACCAAGTATGTATCTGCCAAGGCTCAGGCTCACTTGATTGCCCTCATGTTGGAGGAGCAAGTCCTGACGGAAAAAGAAGAAGAAATCTATAAACGTGGTCGCAATACCAATAGTCATACAAAGGCTAAAAATGCTGATGTCGTGACTTATCGCATGTCTACAGGTTTTGAAGCAGTCATGGGCTATCTCCATCTGACTGAAAATGTGGAGCGTCTAGAGACCATAATTTCTTGGTGCATCCAAAAAGTGGAGGGCTAGGATATGATTGCAAAGGAATTACAAGACTGGTTTCCTGAAGCTCAGATTTCAGATCAGCCAGTAGAGAAACCAGGCTATCTTACTCTTCCTTTAGCTTCTCAGCAGTGGATTTTGCTGGAGGAAGCTGGTCTCAGTGAGCGTGAAAAGCAGTTGGTTGCCCTTTTGACCCAGCAAGAGCAGGCTCGTTCACTCAATCCTTGGTATCCCTATCTGATCGAGGGGAAGGGGCAGGCACCGCAAACTTTCAAAAAGATTCAGCTGGTTTATTGCCATCTTTCCTATTTCCAACAGGAAAATCTATCCTCTTGGCTAGATATGATGCAAACTCTCTTTCCCAACTGCCGGACAGTATTGCAGGTCGGGGCTCAGGATTATGTATTTGTGCTTCAACAAGATAAGTATACCTCTGTTCGCTCAATCTTATCTGATACGATGGAAGCGGTTGAGTATGACTTTGGCCTTCGTCTGTCTATCATGTTGGGGCAGGTGTGGTCTCAGACAGGCTATCAAGCCCTATCAGACTTGATCAAAGCGGAGCGGGATTTGTTTAAGACTTGGTGGCGTCAGGGTCACCAAGGTGTACACACCTTTTCACAACTCTATCTTTGGAGTATGGGAGAAAGACTAGTGGACCTGAAGGTAATCAAGGAATGCCTGCACCAGATGATCTTGGATCAGGATCAGATTCAGGAAATCATTCTCTCTCTTTGGGAAAACAGTGCTGTTCTGACTAAAACAGCCCAGCAACTCTATCTGCATCGCAATTCTCTCCAATACAAGATTGATAGATGGGAAGAATTGACAGGGCTACAGTTGAAGGAATTGACCGACCTGACCTTGTGTTATCAGTTGATTTTACCAGATATTCTCTAAAGTTTTGTGCAAGTTGCACAGAACTTTTTTGTTTTTTTGGTCACCTTGCCATAGAAAAGTAAAGCGTTTTCATCTATAATAAAACTATCAAAAGACAAAAGGAGTTTACCTCATGGTAGAATTGAATCTTAAAAATATTTACAAAAAATATCCAAACAGCGAACACTACTCAGTTGAAGACTTCAACTTGGACATCAAAGATAAGGAATTTATCGTTTTCGTAGGTCCTTCAGGATGTGGTAAATCAACAACTCTTCGTATGATTGCTGGTCTTGAAGACATTACAGAAGGTACTGCATCTATCGATGGTGTGGTTGTCAACGACGTAGCTCCAAAAGACCGTGACATCGCTATGGTATTCCAAAACTACGCTCTTTACCCACACATGACTGTATATGACAACATGGCTTTCGGTTTGAAATTGCGTAAATACAGCAAAGAAGACATCGACAAACGTGTACAAGAAGCTGCAGCAATCCTTGGTTTGAAGGAATTCTTGGATCGTAAACCTGCTGACCTCTCAGGTGGTCAACGTCAACGTGTTGCCATGGGGCGTGCCATCGTCCGTGATGCAAAAGTGTTCTTGATGGACGAACCTTTGTCAAACTTGGATGCCAAACTTCGTGTATCGATGCGTGCTGAAATTGCGAAGATTCACCGTCGTATCGGTGCTACAACTATCTACGTAACCCACGACCAAACAGAAGCGATGACACTTGCGGACCGTATCGTTATCATGTCAGCAACTAAGAACCCTGCTGGTACAGGTACTATCGGACGTGTAGAACAAATCGGTACTCCTCAAGAAGTTTACAAAAATCCAGTTAACAAATTTGTAGCAGGATTTATCGGAAGCCCAGCTATGAACTTCATCAATGTGAAATTAGAAGGCAATGAAATTGTTTCTGACGGTTTCCGCTTGAAAGTTCCAGAAGGTGCTTTGAAAGTTCTTCGTGAAAAAGGCTACGAAGGTAAAGAATTAATCTTCGGTATCCGTCCAGAAGATGTGAATGCAGAACCTGCTTTCCTTGAAACATTCCCAGAATCAGTTGTCAAAGCAACTATCTCTGTATCAGAATTGCTTGGTTCAGAATCTCACCTTTACTGCCAAGTTGGTAAAGATGAATTTGTTGCCAAAGTGGACGCTCGTGACTACTTGCAAACAGGTGCAACAGTTGAACTTGGATTTGACTTGAACAAAGCACACTTCTTTGATGTAGAAACTGAAAAAACAGTTTACTAAGATAAATAAAATAACAAAACACTGCTAGAGAAATCTAGCAGTGTTTTTAGTGGTTAAAAAGAAGCAGGACGAGTCTCGTCTTGCTTCTATTGTTGTTATTCTTCCCTTTTCTTGAGAGAAAGCCCAAACACGGCTAGAATGATACCTAGGAAGGTTAGGATAGAAGTTTTCTCACCTGTATTTGGTAAGGTAGTAGCTACTGGATTATTGGTGCTTGGTAAAATAATAGTTTGGCCACCGTTTGAAAGAGTGATTGCATCGCTTTGATTTTGTCCCTGCGTATCTTGGACTTGGTGGTGATTTGTTTCTGCAGGTTCAGCCTTAGGCTCTACATAGAGAAGGCGGTATTCGCCGAATCCTTCTTGGTCGGAGCTTGCTAGATATTGAATGTCACCGTCTGTACCGACCAAGTCTTTGGCCTTATCAGTCGTCAAGAAACGAACATCCAGACCTTTTATGCTATCTGTGAAGTGCCAGTTTTTATCTGCACTTGGGTTGATATTTTTCACATCGAGGATATAGTTGATGATAACCTGGCGATTTTCAAGTCCGAGTAGACGATTGAGGCTAGCATCACGAACACCAGGAAATTTACCATTTGCGCGATAGTTGTTGGTTACCACGATGAATTCCTGATCAGGAGCTACATCTTTTCCTTGGTATTTAAGATTGCGGACACGACTAGCATCTGGGTGAATCAACTTGCCTTCGCGGTCGTATTTATTTGGTTGGGTGACATCGTACTCATAGGTTACACCGTCAATCACATCAAAGTTATAAGTGCGGTAGCTTGGATTGATTAGCTGTTGCGCTTCTTTTTTAGTTGGATCGATGGTGTTGAACTGACCAGAGGACATTTCCAACCATTCTTTGAGTTGAGCTCCTGTGACTTTTAGAATGGCCGTGACATTGTCATAGAGATAGAGATCCGCTACGTTTTTGATGGCGATTGGACCAGCAGGAATATCTGTATAGGCAGTAGCATCCCCACGAGTCCCCGCCTTAAATGGTGCAGCAGCCGAGAGAATAGGAAGATTTCCTTCAGGAGTACCTGCTAGTTCTTTCTTAGCATACCAGATTTGCGCGTTATTGACGATTTGGACAGATGGATCATCCTTGACAAGGGCAAAATAACTCGTGATTGGTGCGGTTGTTGTTCCGACTTGTTGGCGAACGTACTGGATGGTTCCTTCATGGGCTGTTTTGGCAATTTCTTTGATTCGTTCATCAGCGTCTTTGGACTTAGTATGAATCTTGCGGATAGAGCCTTTGCTGTTGGCAACAGTCCATTTTCCCTTTTTGTAAACAAGGTTGAGATCGATAATGCCGAGGTGATCACCGTATTTTCCAGCCATGGTTACAGGAGTACCGTTGATTTTACCATTTACGCCATCAACACCAGCATATTTTTCATAAAAGCCTGTACCATTTCCACTTGGAAATTCAGCGTGCGAATGCCCTGTTACGACTGCATCAACACCAGGTAGACTTGCGATTTGATAGCCTTCGTTTTCTTCCCCTTTTTCGTACTTATCATCTCCGATACCTGAGTGAGAGAGTACGAGAGTGATGTCTGCACCTGCTTTACGCATTTCAGGGATAATCTTTTGGATAGCTTCTACAGAGTCGTTGACCTGAATCTTTCCTTCGAGGTTGGCCTTATCCCAGCTGAGAATTTGAGGAGGAACGATTCCAGTCACTCCAATTTTGACGGTCGTTTTGCGACCATTTTTATCAACAAAGGTTTTGTTGATGATTTTATAGGGGTCATAGACATAAGCACCAGTTTTAGGATCAACAACATTGGCATTGACAATCGGCATTCCAGCTGTATCAATAACACGTTTGAGATAGTCTAAGCCGTAGTTAAACTCATGATTTCCAAGTGTTCCAGCTTCAAAACCAAGCTTTTGAAGTGCTGCATACATAGGGTGCTGTTCCCCTTCTTTGACAGGGTTAACGATGGCCTTGTAAGTTCCAAGTGGCGTTCCTTGGATTGTATCTCCATTATCTACGAGAAGTGTATTGCTATTTTCTTTTTTAGCTTCTTCGATGAGAACAGCTGTCTTTGCTAGCCCAACATTCTCAGCGGGTTTGTCTTGGTAATAATCATAGTTGACTAGATTGGTGTGGAGGTCGGTTGTTGCAAGGATGCGGACATCAACTTCCTGTCCTTCTGTTGGTTGAAGGGCCTTGTCGTCCGCAAGGCTTCCCTCTTTAGAAGAGGTTGTTTCTGTAGAAGGCTTTGTATTAGTGCTTGTTACTGGTGTAGCATTTTCATCTTGCTTAGTAGGAGCGTCTGTTTTTTCAGATGCTGTTCCCTTTTCATTTCCAGTAGGTGCAACGGATTTCTCTGATTGATTTGCTACTGGTGTAGATGTTGTGCTAGCATCTGGATTTGTAACTTTTTCATCTGCTTGTGCAGTAGAAGCCGCAAATACAGCTGCAGTCAGACCTATAAGGGCTGCTTGTTTACGAAATGATGACATAATAATCTCCTCAAAAATAGTTTCCCTCTATTATACAGGATAGAAGGAGAATAATCAAGTTAATTACGAATGTTTTTATAAAATTCATAAAAAATGATAGGAAATAGAGGGTTTGTTTATAAAATTTACTGATTAATTATAGAAATAATAAAATCGCTTTTAATTTATTGCTTTTCTTGAGATCATCGTAAGAGATGGAAGCAAATTATAGGATTGTAGAGCTTTTCTAGTTTTCATATCCTTAAAAAAGTGATAAAATGGTAGGAAGAATTGGAGAGAATAGATGCCGAAAGAAGTGAATTTGACGGGCGATGAGGTTGTCGCTTTAACGCAAAAATATTTATCGAAAGAAGATGTTGCTTTTGTACATAAAGCCTTGGTTTACGCAGTTGAATGCCATAGTGGTCAATATCGTAAATCTGGCGAGCCCTATATTATTCATCCCATTCAGGTGGCAGGGATTTTAGCTAAGCTCAAGCTAGATGCCGTTACAGTTGCCTGTGGTTTTTTGCATGACGTAGTTGAGGATACGGATACGACCTTGGATGATTTAGAGCAAGAGTTTGGTCATGATGTTCGCATTATTGTTGATGGGGTGACTAAGCTGGGTAAGGTCGAGTACAAATCGATCGAGGAGCAATTAGCGGAAAATCACCGCAAGATGCTCATGGCCATGTCTGAGGATATTCGCGTTATCTTGGTTAAACTGTCTGATCGCTTGCATAACATGAGAACGCTTAACCACCTACGAAAAGACAAGCAGGAACGTATTTCCAGAGAAACCATGGAAATCTATGCACCGCTTGCTCATCGTCTGGGGATTTCCAGTGTCAAGTGGGAGTTGGAAGATTTATCTTTCCGTTACCTCAATCCAACTGAGTTTTACAAGATCACTCACAAGATGAAGGAAAAACGCAGAGAACGTGAGGCTTTGGTCGATGAAGTCGTGACAAAGTTAGAGGAGTACACTTCCGAACGCAATCTCAAAGGAAAAATCTATGGTCGTCCTAAGCATATCTATTCAATCTATCGCAAGATGCAGGATAAGAAGAAACGCTTTGAGGAAATTTATGACCTGATTGCCATTCGCTGTATCTTAGAGACTCATAGTGATGTCTATGCCATGCTGGGCTATGTGCATGAGCTGTGGAAACCCATGCCAGGGCGTTTTAAAGACTACATTGCCAACCGTAAGGCCAATGGTTACCAGTCTATCCATACGACTGTCTATGGACCAAAAGGTCCGATTGAATTCCAGATTCGGACCAAGGAAATGCACGAGGTGGCTGAGTACGGGGTAGCGGCTCACTGGGCATATAAGAAAGGCATTAAAGGTCAGGTCAACAGCAAGGAATCTGCTATTGGGATGAACTGGATCAAGGAGATGATGGAGCTCCAAGATCAGGCTGATGATGCCAAGGAATTTGTGGACTCTGTCAAGGCAAACTATCTGGCTGAGGAGATTTACGTCTTTACCCCAGATGGTGCGGTTCGCTCCCTTCCAAAAGATTCAGGCCCGATTGACTTTGCCTATGAGATCCATACCAAAGTCGGTGAAAAAGCAACTGGTGCCAAGGTCAATGGCCGTATGGTTCCACTGACAACCAAGCTCAAGACAGGGGATCAGGTTGAAATTATCACCAACCCCAACTCGTTTGGTCCGAGTCGTGACTGGCTCAACATGGTCAAGACCAGCAAGGCGCGCAACAAGATTCGTCAATTCTTTAAAAACCAAGACAAGGAATTATCCGTCAACAAGGGCCGTGAAATGCTGATAGCTCAGTTCCAAGAAAATGGCTATGTAGCCAATAAATTCATGGACAAGCGTCACATGGACCAAGTCCTTCAAAAGACCAGCTACAAGACAGAAGAATCTCTCTTTGCAGCCATTGGTTTTGGAGAAATTGGCGCTATTACTGTCTTTAACCGTTTGACTGAAAAGGAACGTCGTGAGGAAGAACGTGCCAAGGCCAAGGCGGAAGCAGAAGAGCTTGTCAAAGGTGGCGAGGTTAAGGTTGAAAACAAAGAAACCCTCAAGGTCAAGCATGAGGGGGGTGTGGTGATTGAAGGTGCCTCAGGTCTCCTCGTTCGGATTGCCAAGTGTTGCAATCCAGTACCGGGTGACGATATTGTTGGCTACATCACCAAGGGGCGAGGCGTGGCTATTCACCGCGTGGACTGTATGAACCTCCGTGCCCAAGAAAACTACGAGCAACGTCTCCTTGATGTGGAATGGGAAGACCAATACTCAAGCAAGGAATACACTGCCCACATCGATATCTACGGCCTCAACCGTACAGGTCTCTTAAATGATGTTCTGCAAGTTCTTTCCAATACAACTAAGAATATCTCAACTGTTAATGCTCAACCAACCAAGGATATGAAATTTGCCAATATCCATGTGTCTTTTGGAATTTCAAACCTTTCTACGCTGACAACGGTCGTTGACAAAATCAAGAGTGTGCCAGAGGTATACTCTGTCAAACGTACCAACGGATAATTGAATAGAAAGGCGCTTATGAAAATCATCATTCAACGGGTTAAGAAAGCCCAAGTGAGTATCGAAGGTCAGGTTCAGGGGCAGATAGATCAAGGTTTACTGTTATTAGTTGGTGTAGGCCCAGAGGACCAAGAGGAAGATCTGGATTATGCTGTGAGAAAACTGATCAACATGCGTATCTTTTCAGATGCAGAAGGCAAGATGAATCTGTCTGTTAAGAATATTGAGGGGGAAATCCTTTCGATTTCTCAGTTTACCCTCTTTGCAGATACCAAGAAAGGCAATCGTCCAGCTTTTATAGGTGCAGCCAAGCCGGATATGGCAGCTACCTTCTATGAGGCTTTCAACCAAAAGCTAGCTCAGGAAGTGCCCGTTCAGACAGGTATCTTTGGAGCGGATATGCAGGTGGAGCTGGTCAATGACGGACCAGTCACCATCATTCTTGATACTAAAAATAGATAAGAAAACCAAGCCCAGCTGGCTTGGTTTTTGTTTATAGACACTCCCATAAAGAGGTATGTCTGTTGTAAAAGTCTGGATAGTTTTCTCTTAGGTGGCTAGCCGTTATATAGTATAAAGTAGAATGACAGGAAGTAAAGACTGGAGTAAGAGAGTAGAAATATTGAGGACCAGTGATCGCTAAAAAGACAAATAATAGAAAGTCAACGGAGAGAATCCCTAAGTAGTAGAGGCGAACTTTTTTGTTCATCTGAGGATAAATCTCAGAGAAATGTTTTTTGAGTCGGAAGACTAAGCGAGACAGCAGTAGTCCCTGAGCGAGGATGAAAATGAAGCAAAAGATCAGACCTCTCTCCAAAGAAAGTTCGTATCGGGGTCTGAAATTTACCAACAGTAGCAAATCGGAGACTGCAACGGCTGCGAAATGTATTCTAAAGAGCTTTTTCATAAGATGACCTCCCTCTTTTATCTAGCTTCATTCTACACCAAACGAATGGGTGTTACAACTAAAACGATAAAAAATCCCTGAAAGAAGTTTCTTTCAGGAATAAGGGGTTAGTTGATTTTTTCGACATAGAGTTGTTTGGCAATATCCATACTAACTTGGAGGTCTTCACCTTTGTTGACCAGAGTAAAGCTATTGGAAAAGCCATCAAATTGCTTAACTTGGAGTCGGTCACCGATATGAATTTCATGCTTTTCTAAGTATTTGAGCAGATCAAAGCTATCGTGAACCCGAGTCAGGAGGTAGGTTCCAACTTCCTTGGTCTCTGCTAGTGGTAAGTTATTGATTTCGACCAAGAGCTCTCCCTCGGCTGGTATGGTTCCACCGTGGGGACAGGTTTTAGGGAAGCCCAGTAGTTTATCCAGTCTCTTTACAAATAGGTCAGAGACAGTGTGCTCTAGGACCTCAGCTTCTTCGTGGATCTGATCGCTAGTATAGTCGAGATGGTGAACTAGAAAGACTTCAATCAACCGGTGTTTGCGATAGAGTTCTGAGACCAGTTTGAGGCCAATATCTGTCAATAGATAGCCGTTCTCCTTATCCTTGAGGATGAGATTTTCACTTTTCATGCGTTTGATCATCTCTGTTACGGCAGGTGGAGAGACCTGCATACGGGCAGCAATTTCCTTATTGGTGATTTTCTGCATCTCCGTACCGATTTCATAAATACATTTTAGGTAGTCTTCTTTATTTGGAGTCATTCGTTTCCTCTTGTTCCTTCTCTCCATCTAGTATACCAAAAAAAGCTAGATTTCTCTAGCTTTCTGCCATAATGCTTGTGATTTTAGTCTAGTTCTTTAACTGCAGCAATAGCAGCTTCAAAGTTTGGCTCCGTGTTGATATTGTCAACGTATTCTACATAACGGATGATATTGTCAGCATCGAGAACAAAGACGGCACGTGCAAGGAGATGCCACTCGTTGATCAAGAGGGCATAATCACGTCCGAAAGAATGGTCAAAATAGTCTGAAAGCATGATGGCATTGTCAAGGCCTTCAGCCCCACACCAGCGTCCTTGGGCAAATGGTAGGTCCATCGAAACAGTAAGAACGACGGTATTGTCAAGGTTGGATAGTTCTTGGTTGAAGCGACGCGTTTGCGTTGAGCAGATACCAGTATCGATAGAAGGGACAACACTCAAGACCTTTTTCTTTCCATCAAAGTCGGCAAGACTTTTTTTAGAGAGATCGGTTGTAGTGAGGGAAAAGTCGAGCGCCTTGTCTCCGACTTGCAGTTGTTTACCTGTAAAGGTTACAGGGTTTCCTAGAAAAGTGGTCATGAAACTACTCCATTCTTTTTTTCTTTCATTTTACCGAGAATTGTCAGATTTTTCCAATGATTTGACCGGAAAGTGTAAAAAAACGTCAATTCCGTGAGAATGACGTTTTTTAATGGATTACTTAGACAAACCTTCAGCAATCTTATCAAGGTTGTATTTCATCATGTTGTAGTAGCTGTCGCCTTCTTTCCCTTCTTCAGCGATTGAGTCAGTAAAGATTTGTGCGTAGATTGGGATATTTGTGTCTTGTGAAACAGTCTTCATTGGACGGTCATCGACACTTGATTCAACAAAGAGTGATGGAACTTTTGTTTGGCGAAGTTTTTCAACCAAGGTCTTGATTTGTTCAGGTGTTCCTTCTTCTTCTGTGTTGATTTCCCAGATGTAGGCACTTGGGACTCCGTAAGCTTTAGAGAAGTATTTGAAGCATCCTTCGCTGGTTACGATGAGTTTTTTCTCAGCAGGGATATTGTTAAATTTCTCTTTGGCTTCCTTGTCTAGTTTGTCTAGTTTTTCAGTATAGTCTTTAAGATTTTTTTCGTAGAATTCCTTGTTGCTAGGATCTTTTGCAATGAGCTGTTTAGCGATGTTTTTTGCATAAATCATCCCATTTTCAAGGTTAAGCCAAGCGTGTGGGTCTTCTTTGCCTTTCTCGTTTTGGCCTTCAAGGTAGATAACATCAACGCCTTCGCTAACTGCAAAGTAGTCTTTGTTTTCAGTTTTCTTGGCATTTTCGACCAATTTGGTAAACCAAGCATTGCCACCTGTTTCAAGGTTGATACCGTTATAGAAAATCAAGTCAGCTTGAGAAGTTTTCTTTACGTCTTCAGGAAGTGGTTCGTACTCGTGTGGGTCTTGACCAACAGGAACGATACTGTGAAGATCAATCTTGTCACCAGCAATATTTTTGGTAATATCAGCGATGATTGAGTTAGTAGCAACAACTTTTAGTTTTTGACCAGAAGTAGCATCTTTTTTTCCGCTAGCACATGCTACAAGAGCAATGACGGAAAGAAAGAGTACAAGCAATGTACCTAATTTTTTCATTAGATTCCTCCAGAAGGGTTTCCCCGTTATTTAATGATTTTTTTGTTTTTCAGTTTCAAGTATCGTTGCTTAGGAGAGATAAAGAAACTGATTAGAAAGAAGCTGGCGGATGTGAGCACGATGCTCGATCCTGCTGCGAGATTGAGACTATAGCCGATAAAGAGCCCTACAACAGAAGCCAGAGCTCCTAGGCCTGATGAAAGAAAAATCATGCTCTTTAGGCTATTAGCATAAAGGTAAGCCGTCGCAGCTGGGGTGATCAACATGGCCACGATAAGAATGGTTCCAACACTTTGCATGGCGGTGACTGACACAAGGGTCAAGAGCACCATGAGTAGATAGTGGTAGAAATTAACGGGCATTCCCATTGCTTTAGCCAGGAGCTCGTCAAAGGATGTAATCAATAGTTGTTTAAAGAAAATCCCAATAATCAAGAGAATCAATGCCCCCACACCAATGGTAATCCACATGTCCGTATCTTGGACAGCGAGGATATTCCCAAAAAGGATATGGAAGAGGTCTGTCGAACTCTTGGCAACACTAATCAAGATGACACCTAAGGCTAAGAAAGATGAAAAGGTAATACCAATGGCGGTGTCACTCTTGATGATAGAGTTTCCCTTGATGTAGGTAATGATGATGGAAGCCATCAAACCAAAGATGATCGCTCCAATAAAGAAATCAATTCCCAGGATAAAGGAAAGGGCTACGCCGGGCAAAACTGCGTGAGAGATAGCATCTCCCATGAGAGACATCCCACGTAGGATGATAAAACATCCCACAGCTCCAGCAACAACTCCGATGACAATAGCTGTTATCAAGGCGTTTTGTAGGAAATGGAAATGTTGCAATCCATCGATAAATTCTGCTATCATAGGTCACCTCCATTGAAAAAGAGTTTGCTACCGTAGGCCTTTTTAAGATTGGCTTCGGTAAAGGTTTCTATAGTCGGACCAAGGTCTATTAATTCTCGATTGAGAAGCAAAACTTGGTCGAAATAATGGGGGACTTTGCTGAGGTCATGATGGACGATGAGAACTGTTTTACCAGATTTTTTTAGGTCTCTCAGCGTGTTCATGATAATCTCTTCACTAACCGAGTCAATCCCGACAAAAGGCTCATCTAAAAAGATGTAGTCAGCTTCCTGCACAAGGCAGCGGGCAATCAACACACGTTGGAATTGTCCTCCTGAGAGCTGGCTGATTTGGCGATCAGCATAGTCTGAAAGTCCAACGATTTCAAGAGCCTCTGCCACTTTTTTCCAGTGGCTGGCCTTTAAAGTGTGAAAAAGCGGGATAGATGGATAGAGTCCCAGTGAGACACATTCCTTGACCTTGATAGGGAAATTGTAGTCGATATGGATTTTTTGCTCGACATAGGCAACTCGATGTAAAGATTTCTTGACTTCTTTGTCGTCGAGAAAGGCCTGACCTTCATGTGGGATAATTCCCAACATACCTTTTAATAAAGTTGATTTTCCAGCACCATTTGGACCAATAATTCCGGTAATCGTTGGTCCTTGGAGCACTAGTGAAATATCCTTTAGTGCCAACGTTTCTTTGTAGGAGACACTGAGGTTTTCGATACGTATCATACAGTTGTATTCCTCCTGCCTTTTAATATACCTTAAAAAAAAAATTAAGTCAAGTTAATTTTTGAAAAATTTAAAATAATAACTGAAAAACGAAGAAAAAAGAGAAACCATTTTTAATTGCATTCCCAAGTGTTTTTTGCTAAGCTAAGAATAAGTGAAAAATGAAAGCGAGAACAAGATGACACGTTATCAAGATGATTTTTATGATGCTATTAATGGCGAATGGGAAAAAACAGCTGTCATTCCAGCTGATAAATCTCGAACAGGTGGTTTTATTGACCTTGATGAGGAAATTGAAGAGTTGATGCTGGCAACAACGGACAAGTGGCTGGAAGGAGAGGATGTCCCAGAGGATGCTATCCTCGCAAACTTTGTTAAGTACCATCGCATGGTACGCGATTTTGATAAGAGAGAAGCAGATGGGATCAAGCCCGTCCTTCCTCTGCTCAAGGAATATCAGGATTTGGAGAGTTTTGCAGATTTTACCAGCAAACTGGCAGAGTTCGAACTAGCTGGTAAACCAAACTTCCTTCCATTTGGTGTATCGCCAGACTTTATGGATGCCAGAACCAATGTTCTTTGGGCCAGTGCTCCAGGAACAATCTTGCCAGATACAACCTACTATGCTGAAGACCATCCGCAACGCGAAAAGCTCTTGACTTTATGGAAAGAAAAAAATCGCAACCTCCTCAGAGTTTATGGTTTTTCAGAGGATGAGATTTCAGATTTACAAGAGAAACGATTGGAGCTGGACCGTCGAGTTGCAGCTGTGGTACTTTCTAATGAAGAAAGCTCAGAATATGCCAAACTGTACCATCCATACGCTTATGAAGACTTCAAGAAATTCGCCCCTGCCCTATCTCTAGATGACTTCTTCCAAGCTATTCTTGGGCAAGTTCCTGACAAGGTTATTGTAGATGAAGAACGTTTCTGGCAAGCAGCAGACCAATTCTATAGTGAAGAAGCATGGCCTTTGCTCAAGGCAGCCTTGATTTTGGCTGTGGTCAATCTTTCAACCAGTTATTTGACAGATGAGATTCGTGTTTTGTCAGGTGCCTACGCGCGAGCTCTTTCAGGTGTTCCAGAAGCTCAGGACAAGGTAAAGGCGGCTTACCACTTGGCCCAAGGTCCTTTCAAGCAAGCCCTAGGTCTCTGGTATGCGCATGAAAAATTCTCCCCAGAAGCAAAAGTAGACGTAGAGAAAAAAGTAGCGACTATGATTGACGTTTATAAGAAACGTTTGGCTAAGAATGACTGGCTCACTCCTGAAACGCGTGATAAGGCCATCGTCAAACTCAATGTCATCAAACCTTATATCGGTTATCCGGAGGAGTTGCCAGCCCGCTATAAGGACAAGGTAGTGGATGAAACAGCCAGCCTCTTTGAGAATGCCCTAGCCTTTGCGCGTGTGGAAATCAAGCACAGCTGGAGCAAGTGGAACCAACCTGTTGACTACAAGGAGTGGGGCATGCCAGCACATATGGTCAATGCCTACTACAATCCTCAGAAGAACTTGATTGTCTTCCCGGCTGCTATTTTACAGGCTCCATTCTATGACTTGCATCAGTCGTCTTCTGCCAACTACGGTGGTATTGGGGCAGTTATTGCCCATGAAATTTCCCACGCCTTTGATACAAATGGTGCTTCTTTTGATGAAAATGGTAGCCTCAAAGACTGGTGGACAGAAAGTGACTATGCTGCCTTCAAAGAAAAAACACAGAAAGTTATCGACCAGTTTGATGGACTGGAGTCCTACGGCGCAAGAATCAACGGAAAACTAACTGTATCAGAAAACGTTGCTGACCTTGGAGGAATTGCTGCAGCCCTTGAAGCTGCCAAGAGAGAGCCAGACTTTTCTGCTGAAGAATTCTTCCACAATTTTGCTCGTATCTGGCGTATGAAAGGCCGTCCGGAGTTGATGAAACTCATGGCCAGTGTCGATGTTCACGCACCTGCTAAACTCCGTGTCAATGTGCAAGTGCCAAACTTCGATGACTTCTTTACAACATATGATGTCAAAGAAGGTGATGGCATGTGGCGTGCACCAGAGGATCGTGTGATTATTTGGTAAGAGTGTTCTATTAAGAGATTCCGTTAAACAAGGATTCAGAAAGTACATGCTAAAGTGTACTTTCTGATTTTTTGAGTAAATTGCTAATTTTAGAATACTTAAAATGAAAATAATGAGGGAAACATGAAGAAATATTGGATGATGATGATCGTAGCTCTTTGCCTTCCAATTTTGGCATCTTGTGGAGGGAATCAAAGTAGGGAAAATGTAGAGACGTCAACTACAGCAACCACTTCAGCTAAAGAAGTTCAAAAGGATATAGCTACAAAATCAGATAGCGAAGCTAGCATAAGCTCTTCCAAAACGGCACCATCAACTACGGTTGAAAGGGAAAATGATACGGGACAGGACCTATATAAAGAAGTTCTCGAACGATATAAGCGCTATGTATCACTTTTAAATCAAGGTAAGAGAGAAGAGTTGCAAAAAGATCTGAAGGAGAATAAAGTTTCCCCAGAGGAGTTTGGCTATATTTTCACATTAAGCACCTATGAAAAACCAGTGGCTCCAGAATATGTTTTTTCAGATTTGAACAAAGATGGACAGGATGAATTGCTAATTGGGAATGGCCAAAATCTTACAGCAGTCTATTATTTGGAAAATCAAAAGCCCACATTGCTTCATACAGGTTATGCAGCATCTGCGGGTGGTTTTCGATCTAGTTTAAGTCTCTATGAAAATGGTCAAGTTAGCTATGCAAATTGGCATTCGACTTCTCCAGAAATGAACCTAACTCTTTATTCTTTGAATAACAAAGGCGTAAAGATAGTGAAAGAAATGACTCTTAAAATTGGTGGAAATGAAAAAGTTGCTCAAGTTTTAGAGGTTTCTTCTGAAGAGGTTGATCTGACTAAATTTGATTGGAAAGCCTTTGAGCTAGTGAATTAGTTTTAGATCCACTTATTCGCCCATCTTTGATTTGGCAGAGTGAGTCTTGATACAGAAAAATTAACCAAGGATTTTATCCTTGGTTGTTTGCTTGCTAGAAAAAAGGATTAAAGGTCTTTTCGTGAGCGATGGTCGTAGCTGGACCATGCCCTGGATAGACATCGTAGTTAGGGAGGGTAAAGAGTTGAGTCTGAATACCATGAAGAAGCTGTTCCATACTACCTGTAGGAAGGTCTGTCCGTCCGATGGTTTCGCGGAATAGAGCATCTCCCGTCAAGACTAGATGGGCATCAGGGAAAACTAGGGAAACCCCACCGATAGAGTGACCAGGAGTTGGTAGGGCAGTAAAACGGAATTCCTCGATCTGGTATTCTTCATGAAAGACATAGGTGTGTTCAGCTGGTTTGCAGACGACATTAGCCATATCATCATGACGAGGTAGGCCAGAGAGATTGTCAACGGGAGTATAGAGCCAAGAAGCTTCACTCTCTGCTACATAAACTGGGGGATTTTCAAAAGTATCTCTGACTAAGTCAAGACTCATAATATGGTCGTAGTGGGTGTGGGTCAGGAGAATCGCACAGACGGGTTTGTTGATTTTCTCGATGGTCTTGCGAATGGCTTCCCAATGGCTACCAGGATCGACCACAATCAGGTGTTGATCTCCTTCTAGATAATAAGTGTTTTCATAGGCAACGGGATTCACGGTTTTATGGATTTTCATACTGGCTCCAATCTCAAAGAATGTACTAAACTAGTATAGCATAGAAGAGAGAAATAAAGTGAAAAGAAAGTCCCTCTTTTGTGTAAGAGGGACAACGGTCTTATTTAAACTTGAAACCTTCGTAAATGAGTTTTGCTTTGGGATTCTTTTTCTTGATTTGCTTAGCAAGGGACTTCATCATAGGAAGAGGGCCACACATATAGACTGTAGTCTGGGTAGGGATTTCTTCTTGATCTAAAGTCAGGTATCCTTTTTCATTGCTATCGACTAGCTGCAGGTCAAAGTTAGCATTTTGATGGGCGTAGTCTCGAAGTAGATCTAGGTAGACAGCATTTTCCTCTCCACGGAAACTATAGTAGAAGCGGACGTTCCTGTCTAGGATAGGATGCTCACGGATATAAGAGATGAAAGGTGTAATTCCAATTCCACCAGCGATCCAGATTTGCTGCTTTGGACCGTGTTCCATAGTCATATGTCCATAAGCGCGATCAACTGCAACTTTGCTACCAACTTGAAGATTGTCATAGATATTCTTGGTGTGGTCACCAGAGTTTTTTATCGTAAAATAAAGAGTTCGTCCTTGTCCTCCAGAGATGGAGAAAGGATGTGGAGCAGTCTCAAAACCTTTTTGGAAAATTTTTAGAAAGGCAAATTGTCCATATTCGTAGGTGAAAGGATGACTGAGTTCTATTTCAATTTCAGCCGTATCGTGGTTGAGGCGTTTGATCCCTACGATTTTTCCAAGATAGGTGAAACCGACTTTTTGGTAAAGGAAAATAATATAAAAACCTGCCAGCAAGCCTAAAAGAGAATAGATTCCAAAGATAAGACCTAGGAAACTAAAGGAGAGGAGACGATTTCCCATGATCATCAAAACATGAAAAAGGCCAAAGATATAGGCTAGATAAACCAATCGATGAATCCATCTCCATGCCTCATACTGGATGTATTGTCCCAGATAGGCAACCAGAACGATGCTGATAAAGATATAGATAGCGATATTTCCAAACTGTGCAGCCAAATGTGAACCCCAGAGACCGCCCATGCTAAAGTTGTGTAGGGTTAGTAGGAGAATGGATAGAAAAGCGGTGAATTTATGAGCTAGATACATCTTTTCAAGTCCGTTAAACCAAGATTCAAGCAGGGGTAAACGGCTAGCTAGTATAAAAGTAAGTGAGAGGGTAGTGAGAGCTAAACCAGGGATTAGAAACTGACTAGCACCTGAACTGAGCCAAGCTAGAATAGTCAGAAGCATGCTAAGCCCGATAAATAAAATACCTTTTAATGATTTCATAGTAGAAGTCCTTTCATAGATTATCCTATGTTAAATGTAATAAAATTTGTTACATTTTAACAAAAAAAGAATCTCTCGTCAGGGTTCGTGTTTTAAACTAACTTTTCTGACCTTTTTTCTAAAAAAGCCAAGGAATCGGGTGATTCATTGACTTTCTTATCTTAACAATTTTTCCAAGCTTGGTAGCGGGTATCAATCAAGAGTTGGGTTAAGCGTCCTATGGTCTCTCCTTCTTCGGGAGTGAGGGATTGGGCTTGGATAAAGAGATGGTGAATGTGTTCAATGACCTTGAAGGAAGAAAGGTCGTTGATAGAAGAGATGCCTGCATCGAGAATGACTCCAAAAAGAGGTCAAAGTAGAGCTGCAGTTCCTCGCCAGGAACTGTTTCAACCCATTCCTTGAAGGTAGTATCGACTTGCTGGCTGTCACTATTGGTCTCGTCCAGTTGGGCAAAGTGTTTGCCTTCAACCTAAAAAACCTTGATAATGTACTGACCCCAAAAGTTAGATTTTTTCTGTCTAACTTTTGGGGTGTAGTTCAAGACTGAACTTTTTGATTTTTAAATCCTTAGTTCTACTAGTTAATCACTACTGAGCAGAAAAGAGTAGCAAAAAAATGAGCTGTCTCCAAATATTAGAATTGTCTGTTTAATTTTTTTTTGAAGAGTACCTCTAAGATTTTTCCTGTTAAAAATTCCTTTTAACGAAGATTCGGAATTGTTTTTAGGGTCCTATATACAAAAAGAGAACAGTAAATGTTCTCTCTCCGGCTAATATTGTTATTAGATAAATTAACTTTTAGTCTTATTTTTCGTCTTTGTGAAGCATGTTTTTAACACCTTCAATAGCGCCTTCAACAGCGTCTTTAGCATCTTCGGCAACTTCTTTTACTTTAGATACTACTTTCTCAGCTGCACCTTCTTTTTCCATTTTTTCATCGCCGATCATTTTGCCGACACCTTCTTTAATGGAACCTTTTGCTTGATTTAATTTTTCTTCTGTTGACATGATTCTGCCTCCTTTAAATTGATTGATTTAGACCAGATTAATTAGTGTACGCGAGCTTTTTCATTTGTTTCGCCCTTAACGGCTTCAACACCTTCGCCTACTTTTTCTTGAACAGCAGCAACACCTGAACCGATACCAGATTTCACTTTTTCAAATTGTTCTGAAGCAAATTCTCCTGTTGAAGAAGCCACGTCAGTTACTCTGTCTTGGAGGCTAACTGAATCTGCTTCATGCTGTTCCTTCGTTTTGATATCAACAACATTCACATTGACTTCAACAACTTCTAGATCAGTCATTTTTGTAACTTGTGATACTACAACATCTTTGATTTCTTTGTACAAAGCAGGAACATTCTTTTGGTATTCAACAACAACGTTCAAGTCAACTGCAACTTGTTCTTTACCAACTTCAACATTGACACCGCGTGTTACGTTATCAGTATTGATAATTTTTTCTGTTAGATTAGAGAAAAATCCTCCATCAACATCCAAAAGTCCAGGTACTTTTTCAAGTGAAAGACCAATGATTTTTTGGATTACTTTATCTTCATAAGTTAGTTCCCCTTTAACATCTTGAGAAACAACGGCAATATCTTTTTTTTCTACATTTTTATCTACGTTTGACATACGAGACTCCTTTATTTATTTAAATATTTTTCCTTAACATAATATCCAGCAAATGCTCCTAAGCCTCCACAGATTAACACAAAGAGTGTTTTGAAAAAGCCAAAGGATAAGATAAAGAAAGCGAGAATGACACCTACTAAACCTGCAATAATTGGATACTGATATTTTTTAAACCATTCCATTTTTACTTCCTTACTTTACACGACTAACAGTCTTTTTGGTCGTTTTTTGAGGTTCAACTTCTTTTACTTTAACTTCAAGTTTTACCTCACGTTCAATACCAAAGAACTGCTTTAATCCATGAGTTATTTCATGCTGAATCACTTGACACCTGTTTGAGATGTTGTTTGAAGGAAGAATTGTACCTTCTACAGTAACGAAACATTTATTTTTGCGACTATTTACATGGACCTTAGGATCTTTCATAAATCTATGGTCAATCACTAAGCAGCGAACAAAGCTTTCGATAGCCGAATTTCTAAGTTTTAACGTATCTTTTTTTTCTGCTAGCTGAATTTCTAAATATTGTTTAGGATAAAAGAGTATCCCTAACATTGAAATTAAAACTAAAACAGATAGGACAAGTGTCCCCCAAAATATATATCTAGAAATTACGAATTCAAGATAGAGCTGTCTCCAGCTAAATAATTGAATTCCTAAATCACTGACTTCATGATAATCTATGAGAATAGGAAGGAAAATAGTCAAGATTAAAATACAGAAAATAAGTAGTAGTATTTTCTTTGAGTTTGACATATTAAATCCTTTCAAAAAAAGTTTTAAACTATAATCTTACCCGTCTACAGTATTCAAAATTATGGCTTATCACTTTTAATTTCTTATTAGGTAATGCTTATTTTTTACCAAATAAGAATGAAACGACTGCAACAACAATCACTGCACCTACGATTGATGGAATAATAGCCATTCCAGCCAATGAAGGTCCCCAGCTTCCGAGAAGAGATTGTCCTACAGATGAACCGATAAGACCTGCAAAGATATTTGCAATCATTCCCATTGAACCACCTTTTTTAGTGATTGCACCTGCGATGAGACCAATAAGACCTCCTACAATAATGGACCACAACATAGTGTATCCTCCTTTTCTATTTCTAAATCAAAGAACCAATTTCTTTGATTAAATTAATTATATAATATTTTAATTTAGAAAGATAATAGTTCGTCTTAAATCCCTTACTGTAAATATGTACCCTAAATACAGATAAATAATAAAAGCTTGATTTTACTGAGTTTTCAGCAACTAGGCTAGTGATTTTATAACAAGCAAAAGTCGCTGTAAGAGGATTAATACGCTTTGCTTTATTATATGGTATAATTGCATGAAGATTGAAAGACAATCGTTTAGTTTATTATAAAGAGAGAAAAGCTATTCATGAGAGATTTATTATCTAAAAAAAGTCACAGACAATTAGAATTGTTAGAATTACTATTTGAAAACAAACGCTGGTTTCATATTTCGGAACTAGCAGAATTATTGCATTGTACAGAACGTACTGTAAAAGATGACTTATCCCATGTCAGATTTTCTTTTCCTGACTTGATATTTCATTCCTCGACAAATGGTATCCGTATCATAAATACTGATGATAGTGATATTGAAATGGTCTATCACCATTTTTTTAAGCATTCAACTCACTTTTCAATTTTAGAATTTGTCTTCTTCAATGAAGGATGTGATGCAGAGAATATTTGCAAAGAGTTTTATATCAGTTCTTCCTCTCTTTACCGTATCATCCGTCATATTAATAAAATCATTAAGAAACAATATCGTTTTGAAATTAGCCTCAATCCAGTTCGAATCACTGGAAATGAGATTGATATCCGTTACTTTTTTGCCCAGTATTTTTCAGAGAAATATTATTTCCTCGAATGGCCATTTGAAGATTTTTCAGTAGAACCCTTGTGTAAGATGTTAGCACTGGTCTATAAAGAAACTGCATTCCCTGTCAATTTCGCAACTCAAAGAATGTTAAAATTGCTTCTGGTTACAAATTTATATCGCATAAAGCTTGGTCATTTCATGGAAGTTGAGAGAGATTCTTTTAGTAATCAATTGTTGGAATCGTTCATGCAGGCAGAAGAAATCGAGGACATTGTAGCGAGCTTTGATTCTGAATATCAGATCTCTCTGAATAAAGAAGTGCTAGGTCAACTATTTGTCTCCTATTTTCAAAAAATGTTTTTCATAGATGAAAAAGTATTTCTGAACTATGCAAAAAAAGAAAGCTATGTAAAAAAATCATATCAATTATTGGGAGATTTAGTGGATCAGGTATCAAGAGACTATAATCTTCAAGTAGACAATAAAGACAATCTGATTTGGCATCTGCATAATACGGCACATCTGCATCGTCAGGAATTATCTACAGAGTTTATCCTATTTGATCAAAAAGGTAATACAATCAAAAACTTTCAAAATATTTTCCCTCGATTTGTTTCAGAGGTGAAGGAAAGGATTGAACATTATCTAGAGACTTTGGATATGGATCGTAATTCAATGAAGGTCAATCATTTGACCTATACTTTTATCACTCATAGCAAACACTTAGTGTTAGATCTTTTACAAAATCAACCTAAATTAAAGGTTTTGGTCATGAGTAATTTTGATCAGTACCATGCAAAATCAGTAGCAGAGACACTTACTTATTATTGCAGTAATAATTTTGAACTGGAGGTTTGGGGTGAATTAGAGTTATCCCTTGATGCTCTAAAAGAATCACCTTACGACATTATTATTTCTAATTTTATTATTCCGCCTATTGAAAATAAGAGACTGATCTATTCCAATAATGTCAATACAGTCGCCCTCATCTCTTTGCTTAACGCAATGATGTTTATTCGATTAGATGAGTGAGTACAAATTTACACTAAAAAAGCCTTGGTTCCCAAAGCTTTTTTATGTTATAAACTCATTAAAATAACTCCCAGTTAGATTTGGAATATTTTTTATTCTGTGTCACATAAAAATAAATAAAATGAATGGCTATAGCTAGAGCTAAAATGGTTGTTATACTCACTACTATTATAGGATTAGAAGCAAAGATTAAAGAGAGAATCAAGGCAGCCAGATAGAGTGTCGCTTGGACACAGTAGTAACTTTTCGAATAGCGAAGATAGTGTTTGTTATGGGGCCCATTTACTAGGACAGCAGCTTGAAAGAGGCCAAATCCGATATAAGAGAAGCTGGTTGCAAAGAGACGATTAGCTTCAGGATTCTGAAGAAATCCCATCGATACAGTCATCATCATAAGTCCAATGAAAATAGGATAGTGACTGTAAATTAGAAATAGCCCCTTTTGATTAGATTTTTCATCAATAGCATGGTCGAATTGACCAAAATAAAACAAGAACAGAGAAATCATAATAATGAAATAAAGAACCGAATAAATCGAGAAATTCTCGATTGTAAAGAAGTTAGCTAGCTCCGTAATCATCTCTCCAAACATAATAATGACAAGAAGGGAGATGCGCTCGATTAAATGGGGGAGATTTACCTGGTAATGCTTATCTTTATTAAGCAAGATACTTGGCATAATAAATGTTAGCAGAATACTAGCAAATAAGATATAGACTCTAAGGTAAATAGGAAGAAGAGCTGCTAGATAGAATCCTAAACTTCCTAGACCTGTTATCCATAGAAAACCTTTGATACTTTCCCGATTAGCATCATCGGTTGATTTTCTAAAAAATTCAACCAAATATTGAAAAAATAAGGTAAGGGTTAATGTACCAATAGCCCAACAGAGATAATGAAAATATTGTTGCCAATCAGGTCCAATCATATTGGCTATAAAGAGTAAAATTCCCATTTTGATAAACATGATTACTATGTTAAATAAAGAGTTCTTTCCATAGCGATTGGTATAATCGGTTTGAATCATCCAGGAATCGATGAGAAACAAAGTAGCAATGAGAAAATCAAGGAAAGAATTCCAAGTCAAAATACCGTTATGAAGATGGTCAATTAAAGTAGTTACTTTTGAAATTGCAAAAACAAAAACTAAGTCATAAAAAAGTTCTGAAAATTCTACACGTTTATGTTTAATAAGAGTTGTCATCTTAAGTCCTTTCTATTCTAGAAGTACAATTTATTATAACAGAAAATGGTAATGAGAGAAAAGGATATGCTTAAATAACTTCATGTGACGCGAATGAACTGCGCCACAAAAGTTAGGTTTTTTCTGTCTAACTTTTGGGGTGCAGTTCAGAAGGGGTGTTTTTTCTATCGTTTTTTAGTGCTAAGACTACACAAAAAAGCCTAGTAAATCAAGGCTTTTTCCTGTTGTATTTAGATGCCCCCTACAGGGATTTGGAAAGGACTTTCATATTGAGAGCAATTAAAAATATTGAAATATAAGTGATTTTAGGTATTTTCAATGTCATGATTTAAAAATGGGACAAAAGTGGGGCAAAAACCATACAGATTCTAAACTGTATGGTTCTTTTTTTATCTAACCAAGAAAGGTTAAAACTTATTAAAACAAATGCAATCAACTGTTGAAAACTTTTTAGTCCGTGTAATATAAAAACAAGTAAAAAGTTGAACTATAGGGAATATTGTGTCATAATAGGTAATAGATGAATAATTAATAGATTGGAAATAATGCTTTCTTACCTTAACAAGTTGAATTGGTTATACATTTTTTCGTCGCAATTGTGTCTATCTCTCGAGTTTAGCTAGTTTTTATAAGCTCTGGTTTCTAATCAATATAACAAATTTTAGAAGTGCATAAGACAAGATGGTGACATTACTACAGTCATTTCTAGTCACCATATGTTGCTGGCACAGGCTGTTTGTAGTGTTGGCTATTTACTAGTCAGTTTAATCGGAGTGTTTAATTTTTATTGTTGAAAGGTTTTTATATGGCGAAAATTCTATCTTTAGGTCTGACAGGTAAGAAATTACTTGCTCAGGGGTTCTTGTTTGTTCTGCTAGGTCTCATCTTGATGGTCACGGGGACTTGGTTGCCAGTAACAGTTATTCGCCTGGTTCTGTTTTTAGCTTGGATAGCAACGGTCGTAGATTTGCTATTAAGAGTTTTCAAAAAAAGCCAGTCAACGGATACCTTGGGAGTTGCACTGGTTAAATTGTTAGTGCTGGGATATTTGCTAGGTTCTAATCTTGCGACTGATATACCGATTTATGTTCTGGCTCTTGTGATTGGAGTTTATCAGATTTTTAGGGCCACGATTAATCTTGTCACCTATGTTCTCTACCGTAAAAATAATATTCGACCTCGTTTTCGTCTCTTACTAGATGGTATTCTACTAGTTTTTCTTGGTGGAGCTAGTCTTTTGTCCTCTACGGGAAATTCTGTCTTTCAACTCTTTGTTTTAGGGGCTTATTTTTTCCTTTATGGTCTGTCCAATATCCGTGACGGTTTCTTATTTGAAGGGGAAATTGGGAAAAACCATCTCAAACGTCGCATTAGAATTAGCTTACCTATTGTCCTAGCCGCTCTCATCCCTGCAAGAACTTTAGCAAAAATTAACAAATTTATGCTGGAAAATGCTGATGAGGAAGAAGATATCCATCTTGGAATAGTGAAGTCTGGTAAGACAGCAGAGCTAGAAATTTTTGTTCATACAGCTGAGACCTCCCTGTTTTCGGCAATTGGTCATGTGGATATC
>NZ_QEWJ01000059.1 GCF_004127215.1 Streptococcus oralis | reverse complement strand
TGGCGGAAGGGACCTGAGCCAAGGAACGCAGATGTCCTCCAGAAGCTGGAAAAGGCAAGGAAAGAGATTTTCCCCTGGAGCCTGCAGAAGGAGCACAGACCTGCCAACACCTTGATTTTAGCCCAGGAAGACCCATTTCCGAACTCCAGAACTGTAAGGTAATAAATTTGTCTGGTTTTAAGTCACTAATGAATTGTTATCAGCTTTGTAATACCTTGTTACAGCAGCAATAGGAAGCTGATACGGTGTAACTACCTCACCAGGCAAGGTACAGGACATTTTCATCACTGCAGAAAGTTCCCTTTCCCCCATCCCAGTCTGCATCTACCCACGCTGTGAGGTAACTGCTGTTCTGACATCTTTCACTTAGATGTGCCTGTTCTTCAACTTCACCTGAAGTTGAAGTGGAATCAGAGTGGGTCCTCTGTCACATCTGGGGTCTTTACTCAACAC
>NZ_QEWJ01000058.1 GCF_004127215.1 Streptococcus oralis | reverse complement strand
TTCTGAGGCATCACACAGAAAGGGTCTGAAGTCTTTAAAGCTCCTACCTGCTTCTCCCCAAAGATTCCTCATGGAATCTAGACCTCCTAACACTCTCATATTCTCAGGGTCCTGGAATTGCCAGATATCTACTCATTCTTGTGATTATTGCCTTTCCCATTTGTGAAGTTTCCAAAACCCTCATGAGATCAGATGTTTTTTCTGCCCCAGTCTTCTTGTCATTACGTCACTATGGTTAGTCTTAATAAATATATTTTAGCAGAGTCAGACCTAGAACATTTAAAGAACTGACCGTAGCTTTGTCAAATAATGAATGCTCCAACTCTATGCTTAGCTTAAAGGTAAACATCACCCAGGGAAACAGATTTCTACACGAAAATAAGACCAATACTGAGTTAACTTCATCCACTTAGTGAAACTAGCAAATATGGTTCAGAACTTTTTGCAATTCTAC
>NZ_QEWJ01000057.1 GCF_004127215.1 Streptococcus oralis | reverse complement strand
GGTCTGGACAATGAGCCGGGCGCACGCGCCTACACCATCAAGCACGCCCGCCGGGCCGAGAAGCTGGGCTATCGCTGCTTGGCCGCGCAGATCGAGCAGGTGGGCGAGAGGAAGACCGACTGGAACGATCTGCACCTGCGTGCGCAGGCGGCGGAGGACGGCGACGCACAGTGGCAGGCTGACCTCGACCAGGCACGCCACAACGGCGCGGTGCTGATGGCCCGCACGGCAGTGGACAAGGGCCTTGTGATCTACCAGCGCGAGCAGAAGACCGAGTTCCACATCGAGTTCGCCTCGCGCCTGTTCTGGTTCGAGTTCGACGCAGTGCGCTTCGACAAGATGATGCGTGAAAAGAATCCCGACGACGAAGAAGGCACGCTCAGCGATGAAGCGGTGGCCAAGATCCAGCGCGCCTGTGCGTCGGTGCAGCAGATCGCCAACTGCTACCCCGAGG
>NZ_QEWJ01000056.1 GCF_004127215.1 Streptococcus oralis | reverse complement strand
CCGGAGCTTGCGGTCAAATTCAGGCCGGTGCGGCCAGGCTGGCGGGCATGACCGTGGCGGCCAGCTTGGTCAACGCGTCGCCTGTGGCGCGGCAGATGCGCCACTCGGGCAGCACATCGGCGCCCATGGCTTCGTAGAACGCGATGGACGGCGCATTCCAGTCCAGCACGCTCCATTCGAAGCGGCCGCAGTCCCGCTCCTGCGCCAGGCGCGCGAGGTGGATCAGGAGTGCCTTGCCGATGCCCAGGCCGCGGTATTCGGGCTCGACGAAGAGGTCTTCCAGATACAGGCCCGGCCTGCACAGGAAGGTCGAGAAGTTGTGGAAGAACAGCGCAAAGCCCACGGCCCGGCCGTCGACTTCCGCCAGCACCGCCTCGCAGTACGGGCGGGGCCCGAACAACATCGTCGCCAGCGCTTCGGGCGTGGTCCGCACCAGGTGCGTGAGCTTTTCGTA
>NZ_QEWJ01000055.1 GCF_004127215.1 Streptococcus oralis | reverse complement strand
GTGAACAGGAACGGACCCTTAAGTGATCCAAACATTAGGATTTCAGATGCAGGTTTTTAAATGGCTAATTAATACGTTCAAGAAAAAACATGACACAATGGAGAATTTTACATAAGAATTGGAGTCTATAAAAATAAATAAAATGGAAATTCTAGGATGTAAAAATCCAATCAATGAAATTAATAACTTAATAAATTAATAGCTTAACAGACTTAATTTGACAGCAGAATGGATGCAGCTGAGGAGAGATTAGTGAACAGGGAAATGGATTAGTAGAAACTATCCAGACTGAAGCAGAGAGACAAAACGATGAAAAATACAGAAAAGAGCAATAATAAATGGTAAAAACTGTAGTATATGTGTAGTTGGAGTTCTAGAAGAAGAAAAGATAGAGAATGTGACAGAAGCAATATTTGATAGAATAATGGCTGAGAATTTTCCCAATCATTAATAAAC
>NZ_QEWJ01000054.1 GCF_004127215.1 Streptococcus oralis | reverse complement strand
TGATAAAAGTGCTCCTTGAGCAAAGAGGTGGGAAAATTATTAAAGCTGGAAGGAGAAAGGTAGGCTTCATGGAAGAGGCAGCAGGTGAGCTCAGCCATGGATGATGAGTAGGTTTTAACAAACAAGGAGAAGAACAAGGGCATCCAAGGACAAGAAACAGAACAAAGGCACAGAAGTAGAAGAGTGCCAGTGGTATTTGCGGACAGTAGGATGGTTGGGTTTGGCTAGAATTTAAGGAGAGTGCTGGAAGGAGGAAGCAGGAAGCTAACAAGGTCTATACCAGGACAACAGAGCCCAGTGGTTAAAACTTGGTTTTGGAGCCAGCCTGCCTGGTTTGGCCGCTTCCTAGGCATCTGACCTTTGGCAAATGACTTAACCTTTTGGTGATTCAGTTTCCTTCTCTGAAAACTGGGGATTATAGAGTTGTTTTAGGGTGAAATGATTTTACACAATTCAAATG
>NZ_QEWJ01000053.1 GCF_004127215.1 Streptococcus oralis | reverse complement strand
ATCTCGAGGAGCTTCGTTGCCCCAACTTGGTTTTTCGCGAGTAAGGCACTGACGAATGCGGAGACAAAGGTATGAACACATAAATACCCATTACCATGTGCAACCAGATGAGTGATTGCTCGCTTCATGGCCGGCCCATCATGTTCCTTGAAGACATCGAGAAGCTCATTGTAGTCGGACTGGGCAATATAATGAAGGGGCGTGTGATATGACATATCAGCTTGCGTAGATGAGGCACCAAGCTTCAAAAGTGTCTTTGCCATTTCTCTCGCCTTCTCAAGGGGAAGAGCCAATACTAAGACTAGAGTCATGATTGCCCCCCTTGGTTCCCTGTTATAGTCGGATGTGATCTTAATTGGCATCAACACGTCAGCTCCGAAGGATGCGACGAGCTCTTTGACAGTTTCCACATGACCATGAAGAATTGCGAGGTGCAGCGGGGATGCCAAATTGTCCCATGC
>NZ_QEWJ01000052.1 GCF_004127215.1 Streptococcus oralis | reverse complement strand
CACACAACCTATACACTGAAAATCATAAAACTTTGCTGAGAGAAATATTAAAGGTCCAAACAAATCGAGAAATATACGGTGTTTGTAGATTAGAAGAATTGACATTATTAAGATGTCAGTTCTCAAAATAATTTCTAGATTTGATACAATTACATAAAAATCCCAGAAGATTTTTTTTAGTGCTTATGAAACTGATTCTAAAATTTATATGAAAATATATAGGACCAAGAACAGCCAAAAGCATTTTGAATAAAGAAAAAATGTGGAAGAATCTCATTATCTGATTTCAAGTTATATTATGCACACCTACAGGAACTAAGGAATGATGATACTTGTGTAAGGATAAATATTAGATCACTGGAACAGAATAAAGAGTCCAGAAATAGACCCATGTTTAATAATTCAATTAATTCTCAACAAAGGGGTGAAAGTCATACAATGGAGAAAGGGTCATGTTTTCAAC
>NZ_QEWJ01000051.1 GCF_004127215.1 Streptococcus oralis | reverse complement strand
GCACTAAAGTTCATTTCAGATACTAAAATACTTCCATTACTATTGACGCGTTCTACAAATGCAACATGACCATAGTAGCCAGCATCTGATTGAGCAATTGATCCTACAGTAGGATGATAATCAATTCTATAGCCATCTCTTGCAGCTGCATTATCCCAGTTATTTGCATTCCACCAATATGTACTAATACCTTTACCGATTTGAGCACGACGATTAAAGACATGCCATGTACATTGACCCCAATCATATAAATTTCTATGATTAAAAATCGGTGTATGATAATAATAATTTGATGATGAACTTGTACTATTTGTATTACTACTTGATGATGCTGTGCCGCTTACGCGTAATGTTTGACCTGGGTAAATAAAGAAATTATTTAACCCATTTAAACGCATAATATTTTGATATGTCGTATTATATTTCCAAGCGATGCCCGATAATGAATCACCGTAACGCACAGTATAGT
>NZ_QEWJ01000050.1 GCF_004127215.1 Streptococcus oralis | reverse complement strand
ATCCTGTCGGCGCTGCTGCACGACGAGTTCAAGCTGCATGGGCACGAGGTCGAGGTGGAGACGATCGACGGCGACGGCATCGGCGCGGCGATCGGTAGCGCCGCAGCGCGCACCGACCTCGACGTCCTCCTCGTCGGCGGCGGCGATGGGACGGTGTCGACGGCCGCCGCGGCTTTGATGAACAAGCCGATCGCGCTCGGCATCCTGCCGGCCGGCACGATGAACCTCTTTGCCCGCACCTTGCAGATCCCGATAGAGCTCGAGGACGCCGTCAGCGCGCTCGCCGGCGGCGACATCACCGCGGTCGACATCGCGACCGTCAACGGCGAACCGTTCGTCCACCAGTTCTCCGTCGGCCTCCATGCCCGCATGGTGCGTAACCGGGAGCGGCTCGATTACGGCTCGAAGTTCGGAAAGATGTGGGCGACGACGCGCGCGATCGTCACGACGCTGAAGAGCCTTCCACTGGTC
>NZ_QEWJ01000004.1 GCF_004127215.1 Streptococcus oralis | reverse complement strand
ATCATGTACCTAAGATTAGAATTGTTTATCCCAAATTTATTTGAAAGTTGCTCTAAGCTATATCCTTGTTTTCTAAGTTCATAGATCTGAACTTTATCCTCATAACTCAATTTCATAATAAAACACCTCAAAAGTTAGATTTTTTCTGTCTAACTTTTGGGGTGCAGTTCAAAATCAGCGTTTTTATTATGTATTGATTCGTATTGAATGCTTACTTCACTTCTGTAAAGGTTGTTAATGTTATTTTAGCACCCTTTAAACGCCGTCATATCAACGTCTTAAGATTGTTCTATAGAAAATGTAGTCATAAATGTAGTCATTTTGCTATGCCGTCAATTTTGCAATTTCTTTGAGGTAGATTTCAACTGCTTCTGCCTTCTTTTTCGGTGCCAATTCAGCATAAGTATCCATTGTCGTTTTAATCGATTTATGGCCCATTCTTATCTGTAGTTCTTTCCAATTTGCACCAGCATTCAGCATCAAAGAAGCGTGTGTATGACGGAAAAGGTGGAAACCATAGTTTGGCAGTCCCAACTCAGTCAAACGCTTTTTAAGCGTTGCACGTTCATTTCTATCACACATATAGTTCCCGTAAATTGTTGGGAAAATTAGGTCCACAGTTGGTAAATCATGACTCACAAAGTAATCACTCATCTCAGCATGAAAAGCTTTCAAGTCATCCAAAACTTGTCTCGGAACTGCAACTCTTCTGTTACCAGCATCAGTTTTGGCACTGGTCTTGCAAATCACCTCACCCTTGATCCCAAGTTTCTTATCTCCAGCTTTCCACATCAGCGTCTTATTAACTATGATTTCATTGGAATCAGAATCGAGATCATGAATCGATAAAGCAAGAAGCTCATTGATTCGAAGCGCAGAAGCTAGAAGTGTGTCGCAGATGACTTTGAATCTTCGATTTGCTCGAGTATCAGGGAGATTATCAAGGTAGTTCAGCCAAGTAGCCAAGTCCTCTCCATGCAATACCATGATTCTCTCCTTTACCAACTTCGGTTTTGGAGGGATTTTTACTGTCCGAGCTGGATTATGAGAAAGTTCGAAATTCGTAATCCCATAATCAAAAATATCACTGAGTTTATAGATAACTGCACCGAAATCTTTTGCGTGCCCCTTTTTGGATTTTTTAACACCCGATTCAACAGACTTTTTAGATTGTTGAGCTAATTTATTAACCCAAATCTGAATATCTGCAGATTTTATTTCTTCAGGCCTATATTCTCCAAACTTAGGGATGATATAGGTATCAAGATAACTTCGAACTCGGTTGATCGTATTTTGAGAAGTCACCCAAGTTACAAAACTGATAAACCAGGCTTCTGCTAACTCCTCGAAGTTATTAATCAACAAGGTCTCTTTTAGAGTTGAACCCTTCTCTTCAAAATCAATTCGAGCTTGAATGATTTTCCTATCAAGACTTTTTAGAGTTTTAGCAGTTATAGATGAAGTAACTTTTTTACCAGTTTTAACATCTACACCAATATATACACCACGTTGCGTATAGCTAATAGTTCCGTTACTCTTGATAGTTTTAATGACTTTTCGATTGTTGTGAATGATAGTTTCTTTCTGCATAGTAGCCTTTCACGTTCGGATATATAAAAGGCTAAAATAACAACCTCACATTATTCTATGTGATAGTACTATTTTAGCACATTTCTTAGAATTAAGGAGTTAAATAGGTCAGCACATCCTCCATTCTATAGTAGACAGTTCTAGTCCCCTCAATCGGTGGTTCTAGACGCCTTAGTCCAGTTTTCTCCCAAGACTTCAACGTGTTAGGAGAAATCTTAAGTATCGAAAGCAGTTCCTTCTGTGTAAGTATACTTACATGCTTTTGAGTAGCTTCTTGCTTCTGCATCAAAGCTAGCAAACAATTCAAAATCTGTTCAATTTGATTCAATTTAATGAGTTCATTATTCGTCATTTTCCACTCTCCTTTCCATGGCTGGAGTGCCTACGAGAATCTAGATATTTTGCGAAAAAGTACGTCTTATCAATAATTAGATTCAATAACGAAGGATTCTCAACTCGTGCATATCTAACAAGATTGTTAAACTCAGTAAAGTTGTGTTCCTCGATAATATCAATCACAGTTGAAAGAAATTGTTCGTTATTGTTAGTGATTAGAAATTGTTCCAATTCAAAACCACAACCTGATTCAATCTCATCCATATCGTAAAGTGTTTTGTCAGGATTCTCTGCGTGTATGAAATAATCATACATCCCCTTTGGTGACATAACTACCTCTACATGAGAAGGTGTATGTAGTTTTTCAGTTAGTAACTCTGAAATCTGCGTATAGCTTTTAAGTGATTCGAAAAATAGGACCCCGTGCTTATGCGCTTTTTTAAATTCTCCAGTTTCTTTATTAACATCCTTATCATGCCAAGGACTCAAGACAAATGGAATATGCATCCCCTCTAGAATATCAAGATAGTTTTCCGGCGCGCTTTCTTGATAAAGCAGGAAGGCCCATTTATTGGAACGTTTATCTTTGACCATGAATACCTCCCTTCAATTAACATTTTCAAATTGTTTGCAATTTGAGTGATTATTGATTGTTGATGTAATGGGGGTCGTAGTAACCCCATTACACACAAACAGAATAATATTGAAAATATGGGCTCTTTGGCCTTCACTTTGTGGGCCAAGCCCATATTTCCCTTTATCTTTTAGTTCCTATAAACCAAAGTTTATTGCCTTTTCGATATGATGAAGAAAAATAATAGTTTGGATTCCTACTTGAAATTTCTTCCTTTATATCATCTTCCATTTCTTTTAGAAGCCTTTGGGCTTGTTGAGTACGAGGAACAAGAAGTAAGATAGTAACGGTTTCTTTTCTTACATCTACTGTACATCCTAATATAGATTGATTGAAATTTTTTAATATGGGATTGATTCGAGTAACAGTCTGGTTCTCAATCGTACTCATTGATTCAGATTTTTCATCTTGCTTTAGAAATTGCCTCATAAGAGAAGTTTGATAGATAGACTTGAAATAATTCCACAATGAGTCTTTTGATAGTCGTTGAACAATCTCAATGATTATCAAAAGGAAAGTAATGAAAATGAGACAGAATGATAACAGTTGAATGTAGTATTCAAGAGTAGTTAACTTATCTAGTATTGTTGTAAGAAAGCCTTGCATTCCAGAGAGTTTAGTGGTTTCTATCGTTTGAATAAGTAAGTTAATTCCAATCTTAAAGAAAAAACTAAGCAACGCAAGCACTATCAAGTTCGCATTTAGGTTGTAGGTCGTTTGAAAGAAAGTTTTTTTCATATGTTACAGAATGCCTTTCTTTGTATAGTAAGTAGGGCAAAGGAGAGGTAAAACTTGATAAGGATGTTCATTATCAATAATCTGAATAAGTCCGGTTCCTTTTCCTATAGGGATAACAATACCTTCAGGATCTAGGTCAGGGAATAGAAATTGTGTTGTCTTCTTGTTGATATTACCAATTTGAATTAAAACATTTAATTGCTCCCTAACAGATATAGGTATAGTATTATAGTCATAGCGCTGGCTAACCAGCAACAAATGGATAGATGTGGCACGCCCCAAAAGAGAAACTTGAGCTAAGAGAGAGAAGAATGAATCTTTAATAGTTTTATTGACTCCCTCGGACAACGCCAACACTTCATCAATGACAATCGTCAAATGTTCAAATTTATGATCTGGATTATCATAGAGAATCTCCTGTCTCTGTTGGATAAGATTCAAGCAGTTACTCAAATTCTCGTTGATTTCTGAAACAAAGTCAGACTTAGAACGATTCTTTTGAGGATGTAGAACCGGAATGCCATGTTCGCGAGCCCATCGACTGGGTGTGTCAAATTTGGGATCTACAATTATTAAATCTGAAATGTTTTTTAGTAGACTAAGAAAATAGGTCAGAGCGTAAGACTTACCAGAACCGCTATTCCCTGCTATAGCTATCGAAGTTACTTTATTGTAGTCAAGAGTAAGGTTTTTCATTATAGGAATCAAATACCCTTTTTGATTATCTGAGAATTCTTCCAAATCAGAAATAACTAATCGCTCAGATATACCTACTCTCCAAGGAAAGAAGAGTCCACGTTGAACATGGATATCATCTGTTTCTAGTGCCATAAAATAAGCCGAATTTTGTTTGAGAAGAGTGAAGCGAGGGTACAGAGAAGCATTTGCAATCAGAAAAATTTTTTGATAGAGATCATCATCAATGATATAGCTAGCTGGCAAACGAGGAAGAAAGAGAAATCCTTCTTCCATAACCTTACAGTCAAAACTATTAGTATAGCTGGTTTCTCCTTGCATAATACTTCCCAGCCCCATGTTTAAACTTTGAAGCAGATACTGCTCTAGTTCCTTTCTAGTCATTATTTAATCCCCTTAACATTATCAGCTTTGAAGTAGACATTAAAGCCGACCTCGCAAGCTTGTAAATTTTCAAACTGTACCAAGGCCATATAGGAGGGAAGTTCTATTTCGTTTTCAAATTTGACACGAAAAGGTGGAAGTCCCTTCTGAGAGAACCAGGCTTTATAAGCAACAATTTCCCCTGTCGGTTGATTATCTTCAAATTTAATTTGTGGTTCTAACTCTATGCTTAAGCAATAAACACCTTGCTTGCTATCTATATACTCATTTGCTGTATTAGTTGAATAACCACTTTTACGATTTCTTGTTTTCATAAGTTTCACCTCGTATTTAATTATTTGTCTTGGCCAAGACATTTTTAGTTTAACGTAGATTCTGAAAGCAAACTGTCAGTTTTCTTGACAGTTTACTATTAAATTTGTGATATTAAACAAGCTAATTCAGATAACCAATCAGTTAATTTTTCAGCTATTTGATGAGAAGTTTCTTCCTCGGGGAAATCTGAAATAAAGTTTGACAAAGAACATAGGAAAACTTCTTTGTTTTTTTCAATGAATTGAGATACATCTTTCTGAGAAATATTTAAAAAATTTTTTTCTAATAACTGCTTTAGAAGCGTGTCTTCAAATACAGGATCAGTTAAAATCGTAGTTATTATATTTTTAATCAGCAATAATTCAAATTTCTTATTCGGAAAGAATAAATCTCTGGGATGTTTATAATCTAAACTAGTTTGAAAAGCTAGCGAAGCGTTGAAACTAATATTTCTTTTTCCTTTCAGAATTTGCCCAACCGTTGTTTCAGATAATAGATCAACTTCTTTTTCGTATGATTCATATCCAATTTGGTTTTGTAATATTTGTTTCTCCTTGAACCTTATCTTGAATTCTTCACCTAACAATTTGCAATACAATTTTGTTATCACTTTTCTATATGATGTCATTTTACTTCCTTTGCGTCCGAAGACGGAAAGAAACTAAATAAATCCCAACCGCTAGATGTTAAAAAAGCACACTAAATCAACGGCGAAACCCTACAAGGTATAGACAACTAACAGATATGTCGATACTTTTAGTTTCTATCCGTCCATTCGATGCGCATCATATAGGACTTATTATTTATGTTTGAAAGCAGTAAATTACACTTGACTTTATCTTATGCATCTTTTATTACTTTCATATATAATTAAAACAAAAGTAATAATTTTTATGAACCTGGGATTGAGGGATTTTTATGACTGGCAAAATTTATTCAGAATCGTTTTTTATCGACTATGTATATAATGATAGACAATTATCCATTGCATATAACCTATTGAGACATGTCTTCTTAATGAATACTTTAGATCGTGGGACATATAAACTCTTGGGGCATGAATTTAATCAATGGGATGAAGATACTTTCAATTTATTAATTAACAAACTACAAAAGCTATATCACGAAAAATTTACAGTAGATAGTATTACCAATTTATGGAATAGTGGTGACTCAACAATACATTATGATAAGGAAACTATTCGCAAAAAATTAAGGATTTTTGAAAAAAGAGAAGATATTTTGAATCAATATCTTTTCTCCCTAAATGATAAATTAGAGATTTTAAAGTATGTTTATTGTTCTTTATTCGGTAAAGATACCGAAATTATAGGGAAAGTTTTGTGTACAATCCACGAAGAAATTCCTCAAAAATATTCTAGTAATTCTAAGGGGAAAACTTCTAATGAGTTTGAAAGAAAACTATATCTTTGTTATCTAAAAGATATTGAAAAATTGGGTTTGACATTAGATATTTCAAACATTTCCTCTAAAAATGAAGAATTTATCATTTTTAAATCAATAGAGGATAAAAAAAAAGCTCTTCTAAATATTGAAGAGCAAATTGAAAGGAAATATCATATAAAATTTAAAAAAACAAGTTCGAAATACTGCACTGCATCTATTGGTGGTCTAAAATACCCTCTAACAAATATACCGATAGACTTCCTGAAATATAACGACAACATCATCATTAATGAACAGGACTGTTTTTTAACAATCGAGGATAGATTTTTTTATTTTGACATTCCTTACTTTACAACTGAAATTAAATCTGAAAATACGAAAACAAAATTCAAAGAGGGAAACCTTCAAAAAGTATATAATGCACCTTTTGTCAGTGAGTTTATAAAATTCTTGAGGGAAGATTTAGAAAATAGTAATCGTACATTTAAAAAAGTACACTATTATGATTTTCCAACACGTAATGAAATATACAATTCTTTACTAACTTTAAAAGATAATAAGGAATTATTGATAGATCAAGTGGGATTTATTAATAATCAAATAATAATTATTATTTTATCGAGATTGATTGATAGTTTTTTTGCAAAAATAAACTTGATGAACAACTTGTATTCAATATTAGTAATCTTCTGTGGAATTCATTACAAAGCTACTTTCAACAGATACTACAATCTTTCAGATAAATTAATTAGCAGCATATTAAACACAATTCTATACTTATCTTCAAAATTCTTTTGTTATACTTTACAGAATATACTATTTGAAAATGATGAAACTTACTGTTCTAAATTTAATTTATATTTTGAGAACCAATATATCGATAATCAAATTGATTTATTTGAATTATACCTTAAATACTGTTATCAGTACATTAACGTTCTGTATAGAGATACGCTCTTACCTCTTGTAAAGGATATAAACTATTATTGTAACATTAAGAGTTTACTCTTAAATTTTAATGAAACAATGGAAGTAGAAGGACTAAACAGAGAAATTAATTCTGAATATTCTTGTTTAATGAGAGAAATAACTTCAATTGAAAAGTCATACCAGAAAATAATAAATCGCCTAGAAGAAGAATATGAATTGTACGATAGTGAAAATCATCAAATGTTAGAAAAATATTATATGAATATCTCAGATAAATTAGTTAAAGATGTAGAAAAGAGATTTAATTCTTTTATGCTTGGTGATCTAAACTTAGATTGGGATGTTTATTTTCAAAAGGGAAATTTCTATGAAAAATTTGAATTAGAATACCAAAACTTTATCTCTCAGTTAAGAACGATTATACCTATTTTTATGGTTGAAAAGAATTTTTCTGATAATGATAAAAAGCTAATGAAAAGTTATTTGGATACGATTGGCATTGTAATATAAAAATCAGGAGATTAAACTTAATTTATAGTTGGATTACTTTTAATAGCTTAGAATGAATTATTTTCCCATTAAAATACGATAATTTTTTTTCGATTTCAGAGATAAAAGCTATTCTAGTAGGAACAGATTTTTCCTTAGAATTATTTACATCGAAATCTTGCTCGCAAGGAATAAAGTTTAATTCATCCGATAAATGATTGAAAACAACTTTTGGAATTTTTAAACTACATAGATAATACCTAGTTTCATCATTTCGAAAAATTCTTAGGTAGAAGTTGTTCCACTTATCTTGCACTAGAAACAATCTGCATTCTCCATAATACATTACAAGATGGTCAGATTCTTCCATTTTTCTTAACTGTAATGATCTTCGAGGCAAGTATTTTCTAATACCATTTTCATTTGTCAATTCGTAATTTTCATCATCACCTTTATCAACATCAACATTATGATTTTGATTTTGAGGTATATTTACCACAATTATTCTATCATCTAAAATACGTTCTAACATTTGTTCAGCTCTGTCAGGAGCGATTTGATCATAGAATACTCTTAATTCTCTTCTAGCAGCAGGTTTAAGTAAGTACTCACAATTTTCTGTATGAACAGAGTTGGGGTAAGCAGCAAGGTAAATTCCATTACTATTCTCTTTTATAGATAATCGTACTTGTTTACACCCAGGACATAGTAGTTGACCTCTGTATCTGTCTCTTGTTGCTTGTTTGTTTCTATAGAATTCCTCTTCTAGTACGTGAAGTTCAAGTATTTCATTGTTGCTTATACAGTACTGATATTTATTTGTTTCAGGCATAATTATTCCTTTTTAATTATATAAATGAAAGGTAAAGATGTTTGTATTTTATTATACCATAATAGTACAAAATACTCTAATACATAAGGTATCCATAGTTGTTACTAAAGGGTAGGTGGTAGCATAAGCTAGTGAACAAAGAAATTATTTGTTGTAAGTGTATTAAGTGTAAAAATTTTAAGATGTTAATGTTATAATAAACTGGAGGAATTTTTATGGAAGAAAATTTAAACCCTAATATTGACCCACGTATAAAATTCAAATTGTTACCACCAGCTACTATTATTAAAAATTTTGTTGATGGAGAGCCCGATTGTAATTATGAGAACTATTTACTAGAGCTACTTAATAAGTCATCTCATTTTAAAGATAAAGGGCAATCTCCTTTCTCTAAACCGTTAAATGAAAATAATGGTCAATGTGATGCAATATCGAAAAATTATGAAATAGACTTTAAATTATTATCATCTAGCACTAGATTACAAGCTAGTCATTTGTTTTCTCTGGGCATTAGCAATTATGGCGATGGTATAATTGGTATTCATGAAAGTAAAAAGAAATTCGGTGAAGTAAAAGCTACTCAGATTCATGTTGCATTCCGAACAAGAGATATATCAGAGCTCACTCGATTAGGGGAAAACTTTTTAAATATTAGAAAGTATGGTATTGAAAGAGATATCATAAAAGTGTTGAAAATGCTTGAAAAACAGAAAAACCTTTTATTATTTTTTCCATATTCGTTTGAGCTGATTGATATACTCGAGACAGATAATTCGGATGATATTATTGTAAGCGCGTTAAATTATGATTTCCACTCACTATTTGAATACAGAAGTTTAAAAGCGAAGGGATTTGATACCTATTTTGTAACTATATTTCAAGATAGATTTTATATTTTTTCTATTCTTGACGACACCCTCTGTTTAATTGAGAAAGTAGATTGTATGTTACTGCCTACATTTATTAAATTAAAGAATTACCATCTATAAGGAGGACGAGTTATTGATCAATCCAGATTTTTACAAAAGACTAGCAAAGATATTCTGTGGAGATGAGACAGAGCTGTTTACTTATAAATCAGGGCCTCAGCTAGTTTCTTTTTTCAATACCCATTTCCATACTCAAGATAGTTATGGTCAGGGCTTTCCTACAAGATGGATATATGTGAATGACAAGCTGTTGGACTTTTCATCTAGAGGCATTATCAATTCATTTTTCAACCTTATACTCAGCAAACAATATCTTTTAACAGAGCGTCAGATAAGTGAAGTGGATGCTATAGAGCATCAGCAGAAAATAATAAATGAATTAGATAAAATTTGTTCTGTTTATTCTTTAAAACTCTCAAGAAAAGGAACTGAATTTTATTTAGTAGAAATTGATTTAGATTTAGTTGAGATTGGAAAGGGTGGCTTTGCTGATATTTATTTCCAAAAATCCACAGGATTAGTGGTAAAAAAACTAAATGAGGAATCTGTGAGACGACAATCGTTGAGAAGTAGGTTAAAAAGAGAGTATGAAATAACTAAGTCTTGTTCGGATATTGAGAGTATTATTCGAGTATTTGATTTCGATAGTAGTAATTGTTCATACACAATGGAAAAAGCCGATGATACATTGGGAAATTATATTGAAGCAAGTGAGCTGACAGAGGATTCTAAACTCAATATATTGCGTCAAATACTTTATACTATGTCTCTTGTCCACCAAAGAGATGTTCTACATAGAGACTTAAGTCCGACCAATGTTTTTTTCGTGAATGGGATAATTAAGATTGCTGATTTTGGTTTAGGAAAAAACCTAAACACTCTGACATCTCATCAAACAATGGACACAACTTCCTTTGGTCAACTCTTTTATTGCGCACCAGAGCAATTAATGCTTTTAAAAGATGCCGATAAACGAAGCGATGTGTATTCGCTGGGACGTATTATTAATTTTGTTATGACTAAGTATCCTAATATTTCTTCTCATTCACTTCGTTCTGTTAGTGAAAAAGCTACGAATTTAGAACCTGATTATAGGTATCAAGATGCTACTGAAATGTTGAGTGCATTAAATGCATGGTTGAGAATTAGAAGCGACGATGCTTTTAAGAAGACAATATGGGAAAAAATTAGCAACGGTGTTTTTGATGACGACATAGAAAACTATATCTATGAAATGCCAGCAAGAGAGTTATGTCAAGAATGTATAAAAAAAGGTAATGTTTTTATTGAAAGCTTAATGATCTTTATGAAGTTAGATGATACACATGCGATTTATATCATTCAGACGATTCATTCTAACTATGAGCAATATTTGAAACGATTTGAAGATGCAGACTCTTTTGCTACTCTTTCTTATAGAGTTCTAAAGGAACAATTTTCATTCAATGTTAAAGAAGTGGCTGCTCAGATTTTACACTATGTAGCTTATGAAGTTGGGCGCTTTTCTGCTCAGCGTAAGATAGATAACTTGATTGAAAATGGGATTGAACCAATGATTGAATCCATATTAGAAAGATAGATTAGGAGGAGATGTAATGACAAACGATGAGTATTTTAATGAAATAGAGACATATTTCATTAAATTAAGAGAATATCGTGAGGAATCAAAGTCGATAGCTGCTGGTATTATTGGTGAAAATCTTACTGAAGATGATTTATTTTTTATTTCTGCACTTAACAGACGAGTTCAATTTATTGATGGAATAATGAACTTATTAAGAACGAGAAATCTGACTTGTACAGGAATTATAGTACGAACACAACTTGATAACCTTATGAGAGTCTTTGCAGCTTTTATATCAGAGGACAGAAGATCATTTATTAAAGAGACATTAAGTGGTACACCTATTAGGAATATGAAAGATAATCAAAATGAAAAGATGACTGATGCCAATCTTAAGAAAAGGATGTCGAAGTATTATCCTGAGATTGAAGAAATTTACAATAAATCATCTGGTTATGTTCATTTGTCTGAAGTCGCATTTCATGAAGCCTTTTGGACCGAACGTTTTGAAAAAGGAGACAAAATTAAATTTTCAGTTGGATTACCCCCAAGAGAAAAACTAAATCCTATTTTAATTGAGTGTGCTGAAGTATTCTGTCACTTTACAGAGATTGAATATGATTTTTACCAAAAAATCATTGATTCAAAAAAAGTTTTTGATAATAAACAAAAAGAGATTTAAAAATCGATATGAACTATGTTGAAATTGAAATATCAATCTTGATAAAAATAGAAGATTTAATAATAAGATAAAATGAATTATGAAGATAGAGAGTATTGCTTCAAAAATCACATTAATCTCAATTGCTTATGATTTATATGATGATTCGTTGAACATTGATGATTGGAAAGCAAAGATTGAATAGATTATAAAATACAAAAACGCTCTAGACAATATGACTAGAGCGTTTTCTATATATCCGAACATCTAATTTATTTCACAAAAAATGTAGTCAAAAATGTAGTCATTCGGTTGATTTTTATTGCAATACATTGAAATTTGAAAATTCAAGAATCGCGTTAAATCAAGGTTTTTTCGTTTCTACTGAAACGTAATGACCTACTATTTAACCTCTGTAAACACAACGTGTTTGCGAAGTTTTGGTGAGTATTTCTTCAATTGAAGACGGTCTGGGGTGTTACGTTTGTTTTTAGAAGTAAGGTACAAGCGTTCACCAGATTCTTTGTGTTCAAGTGTAATATTTACGCGCATGGTATCTCCCTTCTATTATTCAGCTGATGCAGCTTTAGCGATCTTACGTCCTTTGTAGTATCCTTTAAGTGATACACGGTGAGAACGTGAGTAATCTCCAGTAGTTTCGTCAAAGTTTACAGATGGAGCTGTTACTTTGTAGTGTGTACGACGTTTGTTTTTCTTCGCTTTTGAAGTGCGACGTGCAGGTACTGCCATTTTGATTTCTCCTTTAGGTATTTAAATTCGATTCAATCTAGTGATTTTCATCAGCCATACTAGGATAACACATTTTTTTTGTAAAGTAAAGTTACTTGACAAAAAAAGATGAAAAAATTAGAAGTCATTCAATCAAATTAATCGAAATTTTCTGAAAATTCAAGAATTTTCTTCTGTTCATTGCTTTTAAAATGTGCTATAATAGTAAAAACTGAGACGGGAGGGAACAAATGACTGAATTAGATAAACGTCACCGCAGTAGCATTTATGACAGTATGGTAAAATCACCAAACCGTGCTATGCTTCGTGCGACTGGTATGACAGATAAGGACTTTGAGACACCGATTGTGGGAGTGATTTCAACTTGGGCAGAAAATACGCCATGTAACATTCACTTGCATGATTTCGGGAAATTGGCCAAAGAAGGTGTCAAATCTGCAGGTGCTTGGCCTGTGCAGTTTGGGACCATCACGGTAGCAGACGGGATTGCCATGGGAACGCCTGGTATGCGTTTCTCTTTGACATCTCGTGATATCATTGCGGACTCAATCGAGGCAGCTATGGGTGGTCACAACGTGGATGCCTTTGTCGCTATCGGTGGCTGTGACAAGAACATGCCTGGTTCCATGATTGCCATTGCTAACATGGATATCCCAGCTATTTTTGCCTATGGTGGAACCATTGCACCGGGAAATCTTGATGGCAAAGACATTGACTTGGTTTCTGTCTTTGAAGGTATCGGGAAATGGAACCACGGTGATATGACAGCTGAGGACGTGAAACGTCTTGAATGTAATGCCTGTCCTGGCCCTGGTGGCTGTGGTGGTATGTATACAGCTAACACCATGGCGACTGCTATCGAAGTTCTAGGGATGAGTTTGCCAGGATCATCCTCTCACCCAGCTGAATCAGCTGACAAAAAAGAAGACATCGAAGCAGCAGGACGTGCTGTTGTTAAGATGTTGGAGCTTGGTCTCAAACCATCAGATATCTTGACTCGTGAAGCCTTTGAAGATGCTATCACTGTGACTATGGCTCTAGGTGGTTCTACAAATGCTACTCTTCACTTGCTTGCTATTGCCCATGCTGCCAATGTTGACTTGTCACTTGAGGACTTCAATACGATCCAAGAGCGTGTGCCCCACTTGGCCGACTTGAAACCTTCGGGTCAGTATGTCTTCCAAGACCTCTACGAAGTCGGTGGTGTCCCAGCGGTTATGAAGTACTTGCTAGCGAATGGCTTCCTTCACGGAGACCGTATCACATGTACTGGTAAGACTGTTGCTGAAAACTTGGCTGATTTTGCAGATCTTACTCCAGGTCAAAAAGTCATCATGCCACTGGAAAATCCAAAACGTGCAGACGGACCATTGATTATCTTGAACGGGAATCTTGCCCCTGATGGTGCGGTTGCCAAGGTATCTGGTGTTAAAGTGCGTCGCCACGTTGGTCCAGCTAAGGTCTTTGACTCAGAAGAAGATGCTATTCAGGCTGTCTTGACAGACGAAATCGTTGATGGCGACGTTGTCGTTGTGCGTTTCGTTGGACCTAAGGGAGGTCCTGGTATGCCTGAGATGCTGTCACTTTCATCCATGATCGTTGGTAAAGGTCAAGGAGACAAGGTTGCCCTCTTGACAGACGGACGCTTCTCTGGTGGTACTTATGGTCTGGTTGTTGGACATATCGCTCCTGAAGCTCAGGATGGTGGACCAATTGCCTACCTTCGTACAGGTGATATCGTTACGGTTGACCAAGATACCAAAGAAATTTCTATGGCCGTATCCGAAGAAGAACTTGAAAAACGCAAGGCAGAAACAACCTTGCCACCACTATACAGCCGTGGTGTCCTTGGTAAATATGCCCACATCGTATCATCTGCTTCACGCGGAGCCGTGACAGACTTCTGGAATATGGACAAGTCAGGTAAAAAATAAACTCAAAAAGCAAGCCACCTTCGGCTTGCTTCTTTTCATCTTCAAAAGTGATTTGCCTGCTTAACGAGGTGGTAGTCCAAGGGCAATACGGCCGTAGCGACTGATTCGTGTAATCTTCCAAGCGGGTGACCAAGTAACTTCAACCTTGACATCTTCGATGCCCTCGATTTGTTTGAGACCTGCCACGATTTCGATAGGCAGGCTTTCGGCGCAATCACAGGCAGTATCAGTGAAAGTCATGACAATCTTGCAGAGACCTGTTTCGTCCAGATTGATTTCATAAATCAGCCCTAGATTGTAAACATCCAATTCCACATCTGTATCAAAAACCTTCTCTAGTTTTTCGATAATTTGGTCTTGTAAGGCTAAAGCGCGGTCATTGATTTTGATATCGTCTCTCATTACGTCCCTCCACCTGATAAATATCCTCTATTTTCTCATAATTCTGACAATTTGGCAAGTTTTTGATGAATTTTCTGAAAAGACTCTTTTGAGATTTTCTTTTCTCACTGTTTTAATCCCTCTATTTATGGTAAAATAGGACTATTAAGTTTAAAGAGGATTCCCTATGAAATTACAAAAACCAAAAGGAACGCAGGATATTTTACCTGCTGAGTCTGCCAAGTGGCAGTACGTTGAAGGATTTGCACGTGAAATTTTCAAGCGCTATAACTATGCAGAAGTGCGCACGCCTATTTTTGAGCATTACGAGGTTATCAGTCGCTCTGTCGGGGATACGACTGATATCGTAACCAAGGAAATGTATGATTTTTATGACAAGGGTGACCGCCACATCACTCTCCGTCCAGAAGGAACAGCGCCCGTTGTCCGTTCCTATGTGGAAAATAAACTCTTCGCCCCAGAAGTGCAAAAGCCAAGTAAATTCTACTACATGGGTCCAATGTTCCGTTATGAGCGTCCGCAAGCAGGTCGTTTACGCCAGTTCCACCAAATCGGTGTTGAGTGCTTTGGCTCTAGCAATCCAGCTACAGATGTGGAAACCATCGCGATGGCAGCCCATTTCTTGAAAGAAATCGGTATCCAAGGTGTCAAACTGCACCTCAACACTCTTGGCAATCCTGAGAGTCGTGCGGCCTACCGCCAAGCCTTGATTGACTATTTGACACCGCTCAAGGAGACCTTGTCTAAGGATAGCCAACGTCGTTTAGAGGAAAACCCTCTCCGTGTCTTGGACTCTAAGGAAAAAGAAGACAAGGTAGCGGTAGAGAATGCGCCTTCTATCTTGGACTTCCTTGATGAAGAAAGCCAGGCTCATTTTGATGCTGTGCGTCAGATGTTGGAAACTCTTGGAGTAGACTATATCATCGATACCAATATGGTACGTGGTCTGGACTACTACAACCACACGATTTTTGAATTTATCACAGAGATTGAGGGTAATGACTTGACGGTCTGTGCAGGTGGTCGCTACGATGGCTTGGTTGCTTACTTTGGAGGCCCAGAAACTGCTGGCTTTGGTTTTGGACTTGGTGTAGAACGCCTGCTGCTCATTCTTGAAAAGCAAGGGGTGGCCCTCCCTATCGAAAACGCTCTAGATGTTTATATTGCAGTCTTGGGTGAAGGAGCAAATATCAAGGCCTTGGAGTTGGTGCAAGCCCTTCGCCAACAAGGTTTCAAAGCAGAGCGTGATTACCTCAACCGTAAACTCAAAGCTCAGTTCAAGTCAGCCGATGTCTTTGCGGCTAAGACCCTTATCACCCTAGGAGAGAGTGAAGTCGAAAGCGGACAAGTGACAGTCAAGAACAACCAAACTCGAGAAGAGGTGGAAGTTACGCTTGATACAATCAGCCAAAACTTCTCAGAAGTCTTTGAAAAACTAGGGTTTTAATAACAGATAAACCGGTCAGGAACCTACTCCTGACCTTTTTCTTTTGCAAAATGACAAAAATCATAAACTTTTTGACAAATATTGTTGTCAAAAAGAAAAAGATGTGTTACAATAAATTCAAGTTAAGAAATAGAAACCAGAAAGGAACGATTATGTGGGCATTAGGATTTGTACCTCTTGTGATTATGTTTTATCTCTATCATACCCAAAGGGTCAAGAAACTAGAGAATAAAATCAAAAGAATTGAGCAAAAACAGAAAGGAAATAAAGAAATGTCAAGAATTTTAAAAGAACTGATTGGGAAAAAACCGGTCATCGTTGGACAATTGTTTGGGACAGACAACTGGGAAGTTGTAGATGTTGATGAGGAGTGGGTCAAGCTACGACGTGTAGATAAAAAAGGAAAAGAAAAATTCAAGTTGCAACGTATTGAGGATATCCAAACCGTTGAATTTGACGGAGAGTAGGTGTGTAACATGCAACTAAAAAATCGTCTAAAAGAGCTTCGAGCTCGCGATGGTCTCAACCAAACCGAACTAGCCAAGCTAGCAGGGGTCTCTCGACAGACTATCAGTCTGCTTGAGAGGGATGAATATACCCCGTCGGTTGTGATCGCCCTGAAGATTTCACAGATATTCAATGAACCAGTCGAGTCGGTATTTCGTATAGAGGAGGATGAATAATGAATAAGTATAAAGTGATTTATTATATAGTTGCTATAGCTCTAGTAGTCAGCGTGTTTCTATTGATTGGGATAGACTTAGGCTGGTTTAATCCCTATCAAAGTGACCAATTTATTTGGGCCTATTTTACTCTCATACCAGTAATTGAATGGATTGAAAAGAAATCAAAAAATCTAGCAAGTGAAAAAGGAGAAGGAATATGAAAGAATTTTTAGCAGGTTTTCAAGTAGATACTGAGAACAAAGAACTTGCAGGTGTCTGTGCAGGTTTAGGAAATTATTTTAATATCAAGACTAACGTTATCCGTTTAGTAGCAATTTTGTTGTTTCTTTCGTCAACAGAGTTTGGGATTTTAACAGTCATCCTATATGCTTATCTAGCAGGCTGGCTTGGGAGAGATCCTTTAAGAGAAGGGGCGAAAAAAGCAAGAAACCAAGCTATTCTCTTGTTTGCTGTTTGTTTGATTTTAGTATCACTTGGAACAGAGGGTTTGACAGCAATTTATGAATCAGGAAAAGCTTTTGGTCAGTGGTTAGTTGGATTGGTGTAGTTTAGAAAGAAGATGAATATGAAAAAGAAACATTTATTAATTTTGTTGGGGAGTGTACTGTTAGGTGTTTTATTGGGAATGATTGGTACTGGCTTTGCTAGTCTTCGTTCAGAAATTTCTAAAAATCAAGTACTGTTTGTTCTAGATGCCTTCTTTTTCTGGTTTGGGATTATTTCAACAATTTTAGCTCTTTATTTTACCAGAATGAGTCGTAAAGCCTACAATAACTACCAAAGAGAAGAAGACGACGAACAAAGTGAACAAGACTATATTAGGATGTATCGTTTCTTAGATTATGGTACAGTGGCTAATAGTACTTTGCTAATTAGTATGTTATTTAGCTTAGTTACCATGTTTCCTGGGTTTAGATTATCTTTATCTCCTTTTCTCTTAGCTATACTTGTAATTTTTGTGGGTAGCTACTGTCTCAATACGACTAGCTTGATCCGTAATTATAAACTTTCTATCATGGCAACTCCTAAGGAAATGTTAGAATTCCTAGATACTTATGATGAGGGAGAAAAGCAAGCAGAAATGGAGAATACCTATTTGACCCTGTTTAGATTAAACCAAATTTTACTCCCAGAACTTTATATTTTATTATTGGTGCTATCAATCATTTTACAAGAAATACAACTTGTTGCTTTAGTTCTTTTGGTTGTAATTCATCTTTACATCAATTTTGCGCAGTTACGCAAAACAAAACGTTATTTCAAATAGGAGATCTTTATGAAAATACTTAAAAATCTTGGCTGGTTTCTTCTAACTGTTCTATCCTTTTTCTTTGGTTATGGTCTGGTTCAGAGTATGGCACTGTCAGCTCTTGGACTAGGGGCTTCAATCTATGGAGTCTTGCCACTTTATATCGCCCTGTCAGGAGCCTATGTTTATGGAGTTTACAAGTGGTATCAGACAGAAAAGGTTAGCATCCAGACAACTGCTTTTAATCGTTATATCTGGTTGCCTACTCTGGTTTTACTAGTGGCTATTACAGCCCAGTTCTTTTTACCAGACGATCCGTCGACCAATCAACAAATCGTATCCCAACTGACAGTGGTACAGCCTGAATTTGGTTTCTTTATGGTAGTGGTCTTTGCTCCTCTGACGGAAGAACTCATTTTTAGAGGGATGCTGGCGCGCTACCTCTTTCCTAAGCAGGACAATAGCAAACAGACAGCTCTGTTTCTCCTCGTATCGAGTGTGCTCTTTGCCTTGATTCATTTTCCAGGGACTTTGCAACAGTTTTTAGTCTATGCTAGTCTGGGATTAAGTTTGGGTCTAGCTTATGTGAGCCGAAAAGGCCTTCTTTACAGCATTTCTTTACATGCTTTGAATAATTTAATCGGCTTTTTGATGATACTCATGCTATAATAGAGTCAGGAGGTCACATGAAACGAGTAATTTTATTAGCAGTGATACAGGCAGTTGTTCTCTTCTTTATCATCGGGGCACTTGCCTATGCCTTTAAAGGCGATTTCTTTTTCAACAATCTAGCAGTGATTTTTGCACCTATTGCAGGTGTCTTGCGTTTTGCTTCAGCTTATGCGACGGAGATTGTTCTGCCTAAAAAAGCGGCTGAAATCGCGGAAAAACGTAAAAAAGGTCAAGAATCAAAATAAGAAAATCCGATGGTGTCTTCATCGGATTTTTTGATGTTGTCATGATTTTTTAGCTCTTCGTTTTGATTTTTACAGACAACCAAACTTTTCTGCTGATTTTCATGAAGAGCCTGCGCTTTTATGGTAAAATAGTAACAGAATAAAAGAGGAGAGAAAACATGAAACGTAGTATGTATGCTGGTCGTGTTCGTGAGGAACACATCGGACAAGAAATTACCTTGAAAGGATGGGTTGGCCGTCGTCGTGATTTGGGCGGTTTGATCTTTATCGACCTTCGTGACCGTGAAGGAATCATGCAGTTGGTTATCAATCCAGAAAAAGTTTCAGCAGAAGTCATGGCAACAGCTGAAAGCTTTCGTAGCGAATTTGTCATAGAGGTGACGGGTCAGGTTGTGGCACGCGAGCAAGCAAATGATAAATTAGCAACGGGTGCAGTTGAGTTGAACGTGACAGCCCTGACAGTCCTAAACACCGCTAAAACAACCCCATTTGAGATTAAGGATGGCATTGAGGCCAATGATGATACGCGTCTACGTTACCGTTACCTTGACCTTCGTCGTCCAGAGATGTTGGAAAATCTCAAACTTCGTGCTAAGGTGACCCACTCTATCCGCAACTACTTGGACGAGTTGGAGTTTATTGATGTGGAAACCCCCTTCCTTTCTAAGTCAACGCCAGAAGGGGCACGTGACTATTTGGTGCCATCTCGTGTCAATAAAGGTCATTTCTACGCTCTTCCTCAAAGTCCACAGATTACCAAACAATTGTTGATGAATGCTGGATTTGACCGTTACTACCAAATCGTCAAATGTTTCCGTGACGAAGACTTGCGTGGAGACCGCCAGCCTGAATTTACCCAGGTCGACTTGGAAACATCCTTCCTTACAGAGCAAGAAATCCAAGATATTACAGAAGGCTTGATTGCGCGCGTGATGAAAGAAACCAAAGGCATTGAAGTAACACTTCCATTCCCTCGTATGAAATACGATGACGCTATGGCTCTTTACGGTTCTGACAAGCCAGATACCCGTTTTGACATGTTGCTTCAAGACTTGACAGCAGTCGTTAAGGGTGTGGACTTCAAGGTCTTTTCAGAAGCACCTGCAGTTAAAGCGATTGTCATTAAAGGGGCTGCGGACAACTATTCGCGTAAAGACATCGACAAGATGACCGAAGTAGCCAAGCAGTATGGTGCTAAGGGTCTTGCTTGGGTCAAGGTTGTGGATGGAGAATTAAACGGACCAGTTGCTAAGTTCTTGACGAGCATCCAAGGTGATTTGACTAGCACACTTGATCTTGAAGATAAGGACTTGGTTCTCTTTGTAGCAGATACGCTTGAAGTGGCCAATGCAACACTAGGCGCCCTTCGTGGCCGTATCGCCAAAGAGCTTGGCTTGATTGATAACGATAAGTTCAACTTCCTTTGGGTGGTTGATTGGCCAATGTTTGAATGGTCTGAAGAAGAAGGTCGCTACATGAGCGCCCACCATCCATTTACTCTTCCACAGGAAGAAACAGCTTACGAATTAGAAGGTGATTTGGCTAAGGTTCGAGCCATTGCCTACGATATCGTTTTGAATGGTTATGAGCTTGGTGGTGGTAGTCTTCGTATCAACCAAAAAGACCTTCAAGAACGCATGTTTAAGGCTCTTGGTTTCTCAGCTGAAGAAGCAAATGACCAGTTTGGCTTCCTTCTTGAAGCCATGGACTATGGTTTCCCACCCCACGGTGGCTTGGCTATCGGTCTTGACCGTTTTGTGATGCTCTTAGCAGGAGAAGAAAATATCCGTGAAGTCATTGCCTTTCCTAAGAACAATAAGGCAACCGACCCAATGACACAAGCTCCATCAACAGTCGCTCTCAAACAACTAGAGGAACTCAGCTTACAAGTAGAAGAAGATGAAACAAGCAAAACGAATTAAGCGGTGGCGCTATTATCTGCGCCGCTTTGCTTATCAGATAAAAATCTTACGAGTTTTACAAAGTATCTCTCGGGAAAAATATGATGAGAAAGTATCGGCTTCTCTGGTTTATGGCTTTCTGTCAGCAGTAGCAGTCAATTTCTTTTTTCAACCAGGACACGTTTACTCCAGTGGTGCGACGGGTTTGGCACAGATTATCTCTGCTTTGAGTAATCACTGGTTTGGTTTTTATATTCCGATATCGCTGACCTTTTATGCCATCAATTTTCCGTTGATGATTTTGGCTTGGTATCAGATTGGGCATAAGTTTACAATCTTTACCTTTATCACAGTATCCATGAGTTCCCTCTTTATCCAGCTTGTGCCAGTTGTGACCTTGACAGAGGATCCCATCATCAATGCTCTTTTTGGGGGTGTTGTCATGGGCTTGGGGATTGGTTTTGCACTCCGTAACAATATTTCTAGCGGAGGTACAGATATCGTCAGTCTCACCATTCGAAAGAAAACGGGTAAGAATGTCGGCAGTATTTCTTTCTTGGTAAATGGAACCATCATGCTGATAGCAGGTCTGACCTTTGGTTGGAAATACGCCCTCTACTCTATGATCACCATTTTTGTATCGAGCCGTGTGACAGATGCGGTCTTTACAAAGCAAAAACGCATGCAGGCCATGATTGTGACCAATAATCCTGACAAGGTAATCGCAAAAATCCATAAAAAATTGCACCGCGGAGCAACCATGATCCACGATGCAGAAGGAACCTATAATCATGAGAGAAAAGCAGTCTTGATTACGGTTATCACGCGAGCAGAGTTTAATGATTTTAAACACATCATGAAACAGGTCGATCCGACAGCCTTTGTCTCTGTATCCGAAAATGTCCACATCCTAGGACGATTCGTAGAAACAGACAATTAATAATACTCAAAAGACCAGCCTTGAGGCTGGTCTTTATTTTTCGATAATTTTGTGTCCAATCAACTGGCGGTAACAAATCTGTTTATTGTTTTTGGCATCGTTAATAATCTGGAGAATGGTTTCAAAGGAAACGCGCCCGAGTTCTAAGCTATTGATATCCACATAGGCTGCCAAGTTCAGTTTAGGGTTGACCGAGTCAAAGCTGAGGACAGGGACATCCAGTTGGTGTTTTGCGATGTAATCACAGACCCCTGCAGCAAGAAGGCTATCAATAGTAATAATAGCATCAATATTTGGATCATGCTCGAAGAGAAGTTTACTAAAGCGATAACCATTATCTTCAAGAAATTCGGTCGCAAAGTAGGTCAGATTTGGATCAATAGGAAGTTGGTATTGTTTAAGAGCTAACTCATAACCCATTAGACGATCTTGTGTTACGAAAAGTTTTTTGGTTCCTCCGATGAAGGCAATTCGCTTGCATCCTTTTTTGATGAAATATTCTGTTGCATCAAAACCTGCCTGGACATTGTCATTATCGACGAGCGGAATGAAGGGAGATAGAGATTTACCTAAGATAAGGAAAGGAAATTGCTCATCTGCTACTAGCTTAACCAAAGGATCTTCTTCTTGGGCATAGAGGAAAATCAAACCATCTACACGCTTACCATAGACCATCTGGGAAATAGCTTTGAGCCGCTCTTTTGCATCTTTCCCCGTTGCAATCTGAATAGCATAGTGGTTTTCAGACGCGACTTGGGCGATACCACGAAGGACAGATGGGAAGAAAGGATTTTGGTAAAAGGCATCCGAGTCATCAGGAAGCACCAGGCCGATAACTTGAGTATAGCTACTTACCAAGCTACGAGCATTGAGATTGGGGTGGTAGTTGAGCTCCTTCATCGCCTTGCGAACTCGTTTTTTGGTTTCATCACTAATCGTTGATTTGTTTTGAATAACGCGGGTAACAGTTGAAGGTGAGACACCTGCTGCCTTGGCCACGTCTTTAATCGTAACGGGCATAAAAATCTCCTATTTATGATAATCTGGATCACGGAAGTGTGTCTTGTAAAAAATGGTGACCAGATAAAGAACAAAAAGAATGTTTTGTACAGTGATAAGGGTTGCCATATTTTGGCCAAAAAGCCCCAAAATAAGCGTAATCAGAGTGGGTAATCCTAAACAGTTTAAGATAAAGTGGTAGCACTCTTTAAAGGTCCTAAATGAAAAGAGGCGTGATTTTTTGGTGATATAAAGGAGGAGACTAGCTCCAAGAGAGACAATGAAGAAATTCAATCCAAAGAGGAAGCTTGCACCAAGAACGAGAAAGAGACTGATATAGACCCGATTTTGTTGGTACCAATCTTTAGAAATGGCTTGGGTTAGATCTTCCTTACTCTGGAAACTCTCCGTTTGAATCGCGTGGTAGCGAATGCGAGTTAGTTCCTTACTTTCCTTACTGATGACGAGTTCTTCCGTATCAAAATGAAGTTGCAAGTCCTTTGGCAATTCTTTGTTTTGGCTTGGGCCAATTAAAAGAGAAGGCTGCTGATTCTTCGTACCTGAGTAGTTCAGCTTTCCATCAACGATTTGTGCATTCTCTGACAAGTCCATGATGGCTTCATCTGTCAGTGGAGTATAGACATTATCGATAAAGGTATCCAGTGGATACGTTTCCTGTGAGCTGTTTTGAATGGCAATCGGAACCATAGACAAACTGATGAGGAAAATGCTCGTAAAGAGAAGCTGAAACCAGTTGAGGCCGAAACGTTTTGATAGGGGCTTACGAAATCCCCAGATACTAGAGAAATACGAGAATGGATATGGAAGCATAGGCATCTTTCTAAAAGTGTTTTCTATATGAGTATTATTATATAGAGAAATGTGCTTTATTTCAAGTCTAGGAAATCAATTATATATTGAAATAGGGTTTCAATAAGATTTGTAGAAGGGTGTCCAATCTTGTAGCTTTAGCAACAAGCTCCAAAATGAAAAAGGGTGGCGGGGATAAATTATCCCTTGTCGCCACCACTTGTAAGTCCTGAAACAAAGTTCTTTTGTAAGAAGAAGAAGAGAATACAGATTGGAAGGGCGATGAGGATAGCACCTGCTGAGAAGTAGGCAATCTTCAAGTTTTTCACATTGCTGACAAAGGTCTGTAGACCAACGGCAACTGTAAAGTATTCTTTCTCACGAAGCAAGAAACTAGAGAGGATATAGTCTCCGAAAGGTCCCATGAAGGCCCAGAGCGCTTGTACTGCAACCATTGGACGAACGAGTGGGAGAACAATTTGCCAGAAGCGACGGAAGTGTCCTGCACCATCTAGTTTTGCTGATTCATCAAGAGACATCGGTACTGTGTCGAAGTAGCCTTTCATCAACCAAGCATTCATCGGGATACCTCCACCAACATAAAGGAAGATGAGGAACCAGCTTTGGTTAAGGGCATTCAACATAAGGGCCATAACGAAGAAGGCTGTCAAAGCGGCCATAGTTGGCACCATTTGGATGATCAAGAAGAAGACCAAACTTTGTTTACGAGCCAAGAAGTTGTAACGGCTGTAGGCATAACCAGCAAGTACGATGATACTTGTTTGAACAGCCATTGTAATCAAGGCGATAATCAAAGTGTTGAGGTACCAAGTGCCGTACAAGGTTTCAGTGAAGAGCCCTTGGAAGTTGGCAAAGCTAAAGTCGACGTTAGCATCTAGTTTAAAGGCTACCACGTTACCAGACTTGAAGGCTGACATAATGGTGATCAAAAGTGGATAAATAATGACGATTGATAAGCCAATCAAGTAGAGGTAAGTGAGGGTTTGAGTCAGTCTACGTTTGAGTTTGATTGAGTTATTCATCTTAGACGTCCTCCATATCAAATGCGTGTAGTTTCTTGAATGCGATCATAGAGATAGAGATGACAATGATAGAGATGATCAAGGTAACAGCTGCCGCCATAGAGTATTGAGGAGATGTACCTGTTGTCAAACGATAAATCCATGAGATCAAGATATCAGTTGAACCGGCTCCACCACCAACGCTACCAGGACCTCCGCCGTTGAAGAGGTACATGATAGAGAAGTTGTTAAAGTTGAAGGTGTATTGGCTGATCAATGTTGGAGCTGCAACAGCCAAAATCATAGGGAAAGTGATGTTGCGGAATTTTTGCCAAGCATTGGCACCATCGATGTAAGCCGCTTCGTAGAGGTCGTTAGGAATCGACTGCAAGATACCCAAAGTCAAAACGTAGATGTATGGGAATCCTAGCCAACCTTGCATCATAATCAAGGCAATCTTAGTCCAAGTTGGGTCTGTTTTCCAAGGGATAAGCGCTCCGTCAAGGAAAGGAAGGACCTTAGCCAAGATAGGCAATACTTGAGTGTTGATCGCTCCGACACTATCGTTAAACATGTTTGAGAATGTCAAGATAGTGATGAAGGCTGGAACAGCCCAAGGAAGAAGGAAAATAACACCAAAGATACGTTTTCCTTTGATAAATGGTTGGTTAGCAATGATCGCTGTGAAGATACCAATCACAATCTGCAAAGTAGAAGCAGACAAGGCCCAGATGATGGTCCAAGAAAGAACCGCACCGAAGGCTGAACGGAAGGTACTTAAGCTCCAGATATTTGTAAAGTTAGTCAAACCAACCCAGTCCAACAATTTGTTTGGTGGCAAGTGTTGGAAGTCATAGTTGGTAAAGGCAATCATCAAGGTTACGATAACTGGGAAGATAATTGCAAATGTCATTGCTACATACGATGGGATAATCAAAAGGTATGGGAATCCATTCTCATAAATACCTTTGATCATATCTTTAAAAGTACGTGGGACAGGAATTCCATTGTTAATACGTTTTGCGATTGTATATGCATCTTTAATATTTGAGAAATAAAAGAGCACATAAACGACTACAAAGATTAAATGGAAGGCACCACGAATCAGCATAAAGAGGGAATTATCACGACCTGGCTTGTCACCAAGAGTGATCAAATTGTGCAATTCCGGCGCAGCAAGTGCTAGGAAATAAAGAACAAATACGATAGTTACACCAAGGAATATAAAACCTTTGGCTTTTTGTTTATTGTAAATCTGTCCTAACCCAGGAATGATAGACAGCAGGGCTGCTTTACTAGGTTGTTGCTTTTCCATAATAACTCCTTTCATAGGATACTGGTTTTTAATCAAAAACTAAACTATATATGTTTTTTTATTGATAAATTCAAAGGGGGATTTGTATTCTCCCCCCTTGTAACGAATTCAATTATTCACCAAATTTTTGTTTGATTGTTTCTTTGATCAATGTTACAGCATCGTTAGCAGCTGTCTTAGCATCTTTTTTACCACTTACAGCATCAAAGAGCATTGTTTTAGCTGGATCCCAAACAGCTGACATTTGAGAAATGTTTGGCATTGGTTGAGCGTTCTTGAACTGTTTGATAACAGCTGTTGTCAACTCATCGTTTTTACCTTCAGCGTATGAACGAGCTTCAGTGTTAGCTGGGATTTCGTTAGTTGCATCGTAGAATGCTTTTTGTTGTTCAGTTGAAACAAGGAAGTCTACAAATTTTTGTGCAGCTTCAAGGTTCTTAGTGCTTGATGGGATGATCCAAGCTTTACCACCACCGAATGGTGTGTATTCTTTACCATTTGGAAGAGTTGGAATAGTAGCAACACCGTAGTTTACTTTAGCATCTTTGAATGCTTGAGCTTTCCAAGGACCGTCGATGATAGCAGCTGTTTTACCTTCTTGGAATTGAGTTTGGATCAAGTTTGCAGCACCTTCAGTATCTTGCATACCTTTAGGCCATTTTTCATACCAAGATTTAGCGTAGTTGACACCAGTGATAGAACCGTCGTTTGCAAGACCGATGTCTTTAGCGTCTTTACCGTTTTGTCCGAATACGTAACCACCGTTACCAGCAAGAAGTCCGTAAGCGTAGTAGAAGTTTGTCCAGTCAGCTAGGAATGCAGTAGTTTTGCCATCTTCACCAGCGAAAGCGTATTTGCTGTCTTTAGCAAGTTCTTCCAATTCAGCAAAAGTTTTTGGAGCTTCTTTGATCAAGTCTTTGTTGTAGTACATAACAAGAGACTCAATAACGGCAGGAGCACCGTAAACTTTACCGTCAGCAGCTGTTACAAGAGATTTAGTTTTATCATCTGTTTTAGCGCCGTCGCTCAAAGTAACTTCTGAAAGTTGTCCGTCAGTACCAAGGCTACCTACGCGGTCGTATGGTGCCATCATAACGTCAGCAGCTTGACCTGATTGGTTGTCAAGTGAAAGTTTGTCAAGTCCACCAAGTTGGTCACCTGATTTGATGTTAACTTTTGTACCTGATTCTTTTTCATAAGCTGCAGCAACTTTTTCAGCGTAGGCTTTGTATTGGTCTTCAACGTAGAAAGTGATTTCTTTTGCTTCAGATGAGCTAGTATCAGCTGCTTTATCAGCAGTTTTGCTTCCGCAAGCTACCAAAAGTAAGCTAGCAAGAGTAGCAGTTCCGAGCACAGCAGCGCTCTTCATGAATTTAGATGACATAGTGTATTCCTCCTAAAGAATAACAAAAATAATTTAATGAGAAAACGCAAACGTTTTCTTTTACGAACTTAGTATAGCACAAATAGAAAACGGTTGCAAGCGTTTTTAGGAAATTTTTTAAAAAAATTTTAAGGTTTCAAACATTTGTTAAAGCCCATATATAGGAAAGAACTTAAAATGTTTGTTTTTTTTGAATTGAAAATATATTAGGAAAACGATTGCGTAAATTCGGCTCGGTTTTTCAGAAAATAGAGCAGATATTGGGAATGAATTATCTTAAATCAGAAAATCTTTAAAATTTTTTCGCTTATTTCATAAAATATCAGTGGCAACAAGTTTTGTTTGATTAAAATAATTCAAAAAATTTTTTTAAAAACGCTTGCATTTGTTTTTGAAATGCGTTATACTTAAATTAACGCAAACGTTTGCGCCTTAATTGCGCAACGTTTTATAACAAACACATGAGGTGCTATTATGAAAAAACGTCAAAGTGGTGTGTTGATGCACATCTCTTCTCTGCCAGGAGCATACGGGATTGGATCATTTGGCCAGACTGCTTATGATTTCGTTGATTTCTTGGTTCGTACGAAGCAACGTTACTGGCAAATCCTCCCTCTTGGGACAACAAGCTATGGAGATTCTCCATACCAATCATTCTCAGCCTTTGCTGGGAATACGCATTTTATCGACCTTGATATCTTGGTAGAGCAAGGCTTGCTCGAAGCCAGTGATCTTAAAGGTGTTGACTTTGGTAACGATGCATCTGAAGTTGACTATGCGAAGATTTATTACGCACGTCGTCCACTTTTAGAAAAAGCAGTCAAACGCTTCTTGGAAGTGGGTGATGTCAAAGATTTTGAGAAGTTTGCTCAAGACAACCAATCATGGCTCGAACTCTTCGCAGAATATATGGCTATCAAAGAGCATTTTGACAATCTTGCTTGGACAGAATGGCCAGATGCAGATGCTCGTGCTCGTAAAGCTTCAGCACTTGAAAGCTACCGTGAGAAATTGGCAGACAAGTTGGTTTACCACCGTGTGACTCAATACTTCTTCTTCCAACAATGGTTAAAATTGAAAGCCTATGCTAACGATAACCACATCGAAATTGTTGGAGATATGCCAATCTATGTTGCGGAAGATTCAAGCGACATGTGGGCAAATCCACATCTCTTTAAGACAGATGCTAGTGGCAAGGCGACTTGCATCGCTGGATGTCCACCAGATGAGTTTTCTGCTACTGGTCAGCTTTGGGGTAACCCAATCTATGACTGGGAAGCAATGGACAAAGACGGTTACAAATGGTGGGTTGAACGCTTGCGTGAAAGCTTCAAAATCTACAACATTGTTCGTATCGACCACTTCCGTGGCTTTGAATCTTACTGGGAAATCCCTGCTGGTTCCGATACAGCGGCCCCAGGTAAATGGGTGAAAGGTCCAGGGTACAAACTCTTCGCAGCCGTTAAGGAAGAGCTTGGTGAGCTAAACATCATCGCAGAAGACCTTGGTTTCATGACAGATGAAGTCATCGAGTTACGTGAACACACTGGCTTCCCAGGAATGAAGATTCTTCAATTTGCCTTCAACCCAGAAGATGAAAGTATCGATAGCCCACACTTGGCGCCTGCCAACTCTGTTATGTACACAGGAACACACGATAATAATACGGTCCTTGGTTGGTACCGTAACGAGATCGATGATGCGACACGTGAGTACATGGCTCGCTACACTAACCGTAAAGAATACGAAACAGTGCCACACGCTATGCTTCGTACAGTCTTTTCATCAGTTAGCTTCATGGCTATTGCAACCATGCAAGACTTGCTAGAACTAGATGAGTCAGCTCGTATGAACTTCCCATCTACCCTTGGTGGAAACTGGTCTTGGCGTATGACTGAAGATCAATTGACACCAGCTGTTGAAGAAACTTTGCTTGACTTGACTACAATTTATCGCCGAATCAATGAAAATTTGGTAGAATTAAAGAAATAAGACATTATCAGGAGACACATAAACATGTTACCATTAAACGAATTTGTACAAAAGCGTTACAATAAATCTATCGCAGAATGTAGCAATGAAGAGCTTTACCTTGCTCTTCTCAACTACAGCAAGCTTGCTAGCAGTCAAAAACCAGTCAACACTGGTAAGAAAAAAGTTTACTACATTTCAGCTGAGTTCTTGATTGGTAAACTCTTGTCAAACAACTTGATCAACCTTGGTCTTTATGACGATGTGAAGAAAGAACTTGCAGCTGCAGGTAAAGAGTTAATCGAAATCGAAGAAGTGGAATTGGAACCATCACTTGGTAACGGTGGTTTGGGACGTTTGGCAGCCTGCTTTATCGACTCAATCGCTACACTTGGCTTGAACGGTGACGGTGTTGGTTTGAACTATCACTTCGGTCTTTTCCAACAAGTTCTTAAAAACAACCAACAAGAAACTATTCCTAACGCTTGGTTGACTGAGCAAAACTGGTTGGTTCGCTCAAGCCGTAGCTACCAAGTGCCATTTGCACACTTCACATTGACATCTACTCTTTACGATATCGATGTACCTGGTTACAAGACAGAAACTAAGAACCGCTTGCGTTTGTTTGACTTGGATTCAGTTGATTCTTCTATCATCAAAGATGGTATCGACTTTGACAAGACAGATATCGTTCGCAACTTGACACTCTTCCTTTATCCAGACGACAGCGACAAGCAAGGTGAATTGCTCCGTATCTTCCAACAATACTTCATGGTTTCAAACGGTGCGCAATTGATCATCGACGAAGCAATCGAAAAAGGAAGCAACTTGCATGACCTTGCGGACTACGCAGTTGTACAAATCAACGATACTCACCCATCAATGGTTATCCCTGAATTGATTCGTCTTTTGACTGCGCGTGGTATCGAGCTTGACGAAGCAATCTCTATCGTTCGTAGCATGACTGCCTACACTAACCACACCATCCTTGCTGAAGCCCTTGAAAAATGGCCTCTTGAATTCTTGGAAGAAGTGGTTCCTCACTTGGTACCAATCATCAAAGAATTGGACCGTCGTGTGAAAGCAGAATACAAAGACCCAGCTGTTCAAATCATTGATGAAAACGACCGTGTACACATGGCTCACATGGATATCCACTACGGATACAGTGTTAACGGGGTAGCAGCACTCCACACTGAAATCTTGAAGAACTCAGAGTTGAAGGCATTCTACGACATCTACCCAGAAAAATTCAACAACAAAACAAACGGTATCACATTCCGTCGTTGGCTCATGCATGCCAACCCAAGACTATCTCACTACTTGGATGAGATTATTGGAGAGGGATGGCACCATGAAGCGGATGAGCTTGAAAAACTCTTGTCTTACGAAGACAAAGCTGCTGTCAAAGAAAAATTGGAAAGCATCAAAGCTCACAACAAACGTAAATTGGCTCGTCACTTGAAAGAACACCAAGGTGTGGAAATCAATACAAACTCTATCTTTGATATCCAAATCAAACGTCTCCACGAGTACAAACGCCAACAAATGAACGCTTTGTATGTGATTCACAAATACCTTGACATCAAGGCTGGTAACATCCCTGCTCGTCCAATTACAGTATTCTTTGGTGGTAAAGCAGCTCCTGCCTACACAATTGCCCAAGATATCATCCACTTGATCCTTTGCTTGTCAGAAGTGATTGCAAATGATCCAGCAGTAGCTCCACACTTGCAAGTGGTTATGGTTGAAAACTACAACGTTACTGCAGCAAGCTTCCTTATCCCAGCATGTGATATCTCAGAACAAATCTCACTTGCTTCCAAAGAAGCTTCAGGTACTGGTAACATGAAATTCATGTTGAACGGAGCTTTGACTCTCGGTACTATGGACGGTGCTAACGTGGAAATCGCTGAATTGGTTGGCGACGAAAACATCTACATCTTCGGTGAAGATTCTGAAACTGTTATCGACCTTTACGCAAAAGCAGCTTACAAATCAAGCGAATTCTACGCTCGTGAAGCCATCAAACCATTGGTTGACTTCATCGTCAGCGACGCTGTTCTTGCAGTAGGTAAGAAAGAACGCTTGGAGCGTCTTTACAACGAATTAATCAACAAAGACTGGTTCATGACTCTCCTTGACTTGGAAGACTACATAAAGGTGAAAGAGCAAATGTTGGCTGACTACGAAGACCGTGACGCATGGTTGGATAAAGTCATCGTTAACATTGCCAAAGCAGGATTCTTCTCATCTGACCGTACAATCGCTCAGTACAACGAAGACATCTGGCACTTGAACTAAGATTCTTTGCACGAGACTATAAAACAACGCATCTTAAAAAGGTGCGTTTTTTTGATAGAAAAAAGTAGGGACTTTAATAGAAGAGCCTCCATACCGGTAAAACGCTAGCACAACAGAGGAAAAACAGGTATACTATTGTTAATTAGACTGAATCGGATAAAGAAGAGAGGAATTTATGATGAAAAAACGAGCGCTGACAGCAGTACTTTTAGGAGTGGCAGTATTGTCACTAACTGGTTGCTTTACAAAAAGTAGTCGAAGATTTATTGAAGGGAAAGCCGCTGAGCTCAGCAAGGTCTATCCAACAGAGAATCTAGAAGACCTGTTTGAAAAGTTTCCGGGAGGGTTTAGTATTTGGAGTGAAGACCTTTACGATTATAAAGAGGAGGGTTATATGTTCCAATCTGTAAAATTGAGAGGAGATGGAGAAACTAAACAGATAATAGGAACTATTGTTAGTGAGAAGGTAACATCGAATGGAACAAAGGCTCCGACTGAAGAAAAAATCTATGAAGGTGGAGTAGTTTATAAAGATGGAAGGATTCAATTGATGGATCCTCAGGCAAATGCAACGATAAAAAATCCTAAACTATTGCTCCAAGAATTTACAATCAATAGAAAGACTCTGTCGAAACTAAAAATGGGGAGAAAAAGCTATAGTTTTGAAACTGGGAGCGCAGATATTGATTACATTTTAACGGATCCAATTTTAAACAACTACATGAGAGTTGAGCAGGATAAAGAATTAAAAATGATTTTTTATATCATGTCTGGGACTGTTGAAAATAAGGCTTATAGCTATACTTTAGATATCAAAGATGGGCATAATTCTCATTCGGAATTATTTAGTGGTTACAAGGAAAAGAAATATAAACTTTATAATGATTGATGGAGGAATTTATGAGGAAAAAATTAGTGCTGATAGCAGTACTTTTGGGAGTAGCATTGTTGACTCTAGCTGGCTGTAGTCTAAAGAGTAGTCGACAATTTATTGAAGGGAAAGCCTCAGAGCTCAGCAAGGTCTATCCAACGGAGAATCTGGAAAACTTGTTTGAAAAGTTTCCGGATGGATTTCAGATTCGTATAACAGATATTAGTGAGGATAGTGAAGACTCTCCTTCAATTAGTTATCAGCTAGTTTTAAATGGCATTTCTGAGACTAAAGAAATAAAAGGAGAAATTACCAAAGAAAGCTCATTTGAAAATTCAGATGGGAAAATTGAAGAAGAAATTTTATATCAAGGACATGTCTACTACAAAGATGGAAGTCTACATTTATCAGAGGGAAATTCTTCAAAAAATAAAGAGAAAGGTGACTTAAAACATTCCCGTCTTTTAATGCAAGATTTTCTTATTTCAAGGTCGAGTTTAAAAAGTCTAGAAGTAGTTCGGAAAGGCTATAGTTTTGAGACGGGTTCTGCCAGCATCACCTATAAGCTTAAAAATGAACAAGTCAATACTTATTTGGGCTTAGAGAATGATGCTCAAATTAATATGGGTATCAATATTTTTGAACCAACAATATCAGGTAAAAGTTATGGATATTCCATCATTTTTAGAAATGATAATCTTTATCATGCAGAAGGCATTGTTGGAAAACTAGAAAAGGATTAGTAATGAGCGATTATAAAGAATATACTGTTTTGGATGGGACGAATCCGACACTGGATGCTTCAGATTTGTCTTATGAATTTGAAAAAGCAAGAATTAAAGGGGCAACTGATGAAGACGTTGACAGTCGATACTTTAAAGAAGAAAATAAAATCAAACCCCTAAATTTCACATATTTATCCAGCTTTCGTGATTCTGCGACAGGGACTAGTGGGGTTGCCTTTAGAGATGAAACAAGTGGAAAAACCATTATTTGAATCATTTGATTGGCGCTTAGATTGAATCAAAACCTTAAAATTGGTATAATGAAGTGCCTATCTTGGATTCTGAGAGGAGGGCAATCCATGTTTAAAAAAATTGCAATGATGATGTTAGTAGGAGGGGTTGGAATGATGGTGCTAGCTGGATGTAGTCTAAAGAGTAGTCGACAATTTATCGAAGGGAAAGCCGCTGAGCTCAGTAAGGTCTACCCGACGGAGAATTTGGAGGACTTGTTTGACAAGTTTCCGGATGGGTTTGGTATTTTTAGCGACGATATTTATGATTATAAAGAAGGGGAAGGTTATTTTTATCAATCTATTGAACTAAAGGGTGATGCTGAGAATAAAGTGGTTAGAGGAATTTTTAAGGAGAAAAAAGTCAGCATAGATAAGAATAAAAAACGAAAGGAAGATGTACTCTATGAAGGTGGAGTGGTTTATAAAGATGGAATGATTCAATTGATGGATCCTCAGGCAAATGTAACGATAAAGAATCCTAAACTATTGCTCCAAGAATTTACAATCAATAGAAATACTCTGTCGAAATTAAAAATGGGAGGAAAAGGTTATAGTGTTGAAACTGGGAGCGCAGATATTGACTACATTTTAACAGATCCAATTTTAAATACCTACATGGGAGTAGAGCAGGATAAAGAATTAAAAATGGTAATTTATATCATGTCTGGTACTGTTGAAAATAAGACCTATAGCTATACTTTAGAAATTCAAGATGGGCAAAATACACATGCGGAGATTATCAGTGGGGGGTAAAGTAAATGGCTAATGAACTTTATACAGTGTTAGACGGGACTAATCCAACACTTGATGCTTCGGATTTGTCCTACGAATTCGAAAAGGCCAGAATTAATGGTGCGACTAATGAAGATGTTGATAGTCTATATTTCGAAGAAGAATATAAAATTAAGCCCCTGAATTTCACATATCTATCCAGTTTTCGTGATCCTGAGACAGGGACGAGTGGGGTTGCCTTTAAAGATGAGACAAGTGGAAAAACCATCATTTGAATCATTTGATTGGCGCTTAGATTGAATCAGAACCTTAAAACTGGTATAATAAAGTTACTATCTTGGATTCTGAGAAGGGGGAGCAATCCATGTTTAAAAAAATTGCAATGATGATGTTATTAGGAGGGCTTGGAATGATGATGTTAGCTGGATGTAGTGGGAAGAGTAGTCGACAATTTATTGAAGGGAAGGCCGCTGAGCTCAGCAAGGTCTATCCGACAGAGAACCTGGAAGACTTATTTGAAAAGTTTCCGGAGGGGTTTCAGATTACCTCAAAGGATTTATACGAATATGAAGAAAGTGGGTATAAACTCCAATCAATCAGTTTAAATGGAAATTCTCAAACTAGACAGATTTCAGGTACAATATCAGAGAAACAAGTTAGTTTTGATCAAGATGAGAAGCGTAGTGAAAGGTTTGTATATAAGGGTGAAGTCATTTATCAAGATGGTAAAATTCAATTAAAAGATCCAAATGCGAATTTTAAAATTAAGAATTCTGTGTTATTGCTACAGAGATTTACTATAAACAAAGATAAATTATCAGATCTGGATATAGTTCGTAAAAGTTATAATAGTGGGACTGGGAGTGCAGATATTGTATACACTCTCACGGATCCAATTTTGAACACCTACATGGGAGTGGAGCAGGCTAAAGAATTAAAAATGATTATTTATATCATGCATGAGACCGTTGAAAATAAGGCTTATAGTTATACTTTAGATATTAAAGATGATCATAACTCTCATACAGAATTAATTGAAGGTTACTAAAGTTATATTTCGGCAAAAGTAATAAATTTGTGTAGAGAAGCACTGCGAGGTAAAAATATGAGTGATAATAAAGGCTATACAGTTCTAGACGGGACAAATCCGACACTAGATGCTTCGGATTTGTCCTATGAATTTGAAAAAGCTAGGATAGATGGAGCAACAGATCGCGAAGTATTGGATAAGTATTCTGACACCGAAAAGAAAATCAAACCCCTAAATTTCACATATGTGTCCAGCTTTCGTGATCCTGCGACAGGGACGAGCGGGGTTGCCTTTAAAGATAAGCCAAGTGGCAAAACCATCATTGCTTTTACAGGGACTAATCTTGATAGTGACTCGGTAAATGATGCAGTCATGACAGATGGGCTCAGTATCGCCTTTGGGACGGGTCACCATTACGGTCCAGCCTATCAATTTTATGAAAAAGTCATGAAAGAGAACGGCTTAAATCCAGAAGATGTTATCTTGACAGGCCACTCCTTGGGTGGGAATATTGCTCAGCGTGTCGCTCTAAAATACAACGTTCCGAAAACCATTGTCTACAATGCAGCGCCTCTCTATATTCCTTCTTTAGCAGTCCCTTTCACAAGCAACATATTTGAGATAAAGAGGGATATAGCTCAGTTTACAGGAAATATCACTCGCATTACGACAAAGAAAGATCCTCTGAATAATATATCTGATCTAGTCGGTGGAGTTTATGTGGGTAAGGAGTATGTCATCCCCCATTCAGGTGGTCACATGATGGAGGATTTGCGGGCGGTCGCTGGAGATATCAAGTATACGATTGCGATGGACAACATTAAAAGAAATACAGAGCAAGGCTTAAAAAGTGTGCAGATTAAAAAAGATCTCTTTAAAGTCAATGACATCGGTACTGCTTCTCCAAATGGCTTGTCCAAGGCAGAACTCATCGCGCTGGACTCAGAGCAGGCTCTGGTTGTTGCTAGCGGATTATCCGCTACTTCCAGTGCAACGGTTGATTTGATAGGTGCCAAAGGGACAAGTGCAGTCGATAAAGCTCTGACTGTGTATAAAAGCCTCGGAGATGTACCATTCGGTTTTCTTCTATCTTCTGATGAAGTCAGAGCGACTTACAATGAATCTAATATTAACTATGGAACTATTGTTGAAGCGGTAGATAGTCATTGTCGAACTGTTAAAAAGACCGCGAAGACGGTAGCTACTTCATTTACAAATTTGGAGACAAAAATAAAGGCAGGAATTGAACAAACCGTTCAGAAAGATACAGAATTACAAGGATTAATTGCCCATGGATAAGTGGAGTAAGATTAGATCTAAATTAGTGGATGCTCAAGAAGAACTCTACAAGATAGACGATGAATATCGACAGTCAAAGAATGAGTTGGACACTAAGTGGAATTTTTTGGGAGATTTTTATAGAGGTTTAGACCAAAAATTTGACGAAAAGCATTCCATTGTTTTATCAGCATATTCAAAAATGCCGGATGCGACTGAGGATATGCTGGATGCTGCAGTGGAGACTATTCGCCGATATAGGATGGTGAATGAAGAGGAGTTTAAAACTCGGCAATACGAACTAGAAAGAAAGTATGACGACTTAGAAGATAGCTATAAGAAAAAGTGTCGAAAGCAAGAGGCAGTTATTGAACAACTTTCTAGTGAACTAAGAGCATGTCAGACAGATGAAAAATAGGAGGGAAACGGATGGGATTTTTTGAGGATGTTGGTACTGGAATTTATGACTTTGCTTCAGACACAATGGACAACATCGGTAATGGAATTTCTGGTATCAATGATTTTGCTAGGGAGCATATTCCAGGCGTGAGAGAAGTAGAGGGTGCTATACACGGGGCTTATGACTGGGGGATGGATCAGTTACGCTCTTTTGAAGCCTATAGTGAAATTGAGAAGAAATTAGAAAAAGACATCATAAAAACCTTGTATGTTCCGGCTAAAAAACGGGCTATAGCTCGGATTATTGAGAAATTTGACAAAGAAGCGAAGGAAATAGGTACAAAGACGAAGGAAGAGATTGATTTCGTTAATAATCAAATCGACGCGGAAATCAAAGGGGAGTTTTCAAACGCCATTCAAGATGCAGTTAGTAAAGAAAATCTCAAGTGGGAGAAATTGGTTTAAAACAAAAATGGAAATAGTTGACTCACTATTTTTTTCAAAAATCAAATCCGCACCTTTTATTGAGGTGCGGATTTTGTCTTATCTGAAAGATTGGTTTACCGTACTTTCCCAACTAGAATCTCTGCTTCAATGGTAATCTCAGTCAGTTGGCTCCAGTCAATCTTGGTCAGGTCAACATGAAAGAGTAGCGGAGTCATACTGAGCAGTGCTTGGCGTTGCTCAGCTGTGATGGGTTTGGTCAGGGAGGCTATTTGATGAGCTTGGATACTGAAGTGTTCCTGGAAATGTTCCTTGATATCTTGGTTGGAATAATCCTTCTTTGTCAGTTGGTCTTGCACCATTTGGCGGATTTCTTTGAGGTGATTTTCGGTTGGGATGACCTTGATTAAGATACCGTTTTGGGATAGAACGCGGCGAAATTCTCCATAATTGGCAGGCGAGAAGATATCGAGCAGGATATCCATACTAGCGTCTTTTATAGGAAGACGAGCTAGATCACCAACAAACCAATTGACTGCCCAGTTGGGTTCGCTCTTAGCAGCGATTTGGACGGAATCTTTGGAAATATCAAAAGCATAGAAGGTTTTATCAGAGTGACTTTCTTGTAGTTTGCGAGAGTAAAACCCTTCGCCACAACCGATGTCTAAAATTGTTTTGGCGCTTTCTGAGTTTGCTAGCAAGTCAGATATTGCCTCGAAAATAGTTTGATAAAAACCAGCTTCTAGGATTTGTTGACGGTTTTGAAAATTTTCCTTGTCGTAGTTGGTGGATTGTTTGATTTGCGGTGCCAGATTGACATAGCCGAATTTTGCCAAATCAAAAGAATGGCGGTTGCTACACTTGAGGCTAGACTCTACCAAGGTGAGATCTTCTTGGCAGATGGGGCAGGAAAAGGAACTAGCAGAAGCAAAGCGTTGAAGTTTTGGTTTGAGGTTTGTATTCATAGTTTAAGTGTATCAAAAGAGGCAAATGAAAGCAACCTTAGGAATAAGTAGATGGGAGATTCAGTAGAAATAAAATTAATTCTCCAATTTATAGAATGAAATTGCTTTTATATCTAAATTGCTATATAATAATGATAAGGAGGAAATAAGTATGTTAAAAGAAGTATTGACTGTCGCAAAAGTTGCGAAAAAATCATCACTCTTTTTAGGTGGTGTTGCATTTGGAACCCTTGGTTTGAAAATCTTAGCAAGTAAGGAAGCTAAAAAAGGTTATTCTAAAGCTTTGGCTAAGGCTTACAAGTTGAAAGATGAGCTAGATGCATCTGTTTCTGTTGTGAAGCAACATGGAGACGATGTCTTGCAAGATGCTAAATATTTGTACGAGCAAGAGAAAAAAGAAGAACAATTAGATAGCCTGATAGGAGAATAATATGTCTTTTAAAGTGCTATATAGAGGATATCAACATATCCGACTATCATCTTCTTTTTCACTTACCTTGGATATTCAAGACTATCTTCGTTCCTTGGCGAGAGATGAAAAGGGAATTGAGTCTATCCAGTTTTACATGGATCAACAGCACTTTACTCTACGTATAAAAGAAGGCTTCTCCGTATTAGACAATGCAGAAGCCTTTTTAAAAAGAATTGATAAAGGGAAAGTTTCTGAGTTGATGACTCTTCCCATTCGTAGAGAAGATAGTGCCTATTCTATTGTTTCAGGTGCAGCGATTAAGCGTGTGCTTTTTCGTAGTCTTGTACCGTCTCCTATTCGCTATATATGGACTTGTTATCAGGCTCTGGGGTATGTCAAAGAAGCTTATCAGACCCTAGCGCGTAAGGAACTAACGATGGAGGTTTTGGACTGTTCGGCTATTTTATTATCCTTGTTCATGAATCAATCCAAGACAGCGAGCAACATCATGTTTATGCTTGATTTGGGGAATCATTTAGATCAGTGGTCCTTGAAAAAAACTGCAACAGATTTAGAACAGAGTCTTCTTGCAAAAGAGAGCGATGTATTCCTAGTACAGGGCGATACGGTTGTTAGTATCAAGAGTTCCGATGTTCAAATAGGAGATGTTTTGGTCTTATCTCAAGGAAATGAAATTCTGTTTGATGGACAAGTAGTTTCAGGTTTAGGTATGGTCAACGAAAGTTCCTTGACGGGAGAGAGTTTTCCAGTTGAAAAAAGAGAGTCTGATTTGGTTTGTGCAAATACAGTATTAGAAACTGGAGAGTTACGCATTCGTGTAACCGATAATCAGATGAACAGCCGGGTTTTACAACTGATTGAGTTGATGAAGAAATCTGAAGAAAACAAGAAAACGAAACAACGCTATTTCATCAAAATGGCGGACAAAGTCGTCAAATATAATTTCTTGGGGGCTGGGCTGACTTACCTATTGACAGGTTCTTTTTCTAAGGCTATTTCTTTCCTATTGGTCGATTTCTCCTGCGCTTTGAAAATCTCTACTCCTGTAGCTTATTTAACAGCTATCAAGGAGGGGTTGAACCGTGAAATGGTGATTAAGGATGGAGATGTTTTGGAGAAATATCTGGAAGTTGATACTTTCTTGTTTGATAAGACGGGAACAATCACAACTAGCTATCCGATAGTTGACAAGGTGTTACCTTTTGGGGACTATAGTGAGGAAGATATTCTCAGAATCAGTGCCTGTCTTGAGGAACACATTTATCATCCTATTGCTAATGCCATCGTCAAGCAAGCTGAGATAGAGGGAATTGAACATGAGGAAATGCATGGGAAACTCCAATATATCGCAAGCAAGGGGATCAAATCTCATATAGATGGCCAACCAGTTCTTATTGGGAATTATGTCTTGATGCAGGATGAGCAGATTCATATCAGTTCAGAACAAAATGCTTTAATTGAAGAGTACAAGAGTCACTACAATCTCTTATTCTTGGCTTATCAGAATGAATTGATTGGAATGTTCTGCATTCATACTCCTTTGAGAAAAGAAGCAAAAACAGCCTTGGATAAACTTAAGGCACAGGGGAAAAAATTGATTCTGGCAACAGGGGATACCTCGGTTAGGACAGAGGAATTAGTCAAAGATTTGCCCTTTGATCAGGTATATACAGACTTGAAACCTGATGGGAAATTTGAGTTAGTAGAGGAACTGCAGAAAGCAGGTCACACTATTTTGATGGTTGGAGATGGATTGAATGACTCAGCGGCTCTAACCCTATCAGATATCGGTGTGGTGATGAATGAGAGTGCAGATATTTCTAAGCAGATGAGTGATATCTTATTGTTAGATAATCGTTTGGATTTCTTCCAAGAATTGGATTCGCTATCATCATCTTTGCAAACACTCATTAAGAAGAATATTCAAGATACCGTTGTCGTAAATAGTAGTTTGATTGGCTTTGGCTTGTTTAACTGGCTCAGTCCTTCAAATCTCTCTATCTTACATAATCTAACAACCTTACGCATTGTACTGCGTAGCCTGTCTATTAAGGGATAGGTGGGGACTATTCACAGCAAAAAGGAGTTACCTTTCTCGAGGTTAACTCCTTTGTTTATAGGTAAATATTGAACAATTTAGTAAGTCAATACAAAGTATTTTTTCTTCCCACGACGGATAACAGTCAGTTCGTTTTCGAGCTTGTCTGCGTCGCTTAAGACATAGTCAAGGTCTTGGATGCGGTCGCCGTTGACGTAGATGGCTCCATTTTGAACATCTTCACGGGCTTGGCGTTTTGAGTTGACTACACCAGAAGATACGAGGATTTCTACGATATTGTGGTTTTCATCTGCTTGGACTTGGTAGTTTGGCACTCCACGAAGTCCTTGTTTGAGTTCTTTGACAGAAAGGTTTTTGATATTTCCTGCAAAGAGTTGCTCGGTGATGTTAAGAGCCTCTTTGTAGGCTTCTTCTCCGTGGACAAGTGTCACGACTTCACGAGCGAGGACTTTTTGTGCCAAGCGTTCGTGTGGAGCTGCTTCAAACTGTTTGCGGATGTCTTCAATCTCATCGAGTGACAAGAAGGTAAAGATTTTTAAGAAGCGAACAGCGTCAGCGTCCATGACGTTCATCCAGAATTGATACATTTCGTATGGAGAAGTCTTTTCAGGGTTGAGCCAGACTGCGTTTCCTTCTGACTTACCAAATTTCTTACCAGTCGCATCTGTGATAAGAGGGACTGTGATAACATGACCTGTCTTGTCGGCCTTACGACGAAGCAATTCAGTACCAGCTGTCATGTTTCCCCACTGGTCAGAACCACCGATTTGAAGGGTAACATTGTGCTCTTGGTTAAGGACATAGAAGTCATACCCTTGCATGATTTGGTAGGCAAACTCTGTGTAAGAAATCCCTGTTTCAATTCGTTTTTTCACTGACTCCTTGCTCATCATGTAGTTGACGGTGAAGTATTTTCCGACATCACGGAGGAAGTCAATGAAGCTGATGCTGCCAAACCAGTCGTAGTTGTTGACCATGACAGCTTTATTTTCACCGTTTTCAAAGTCAAGAAAGCGAGAAAGTTGTCCTTGGATAGACTTGACCCAGCCATCCACCGTGTCTTTTGTTTGGAGACTACGCTCAGCATCTTTGAAGGACGGATCTCCGATGAGACCTGTAGCACCGCCAACGAGCGCATAAGGTTTGTGACCTGCTAGTTGTAAACGACGACTGGTCAAGATTGCGACAAGGTGACCGAGGTGAAGGCTATCAGCAGTTGGATCGTAGCCGGTATAATAAGAAACTTGACCTTCTTCTAGGGCTTTACGCAAAGCTTCTTCATCAGTCGTTTGAAAAATCAAACCACGCTCTTTTAGCTCATCAAAAATGTGCATATGTCTTTTCTCCTTTTTAAAATATTGTTTCTACCTATTGTATCACAAACTTGGGCAATAGCCTAGTGGAATAGGGAAGAAAGTGGCTATTTTATTGAAAGTTTACCTTTTATGGTATAATAGAGAAAGTGAGGACATTCATGAAAAAAAGAAACAATGAATCAAAAACGGTAATAAACCAAAACAAATCAAGAAAAAAAGCCGCAGATTCAAGTGTCTTAGGCGGATTTAGAGTAGCCTCTATCCTTGCCAAGATTTTGAATGGCTTTAAAGTGACCTTTAATACGCTTTTCGTCTTGGCTGTCATAGGTGGATTTTTTGGGGCTGGAATAGCTATAGGTTACGGTGTCGCCTTATTTGATAAGGTCTCTATCCCTCAATCAGCGGAGTTGGTTAATCGGGTCAAAGACATTACTTCCATCTCGGAGATTTATTATGCTGATGGGAGCACCATTGCTTCAATTGAGGGTGATTTATTGCGCACTTCAGTAGCATCAGATGCTATATCTGATAATCTAAAAAAAGCCATCATTGCGACGGAGGATGAGCATTTTACTGAGCATAAGGGCGTAGTTCCAAAGGCTGTTATTCGTGCAACTTTAGGAACGCTTGTGGGATTGGGTTCATCCAGTGGTGGCTCAACTTTAACACAACAGGTCATCAAACAGCAGGTGGTTGGAGATGCTCCGACCTTAGCTCGTAAGGCGACAGAAATCATAGATGCTCTTGCCTTGGAGCGTGTCATGAGTAAGGACGAAATTCTGACAACCTATCTGAATATTGCTCCTTTCGGTCGCAATCATAAGGGTCAAAACATTGCAGGTGCCCAGCAAGCTGCAGAAGGAATCTTTGGTGTTAATGCTTCGGACTTGACGGTACCTCAAGCGGCTTTTATCGCAGGCTTGCCGCAAAGCCCGATTAGTTATTCCCCTTATGAATCTGACGGAAGTTTGAAGAGTGATGAGGATATGGCCCTCGGTTTAAAGCGTGGGAAAGATGTCCTCTACAATATGTATCGAACAGGCGCCTTGAGTCAGAAAGACTATGAGCAGTATAAGTCTTATGATGTACGAAAAGACTTCTTACCATCAGGTAGTGTGAGTACTGCTTCACGTGATTATCTTTATTTTGCAGCTCTATCAGAAGCCACAGATCGGATGTATGATTATCTAGTTGAGAGAGATCATGTCTCTGCTCAGGAGTTAAAGAATGAATCCATCCAAAAAGCATATCGTGAGTTGGCAGCTAAGGAAATCGAAAATGGTGGTTATAAAATTACTACTACCATCAATAAAAAAGTTCACACAGCTATGCAAAATGCAGTGGCAAATTATGGTCGATTGCTAGATGATTCGACAGGCCAGCCTGAGGTAGGAAATGTCCTTATGGACAACCAAACGGGAGCTATTCTTGGCTTTGTCGGTGGCCGTAATTATCAGGAAAATCAGAACAATCACGCTATTGATACCAAGCGTTCTCCAGCTTCAACCACTAAGCCTATACTGGCCTATGGTATCGCGATTGACCAAGGTTTGATGGGAAGCGCAAGTATCTTATCAAACTATCCGACAAACTTTTCAAACGGCAATCCCATCATGTATGTCAATAGTCCTGGCACAGGGATGATGACCTTGGGAGAGGCCCTCAATTATTCATGGAATATCCCAGCCTACTGGACTTATCGCACACTTCGAGAGAAGGGTGTTGATGTCAAGGGTTATATGGAAAAAATGGGTTATGAAATCCCAGAATATGGTATTGAAAGTCTGCCGATGGGTGGGGGGATTGAGGTTACAGTTGCCCAGCATACCAACGGATATCAGACCTTGGCTAATAATGGAGTCTATCATAAGAAACATATGATTTCCAAGATTGAATCGACGACGGGTCAAGTGATTTATGAATATAAAAGTCAACCTGTTCAAGTTTATTCAAAAGCGACAGCGACCATCATGCAAAGTCTACTTCGTGATGTCATTTCATCTCGAGTTACGTCAAGCTTTCAGACTGATTTGGCCTCTATCAACCCAAGTCTGGCTCGTGCTGACTGGATTGGAAAGACTGGTACGACCAATGAAGATGAAAATATGTGGCTCATGCTTTCTACACCTCGACTGACTCTAGGTGGTTGGATAGGACACGACGACAACCGACCGCTAGCTAAGGGGGCTGGTCATTATCGAAACGCCAATTATATGGCTCACTTGGTTAATGCTATCCAGCAAGTCGAACCTGGAATATGGGGAAATGAGCGCTTCAATCTCGATCCAAGCGTGACAAAATCTCAAGTCCTCAAATCGACAGGGGAGAAAGCAGGCAAGGTCACAATCAATGGCAAAGAAGTCAACGTTTCAGGTTCTACAGTAACGAGCTATTGGGCTACTAAAGAAGGGGCGCCAGTAACCACTTACCGCTTTGCCATCGGAGGGAGCGATGCCGATTATCAAAATGCTTGGAAGAGCATTCTAGGAAGTTTACCGAGTCTTCCTAGCCCAACTCTTCCAGGTTCAAGTGGCCGTTCTGGAACAAGTTCATCAACTCGCTCAAATCAATCAAATCGATAGAATAAAAAGTAGCAGGTTTCATTTAATATTATGTTTCGTGCTACTTTTTTCTTTGTCGGTTTCGTGTTACAATAAGAATATGAATCATCATCAGAAAAAGATTGTTAAGGGAACACTATACTCGCTGCTCTCAGGCCTGATCTGGGGGATTTGTGGGATTTTAGGGGAGTATTTTTTCACTCATTATCCAGTGTCTTCTGGATGGATTACTTCTATGCGTTTACTAGTGGCGGGGAGTTTGGTTTTAGGCCTATCAGCCTTTCAGTTGCGCACTCGATTATTGGACATCTGGCGTGATAAGAAAAATTATCTACCCTTTTTAGCCTATGCTATTCTAGGTATTTTTTCTGTGCAATTTTTCTTTTATCTCTGCGTTGAGTATTCCAATGCGACGACGGCGACCATTTTGCAATTTATCAGCCCTGTTTTTATCCTGTTTTACAATCGAATTATTTACCAGAAGAAAGCTTCGATTACAGCTGTGTTCTATGTTTTGATTGCCATGCTAGGTGTTTTTTTGATGGCTACAAAAGGGGATTTGTCCCAGTTATCCATGACACCTTTGGCTCTAGTGACTGGTTTGCTCAGTGCAGTAGGGGTCATGTTTAATGTTATCCTTCCTCAGCGTTTTGCACGGCGCTACGGATTTGTTCCGACTGTTGGTTGGGGGATGATTCTGGCAGGGCTCTTTAGTAATTTCCTTTACCCTATTTATCAGATAAGTTTTCAAGTGGATCTGGTAAGTGTGCTGATTTGTCTGACGATTGCCGTGTTTGGAACTGCTTTTGCCTTCTTCCTATCCATGAAGGCTGTGTCACTCGTTTCTCCGCTAGTTGTATCGGTGGTGAGTGCTAGCGAACCGCTCTCTTCAGCTTTATTAAGTGTTCTTTTTCTGGGATTGGTCATGGATGGTTTTTTGGCCTTGGCTATGGTGTTGATTATCGTTCCGATGATTTTCTTATCTGTAGAAGAAGCAAAACAAGCCCGGTAAAGATGATTATTTGATAGTTGAGGCTTCAAATTTGAAGCCTTTTTTGGTAGAATAGGTATCATTATAACGAACCAGGAGGCACCTATGACTGCTACAAAAATGAACGCTCAAGAAATTATCCAATTTATCGCCAATGCGGAAAAGAAAACCAGTGTCAAAGTAACTTTTGAGGGAGAACTTGCAACTGCTGTGCCAAGCTCTGTTGTCAAACTAGGAAATGTTTTATTCGGAGACTGGAAGGACGTGGCTCCGCTTCTTGAAGGTTTAGTAGAAAATCAAGACTATGTTGTCGAGCAAGATGCTCGTAATTCTGCAGTTCCTTTGTTAGATAAACGTGCTATCAATGCTCGTATCGAGCCAGGTGCTATTATCCGTGACCAGGTTGAAATTGGTGACAATGCTGTTATCATGATGGGAGCTGTTATCAATATCGGAGCAGAAATCGGTGCAGGAACCATGATTGACATGGGTGCCATCCTTGGAGGTCGTGCTATCGTTGGGAAAAACAGTCACGTTGGTGCAGGTGCAGTTTTGGCGGGTGTGATTGAGCCAGCTAGCGCTGAACCAGTCCGTGTCGGAGATAATGTTCTTATCGGTGCCAATGCAGTGGTTATCGAAGGAGTTCAAATCGGCAGTGGTTCAGTTGTCGCTGCAGGAGCTATCGTTACCCAAGATGTTCCAGAAAACGTGGTAGTGGCAGGTGTTCCGGCTCGTATCATCAAAGAAATTGATGCCCAAACCCAACAAAAAACAGCGCTAGAGGATGCGCTTCGTACCTTGTAATTATAAAAGTAAAAAAAAGAGGCGGAACCCTTTTTCCAGCCTCTTTCTGCTATATCGGAGGATAGATAGATGTTAGATTTGATTCAGACTCGACGAGATTTGCACCAGATTCCAGAGATTGGCTTGGAGGAATTCAAAACTCAGGCATATTTGCTGGATGTGATTGAGAAATTGGCTGCGGGCAAGGATTTTGTTCAAGTTCGTACGTGGCGGACAGGAATTTTGGTTTATTTGCAGGGAAGTCAGCCGGAGCGTACCATTGGTTGGCGAACAGACATTGATGGCCTGCCTATCGTTGAACAAACAGGACTACCTTTTTCTTCCCAACACCAAGGTCGTATGCATGCTTGTGGACATGATTTTCATATGACCATTGCTTTGGGCTGTCTTGAGCGCACCCTTGAGGAGCAACCCAAGAATAATCTACTCTTCCTATTTCAGCCTGCTGAAGAAAATGAAGCTGGTGGCATGCTTATGTATGAAGATGGTGCTTTTGGGGACTGGCTACCAGACCAGTTTTATGGACTCCATGTTCGCCCGGATTTGAAAGTTGGCCAGATTGCGACCAACACCCATACACTCTTTGCTGGGACTTGCGAAGTTAAGATCCGTTTCAAAGGAAAAGGCGGGCACGCAGCCTTCCCGCATGAGGCAAATGATGCTCTAGTGGCTGCTAGTTACTTTGTGACCCAAGTACAGTCAGTGGTCAGCCGCAATGTCAATCCAATCGAGGGAGCAGTAGTGACCTTTGGTGTTTTTCAAGCTGGAACCACCAACAATGTCATCACAGATACAGCCTTTTTGCACGGAACCATTCGCGCCTTGACCCAGGATATGAGTCTACTAGTACAAAAGAGGGTCAAGACAGTCGCAGAAGGGGTTGCAGTAGCCTTTGATATGGAAGTCGAAGTGGAACTCAAGCAAGGAGGCTACCTACCTGTTGAGAACAACCCAGCCTTGGCGCGTGAGCTGATGGACTTCTTTGAAGAAAAAGAGGGAATCGAGTTGATTAATATCGAGCCTGCTATGACTGGCGAGGACTTTGGCTATCTCCTTTCAAAGGTGGATGGGGTTATGTTTTGGCTGGGTATTGATAGTCCCTATGCTCTTCATCACCCTCAGATGAGCCCCAAGGAAGAAGCCTTAGCTATTGGAGTGGATGCGGTCTCTAGCTTCCTGAAAAAGAAAGTAGCAGAGTAGAGGTATTGTCTATGAAATCGGAATTACGTAAGCAAGTCTTGCAAGAAATGAAGGCCATTCCTCAGAAGCAAAAAAATACTATGGATCGAGCTTTAACCGATCGACTTTTGCACCATCCTTTTTACCAAGAAGCCAAGGTCATCGCAACCTACCTCTCTTTTCCGCATGAGTTTCAAACGCAGGGACTGATTGACCAGGCACTAAGAGATGGCAAGAAGGTTATGATACCTAAAACCTATCCCAAGGGGCGTATGGAGTTTGTGGTTTACGATCCGCAGCAGTTGGTAAAAACTTCCTTTGGTCTACTGGAGCCCCAAGGGAACTTGGAAGTGGTGGATACCTCTCAGATTGATTTGATTCATGTTCCGGGCTTGGCTTTTACAACAGAGGGTTATCGGATCGGATATGGTGGGGGCTACTATGACCGTTATTTGGAGAATTTTGCTGGGCATAGCCTGAGCACAATCTATCCTTGTCAAGTTCAAGAATTTAACTCGGAAGACCACGATATTCCCGTCCAGGAGGTGCTAATCTATGAAGGAAATCTTTGATAAACGTTACCCTGTTACTAGTCTTTTTCTCCTAATGACAGCTTTGGTATTTCTCTTGATGTTGATTACTACGGGTATCAACTTTGATCAGACAAAAACTCTGTTTCAGTTTGGAGCTATGTATGGACCGATCATTCGCCTGTTCCCAGAGCAGATATGGCGCCTTTTTTCAGCTATATTTGTGCATATAGGTTGGGAACATTTCATTGTTAATATGATTTCACTTTACTTTCTTGGACGACAGGTGGAGGAGATTTTTGGTTCTAAGCAGTTCTTCTTTCTCTATCTCTTATCAGGAATGATGGGGAATCTCTTTGTTTTTGCTTTCACACCGAAAGTCCTAGCAGCAGGTGCCTCCACTTCTCTCTATGGATTATTTGCTGCGATTATCATTTTGCGCTACGCAACTCGCAACCTCTATATCCAGCAGTTGGGGCAATCCTACCTGACACTTTTCGTGATAAATATCATTGGAAGTGTTCTGATTCCAGGAATCAGCCTAGCAGGCCATATTGGTGGTGCGGTAGGTGGGGCCTTTCTAGCAGTCATCTTTCCAGTCAAATGGGAGAGAAGGATGTATAGTACCAGCCAGCGAATCGGAGCCACTGTACTTTTTATTGTATTGGCCGTTTTCCTTTTCTACAAAGGAATGAGCTATGTATAGGGTTAGAATAGTTAAAAAGCTACTCATTTTTTGAGTAGCTTTTTATGTAAGTTTGAACCATTCGAAACAACACAGCAAAGTTAAAATAAGGCTTTGTCCGTACACAACTTAAAAAAGTGAGCACCGATTCGGTGCTTTTTATTTTATTATACTAATTTATTGTACTCCTATTTTTATAAAAAACAAATATTTGTGTAGCGCTTTCAAGTATGATTGGGAAAGGCTATGATTGTGTGTCTGTTTTGATTAAATGATTATGCAGAAAAAGTCACTTTTTAAGTGCCCCAGTTAGTATAGAGTAAGCAAACGAGCCTCAAAAATTTCATTTTGAGGCTCGTAATGATTTATTGTGAAGGATATGGTTTCATTCATCGTCTATTACTTTTTATGGGCCAAAAGTTGATTGATGTGGTCTACTTTTTTAGCTTCTCTTTTATAGAGAATAGCCCAGATGATGAGGTAGACAATCGCAAACTCTGGAATGAGCTGGAGATAGAAGGTCCAGTGGAAGGGGAACCAACCAGCCAGAGTTGCTAGTGGAACAAAGCCAGCCAGCATAAGGAAGAAATGAGTAAGAGTCGCACGAAGCATGCTCCAATCACGGCTGAATAAGCGGCTGCCAAAGCTAAAGAGAACGCCGATAGCTGACCAGATAATCGTGCAGTAGAGCAAGACTAGGGCACCGTGAACCTGATGTTGAGCCATCGCTTGGCCGATGAGAGAGTCGGGACTCAGTGGGGCGTAGGTACTTGGTGCATAAATGAGTGAAAAGATGATAGAGAGGATGAGGCCGATGAGGACGCCAGCAGCTGCGTCGTGAAAGATTTGTTTTTTCATAGTTCTAATTTCTCCTTGATGGTTTTTAGGTAACGGCGTGAAGAGTAGGTGAAGCTTTCGTTTTTTAAGAAAATTTCAACCAGACCGTTGGGCGTGAGCTTGAGATGAGAGATGGAATCGATATTGACGATTTCTGATTGGGAAATTTGGATAAAAGTGGTCGGCAGAATTTCAAGAACCTGATAGAGTCGTAAATCAATGCTGTAGGTCTGACTGGCAGTTTCTGCTAGAACCTTTCGATTCTCTATATAGAAGCGCTGAATCTTGCCAATTTCAACTAGATAGACCTGATCATCAATCTTTCCTTTGATTGTTTCTTTTTGGTCAAGATTTTCTGCGAACTCGATGACTTTCTGGACTTTTTCGGTCGGCTGAGGAGTTTGGACAATCAGCTTTTCCTCCTCGTAAGTCTCCTTAATCTGTAGTTCTACTTTCATAAATTTCCCTCCTTTTCAGTTATACAAGGTTGTGATCACTTCCTGTACACCTTTATTAAACACTATTTTACGACCCATGGCAAGAGCTTTTGCCTATGTGGAGAGATTTGGAGTCTATGTGGTATTTGCTTTTTCTGGTAGCATCTGAAATATGGTATAATATAATCAATTTCTAGGAAAATAGATACAGAAAGGGGCTGAAAGATGTCTCATATTATTGAATTGCCAGAGGTGCTAGCAAACCAGATCGCGGCTGGAGAGGTTATTGAACGTCCTGCCAGTGTGGTGAAAGAGTTGGTAGAAAACGCCATTGACGCTGGTTCTAGCCAGATTATCATCGAGATTGAGGAAGCAGGTCTTAAGAAGATCCAAATCACAGATAATGGTCATGGAATTGCCCACGATGAGGTGGAGTTGGCCCTGCGTCGCCATGCGACCAGTAAGATAAAAAATCAAGCAGATCTCTTTCGGATTCGGACGCTTGGTTTTCGTGGTGAAGCCCTGCCCTCTATTGCTTCTGTCAGTGTCTTAACTCTGTTGACGGCGGTGGATGGTGCGAGTCATGGGACCAAGTTAGTCGCGCGTGGAGGTCAAGTTGAGGAAATCATCCCAGCGACTAGTCCCGTGGGGACCAAGGTTTGTGTAGAGGACCTCTTTTTCAATACGCCTGCTCGCCTCAAGTATATGAAGAGCCAGCAGGCGGAGTTGTCCCATATCATTGATATTGTCAACCGTCTGGGCTTGGCCCATCCTGAGATTTCTTTTAGTTTAATCAGTGATGGCAAGGAAATGACACGGACAGCAGGAACTGGTCAGCTGCGCCAAGCTATTGCTGGGATCTATGGTTTGGCGAGTGCCAAGAAGATGATAGCCATTGAGAACTCGGATCTGGACTTTGAAATTTCAGGTTTTGTGTCTTTGCCTGAGTTAACTCGTGCCAACCGCAACTACATCAGTATCTTTATCAATGGCCGTTATATCAAAAACTTCCTGCTCAACCGTGCAATTCTTGACGGCTATGGCAGTAAGCTCATGGTAGGACGTTTTCCACTGGCTGTCATTCACATCCATATCGATCCTTATCTGGCGGATGTCAATGTGCATCCAACCAAGCAAGAGGTGCGGATTTCCAAGGAAAAAGAACTGATGGCACTTGTATCAGAAGCTATCGCAAAGAGTCTTAAGGAACAGACTTTGATACCTGATGCCTTGGAAAATCTTGCCAAATCGACCGTGCGTAATCGTCAAAAGGTAGAGCAGACCATTCTTCCACTCAAAGAAAGTACGCTTTACTATGAAAAAACAGAGGTAACAAGACCCAGTCAAGCTGAGGTAGCTGATCATCAGGTTGAATTAACTGAGGATGGGCAGGATTTAACCCTGTTTGCCAAGGAAACCTTGGAGCAACTGACAAAGCCGGGCAAACTCCATTTTGCAGAGAGAAAGCCAGCTAACTATGATCAACTAGACCATCCAGAGCTAGACCTTGCCAGTCTCGATAAGGCTTATGACAAGCTGGAGCGAGAAGAATCGTCAAGCTTTCCAGAGTTGGAATTTTTCGGACAAATGCACGGGACCTATCTCTTTGCCCAAGGTAGAGATGGGCTCTACATCATAGACCAGCATGCGGCTCAGGAAAGGGTCAAGTACGAGGAATACCGTGAAAGCATTGGCAATGTTGACCAAAGTCAACAACAACTCCTAGTGCCCTACATCTTTGAATTTCCTGCGGATGATGCCCTTCGCCTTAGAGAAAGAATGCCTCTTTTGGAGGAAGTGGGCGTCTTTTTAGCAGAGTACGGGGAACACCAATTTATCCTGCGTGAACATCCTATTTGGATGGCAGAGGAAGAAATCGAGTCTGGCATCTATGAAATGTGTGACATGCTGCTCTTGACCAAGGAAGTTTCTATCAAGAAATACCGAGCGGAGCTGGCTATCATGATGTCCTGCAAGCGGTCTATCAAGGCCAATCACCGTATCGATGACCACTCAGCCAGACAGCTCCTTTATCAGCTTTCTCAATGTGACAATCCTTATAACTGCCCCCACGGACGTCCTGTTTTGGTGCATTTCACCAAGTCGGATATGGAAAAGATGTTCCGACGCATTCAGGAAAATCATACTAGCCTCCGTGAGTTGGGGAAATATTAAGAGTGGGGCTATTTTGCAGAATCATCTTGTATAAATAAAATAAGATTCCTGTTTCTAGTAAAGGTGAGACAGGAATCTTTTAATATGCTTAAAAAATCATGTAGTTCGAAAACTGCTGGTACTTAGTGAAGTGAATCTGATTCTGAACATCGTAACGATTTATCAGGAAGATTCCATTTGAAGTAGTCTGTTTCAGGTGCTCTAAAGAAGGGGGAATGTGCTAAAAGAAGGAGAATTTTCTAGAAAGAGAAGCGCTTGCAAAGGTAGTTGTAAAGTAGTATACTAGGATTAAGCTATGGAATCGTTTGCATAGAATTGAAATGATAAGAGACAATTTAGGAGACAAAACAATGGAATTAACAGCCATTTACCACAGACCAGAGTCGGAGTATGCATATCTTTATAAAGACAATACAATGCACATTCGTATCCGAACCAAGAAAGATGATATTGAAAGCATCAACTTACATTATGGAGATCCTTTTATCTTTATAGAGGATCATTATGAAGCAATCAAGGAAATGGTCAAAGTCACCTCCGATGCTTTGTTTGATTACTGGCAAGTGGAGATTACGGTCGGCTATGCACGACTCCAGTATCTTTTTGAACTCAAGGATAAGCAAGGTCAGACAATCTTATATGGCGATAAGGGATGTGTTGAAAATACGCTAGAAAACCTTCATTACGAAGGAAACGGCTTTAAAGTTCCTTATATCCATGAGATTGATGCTTGCCATGTTCCTGACTGGGTAGCTGAGACGGTATGGTATCAGATTTTCCCAGAACGTTTTGCCAATGGCAATCCTGAGATTTCTCCCAAAGGGGCGCTAGCTTGGGATTCGTCTATTAAACCAAAAACTAGCGATTTCTTTGGTGGTGATTTACAAGGTATTATTGACCATCTGGATTACTTGCAAGACTTAGGGATTACAGGTCTTTATCTCTGTCCGATTTTTGAATCTCCAAGCAATCACAAGTACAATACAACAGATTATTTCGAAATTGACCGTCATTTTGGAGACAAGGAGACCTTCCGTCAACTGGTGACAGAAGCTCATCAGAGAGGGATGAAAATCATGCTGGACGCTGTTTTTAACCATATAGGAGACCAGTCTCCACAGTGGCAGGATGTTCTCAAACATGGTGAAAATTCTGTTTATAAAGACTGGTTCCATGTTCAAGAGTTCCCGGTGACAAAGGATAAGCTTACAAATCCAAGAAAGTTCCCTTACCATACCTTTGCCTTTGAGAGCTATATGCCCAAGCTAAATACAGCCAATCCTCAAGTGAGGGACTATTTGTTGAGCGTTGCGACCTACTGGATTGAAGAATTTGATATCGATGCTTGGCGCTTGGATGTGGCAAATGAGGTGGACCACCAATTTTGGAGAGATTTCCGCAAGGCTGTCTTGGCTAAAAAGCCTGACCTTTATATTCTTGGAGAAGTCTGGCACACGTCTCAGCCTTGGCTAAATGGTGATGAGTTCCACGCGGTCATGAACTATCCTCTCTCTGACAGTATCAAGGATTATTTCTTACGTGGGGTCAAGAAGACCAGTCAATTTATCGATGAGATCAATGGTCAGTCTATGTATTATAGACAGCAGATTTCGGAAGTGATGTTCAATCTTCTGGATTCGCACGATACGGAGCGCATTTTGACAACAGCAAAAGGAAACATCCAATTGGTCAAATCTGCCCTAGCCTGCCTCTTTTTACAAAGGGGAACACCGTGTTTCTACTATGGAACCGAGTTAGAATTAGACGGAGGGCCGGATCCAGATTGTCGTCGTGTGATGCCTTGGGAACGCGTTTCCGACAGCAATGAGATGCTCGATTTTATGAAGAAATTGATTCAGCTTCGCAAGGATGTTTCAGATATTATCCAGCATGGAAAATATATTCTAGAAGAAATCAAGCCGGATGTGCTAGTTCTAGAATGGAATTATGATGGTCAAAAGGTCCAAGCCATTTTTAACCAATCAACTGAAAACTATCTTGTAGGTCGTGATTCTGTAGTGCTAGCCAGTCATTGTCAAGAAACAGACGAGGGTCTTTCTATTTTACCGAACGGTCTTGCGGTCTGTTATCAAGCTCCTGAAATTTCGTCTAGTATCTGATTTGGAAATAGAGAGAAGTATTGTCTGCTAAATCAACTACAATATAGGCAGATGATTTTCACGACAATCTAAAAACTGTAGGAAAACTGAAAAGATTTAGTTTTGACTTGCTCAGAACTAGGTCTTTTTCATTTTACCTTACTTTGTTTGCAGAGGTGATAGACGGACAGTCTGTTCCGTCTTTTCTAGACTACCAAGCAAATAAAAAATTGTCCTGCCCTTAGAAGCAAATGCAGCTTTTAGGGGGCAGGACAATGTGATTTCTTCTTATCTTTAGGTGATTTGGATGATGTTTATTTTACTCCTTTTTAGTTTTTACTAAGAAAGTAGCTGTTAAGACCAAACTGAGACCAGCTAAGAAGAGGAGTGGATTTCTTTCTTCCCCAGTTGCAGGGAGTTTTTCTTGATGACCACTATCAGTTGTGTGTACCAGTGCCTCTGCCTCTGTCTCTGTTGTAGTTGGTTTTTCATGTGGGTTTACAACCTCAACAGTTGGTGAGCTTGTAGTGTTGTAGACAACTGCATAAGTACTAACGTTATTGGTCAAAAATTCAAGCATGCCATCTCGGATAGTAAAGTCCTGTGGTTCTAACTCTCTAGTCGGAGTGAGGTAGTAGACTCCTTGCACTTCTCCTGAAACTGGTAAGCGAACTAAGACTTGGTTCTGTAGTTGGACATTGTGATTTTCCTTATTTTTGAGCTGGAAATCATATGCATCGTATGTCTTACCAAAGAGTTCTTGGGCTAGCACTCGTCGGCTTGCTAAGTGGGCAACGTCTTCCAAGTCAGTAGCTCCACCGATGATTTCGACCCCCGTCTTTTTATCTTTCAAGGTGCGCAACTGATACTCAGGTCGAGTGAGGGTTGGAGCAGCCTGATCTCCACTAGTTCCGATAGGGTTGGTGTATTCAGGTTTTTCTACTATTGGAGCTTCCTCTTGCCCTGCGGTTCCGATAGGGTTGGTGTATTCAGGTTTCTCAACAGTAGGAGCTTCCTCTTGACCCGCCGTTCCGATAGGGTCAGTGTACTCAGGTTTTTCTACTATTGGAGCTTCCTCTTGCCCTGCGGTTCCGATAGGATTGGTGTATTCAGGAATTTCTACAGTAGGAGCTGGTTCGTCCCCCTTACTTGTAGTTGGTTGTTTCTCGTCAACCTTTTTCTCATCCTTTTTAGTAAAGACGGCTACGACAGGACTGCTTGTGGTAGTTCCTTGAATGGCATAAGCTGCAATCGCTTTTCCGGTTTGTCGATCAGTACCGTCAGGGATTGGGATTTGAACTTGATTGTCCTGGATTGATAGCACGGTCTGATCCCCACTTGTAACCAGATGCGTTTCGTCCACTTTGCGCAAGACTAGAGGATCTTTGACACCTGGGAAGGTCACAGCGATGGCTTCCCAATCTCCAGATGGTAGGGTTAAGGAAATTTCTTTGTCATTTTCTTTAAGAGGAGCGATACTAGGGCTATCTATACCAACAGCAGGGGCTTTGATGATATCAAAGGAGTCTAGAGAAATTTTCTTGCGACCTTCTGGTGAATCTGGGTCAACACGTAATGTTAGGGTGTGCGGACCGTCAGCAAGGTTTGTAAATTCGCCAATAAAGGCTCTCTTTTCAGTAGCACCTGAAGTGTAGAAGTCTAGACTTGGCATTTCTTTGCCATCTAGTGTAACACGCGCTCGTCCAAGGGCAAGGCTCTTCAAACCATAGATACGAATACCTGTACCAGTAAAGGAAATAGTTGCCTGAGCTTCTGAAGCTGCACTAGAGTCGCTGTTGTTGATGTCAGCGTATTTTTCCGTACCTCCGTAGAGTTCAGGGTCAGACCAGTCCTTAAACTGGGAACCATACTGGATACGAGTGTCGCGATCATCCATTTTCTCAATCGTGTTGCCTGCTCCTGATAGGATCTTGAAGTAATCTAATGAAATTTTCGAGCGTTCACTTCCACGTCCTTTGTGCTCACGTTTAACGCTAAGAGTCAATGTATGAGGTCCGTCTGACAATCCTGTGAAGCGACCGATGAGACTGCCTTTTTCAGTTGCCCCAGCAGTATGAAAATCAAGCTCTCCAACTTCTTTGCCGTCAATTTTAGCAGTAGCAAGGCCTAGTTCGGACGATTTTAGTCCATAGATTTCGATACCAACACCATTGAAAGGAATGGTAGCAGTGATATCTTCGTCTGTGTAGTCACCTTTTGAAAGGTCAGCAAATTTTTCTGTTCCTCCAAATAATTCTGAGTCGGCCCAGTTTCCAAAGGCAGCACCGTATTGGATACGGTTATCTCGGTCGTCCATCAATTCACCAGGAGTTTCTACAGTGACCTGTTCAGATACTTGTGTGGAAACTTCGCCCAGCATAGCCTTTACAGTATAGGTATAGGCGAGTTGAGGATCTAGTGATCGGTCGACAAAGTTAGTTTGATTGGTTATAAATTCTCTAGTTGCAGAGGTTTGGCCAGATTCGTCTTTCACTTGTCTTTGGATGACATAGTGGGTAGCGCCTTCTACTTGGTTGAAGGTGAGTTCGGCAGTGACTCCATTTTGTCGAACTGCTGTCAGACTGGTTACGCGACCAAGGAAATGTTCAAAGGTAATGACATCGCCTTTTTGTGTTGCCAGTTGGATGCGGCCATCTTTGAGGACAGTTGCCTTGACAGCTTTGCCATTGACCTTGATTTGGCTGGCTTCGATATTTGGATAGTCTACAACCAAGTCTCCACCGACATTTGAAAGGAAGGACAAGCTTTGAAGATTTTTATCTTTCCACTTCATGCTGACTTCGAAGTTACCACGGGCAATCAAGCCAGAAACCTGACCGTCTTTCCAAGCATCTGGAAGGGCTGGCAATGGCGCAATATAGCCAGTATGAGATTGCAGGAGCATTTCTGCCATCCCACTAGTTGCCCCAAAGTTTCCATCGATTTGGAATGGTGCGTGGGTATCCCAAAGATTTTCTAGGGTTGAATACTTGAGCTGTTCAGCGAGTAAGCGATGGGCACGGTTACCGTCTAAGAGACGAGCCCAGAGGTTGATTTTATTGGCTTTAGACCAACCAGTCCCGCCATCTCCACGGTGATTAAGGGTTGCACGCGCAGCCTCTAAGTATTCAGCCTGATCCTTGCTAAAGAGTGTACCTGGGAAGAGACCTACCAGATGGGAAACGTGGCGGTGGTTATTTTCAATCCCTTCGTTGGTGAATTGTGGACTGTCTTCCTCGTACCATTCCTTGATCCGTCCTTCTTTGTTGATGTGAAGGGGTTTTAGTTTGTCAAATTTAGCCTTGACCTCTGTGACTAAGTCTTGGTCGACTTTCAGATGGTTGGCGACTTCCATGTAGTCATGGAATAGCTGCCAGACTAGCGACTGGTCAAAGGTGTTTCCGATGGTAATGGTACCGTGTTCTGGTGAGTAGGATGGAGAAGACACCCAACGGTCACTGGCCTTGTCATAGTGCAAGAAGGAGTTCCAGAACTTGGCAGTTTCCTTGAGCATAGGATAAATCTTTTCTTTGAGATAAGTCTCATCCTTGGTGAATTTATAGTAGTCATAGACGTTCTGCATCATCCAGGCATTAGCAGCTGGCGACCAACCCCAATAATAATTCCAACCAGGAGTAGTCCAGCCAAATGGTGTTGCTTGAGTGTGGACCAGCCATCCATTTTCCTGTCCGTCTTTTGACTCGATACCAGCGTATTCCTTGGCAGCGATACGGCCATAGTAACGCATGTCGTCAATGTAATTAATCATTGGCTTGGCTGTTTCAGCCAGGTTGCTCATGTAGGCTGGCCAATAGTTCATTTGCAAATTGACATTGAGGTGGTAGTCAGCGTTCCAAGGTGGATTGTCTACAGCATTCCAGACTCCTTGTAGGTTGGCAGGAAGGGCATCTGTCCGATCACGAGACGAACTAATCAATAGATAACGTCCGTATTGGAAGAAGAGTTCTTCCAGTTTTTGCCCTTTGCTAGGGTTATATCCTTGAAGGGCCTCTTTTGTCGTTTGAGCAGTCTTGCTTCCACCTAGGTTTAGTTTAACGCGATTAAAGAGACTTTGATAATCCTTGATGTGGTCCTTTTTAAGTGTCTCGTAGTCTTTGGCCTTAGCGGCTTCTACAATGCCTTTAACCGTTTTTTCGAGGTCAATGTCTTTTCGATAATTGGTTTTTGGATTTTGAGCAAAGTTAGTTTTGGCGCTGAGATAGAGGGTCGCATAGCTTGCACCTGTAACGGTTAGAGTCTCATTCTGAACAGTGACTTTTCCGTCCGTTTTAATTCCTAGATAGGATGCAAATTTGAGGCCGTTATCTTTGACAGTCCCTTTTAGAAGGATTCCATTTTCATCTGTAGTGACATGACCGTTCTTATAGTTGGAATATTCCCAAGAGTAGTTGCCATTAGCAAGTAAGTCCTCTGTCAAGCTATTCCAAAGGGTAAAGTCAAGCGTCTTGTTTCCTTTTTTGGTTAAGTGGGTCACGGTGACATCATCAGGATAGCTGGAGAAGGTTTCGCGTTTGAAGGTCGTCCCATCTTGGGTATAAGAAGTGGTCGTAGTGGCTTCTGTGATGTCCAAACCGCGGTGATAGTCTGTTACAGTATCAAGCCCTTTCTTCTGGTTATTAAAGACCATGAAGATATCCCCAAAGGCTAGGTAACGACCATACTGGGCGTTGTTTGGTCCAACTAGATTTTGTTCAGCTAGTTGTTTGGCTTTTTGGCGGTCTCCATCTTCGAGAGCTTTACGAATCTCTGCCAAGACCTTATAGCGATCCTTGTAGTTCCCTCCGTTATAATCGGTGCTATCAGGTTGGGGACCTCCTGACCAGAGGGTCTTTTCGTTATACTGAATTCTCTCTTCGCCAATCAGACCAAAGACCTTGGCTCCCATCTCGCCATTTCCGACTGGAAGGGCTTGTTTTTCCCATCCATCATAGGAAGGGGCTGTTGGCTGATCATAGTTGAGTTGATAGTTTTCTTGCTTTTTCACTGGCAGCTCGGTATTTTTATTCTCCTTATTTTCTTTAGCTTCTACAATGGCTTCTTCACTAGCTTGACGATTTGTTGTCTGAGTCTCCCCGGTTGCTTTGCTTTTGGAAACTGGATTCTCAGCTAGAGGTGGCTCTGTAGTCTCAGTAGCTTCAACTGCTCTGGGTTCGCTATCAGGCTTAGTGCTAGTTTCGACGGAGGTCTGTTCAGTTTGTTTGACCTCAATACTATCAGCGGAGACAGTGTGGCTGGCTAGAAAAACAGCTCCCAACAAAACAGAAGCAGTCCCAACTGTCAGTTTGCGGATGCTGTAGCGACAGGATTTCTCCCAAAATCTTTTGTCCATAGGAATCTCCCTCTTCTTTCTTGTAAGCGTATACATTTTTATTTTAAAAAAAACTTACAAAAAATAAGTTGTTTATTATTGTTTATGTTCTTAATATAGCAAAATAGTCAAAATAGTGCAACCTTTTTGACAGAGATTTGTAGAAATTGTTTGGGTTTTTCTTGCTTGTATCCTTGTGGGAGAGTGAAGGTCAGCTATCCAGAGGGGGAATTGTATTGATAACGGCACTAACGTGGTCAATACAAAAAGCCCGCATTCTAATCCTATGTGAGGATTTGGATGCGGACTGATTGCTGAGACTGATTTTAAGTAACTTTGACTTATTCTACCTCACCTGGCCAGTGGTTCATACCACCTTCTACATTGGTAACGGTAAGGCCTTGGGCGCTGAGAAATTGACAGGCAGAGGCAGAACGCACTCCACCTTGACAAATGACATGGTATTCCTGGTCAGGTTTGAGTTCTTTGTAGCCTTGCTCCAAGGTGCTTAACGGAAGATTTTTTGCACCTGGCGCATGTCCTGCTTGAAACTCATGTACTTCACGTACATCGATAAGATCTAGTTTTTCATTTTGATATTTTTCATAAAAGTCAGCCATGCTGATATTAGTTACCATATTCTACTCCTTCTGGGTTAGCCATTTTGTATAGTGAATAAGCGCCGTCAAGGTTTTGAACGGTAAATCCTGTTTGTTTGAGGATACGCTCTGCGATATAGCTACGCAAACCACTGTGGCAGCTAACGATGTAGGCTTGGTTCTTGTCCAGTTCATCCAAGCGTTCACGAAGTTCGTTTAGGGGAATGTGGATAGTGTCGACTTTGAGTCGACCACTCTGAAATTCGCCACTTGTCCGCACATCTAGGAATTTCTTTCCAGAAGCTAGTTCGTCTTCGAGCTGGTACCATTGAACATTATCGCTGAGACCTTCGATAAGGTTCAAGGCTGCGTAGCCCAGCATATTGACGGGATCCTTGGCAGAGCCAAATGGTGGCGCATAGGTGAACTCCAATTCTGGTAAGTCAAAGACGGTGAGATTTCCCTTGATAGCAGTTGCCAGGATATCGATTCGCTTGTCAACGCCTTTCTTCCCAACTCCTTGGGCACCGTAGATTTTTCCAGTGGTCGGGTCAAAGAGGAGCTTCAAGGTCATATCAGTAGCGCCTGGATAATAACCAGCGTGGTCTTTCCCACTGACATGAAGGGCCTTGTAAGGAAGTTGATTCATGACAAGGATACGTTCGCTGAGACCAGTCGAAGCAGCTGTCATATCAAAGGCACGAACGATGGCAGTACCGATACTGCCCTTGTTGGTACGACCGAGTCCTGCGATGACGTCCGCTACTTGTCGTCCTTGACGATTGGCAGGAGAAGCTAGAGAGATGAGGGCATCTTGGCCAGTAATCTCTTGCTTGACGACGATGGCATCTCCAACTGCAAAAATATCTTTTTGACTGGTTTCGTAGTTTTCGTTGACGAGGATACCGCCACGAAGTCCCAGTTCAATCCCAGCTGCCTGAGCCAGTCTGTTTTCAGGTTCAACACCTACAGAAAGGATGGTGAGGTCAGAAGTGATCTTTTGACCGTTTTCGAGAATGATGATTTTTCCTTGATCTTCAAATCGAGTAGCAGACTGAGAAGTGATAACACGAACGCCGTTTTTAACCAATTCTGCTTGGATAAAGGCTGCCATTTCGTGATCTAATGGCGGCAAGACATGGGGCGCTTTCTCAACGATGGTAACTTGCAATCCACGTTTTGCCAGGTTTTCAGCCATTTCAAGACCGATAAAGCCTGCACCGATAACGACAGCTTCTTTTGGATGATTGTCCAAGGCTGCCATAATTTCATCAAGATCGGGAACATTGCGGAGCGTGTAGGCGTTCTTAGCTTCTGCCAAGCCTTCAATGGTAGGAACAAATGGTTTAGCTCCTGGGGAGAGGATCAACTTGTCATAGCTTTCTGTGAATTCCTGTCCATCATGGCGTACGGTCACAGTGTGCTCTGCTGGCGAAATCTGGATGACCTCATGGAAAGGACGAACATCAAGATTAAAGCGTGCCTTGAGACTTTCAGGAGTTTGAACCAATAAACTATCACGGTTTGCAATTTCTCCTGAAACATAGTAAGGAAGTCCGCAGTTTGCAAAGGAAACAAAGGGACCTTTCTCAAAAATAGTGATTTCAGCATCTTCCATGAGACGCCTGAGACGGGTTGCTGCAGACATACCGCCTGCCACTCCTCCGACAATAATGATTTTCATTGATTTTCTCCTTTATAAATCTAGATGACCTTGCCTGTCCAAGCACTCATGCCCCCTCGGACGTTGATGACATCGTAGCCTTTTTTCTTTAGCTTCTTCGCAGCTAGTTTGCTTCGCACTCCAGAATGACAAATGACATAAAGTGTTTCTTTTGTCTCAGGTGTGTAAGATCCGATTTCGGTTAGAGGGACATTCTTGGCATTTTTGATATGACCTCTGCGGAATTCTGTAGGTGTCCGAACATCCAGTAGCTGAATCGGTTCTCTGAGTTTAGCTTCTAACTCGCTGGTAGAAATACTGTCAATTTTTGTAAATAATAAGTGAAACATAGGCACCTCCAAATATACCCTTATGGGGTATATTAAACCATGAAGTAAAGCTTTTGTCAAGCAAGTTGTTTTGAGTTGGGATGGGGATTTGTTTTGAGAGACTGGAAAGCAAGCTATTCTTGACCTTTCAAAGTCTTTTTGATATGATGGCGTCAAAGTAAGTGTGAGGTATAAAGATGACCAGTGAATACCAGAAAATGATAGCGGGAGAACCCTATCATCCGTTTGATTCTGAGTTGCGGGCCTTGGCTCAGACTGCACGCCAGAAGCAGGCGGATTTCAACCAGGAGCTAGATCCCTTGAAAGGGGCGGAGATTATCAAAAGTTGTTTTGGTTCAACTGGGAAAAATCTCTATGTCAATCCACGACTGGTGGTTGATTATGGAATTAATATCCATCTAGGGGAAAATTTTTATTCTAATTGGAACTTGACCATGCTGGATGTTTGTCCGATTCGCATCGGTAACAATGCCATGATTGGCCCCAACTGTCAGTTTTTAACCCCACTCCATCCACTAGATCCGAAGGAACGTAATTCAGGGGTCGAATACGGCAAGCCCATCACCATCGGTGACAATTTCTGGGCTGGAGGTGGCGTCATTGTCCTTCCTGGAGTGACACTGGGCAATAACGTAGTGGCAGGAGCAGGGGCCGTGATTACCAAGTCCTTCAGAGACAATGTTGTTTTAGGTGGCAATCCTGCGCGTGTTATCAAGGAAATCTCTGTAAAAGAAAATTAAAAAGAACAGCTGGGCTGTTCTTTTTATGAGCATTAGTCTTATAAATTTTTCTTCTTTTTGGCTTTCTTGGTCAAGGAGACATGGCACTGGGGATGTTGGTTTTAAAAACTATTAAATGCATTTTAGTACTCTCAAATTGTTTCTAGTAGCCCTTTCAAAAGAATACTAATCGAAACTAAATTTAAGGAAACTTTCAGAAAAGTTTTAGTTTCGTTTCAGGAATCTTCTGTAGACTGTCTAGCTATATCATACGAAGGAGAGGAAAAAGGTATGAAATCAAAAAAATGGACCCTACTTGCAACGAGTCTAACGGCAATGGTGCTGATGGCAGCATGTGCCCAGTCAACAACTACATCTAATACCAATGCAACGACAACTTCAACAAAGACAAATCAAACTTCCTATTTTACAGAAAAGGACTATGATACTTCTTATGATGAAAGCACAGCTTCTAAGATTGAGCTATCTGGCTCATCTGCAAACGTCTCTGGAGATGGGGCAACAGTATCTAGTTCAACAGTGACCATCACAAAATCTGGAATCTATGTGATTTCAGGTCAGTCTGACGGAGTTCAGATTAAGGTCGAGGCAGATGAGTCGGCAGATATTCACCTAGTCTTAAAAGGTGCGACCATGACTAACACCAATGCAGCGATATCTGCGACATCGGCTGGCCATGTCTACCTGACTCTGGCAGAAGAAACCACCAACAGTCTCTCTGACTCAAGCTCGAACAGTGACGAAAAAGCTGATGCAGCCTTATTTTCTAAGGTGGATTTGACCATCAACGGTAAAGGAACTCTCAATGTAGATGGTAAGAAAAACAATGGGATCAAGGCTAATGGCACCCTCCACATCACGGGTGGAACCTATAACATCACAGCAGTTGGCGATGCCTTTAATGTCAATGATGAACTCAACATCACTGGTACGACCATGACCATCGATGCCAAAGAAGACGGAGTCAAGGTGGACAATGATGAAGATACTTCAGTCGGAACCATGTACCTATCTAATAACAAGATCACCGTTACAGCAGGGGATGATGGCATCCACGCTTCTGGAGACCTCGTTATCGATAGTGGGACCTACACCGTCAAAAATTCCACCGAAGGACTTGAAGGGAAATCCATCACTATCAACGGTGGGGACATTACCATCTATTCGACAGATGATGGAGTCAACGCAGCTAATAAAAACGCCCAACAGAGTGAAATCTTCTTCACCATGAACGGTGGGAACCTGACAGTAGAAGTCGGTCAAGGGGACACAGACCCAATCGACTCAAATGGGAACGTGACAGTCACTGGCGGAACCATTAAAATGACTGGGCAAACAGGTTTTGACTTTGATGGAACAGCGACCTACACAGGTGGAGACATCTACCTCAATGGTGAAAAACAAACGGAAATCGTCAATTCTATGCCTGGAGGCGGTGGACCGAATGGAGTTCCTCAAGGTGACGGTCCAGCCCCTGGCGGACAAGGATAAGCAAAATTCTCCTTTCTCGAGAGAGAAGGGAGAGTTTTGTGTTCTTACTAGAGGAAATGTAAAGACAACTCCTTGACACTCCGTCAGCTTTTGATACAATAGTACAAAATTACAGGAGGTGGACTATGATTCAGAAGCATGCGATTCCCATTTTAGAGTTTGATGATAACCCCCAAGCGGTTCTTATGCCGACACATGAGGGGTTAGACTTAAAGTTGCCAAAGAAGTGTATCTATGCATTTTTGGAGGAGGAGATTGACCACTATGCTCAGGAAGTAGGGGCGGACTGTATCGGTGAGTTCGTTTCTGCCACCAAAACGTATCCAGTATATGTCATCAACTACAAGGGTGAGGAGATTTGTCTGGCCCAGGCGCCTGTTGGTTCTGCCCCATCGGCCCAGTTTATGGATTGGTTGATTGGCTATGGTGTGAAGCAAATCATTTCCACTGGAACCTGTGGCGTCCTAGCCGATATAGAGGAAAATGCCTTTCTCGTCCCTGTTCGCGCTCTGCGAGATGAGGGGACGAGTTACCACTATGTAGCGCCTTCTCGTTATATGGAGATGCAGATTGAGGCGATCTCTGCCATCGAGCAAGTCTTGGAACAAAGAGGCATTCCTTACGAGGAGGTCATGACCTGGACGACAGATGGTTTTTATCGAGAGACGGCTGAAAAGGTTGCCTATCGCAAGGAAGAAGGCTGTGCTGTTGTGGAGATGGAGTGCTCTGCTCTGGCGGCAGTAGCCCAGCTTCGTGGGGTTGTCTGGGGAGAGTTGCTCTTTACCGCAGATTCCTTAGCAGATCTGGATAACTACGACAGTCGTGACTGGGGCTCAGAAGCTTTCGAGAAGGCCCTTGAACTCTGTCTTGCCATTGTGCACCATATGTGAGTACTCTTACTGTTTTTATGGTAGAATGTAGTTATGTTATTCAAATCATTTTTTGAAAAAATCAAGACGACACTGGGACGGTTATCGCCAGCCCGTCGCATCTTTTTAAGTTTTGCTCTGGTTATCCTCCTGGGTTCACTCCTTTTAAGCCTTCCCTTTGTGCAAGCAGCAACGTCACAAGCGACCTACTTTGACCATCTCTTTACGACTGTGTCCATGGTCTGTGTGACAGGGCTCTTCACCCAGCCGGTGGCCTCTACTTACAATATCTGGGGCCAGTTGATCTGCATGATCTTGATCCAGATTGGTGGTTTGGGGCTCATGACCTTTATCGGAATCTTTTATATCCAAGGCAAGCAAAAGCTCAGTCTTCGTGGTCGTGAGACCATTCAAGAAAGTTTTAGCTATGGGGAAACTCAGTCTCTAAAGGACTTTATCCGCTCGATCTTTCTGACGACTTTTCTGGTGGAAGGGATTGGTGCCTTTCTCTTGAGTTTCCGCTTTATTCCTGAATTTGGCTGGGGGCGAGGGATTTTAACCTCTATCTTTTTGGCTATTTCAGCCTTCTGCAATGCTGGATTTGATAATTTTGGTAGTACGAGTTTGCTAGCCTTTCAAACGGATCCCTTGATCAATCTAGTGATTGCAGGTTTGATTATCACGGGTGGGCTAGGATTTATGGTCTGGTTTGATCTAGCGACCCAGTTTGGAAAAAAGAAAAAACGCCGTCTGCGTTTCCATACTAAGCTGGTTCTCTTTTTAACTGCGGGAATTTTGCTCTTTGGAACGGTATCGACTCTCTTAATTGAGTGGAACAATCCTGGGACGATTGGAAATCTCAGCGCTCCAGAGAAACTGCTGGTTAGCTTTTTCCAGACCGTCAGCATGAGAACGGCTGGCTTTGCTTCAATTGACTACACCCAGGCTCGACCGGTGACCTTGTTCATCTATATCCTACAGATGTTTCTAGGAGGGGCGCCTGGAGGGACAGCAGGGGGGCTCAAGATTACGACCTTCTTTGTCTTATTGGTCTTTGCCCGTAGCGAACTATTGGGCTTGCCTCATGCCAATGTGGCTCGGAGGACCATTGAACCCCGAACTGTGCAAAAATCTTTCAGTGTCTTTATTATCTTCTTGCTGACCTTCTTGCTGGGCTTGATCCTGCTAGGAATAACAGCAGAGGGAAATCCGCGTTTTATCTACCTCATGTTTGAGACCATTTCAGCCCTTGCGACAGTTGGAGTGACGGCAAATTTAACGCCGGAGTTAGGTAAGTTAGCCCTCAGTATCGTTATGTTGCTGATGTTTATCGGCCGTATTGGTCCCTTGACACTACTGGTCAGTGTAGCGGAATACCAGCCAGACAAGAAAGATACGATTCACTATATGAAAGCAGATATCACTATCGGATAAGAAAGGAAGAATGATGTCAGATCGGACAATTGGAATTTTAGGCTTGGGAATTTTTGGGAGCAGTGTTTTGGCTGCCCTAGCCAAGCATGACATGAATATCATCGCTATTGATGACCACGAGGAACGCATTAATCAATTTGAGCCTGTGCTGGCGCGTGGAGTAGTTGGAGATATCACGGATGAAGAACTCCTTCTATCAGCGGGGATTGACACCTGCGATACCGTAGTTGTCGCAACGGGTGAAAATTTGGAGTCCAGTGTTCTAGCGGTTATGCACTGCAAGAGTCTAGGAGTGCCGACCGTCATTGCCAAGGTCAAAAGCCATACAGCTAAAAAGGTGTTGGAAAAAATTGGCGCGGACGCAGTTATCTCACCAGAGTTTGAAATGGGGCGCTCATTGGCGCAGACCATCCTCTTTCATAACAGCGTAGACGTCTTTCAGTTGGACAAGAATGTATCGATTGTCGAGATGAAAATCCCCCAATCATGGATAGGTAAAAGCCTCAGTCAGTTAGATCTACGTGGGCGATACAACCTCAACGTACTAGGTTTTCGTGCCTATGAAAATGCTCCTCTGGATGTCCAATTCGGACCCAATGATCTCTTGCAGGCAGATAGCTATATCATGGCAGTCATTAATAACCAACATTTGGATACTCTAGCAGAGCTGAGTGAGTAGGAAAGGAAGGACTACTCTCTTTCCCAATAATTAACGAGTCAATATAAGTATTTTATAAGAGGGATTTAAGAAAAATTTTAACTTTTTCTTAATCCTTTTTAATTTTAGGAGATTATACTAGAGTCATCAAAAAAAGAAAGTTCTGAGGAGAATCCTATGAAATTCAATCCAAATCAGAGATATACTCGTTGGTCTATTCGCCGTCTCAGTGTCGGTGTTGCTTCAGTTGTTGTAGCCAGTGGCTTTTTTGTCCTAATCGGTCAACCAAGTTCTGCACGTGCTGACGTCGTCAATCCAACTCCTGCTCAAGTCGTGCCAGACGTTGCTTCCGTGAGTGGAAAAAGCGACCTGCCAGTAGATGTTCTCAAAAAAGCAGTCGATGTAACTCTTCCTTCAGAACAGTCTGTTCCAACACCTAAAACAAGTTTGGATGCTACAGACTCTTCAGAAAAAGCGGATGCCGATGCCAAAGAGCCAGTAGTGGCACTAAAAGAAGAAGTGCAAGCCCAACCTGACTCTAAGAAACAAACAGAAGATGCAGTTAAACCTGTGGAAAGTCCTGCATCTACAGTTTCTGTGCAAGACCGTGAAGCCAGTGAAGCGCAGCCAGCAACCGCTCCAGCTGAAGTGCAAAAAGGTGTGGCCGATAACACCAAAGATACAGTAGATGTCCCAGCTAGCTACCTTGACAAAGCCAATTTCCCAGGACCATTTACAGCTGGTGTTAACCAAGTCATTCCATACGAAGCTTTTGGTGGAGACGGCATGTTGACTCGCCTGATTTTGAAGGCATCAGACAAGGCTCCATGGTCAGACAACGGAACGGCTAAAAATTCCGCTCTCCCACCGGTAGAGAAATTGGGCAAAGGCCTCTACTTCTATGAAGTAGACTTGGCAGGCACTCAAGGAAAATCAGATAAAGAGTTGCTTGACCTCTTGAAACAAAACGGCACTCAAAGTTATAAGGCTACCATCAAAGTGTACGGTGCGAAAGACGGCAAGGCAGACTTGAGCAATCTTGTAGCGACTAAAGATTTGGATGTCAACTTGAACGGTTTGACTACCCCAGCTGAAGTGCAAAAAGGCGTAGCTGACAACACCAAAGACACAGTAGATGTTCCGGCTAGCTACCTTGACAAAGCTAATTTCCCAGGCCCATTCACAGCTGGTGTCAACCAAGTCATTCCATACGAATTCTTCGCTGGTGACGGTATGTTGACTCGTCTTATCTTGAAAGCATCAGACAAGGCTCCATGGTCAGACAACGGTTCAGCTAAAAATCCAGCTCTCCCACCAGTAGAGAAATTGGGCAAAGGCCTCTACTTCTATGAAGTAGACTTGGCAGGTACTCAAGGAAAATCAGGTAAAGAGCTGCTTGACCTCTTAAAACAAAACGGTACGCAAAGCTATAAGGCTACCATCAAAGTGTACGGTGCGAAAGATGGCAAGGCAGACTTAACTAATCTGGTAGCGACTAAGGATTTGGATGTTAATTTGAATGGTTTGACCACTCCAGCTGAAGTGCAAAAAGGCGTGGCCGACAACACCAAAGACACAGTGGATGTTCCAGCTACTTACTTGGATAAAGCCAATTTCCCAGGACCATTTACAGCTGGTGTCAATCAAGTTATTCCATACGAATTCTTCGCTGGTGACGGTATGTTGACTCGTCTTATCTTGAAGGCCTCAGACAAGGCCCCATGGTCAGATAATGGTTCAGCTAGAAATCCTGCTCTCCCACCAGTAGAGAAATTGGGCAAAGGCCTCTACTTCTATGAAGTAGACTTGGCAGGCACTCAAGGAAAATCAGATAAGGACTTGCTTGACCTCTTAAAACAAAACGGCACTCAAAGCTATAAGGCAACCATCAAGGTGTACGGTGCAAAAGACGGCAAGCCTGACTTAACTAATCTGGTAGCGACTAAAGATTTGACTGTTAATTTGAACGGCTTGACCACACCAGCTGAAGTGCAAAAAGGCGTGGCCGACAACACCAAAGACACAGTGGATGTTCCAGCTACTTACTTGGATAAAGCCAATTTCCCAGGACCATTTACAGCTGGTGTCAATCAAGTTATTCCATACGAATTCTTCGCTGGTGACGGTATGTTGACTCGTCTTATCTTGAAGGCCTCAGACAAGGCCCCATGGTCAGATAATGGTTCAGCTAGAAATCCTGCTCTCCCACCAGTAGAGAAATTGGGCAAAGGCCTCTACTTCTATGAAGTAGACTTGGCAGGCACTCAAGGAAAATCAGATAAGGACTTGCTTGACCTCTTAAAACAAAACGGCACTCAAAGCTATAAGGCAACCATCAAGGTGTACGGTGCAAAAGACGGCAAGCCTGACTTAACTAATCTGGTAGCGACTAAAGATTTGACTGTTAATTTGAACGGCTTGACCACACCAAATCAGGTTAAAGAGTCTGTTGTTAACAATGTCAAAGACATGATTGATGTTCCAGCTAGCTACCTTGATAAGGCTAAGGTTCCTGGACCTTTCTTGGCCGGTGTCAACCAAGTCATCCCATACGAAGCTTTTGGTGGAGATGGTATGTTGACTCGTCTCTTGTTAAAGGCCTCAGACAAAGCCCCATGGTCTGACAATGGAACAGCGAATAACCCAGCGCTATTGCCACTTGAAGGCTTGGCTAAAGGCCAATATTTCTACGAAGTGGATTTGAATGGCAACACGACAGGCAAAGAAGGACAAGCCCTTCTAGATCAACTTCGTGCCAATGGCACTCACACTTACCAAGCTACTGTTAAAGTGTATGGTTCTAAAGATGGCAAACCTGATTTGACCAATCTGATTGCTACTCGTCAAGTAACGATTCAGCTTCGTGGAAAAGAAATGGCGACAATACCATCTCAACAAGGTCAGATGAATACGAAACCTTCTGAAACAGGCTCTACAGGTACAACTGAGGGTATGATGGGCACAAATCACCGTATGTCAGACATGAAGACCGATCAACCGGCTTCTAGCCCAATGACTAATATGATGAAAAAAGATGATAAAGCGATGCTACCAAATACTGGGGAAGCTCAACCGGCTACAGCTGGCCTTGGTATCTTTGGTCTAGCCTTGGCAGGCCTTATTGGACTCTTAGGTTTGACAACCAAACGAGAAGATTAAGATTCAAATTATTTAAACATTAGGGAAAATAGTGTTATACTAAAGCAAGTATAACACTGTTTTTATCAAAGGAGTGTCAGATGAAAAAGACAATTTTGCTGGTTGATGATGAGTTAGATATTCTAGATATTCAAAACCGCTATCTTTTACAGGCAGGATACGATGTTTTAGTCGCCCATGATGGTAAAGAGGGATTAGAGCTTTTCAGAAAAAAATCTATTGACCTCATCATCACAGATATCATGATGCCCAATATGGACGGTTATGATTTTATCAGTGAAGTTCAGTATATCGCTCCGGATCAACCCTTCCTCTTTACAACTGCTAAGACAAGCGAACAGGATAAGATTTATGGCTTGAGTTTGGGGGCAGATGATTTTATAGTCAAACCCTTTAGTCCACGAGAATTGGTTTTAAGAGTAAATAATATCTTGCGTCGCCTTAGCCGTGGAGGTGAGATAGAGCAGATCGAGTTTGGTGACTTGGTAATCAACCATGTGACTCATGAGGTTCGCATTGGGGAGCAACCTTTGGAATTGACAGTGAAATCCTTTGAACTTCTATGGATATTGGCCAGTAATCCTGAGAGAGTCTTTTCAAAGACGGAACTTTACGAGAAGGTATGGCAAGAGGACTATGTGGATGATACCAATACACTCAATGTTCATATCCATGCTTTGAGGCAAGAGTTGACCAAGTATACAAATTCAAATGCTCCTGCTATCAAAACTGTCTGGGGTTTGGGCTATAAGATGGAAAGACCAAGAGGTAGAAAATGAAATTAAAAAACTATATTTTAGTGGGGTATCTAGTGTCGACTCTACTAACGATTTTGGTCGTTTTCTGGGCAGTCCAACGAATGTTGATTGAGAAAAGTGAAGTTTACTTTCTCGTTGGAATGACCTTGATTGCTAGTTTCATCGGCGCTGCAGTGAGCATTTTTCTTCTGTCACCTGTTTTTTCTTCTCTGAAACACTTGAAAAAACAAGCTCAGGATATAGCTAGCAAGGATTTCAGCACAGAAATTGAAACCAAAGGACCATTAGAATTTCAAGAGCTGGGCCAGGCTTTTAATGATATGTCCCACAATTTGCAGGCTATCTTTCAATCACTTAATGAGAGTGAGCAAGAAAAAAGAATGATGATTGCGCAGCTCTCTCACGATATTAAAACTCCCATTACCTCCATTCAGGTTACCGTGGAGGGAATTCTAGATGGGGTGATCAAAGAAGAGGAGCGACTCCACTACTTAACCACGATTGGTCGACAAACCGAGCGTTTAAACAAGCTGGTGGAGGAGTTGGATGTTTTGACTCTCAACACCCAACCTCAAGTTACTACTGATGAAGAAGTCGAAGAGGTCTTTTTAGATCAGTTGCTGATTGAGTCAATGAGTGAATTTCAACTCCAGATTGAACAAGAGGAGCGAGATGTTTACATTCAAGTATCACCTGAGTCAGCGAAAGTCAAGAGCCATCATGACAAACTTTCTCGCATTCTGGTCAATTTGTTAAACAATGCCTTTAAATATTCAGAACCAGGAACCAGAATCGAGGTTCTTGCCCAATTAACAGAACAAGAGCTGACAATCAGTGTGAAAGACGAGGGTCAGGGGATTCATCCTGAGGATTTGGAAAAGATCTTTAAACGACTTTACCGTGTAGAAACTTCACGCAATATGAAAACAGGTGGTCATGGCTTAGGTCTTGCGATTGCACGAGAACTAGCCCATCAGCTTGGTGGCGACATCACAGCAGAAAGTCAGTATGGCTTAGGTAGCAAGTTTACATTCTCTCTCAATTTGAAATAAAGCTGTAAAATCCCTTTACAAATCTAGCTTTTCATGGTACAATAGCCTTTGTGTGAAATAGCAGCAGGAAAGCATGAAGCTCGTCAACAGGTGTCTTATGACAAGTAACCTTGGCTGTTTGGGCGAAGGGCATCTGCACGAATCAGGGCTCTCTAAGTGACTATTTCCACCGAAATATTATTTATATCAGGAGGACATACATATGTCACGTTATACAGGACCATCTTGGAAACAAGCTCGTCGCCTTGGCCTTTCACTTACAGGTACAGGTAAAGAATTGGCACGTCGTAACTACGTACCAGGACAACACGGACCAAACAACCGTTCTAAATTGTCAGAATACGGTTTGCAATTGGCTGAAAAACAAAAACTTCGTTTCACTTACGGTGTAGGTGAAAAACAATTCCGTAACTTGTTCGTACAAGCTACAAAAATCAAAGGCGGAATCCTTGGTTTCAACTTCATGCTTCTTTTGGAACGTCGTTTGGATAACGTTGTTTACCGTCTTGGTCTTGCGACTACTCGTCGTCAAGCTCGTCAATTCGTAAACCACGGTCATATCCTTGTTGACGGAAAACGCGTTGATATCCCATCATACCGCGTAACTCCAGGTCAAGTGATCTCAGTTCGTGAGAAATCATTGAAAGTTCCAGCAATCCTTGAAGCAGTAGAAGCTACTCTTGGACGTCCAGCATTTGTATCATTCGACGCTGAAAAATTGGAAGGCTCATTGACTCGCTTGCCAGAACGCGACGAAATCAACCCAGAAATCAACGAAGCACTTGTCGTTGAATTCTACAACAAAATGTTGTAATATTTTATTAAATAAGATAGGCTGTAAAGCCTTGAAACGAAGCACTTTAGGCCTCTATCCTAGAGTGCTTTTTTTGATTTTACTACCCTTTTAGTTACCCATAACTAATTTTAGGTATAGTAATAGGGTAGCCCAAAAATGGGACACCCTTATTATTTATAGATTGCTGATAGCTGCCTCAAAGATTGAGACGGCTTTTTTGGCCCCCTCTTTGGTAGCATGGACATAAGTATTCAAGGTCATTGAGATATTAGAGTGGCCTAGCCTATACTGTAGATCTTTCGCCTCTATGCCAGCGTATAGCATGATTGTAGCGTGAGTATGTCGGAAACCATGGAAACTAATATCAGGAACGCTAGCAGCTTTAAAGTGGCCTTGCAGTCTCTTTCTTAGCAAGCAAGCGTAGGCGTATTTTGTGGTAAAAGGAGTAAAGACAATACTCTCAGACCGTCCTAGTTGCCATGCCTGGATCTGTTGGCGCTTTTTATACTCCTTGAGTAGGGAAACTGTAGCCTTGTCAATGTCAATTTCTCTTAGACCTGCCTTAGATTTAGGCGTGTTTGTTTCCTGGTATCTATTCAAAGTCTTAGAAATACTAATAATACCTTTCTTGAGGTCAATATCAGACCACTCAAGAGCTAAAGCCTCACCTATACGGCAACCACTAGCAAGCAATGTCTTATAAAGCACGTAGTCAAAGAAATTTTCATAGTTAGACAAGTCTAGGTTATCCAAGTAGCCTAAAAATTGTTTTAGTTTCTGGTTGCTGAAAAATTTTACTTTATGCTCTTTATTTTGTTGCTTGCGTGGAATAATGACATCCCTAGCAGGGTTATGCTGGATCACTTGCATAGTTACTCCATACTGGAGAATACGGCGGTTTATATTGTTTAGAAAGCTATAGTTTGCATACGCTCCTTTTTCGCCCTTATTGGCCTTGTCAGCCCACTTATTGACTTGCTGCTGAATGATAGGAGTAGTGAGCTTGTCTAGCTTGTAATCGCCGAATACAGGCAAAATATGAAGCCTTACGATCCCCTCCATGGATTGCTGGGAGTTAGGTTTGATTGTATTCTTGTAACTCTCCCACCATAAAGCGACTAACTCCCTATAGGTTGTAATGGTTGGTTTTTCCTTTACGCTATATCCGTTAGCTGCAAAAGCATTGACGGCCTCCCTGGCTTTGATTCTAACCCCTTTTTTAGTGTTGGCCGTGACTGTTGTCCTGGCCTTTTTCCCTGTAAGCTTATCAACGCCTAAATAAACACTTGCACGGTACACTGTAGCACCGTTTTTCTTTTTGTATTCTGTAATATTCATAGTCATACCTTTCTAACATCAGTAAGCAAGTATGGGATTTAGTTAAGTATTTATGAATATTGTTTTTATATGGCGCTGAGAGTTACGAGAATAGGCCTATTTTCGTTTGTTTTAGGTGTTGTTTGCCTTATTGAAATCCTCCAAGGCTTTTAGATCTTTAGCGTAAGTTAATAGTTTTTGTTTACTATCCTCAGAAAGCTCATTTATCACGTTTCTTAGCTCTGAGTGAGCAATGGAATATCCTATTATCTCTGGGGTAGAGACTTCGAAGTATTTTTCTAAGATTTCTAACTGTTCTGGTGTGTAGCTACCGTTATTATTCTCCCACTCTTTTATAAGCTCTAAAGGGATAGAAGTCTCTTTAGAGAGTGTTTCTTGAGTTATACCTTTTTCTTTTCTCAATTTTGGTATATTGCCCATCCAAGCGAGGTATTTAATAGGTTCTTGATATCCATAACCAAGTAGTACAGGAACAGTTACCCCTAACAATTTTGCTAACTCTTCTGCTTTATTCGGCTTAATATCTGTTTCTAAATTTTCCCAACGTGAGACAGTCTTTACAGATATATTAAGCTCATTTGCTATGTCTAGTTGAGACAAGCCTGCTTTTTTTCTAAGCTCCTTAAGTTTATTTTTTGTCATTTTGTTGCTACCTTTCAAAAACGATTATAACACAAAAGGAGAAAAAAGACAAAAAAGTCTGTTTTTTAAAATAAAATACTTGACAAAGGACAAAAAAGTCTGCATTATAAACTTGAAAACAGACAAAAAAGTCTGTTTAGAAAGGAGGGCTGGTATGTTTATTTCAACGGAATTAGCTGAAAAGGTACGTGTTAAACGTGCTAAAGCTCAGCAGACTAAAAAGGCTGTAGCTGAGGAATTAGGTATTAAACCACAAACCTATACCAAAGTTGAAAATGGAGACTATGACGCTCCAAAGCGTATCTATGAGGCAGTCATGAACTGGCTAGTAGAAGATTTATAAGATTTCTTGCTACCTTTCACAAAAAGAAATCTGAGCAACAAAAAAAGCCTAAACAGTCGGCAAACTAGCAAGGCTTTTCACTTAAACAACTAAAACCACAAATAGCAAGTATGGGATTTAGTTAAGTATTTATTTAATTATATCACAAAATAGTGATTTGTGTCCCAACGAGAGAGCGCTAACTCTTTAAACTGGTACTTTCTCACGCTTTCAGATATTGGCGACCGAGAGCGTGAGGCAGTGAGCAATTGCAAGAAAGACATTAAAAAGCTGGTGGAACCTTTCCCAAATTTGGGAGAAAGTCCTAGAGTAGAGCAACTATAGAAAATAAAATATGATCGAGGAAAAAACATGAACACATACTTTGAAGAATTTGAAAAAGGGTTACAACTTGTTGAGGAAAAACTAGATATTCTATCAGAGTGGCATATAGCTAAAAATCATGATGGAGCGACAGAGATTGCTGAAGATTGTAAATCAACTATTAGTCAGCTATGGACTCAGTTTTACAAATTATCTGAGGCATATAAAAAGCAAGAGGTAAGTCATGAGGATTTCTTTAATAGGAATGTTGAGAATTTGCTTGGAGAATTAAAAAGATATGACGAGGAATGTACAGAAAAACATGGAAAAGCTCCTGACTGGTTGCTATTCAATTTCTTAGATCAAGTAATAAAAGAAAATGGTTTAAGTAATGGGATCAATCATGTAACTACGTCAACTTGGATGTACTTACGTAGTTTAGTAGTTGCTGATCTGCAAAAAAGAGGGCTACTAAAATGAACGAGCTAGATTTAACCAATACACAGGCGGTTATCTTCATGATGGTACTGATTGGCTTGCTACTTTATTTGAACCATCGAGACCGCCAAAAAAGCTCCCAAATGGAGCGAGAAAGCAAACAGATGATAGAAACCCCAAGAGAGGAATTAAACCCTTGCTATGGGTGTTATATTCAACTAGCAGGCAAGCGGAACAATTAGAAAAGGGGTGCAATATGCAACTATTATCAAGAGAGGCAGAGCTTGAGCTACTGGAGAAAGTGGGAGATCACTTAGAGAAAAGGCTTGAGCTTGAAAAGCAGCATAATGACGGCTGGGACTTAATTGCTAGAGCTGATCTACTAGAAAAGTTAGGGATCAGCGGAACAACGTTGAATAATTGGGAAAAACACGGCTTAAAGCCTTATCAGTCGCCTTTTGAGAACAGTAAGAAGATTTATTACCGCAAGACCGATATATACAATTTTCTTGCAGTAGATTAGGGAGAATAATGACAAAGAAAAAAGAACAATGGACGCCTACCATCACAAATCTACGCAAGGTAATTGTGGACGGTGTGGAGCAATGGGTGGAATTTGAAACAGAGGGCTATGTCATTCCTCCTGGTCACTCTTATTATGACATCATCAGGGGAATTAACAAGGAGGTGCAACGGAAGAAAAATGGGAAATCGTAGAATGATAAGTAAGACAGTAACCCAAACTCAGAGATTTTTGCGGCTACCATTAGAGGCACAGGCTCTATATTTTCATTTAATTCAAAACTCAGATGATGATGGAGTAGTAGAGGCTTTCCCTGTTGTTAGAATGATAGGGGTTAGTGAGGATAGCCTAGGACTTTTGATAGTCAAGGAATTTATCAGGCCGCTTAATGATGAAATGGTTTATTTTATTGTGGATTTTCATGAGCAGAATACTGTTAGAAAAGACAGATACAGTCCTAGTATCTATAAGCATTTACTAGAAAAGCCACCTGAGAAATATACTGGTTTACCAATGGACAACCAAACGGAAACCACTGGTTTACCCAATATAAGTCAATATAAGTCAAGTCAAGATAATCTAAGTCAATCTAGGTCAAGTCAGAATGACGAGGACGAGCATGAAAATCCAATCTTTGAAAAATTAAAGTCAGCTTTTGGTCAAATGTCAGTCAATGGGACAATGATAGAAGAAGTGAGAGACTTGTTAGAGATCCATGGCAAAGAGTTAGTTATCCATGCTCTTGAGGTAACTATCCTAAACGCTGGTAAGTCAATTAGATATACCAGGTCAATTCTTTCAAATTGGCAGGGTCTAGGACTTAAAACAGTAGAGCAAGTTAAGCAGCATGAGGAGCAACGTCAAAAACTGAAACAGTCACCTAAGCAAGCAGAACCTATTAGTCGTGAGGAATGGCTAAAAACACGAACAGAAGAAAACCCATTTTAGGAGGGTGAGCAATGGAAAATAAATTTGAGCAATATAACAACAGAAAAATTAGTGAAAAGGTATGTGAGGTTCACAAGGTCAATTATTGGCAAATATCAACACCTAAAAGGGGCAGTAAGGAACGAAGTATACAAGAGTTTTGTCCTGAATGCACAAAGGAACTAATAGAGAGGCAGGATAGGGAGGGAGTAGATAATAGCTTGAATGCTGAGACCTACCTAAAAACCTATAATGTGCTTATGCGAGACAGTACGATCCCTAGGGAGCTTAAAGAGGCTAGCTTTGAGAATTTCATAGTTGAGACAGCCGAGGAAAAGCAACTATTAGCATTTGCTAGGGATCAGGTAGATAAATACCTGGACGGTATGACAGGAAATACCCTATTTACAGGCTCTACAGGGATTGGAAAGAGTCATTTAAGCGTAGCTATTGCTAAGGCTATAAACGAGGGCTACAAGGCCAAAGGAGAGCCTAAGAGCGTGCTATTTGTCAATCTAACAGAAATCCTTAGACGAGTTCGAGAGAGCTTTAACGCTCCTACTAGTCTAGAGGGCTATTACTCAAGAATGCTAAAAGAGGCTGATTACCTGGTACTTGATGATCTAGGTATAAAATCGGACAACGCTAGTAGTAAAGGTAAATCAGTCTGGGAAGAAGAGTTTATTTTTGATATTCTCAGCAATCGAGATAAGACTATTATTACTACAAATCTAAGTAGCTCAGAGATTGCTAGCTTGTATAGTGATCGAGTAGCCAGCCGTGTCAGAACTGGCCTAGAGGGTAACTTTTTCAAGTCATTCACAATCAAGGATAAGCGATACTCAATCAGTAGCTTAAAGGCTAAAGTTGCTCAAAATTGAGCAGGTTGAAAAAGTATGCACGGGGTGCAGCTGCACCCTTAAAAGGTGCATGCTTTGCATTCCAAAAATGGAACTCAAAAAAGCTCAAAAATGAGCTAAAGTACATTAAAAAGGGTAGTAAAAAACGTTGGATAGTTGAAAATATCAGTTATATCAATGATTTATAGTTAATCAGATTACAACATTTATTTGTGACTCAAAAATGAGTAGCAAACAAAACTAATGACGGTTATACAGGAACTGAAGATTTTTCGACATTTTTGTCGCTCAAAGACGGCCCTAAAATGGGTCAGCTTACAACTGTACCCGTTTGTACATTTTGGTAGCCTAGTTATAACTACAGGTCAAACTATTTAATGTTTACAGGTGTACCTGGAGGTACACCCGAGATAGAGGAGATTTAATATGGCGTTAAATGCAGAACAACTTAAAAATATGTTAGATAAAGGCTTTGTTTTATACTCAAAAAATGGTATAATAAAGTCAGCTAAGTTGCCAGAGTTTGGTAGTCTAATCATCAAAACACAAGATGGTAAACCCATTCAAAAGGAAACTAGGCAAAAAGAAAAAATTTAGCTGCTGACTAGAAAACTAGAGGCATGATATAAGAGTTTAACTACTCTTTGTCATGTCTCTTTTTGTTTTAATCAGAGAAAAAAGAAAGAGGTAGATCGCTATGACACTACAACAAATAAAGGCACAAATTTACAGCCTAGGCACTTATAAGCAACAAAAGATTGAGGCTTATGGAACAATGAAAAAAGAACTTTGGGAAAAAGTTCGAAATCAGGTTTTATATCAGTCTGAGGCTGAGCTACGCCTGGAGAACTTTAAAAAAGAGGCCGATCAGTACTCAGATACTGAGTTTGCCAATATTCTAGCTAAGCTAGAGAACTTTGAACAGACAGAACTAGAGAAAATTAAATCAGAGTACGAAACTGTAACGGCTGATAATGTTGCTGAGTTGAACTTGCTAAGCACTATGAAAGTATCGGAACAGGAGCTGCTAGGTTACTTAGAGAAATACAAGCGCAATCCGCTGGCCATTAAGAAATTACATGAAATCGGATCAGCTAACAACATCGCTTTACCTAGCTATATCCTGAAAGAAGATAGGCTAGCTGAACTGTTAAAGGTATTCAAGCAACATGCTAAGAGCTATCATGATACTCCAATCATTGATAGTAACGGTTCAGCAAGTGATCTAGCTTTCATGTTAGTTTTAGCTAGTGATGAATTGAATACTGCTTTAGAAACATACTCTAATCATTTTGATACGGCTCTAGGGCTATCTGAGAGCTTATAAAACTAGTCAAAAGTGTATCAGCGATAAAATAACCCTGGTACACTTTTTAGAACGGTTTACGGAGCGTTTAGAGCGTTCCAATGAAGTATAATTTCCGAAACCAACACGGTGAGAGGGTGCTAAATGGAGAGAGATGTTAGAGGGCGTTTTTTACCAGGTAATCAAGTTGCTAGAGGTAATCGAGGGAATAGACAACCGAAGTATGGAAACAATAATGCTATGAAACGCGGTTTATATAATCGTTATACAGGACTTTTACCTAGTAGAAGTGGCAGCCTTTCAATCTATAAAAACGGAGTATATTTAGGCTCTTTACATAAGAAATACTATCACATAACAGAAAAGGGCGAGATAATGATAGACGTACAAGTAGTACAACGCCTAATAGATGTTTGTGGATTGCCAGAAAGTCTTTTCGGAGATCCTGAGTACGTTGAATACTATGAGTAATGTCCGTTTTTGGACTTAACTAAAACAAAAAAGCCAAGGCGTTCCGCCTCAGCTATAATTAACACAATAAAATTATACCATACAGGAGGCCAAGGCATGACACCAGAGCAGGTAAAAGAAAAACTAGAGGGCGTTAAGTGGATCAATAAAGAAATAGAGGGCTTATATTTAGAGCTTGCAGCTTTAGAAAGTGGTATTATCAAAAAGCAAGAACTGAGCACTACCAGAGTACAAACAAGCAGGGTAAATACGGCAGAGAATAACCTTATAAGTGTTCTAAAACTAAAAGAGGACACTTTACAGAGAATTGAGCGACTTACTGAGGAGAGAATGGAAACATCTAGGCTGATCGATAAGCTGGCCAATCCGCTTGAGCGTTCTGTTCTCAGGCTGTTCTACTTGAATATTCTTGACGCTTGGCAGGTTGCTGAGGAAATAGGTGTATCTACAGCCTCGGTATATCGAGTAAGGCAAAAAGCCATAGAACACTTAGTAGATAAGGCGGAGATAAAGGGCTATTTTGAAATCAAAGTTAAGGAGATACTACAAAAGCTATGAATTAATATATTGTTGTGGTATAATTCTAGCTAGTAACTAATGAGGAAGAACAGTTGAAAAAAATTTCAATTTTTATAGATGACTCAGGGGTCTTTCACTCCAATCATAACTACTTTGTGTACGCAGGCTTTTGCTTTATTTCTGACGAGGACAAAATATCTGCAAAAAAACGCTATCGCTCCCTTAATACAAAAATAAAAAAAGCTAAAGCTATAGAGGGAGAACTCAAAGCGGCGAATATTGAAAGAAAGCACAAAAATGCCCTCTTTAAGGTTCTTAAAGATGAGATTAGTTTTTCTGTGTCAGTTAATTTACCAAACGTTCACGCAAGTGTCATGGGAGATAAAAAATCACGTCAGCGATTTAAAGATTATGCCTTAAAGAGGGTGGTAAAAAATCTGTTCAAAAAGCTAATAGAGCAAGGCTTGATTAACAAGAATGATGATATTGAGCTTTTTGTGAATATTGATCAGCAAGGCTTTGCTACGAATGGTTTATATGGTTTGGGCGAGGGGATCCTGGAGGAGTTGAAGCATGGGATTACAAACTTTAACTACGGAAAGTTTTATCCTCCTATTTTAGAAGGTGATTTTGTTGTCCATACTAAGTCATGTGTTTCTGAGAATGACTATTTAATACAGGCTGCAGATATTTTAGCCAATAGAATATGGAACTCATATGAAAAGCAGGTCAGTGAGTTACGAGACATACCGAACCATACTTTTTTAAATTTACCGTAGTTTTTACTTGCCAAAAGCGCGCGCGTGGTATAGAATAGAATTACAGGTATAAGTACACTGTTTAAACATCTGAATTGTGATTAAAGCAATTAAGCGTATGTTAAGTACGTCGCACTCAGATGGGAAAGCGCCATTAGGTGCTTTTTTTTGTAACTTTTGATATAATATTACTGAGGAAATGAAGTAGAAAAATATCGGACGCACACGCACCCGAAAGGGTATCTGAGAGGTGGGGAAAGTCCGTCCCGCCATTTCCTATTGAGGCTGTAAGCCTCTTTTTTTAGAATTTTAGCAACTGAGAGAGGGATAAAAATGAGTAAACAACTTTGGAAGTATCTACGATCAAAAGTTGCAGTAATAACAGGAAATGGAGAGAGTTTAACAGGTCTAGTAACTGATTTTATTGACGAAATGGACAATGATGAGCAAGATGAAATCACTATCCTCATTGACAACCCTAGCCCTGATGAACCAACTGAGATTTCTCTCTTTGAGAGTGAGATTATCTCAATTAAACCAATCTCATAGCGCTTAGAACAATCTAGGCACTTTTACCTGCCTTATTTGAAAGAAAACACTATGGAAAAGGATTTAGATTTATATGGCAATATTAGATGATTTACAAGCGTTATATGACAATGGTTGGGACGCCTCTTTTGATTATAATGGTCAAGCGTGTGGGATTTTTCTTAATTCTATTCATGATATTGTGGTGGTGATTGGAGATAAGGAACACCAGGTATCGTCATTCAATGATCTAATTTCTTTAAAAATTGGCGACAACACTTTAATAAATATCATGGATGGAATTGAAGTGCAGTATTATTAAAATAAAAAGCACCTTTGATAGGTGCAATCTACTTGCTTACTGAACTCATCAATTTAAGTCCCCTTTTTGTTACCCTTTATGTTTTCTCAGCTTATTTGAATTTAATAGTTTTGGAGAAAATCAAGTTAGATTTAGAGCAGGCTTAGGCCTGTTTTTCTGTACCTAATCACTGCAAGATAACAAAATGCTTTAAGATAAGACTTTATATTGCAAGAAGCCTACAACAGTGGGCTTTTTGCTTTGTCTTAAAACGTTGATTTCTGGGTTTGTTCCGTGTTTAAGAGAGCGTTTTTACTTAACGCCGTTTACGGGATGTGGGTGTCTATTGGGCTTATATCTTTATTGTATTTGTCCCTTTGGGTGCATTAACACTGTTAATTATGCTCGCTATGCCCAGTCAACGCTTTGGAAAAAAAGTGATAAAAAATAGTGACAAAAATAAAGAGAATAAGGAAGACTCTCAGTTTGAAGACATGGTACGAAAATATTAAGATATTTTTAGTCTAGTTAAAAACGGCTGAGTCGTTTCAGGATTTGTCAATCATGATGCTGTATGGTAGGCTTTATGAAGAGGAAAGCTATTATTGTCTGTTCAATGCTTATAAGAACTTTTGGAAGGTGTATGTAAACTTTACTGGTCTTCGACTCGTTCGGACTACTGGTGGATGTATGCTACAAATCAGTTAATCTATCTTTCCGTTTCATTTTGATTATTCGCTAAGGATGACCCTATACACAAAAATACTCCTCAACCTAGTTCACTAGTGTTAGGAGTATTTTTGTATGGTTAGAGCTGGCTAATGATATCGTCAATGGTATGGGCAATCCAGTCAGGTTGATAGATGAGTAAATCAGCCTCTTCTCCAAATCCCCAAGAAACAGCGAACTTTTTAATGCCAGTTTCTTGGGCTCCGATCATATCAAACTTGGTGTCCCCGATAATGAGGACTTGGTCTGCAGGCAGTTGATGCATATGCAAGGCGTAACGGATGACATCCGCCTTGTGTGGCGTTTCAGGACTAGAACCGTAAATGCCATCAAAGAAATGATGGATTCCCAGATTTTTAGTCATATCGTGAGCAGTAGGAGTATTCTTTGTTGTAGTGATGTAGAGAGGGTAGTTTTGCGAAAGCTCTTGAAGCAATTCCGTTATTCGGGGGAAGAGTTGCGCTTCGTGGATTCCTTTTTCCTTGTAGTAAGAACGATAGATTTGAACAGCTTCTGAGATTTGTTCCTTGGGAAGACACGTTGCAAAGCTACTTTCAAGTGGCGGGCCCATGAAACCACGAATGGTTTTGGCATCAGGGCTTGGAACTCCTAGCTCTTTAAAGGTATGGGTAAAGGCATTGTGGATCCCGAGGGAACTGTCAACCAGGGTTCCGTCCAGATCAAAAAAGATAGCTGAGATAGAGGGCATGATTTCTCCTAACAGATAAACTTATTCTCCGAAGATTTCTTTTTGTAGGCGACGACCAGTAGGTGTGGCGGCGAGTCCACCCTCGGCCGTTTCACGAAAGGCAGTTGGAAGACTTGATCCAACTTGGTACATTGCATCGATGACTTCGTCAACAGGGATCTTAGACTCGATACCTGCCAAGGCCATGTCTGCTGCGATAAAGGCAAAGCTGGCTCCCATGGCATTTCGTTTGACACAGGGAACTTCAACCAAACCAGCGACGGGGTCGCAGATGAGGCCCAGCATATTTTTAATGACAAAGGCGATGGCTTGACTAGCCTGATAGGGAGTTCCACCTGCAGCCAAGGTCAAGGCTGCGGCACTCATGGCAGAGGCAGAGCCAACTTCGGCCTGGCAGCCACCTTCAGCGCCTGAGATAGAGGCATTGTTTGCGATGACTAGTCCAAAGGCACCAGCAGCAAAGAGGAAATCTAACTGTTCTTCGTGGCTGAGGTCAAGTTTTTGGATAGCAGCAGTGAGAACGGCTGGCAGACAGCCGGCACTTCCTGCGGTTGGGGTAGCGCAGACCAAGCCCATCTTCGCATTGTGTTCATTGACCGCGATGGCATTACGGGCTGCTGATAGGATGGTAAAGTCAGACAAGGCCTTGCCACTTTTGAGATGGCGGTCTAGTTTGGCCGCGTCTCCACCCGTTAAGCCACTACGGGATTTATTTTCACTGAGACCGAGCTCGACAGAGGCTTTCATGACTTCTAGATTGCGTTCCATGAGGAGGAGAACTTCTGGGCGTTCCCGACCTGTTAATTGATATTCGGTCGCAATCATGAGTTCTGCGACATTTCCTTGGAAGTCTAGATCTGCTTGCTCAACCAATTCTTTGATAGAATAAAACATGTTTCCTCCTACTTAAAGAAATTGACATTGTGGAGATGAGGGATTTTTCGGATTTCTTCAATCGCCTCTTCGCAACTTCGACTATCGACTTCGATAATCATAATGGCTTTTTCTCCAGCTTTTTCTCGAGTCACATTCATCTGAGCGATATTGATATCAAAACGAGAGAGGGCTTCAGTAACATGGGCAATCATACCTGGAACATCCTGATGTACGATGATAATGGTTGGTGTGTTCATGTTGAGAGAGACAGCAAAGCCGTTAAGTTCCGTAACTTGGATATTTCCTCCACCGATGGAAATTCCTGTCACACTAATGGATTTGTGTTCATTCTTCACAGTAATTTTAGTGGTATTAGGATGAGGGGCATTGCTGTCTTTCTGAATGGTCCAGACAATCTTGATACCACGTTTATGGGCAATCTCTAGGCTATTTGGAATGTCGGGATCGTCCGTATCCATACCTAATATACCAGCGACGAGAGCAAGGTCGGTTCCATGACCACGGTAGGTTTTGGCAAATGAATTAAATAATTGGAATTCGACTTCTGTCGGCGTATCATCAAAGATGGAAGAGACGATTTTCCCGATGCGAACAGCTCCAGCAGTATGGCTACTTGATGGGCCAATCATAACTGGTCCGATAATGTCAAAGACAGATTGAAAACGAAGTGAGTGCATCTGTTTCCCCTTACAAAGATTCTTATATCTATTATATCAAAGAATGGACCTCTGCGCTTATTTCCCTTATCAAAAGCTTAAAATGATTAAAGATAGTATAAAATAAGGTCTTTTGTGACAAAAACCTCCTTAAAACGGTAAATATAAAACATTTTTGTAATATTTCTACATAAAACCGTTAAACAACGGTAACATTTAAAAGGTATCATAGATATATCCAATGGAAGGAGAATTTTTAGATATGTCATTAACAACTAAAAAAATTAAAACAACTATCGCAGGAGTAGCAACTTTGCTTGCTTTCTTTGCTCCATCACTTGCATCTGCCCAAGAAACTGTAACTTACACAGTTAAATCAGGTGATACTCTTTCAGAAATCGCTGAGAAGTATAACACAACTGTTGAAAAATTGGCAGCAAAAAACAACATCAAAGATATTCACCTTATCTATGTTGACCAAGTTTTGGTTATCGAAGGAACAGCTCCATCGACAGCAACTGCAACCGCTGCAGCTTCAACAACAACTTATGAAGCACCAGCAGCTGCGGAAGAAACTGCAGAAGAAGTAACTGAAACAACAACCTATGAAGCTCCAGCCGCACCTGCAGCTCCAGCAGCAGAAAGCAACACTGCAGCAGCTTCTACTGTAAGTGGTTCTGAAGCAGAAGCCAAAGAATGGATCGCTCAAAAAGAATCAGGTGGTAGCTACACTGCTACAAACGGACGTTACATCGGACGTTACCAATTGACAGATTCATACTTGAACGGTGACTACTCAGCTGAAAACCAAGAACGTGTAGCAGATGCCTACGTTGCAGGACGTTACGGTTCATGGACAGCTGCCAAGAACTTCTGGCTTAACAACGGTTGGTATTAAGAATACAAGAGTCCTTTAGGGCTCTTTTTTGTTTCTCTAGAACAAAAAGCGAAACGAGCTTCTCAGCAATGCTCTATTTGTATAATTCCGACAAAATTCTTCAAATTGTTTTAAAACTCAAATAGTATAAATAAGCTTATTATGTGTAAAAATATATCATATAATAAGCTTTTTCTTGATTTTAATGAAATAAAATACAATTTTTTCTTGACAAACGAAAATGAGAGGAGTATTATTTATACAATAATAAAGTATAAAAATAAAAGGAGGTTCTTCTATGAATAAAGTGAAGAAGGTGTTGATGACGATGTTTGGTTTGCTTATGTTTCCCTTATTATTTGCTTGTAGTAACACTCAATCCCAAGGTGTTGAAGGCATTAAGGCTAAAGGAAAATTGGTGGTGGCCCTAAATCCAGAGTTTGCTCCATTCGAATACCAGAAATTGGTCGATGGGAAAAATCAGATTGTAGGTTCAGATGTTGAGCTAGCCAAAGCCATCGCAAAGGAACTAGGTGTAGAAGTGGAGCTCTCTCCAATGAGTTTTGACAATGTACTAGCTAGTCTTGATTCAGGTAAGGCCGATCTTGCCATATCAGGTGTTTCTAAAACGGAAGAGAGAAGTCAAGTTTACGATTTTTCAATTCCCTACTACACTTCGAAAAATAAGGTTATCGTAAGAAAATCTGAATTAACGAATTACCAATCAGTCAAGGATTTGGCCCAGAAAAAGGTTGGAGCGCAGAAAGGTTCTATCCAGGAAACTCTGGCTAAAGAAACCTTGCAGGATTCTTCTCTCGTTTCACTTCCTAAAAATGGAAATTTGATAACAGATTTGAAATCAGGGCAACTAGATGCGGTTATCTTTGAAGAACCAGTGGCGAAAGGATTTGTAGAGAATAATCCAGACCTAGCCATCGCTGAGTTTGATTTTGACAATGACAAAGAAGATTCCTACGCTGTGGCGATGAAAAAAGACAGTAAAGAATTAAAAGAGGCGGTTGACAAAACCATCCAGAAGTTGAAGGATTCTGGGGAGTTGGACAAATTGATTGACGATGCTTTTAAAGCCTCTATCGAAAAATAGAAAGAAGGAAGAGAAATGAGTAAGGAAAAAGTCATTTTAGCCTATTCAGGTGGATTGGATACATCGGTTGCTATTACATGGTTAAAAAAAGACTATGATGTAATCGCTGTTTGTATGGATGTGGGTGAAGGAAAAGATTTGGAGTTCATCCACGATAAAGCTCTCAAGGTTGGGGCTGTTGAGTCTTATGTCATTGATGTTAAGGAAGAATTTGCTAATGACTATGTTTTAGTGGCTCTTCAGGCACATGCTTACTACGAACAGAAGTATCCCTTGGTATCTGCTCTGAGTCGCCCTCTTATTTCAAAAAAACTCGTTGAAATAGCTCATCAGACGGGGGCAACCACAATTGCCCATGGTTGTACAGGCAAGGGAAACGACCAAGTTCGGTTTGAAGTCTCTATTGCAGCTTTGAATCCCAATTTAAAAGTAGTTGCGCCTGTTCGTGAGTGGAAATGGTCTCGTGAAGAAGAAATCCAATATGCCAAAGAAAACGGTGTTCCAGTTCCTGCTGACCTTGACAATCCTTACTCTGTCGATCAAAATCTTTGGGGACGTGCAAATGAATGTGGTGTCTTGGAAAACCCTTGGAACCAAGCGCCAGAAGAAGCATTTGGAATCACATCTTCGCCGGAAGAGGCACCAGACAGTCCAGAATTTATTGACATTGAGTTTAGCTGCGGGGTGCCCATCTCCCTCAATGGTGAGAAGATGAAAGTAGCGGATTTGATTCAAAAGCTAAATGAAATTGCGGGCAAACATGGTGTCGGTCGTATTGACCATGTGGAAAATCGCCTAGTCGGTATTAAGTCAAGAGAGATTTATGAGTGCCCAGGCGCTGTGACTTTATTGGCAGCTCATAAGGAGATTGAAGACTTGACTCTTGTGAGAGAAGTGGCTCATTTCAAACCTATTATCGAAAATGAGTTGTCCAATCTCATCTATAATGCCTTGTGGTTTAGCCCAGCAACTCAGGCTTTGATTGCCTATATCAAGGAGACACAGAAAGTTGTCAATGGAACTGCAAAAGTTAAACTTTATAAGGGGAACGCCCAGGTAGTGGCTCGGAAATCACCAAATTCTCTTTACGATGAAAATTTGGCGACTTATACTAGTGCGGATACTTTTGACCAAGATGCGGCTGTTGGATTTATCAAGCTTTGGGGGCTTCCGACTAAGGTTTATTCAGAAGTTCAGAAAAATGTTGAGTAGTGACGCGATAGAAAGGGACGACAGGATATGCCGAAAAATACAAAATTATGGGGTGGTCGATTTGAAGGCACTGTGGAAGATTGGGTAGAACAGTTCGGTGCGAGTATTTCTTTTGACCACCAGCTGGCAAAATTTGATTTGATGGGTTCCCTAGCTCATGTTCAAATGCTAGGACAGACTGGCATTTTAAGCTTGGAAGAGGCAGAGCAGATCCAAGATGGTCTGCAAGCTTTGTTGCGAGATTTAGAGGCAGGAGAGCTTCATTTTGATATTGCAAATGAAGATATTCATATGAATATGGAAGTGTTGCTGACAGAGAAAATTGGTCCTCTGGCTGGGAAACTACACACGGCTCGTTCTCGGAATGACCAAGTCGCAACGGATATGCACTTATATCTAAAGGAGCAGCTTGGCCATGTCTTGGATAAGTTGGCGAATCTGAACAGTGTTTTGCTGGATTTGGCTGAAAAACATGTGGAAACCATCATGCCAGGTTATACTCATTTGCAACATGCCCAACCGATTAGTTTTGCCCATCATCTCATGGCTTATTATAATATGTTCCAAAGGGATAGCGAGCGCTTTGCATTTAACTTGAAACATACGGACCTATCTCCACTGGGTGCGGCTGCCTTAGCGGGGACAACTTTTCCAATCGATCGTCAATTATCGAGTGATTTATTGGGTTTCCAACAACCCTATACCAATTCCTTGGACGCAGTGAGTGACCGTGATTTTATCTTAGAATTTCTGTCAAATGCCAGCATTTTGATGATGCATATGAGTCGTTTTTGTGAGGAAATCATCAATTGGTGCAGTTTTGAGTATCAGTACATTAGCTTGTCTGATAGCTTTTCAACGGGTTCATCTATCATGCCCCAGAAGAAAAATCCTGATATGGCGGAATTGATTCGAGGGAAGACAGGCCGAGTTTACGGGAACTTGCTTGGGCTATTGACCGTCATGAAGTCTTTGCCTCTGGCTTACAATAAGGATTTGCAAGAGGACAAGGAAGGCATGTTTGATACAGTAGAAACGATTTTAAATTCTCTGGATGTGTTGGCAGGTATGCTATCGAGCATGCAGGTTAATAAGGCCAAAATGCAGCAATCCACAGAGAATGATTTTTCGAATGCGACCGAACTGGCAGATTATTTGGCTGAAAAAGGTCTTCCCTTTAGAGAAGCGCATGAAATAGTAGGGAAATTGGTTCTAGACTCTATCAAGCATGGTAAAAATATTCAAGATTGGGATTTGGAGGAGTTGCAAGTCTACCATCCCTTGATTGAAGAGGATATTTATATCTACTTGCGCCCAGAAACCGCTGTTCAGAGACGGAATTCCTTAGGAGGAACCGGCTTTGAGCAAGTGAAATACCAGATAGAACAAGCGAAGAAAGAACTTAAAGGGGAAAATTGATTCGTTTGCAAAGGAAGAAAGAGAGGTTGAGATGATTTATCAGCCTCTTTCTTGTCTTCTCCAACCAAGCGTGTTATAATGAATACTGCTCAAGCGACCTTCAATCGTTAAAGCACACACGACCTTCAATCGTGAACTGGTCATTTCGTTTATCTTTTATTACGTCGTTAACTCGAAATGAGATGCAAGCTGAGCTTGTCTGATTTATAACCTCAATCAGTCTCCCAGACTGATTGAGCGAACTCGAGATATGCCTGCGACTCGTTGCCTATCATATTTTCATTTTAAGATGATAGGCTAAAATGGTCTCCCAGACCATTTTACTCCTAAAAGCAAACGAAAAGACTATACTCGAAGAAATTCTATTGAAAGTCATAGTAAATAGAATTTTGAGGGTATGAATAAACGAATAGATGGGAGACTTACCATGAGTGATAACTCTAAAACACGTGTTGTTGTGGGGATGAGTGGTGGTGTTGATTCGTCGGTGACGGCTCTTTTGCTCAAGGAGCAGGGCTACGATGTAATCGGCATCTTCATGAAGAACTGGGATGACACAGATGAAAACGGCGTCTGTACGGCGACCGAAGATTACAAGGATGTGGCTGCGGTGGCAGACCAGATCGGCATTCCCTACTACTCTGTCAATTTTGAAAAAGAGTACTGGGACCGCGTTTTTGAGTATTTCCTAGCGGAATACCGTGCAGGGCGCACGCCAAATCCAGATGTTATGTGCAACAAGGAAATCAAGTTCAAGGCCTTTCTGGACTATGCTATGACCTTGGGGGCAGACTATGTGGCGACTGGGCACTATGCTCGTGTGGCGCGTGATGAGGATGGCATCGTTCACATGCTTCGTGGCGTGGACAATGGCAAGGATCAGACCTATTTCCTCAGTCAACTTTCGCAAGAACAACTCCAAAAAACCATGTTCCCACTGGGGCATTTGGAAAAGCCTGAAGTACGAAAACTAGCAGAAGAAGCAGGCCTTGCGACTGCTAAGAAGAAAGACTCGACAGGAATTTGCTTTATCGGCGAAAAGAACTTTAAAAACTTTCTCAGCAATTACCTACCAGCCCAGCCAGGTCGCATGATGACTGTGGATGGTCGCGATATGGGTGAACATGCAGGTCTGATGTATTATACAATCGGTCAGCGTGGCGGACTTGGTATCGGTGGCCAACACGGCGGTGATAATGCACCGTGGTTCGTTGTCGGAAAAGATTTGAGCCAAAATATCCTCTATGTCGGACAAGGATTCTACCATGATTCGCTCATGTCAACCAGTCTAGAGGCCAGTCAAGTCCACTTTACTCGTGAGATGCCAGAGGAATTTACTCTAGAATGCACAGCAAAATTCCGCTACCGTCAGCCTGATTCTAAGGTGACAGTACATGTCAAAAGAGATAAGGCAGAGGTCATCTTTGCGGAACCGCAACGCGCCATCACACCAGGACAGGCAGTTGTCTTTTACGATGGCGAAGAGTGTCTCGGTGGCGGTTTGATTGATAATGCTTATCGAGATGGACAGATTTGTCAGTACATTTAGATTGACAAATTTTCTCAATTTGCTACAATAATAAAAGCAATAGAAATGATGGTCAAAGCTCATGGATGTTGCAGGCTTTTTTGTCCTGCACTTCTTTGGAGTTTTGACTGTTTTTGTGTCGTTTAAGGGAAAGGATAAAAATGACTCAACAAGACTTTCGGACCAAAGTGGGGAACACGGTCTTTGGTGTTCGGGCGACAGCCTTGATTGTTCAAAATAATCAGCTTTTGGTTACAAAAGAAGGCGATTACTTTTACACTATTGGTGGTGCGATCCAAGTCAATGAAAGCACGGAAGAAGCGATAGTCCGTGAAGTGAGGGAAGAACTAGGTGTCAAAGCTCAAGCTGGGCGACTAGCCTTTGTAGTTGAGAATCGTTTTGAACAAGACGGTGTTTCCTATCACAACATCGAATTTCATTATTTGGTAGACTTGCTGGAGGATGCCCCGTTGACCATGCAGGAAGACGAAAAACCGCAGCCTTGTGAGTGGATTGATTTGGACCAGCTCCAGAATATCCAGCTAGTTCCAGCCTTTTTAAAAACAGCCCTACCAAATTGGGACGACCAACTAAAACACATTCATCTTGAAGAATAGGAGAGAAAATGATGGTTAAGCTTATTGCCCATGTACTTGTTCATAGTGGTGGTGATTATTTACTCATTCAGCGTTCGGAAATTAAAAGAGGAGAACCCAACGTTTATCCGACTTACTGGGATATTCCTGGTGGCGGGGTTGAAAAGGGTGAACTTCCGCGAGATGGAGCTCTTAGAGAATGCATTGAAGAAGCGGGAGTTAGGCTAGATAGCAGTTCGCTCAAACTTCTTCACGAAGATAGTCAACTGGATACCTCTAAGGATACGGTCTTTACTCGCTTAGTTTATAAAGCAGAGTGGGTTGAGGAGAAGCCAATTATCAGATTAGATCCTGAAGAGCATACACACTTTAAATGGGTTACTATGGATCAAGCTCTAGAGGAGGAGAAGTTAGTTCCTTATTTGCGAGAAATTTTTGAAAGGTTAAGAAATGACTTATAATTTTACAGAAGAATACGATATTATTGTAATCGGTGCGGGGCACGCTGGGGTCGAGGCTTCCTTGGCTGCCAGCCGTATGGGTTGTAAGGTCTTGCTTGCGACCATCAACATTGAAATGCTGGCTTTCATGCCTTGTAACCCTTCTATCGGTGGTTCTGCCAAGGGGATTGTCGTGCGTGAAGTGGATGCACTTGGTGGGGAAATGGCCAAGAACATTGACAAAACTTACATCCAGATGAAGATGCTCAACACAGGGAAAGGGCCAGCTGTCCGTGCCCTTCGTGCGCAAGCTGACAAGGAGCTTTACTCTAAGGAGATGCGCAAGACAGTTGAAAATCAAGAGAATCTGACCCTTCGTCAAACCATGATTGATGAGATTTTGGTGGAAGATGGCAAGGTTGTCGGTGTTCGTACAGCGACCCATCAAGAGTATGCTGTCAAGGCTGTTATCGTGACGACAGGGACTGCACTCCGTGGGGAAATCATAATCGGAGACCTCAAGTATTCGTCAGGTCCTAACCACAGTCTGGCTTCGATTAACCTAGCTGATAATCTCAAGGAACTGGGCCTCGAAATCGGTCGTTTCAAGACAGGAACCCCTCCACGTGTCAAGGCTTCTTCTATCAATTACGACGTGACAGAGATTCAGCCAGGGGACGAAGCGCCAAATCACTTCTCATATACTTCACGTGATGAGGACTATGTCAAGGATCAAGTGCCATGCTGGTTGACCTACACCAACGGCACCAGCCATGAGATTATCCAAAACAACCTCCATCGTGCGCCTATGTTTACAGGTGTGGTTAAGGGTGTGGGACCTCGTTACTGTCCGTCGATTGAGGACAAGATTGTTCGCTTTGCGGACAAGGAACGTCACCAACTCTTCCTTGAGCCAGAAGGACGCAATACAGAGGAAGTCTATGTCCAGGGTCTTTCAACCAGTTTACCTGAGGATGTCCAACGTGACTTGGTTCATTCTATCAAAGGGTTGGAAAATGCAGAGATGATGCGAACAGGTTATGCCATTGAGTACGACATGGTCTTGCCACACCAGTTGCGTGCGACTTTGGAAACCAAGAAAATCTCAGGACTTTTCACAGCTGGTCAGACAAATGGAACGTCAGGTTACGAAGAAGCTGCTGGCCAAGGGATTATCGCGGGTATCAATGCGGCTCTAAAAATCCAAGGCAAGCCTGAGTTGATTTTGAAGCGCAGCGACGGCTATATTGGGGTCATGATTGATGACTTGGTGACCAAGGGAACCATTGAACCCTACCGTCTCTTGACCAGTCGAGCTGAATACCGCCTCATCCTCCGTCATGACAATGCCGATATGCGTTTGACAGAGATGGGACGCGAGATTGGGCTTGTGGATGATGAACGCTGGGCTCGTTTTGAAATCAAGAAAAATCAATTTGACAATGAGATGAAGCGTCTCGACAGCATCAAACTCAAGCCAGTCAAGGAAACTAATGCTAAGGTTGAGGAGATGGGCTTCAAGCCGTTGACAGATGCGGTTACAGCCAAGGAATTCCTTCGCCGTCCAGAAGTTTCTTACCAAGATGTGGTGGCCTTCATAGGGCCAGCTGCCGAGGACTTGGATGACAAGATTATCGAATTGATTGAAACAGAGATCAAGTACGAAGGCTATATTTCCAAAGCCATGGATCAGGTTGCCAAGATGAAACGCATGGAAGAAAAACGGATTCCAGCCAATATCGACTGGGATGATATTGACTCGATTGCGACAGAAGCCCGTCAGAAGTTCAAACTCATCAATCCAGAAACTATCGGCCAAGCAAGCCGTATTTCGGGAGTGAATCCAGCAGATATTTCTATTTTGATGGTCTATCTTGAAGGTAAAAATCGTAGTATTTCTAAAACTCTTCAAAAATCAAAATGATACGTCGTCGGCTTCTTACGAATGAGTTCAAAGCTTGGCTTTGATTCATCTACAACCTCCCATAGTTCCCCGAACTATGGGAGCTAACTTGAGTTATGCTTTTGCCTAGCCTTCTAGTCTGATTTCGATTTTTATTGAGTTTCAATCTCAAAAGAAAGCATAGAGAAAAACAGCTCCGAAGACGGGGCTGTTTTGTTAATGGACTCTAGTTTTTTATTGCATATTTAAATATTTGATTAAAAGAAATCTTTTATGCTACCGATAAATTATTATTAAAACATTTAAAATGATGAGTAAATATAATTTTGATAGAAGAAATGTTGACTTGAGATTGATAGTTGTAAAAGTAATGATAGTGATGGGGAATATTGACTATAGGAGAATCTGTTACTTATTATTATTTATAGAACTATATTTATAAATAAATTTGACATTAAAATTATTTTATGATAAAATGAAAGCGTTAACAAAAGAATTTAGCTAAACTAGAAAGGAGGAGTTTGTCAGTAGTTGTTTTGCTGAATACACTATTCGTATTTTAGTTTATACTTTATACTTTCAAAATTGGCAGATATATACAAATTTCAAATGTAGTTGCGGAGGTTGATCAGAGATTAGTACCTATTACTTGGTAGCTGAAACGATTGTCTCGCCTAAGATTCTTTGAGTGGATTTTAGTTTTCGACATCGTTACACTAACCCTAGTCTTTGCATCTTATCACGAATAAAAAGACACTTCTCTCTATAAGAAGTTCCCATTTTTTGAAAAAATAAAGTATTGTGGAAGGAGCTGATTAAAATTAGAAAAATAAATCCAGATATCTTATTTCTATGTGGTGTTTTGGTCATATGTTGCTCTTTTTTGCTTTTCCATATAAATCCTTACCATGTAGCTGATGACGAGCTAATGTTAAAAATACAATCTATATTTTGGAGTTTGTTGTGGCGTCCAGTTCCATCTTTAGGAATGGCGGTAGGGGTGATTATGATTTTTAAGAGTTTAAAAAAATAATATCGTTTTATTTTTAGTATTCGATTTTCTAGTTAGAATGGAGATTGGATAGGAACAAACTTAAGTTGATATTCTTATTGTTGTTTAGCTTGCTCACTTTTGGAATATTTTTAGACGTCAAAGCAGATACTATTCCAAGTCCTGATTTTGAAGTGATATCAGAGTTGGTATTAAAAGAAAATAAAACTGGAGTAATTTATGAGTTTGAAAATTTAGAAACTAGAGAACAATTTTTAAAATCTAGAAATATAACGTCTTCTAATGCAAGTTCATTCCGTTCTTATGGAGTGAGTAGTGTCCGTAGAACATACCTCAGCTCTTACCGTGATACAGCGGTTTCTGGACGAGTTTCTTATACTGTTTATGGGGGAGCTCAGGAGCTAGTGTGTCAATATCATCAGGACAAAGTTTTTCTTCTTCTGAGTATGGAATAGGTTTTACTTATGGAAGCGCAGCTACTCATTTTGTTCCACCTTATAAATATGGTTATATAGTTTTGAAAGCTTCTTTTACAGTTAATATTTATAAATTAGAGGTTAAATATCAAGGAACTAATGAATGGCGTCCAGCTGGACGAATTAAGACATTTAGTAATAAAAATGTTTGGACCGAGTTGAGAACTTACAGTTAACTACTTTATAAAAATAAAAGAAAAAATATAACAGACTAGAATAACGAAGATGTGGTGCATAAGCACATCAAATTCCTGAGGAACTGATAGTCCTCAGGAATTTTTACTTAAATAAAGCTCACACAATAATGAAGCACACCCCAAAAGTTGGATTTTACTCTTACTTTTTGGGGTGTGCTTCATGGGTGAGGGATGATTTATTCTTCTTCATCTGGTGTGAGGATCATCGGGATGATGATTGGTTCACGTTCTGTATTTTCATAGAGGAAAGGACGAATGGCGTTGACAATAGCACCATTGACGGATTGTATGCTGGCGTCCTTATTTTTCAATGCGATACGAATTGCATTGAAGAGGATGCGCTGGCTTTGGCGAATCAAGTCTCCAGATTCTCTCATGTAGACAAAGCCGCGGCTGAGGATATCAGGCCCAGACAAGATCATTTTAGACTTGAAGTCAACAGTTGCGACTGCTAGAACGACACCATCTTCAGATAGATCTCTACGGTCTTTGAGGACAGCCGCACCGATTTCACCGATACGATTTCCATCGACATAGATGTCTTGGGCGTTGAAATGGCCTGCGATACGAGCAGAGTTAGCAGTAAGGGCAAGCACATCACCATTGCTCATGATAAAGATGTTGTCCTTCTCGACACCAGTATCCACCGCTAGTCCAGCATGGACTTTCTGCATACGGTATTCACCATGGACAGGCATGAAGTATTTGGGCTTGATCAAGCGGAGCATGAGTTTTTGCTCTTGCTGACCACCGTGTCCAGAGGTGTGGATATTGTTGATTTTACCGTGGATAACTTCAACACCAGCTTCTGAAATGATGTTAATCAGCTTGTTGACGCTAGTCGTATTTCCAGGGATTGGACTTGAAGAGAAGATAACGGTATCGCCGGGTTGGAGTTGCACCTGACGATGAGTTCCATTAGCGATACGAGAGAGGGCTGCCATCGGCTCCCCTTGACTACCTGTACAGAGGATAAGAACCTCGCCTGCAGGATAGTCTTTGATTTCATTTGGCTCGATAAAGGTTCCCTTAGGAGCTTTGATGTAGCCAAGCTCGATCCCATTGACAATGGCCTTTTCCATAGAACGACCAAAGACAGCAATCTTGCGTCCAGTCTTAACAGCAGCATCCGTTGCTTGCTGGAGACGGAAGATATTTGAAGCAAAGGATGCAAAGATGATGCGTCCTTCAATACCTTGAATGATCTTCATGATGGACTGACCAACGACTTTTTCAGAGTTGGTAAAGGTTGGGACTTCTGCATTTGTCGAGTCAGAGAGGAGGCAGAGCACGCCTTCTTCACCAAGGGCTGCCATCCGGTGCAAGTCTGCAGGTTCTCCAACTGGAGTGAAGTCAAACTTAAAGTCACCCGTACAAACGATTTTCCCTTGAGGAGTATGAATGACAATCCCCAAAGGCTCTGGAATGGAGTGAGTGGTTCTAAAGAAAGTTGCCTTGAGGTTTTTAAAGGTCAACTCAGTGTTGTGGTTGATTTCGTAAAGTTTGGCGTTGCGCAAGAGACCGTGTTCTTCGAGTTTTCCACGGATCAAAGCTAAGGCAAGTGGTCCAGCGTAGATAGGGACATTTGCTTGCTTGAGCAGGAAAGGAATCCCACCAATGTGGTCCTCGTGTCCGTGTGTGATCAAGACAGCCTTGACGCGGTCGATATTGTCCACGATGTAAGAGTAATCAGGAATGACATAGTCGATACCCAGCAAGTCATCTTCTGGGAATTTAATCCCAGCATCGACGATGATAATCTCGTCTTGGTATTCAATTCCGTAAGTGTTTTTCCCGATTTCTCCCAGACCACCGATGGCAAAAACGCCGACTTCTTCAGGTTTAAGAGTGTAGGCCATATTAGAACTCCGTGATTTCGAAAGCGCCAGTTTCTTTTTCGTAATCTAGCAATTTGTCAGACAAGAGTTCGATAAATTCGATGTTGTACTCTGGGCGGTTTTCTTCGACAAGTTGGCGAGCAGCGATACGCCCCTCAAGTTCTGAGTTGGCATCGATGTCTAGGTAAAGTGAGCGTGTTGTTTCACGACGTGGGCTACGTTCTTTTGTTTCTTGATAAAAAACTTTGTAAATCATATAGTTCCTTTCTATTTACAGGTCAGCTTATTCCAAACTTTTAGTAGAGATTTGCTTGATTTCATTCCATTTTGTGTCTAGATTGACCTTGATTCGTTACAATTATTTCAATTATACCATAAAATGAAAAATTAGTAAAAGACGGAAAATGAGAAAGTCTTGAGGGAAAGAGGAAGCAAAAAGATGAGTAGGGCTTGGTCGGATAGCAATAAGGTGTTATAATGAAAAGAGAAAGGGAAGTTCATGGACGGGAATATTCCCTATAGCTTTTAAAACAAGGAGGATCAAGAATGTTTAGTTTGTTTGAATTTGCGATTGGGGTTCGCCTCTTGATGTTTATAGTTTTTGCAGCCTGTGTATATGGTGGAAATCTTATTTTTACGTATCTAGAACACCGCAAAACAAAATTCCTTTGGAAGCTTGCTTTTGTGACACTCTATTCAATTTTTCTCCTTCTTGTCACCTATGTTGTCTGGTTTGTTTTTTACTTTGGTTTAAATGCTTAAGCTCCAGTACTCATCTAAATATAGAGAAAATCCACCCCATCTTGATAAAGGGGCGGACTTTTCTATTTTCAGGTGATATCTTAATTCTTACGATGATGATCTCTCGCATCGATAATCGAGTTAAAACATAAAAAGAAAACAATGCAAACAGATGAATCAACTGGTAAGGGTGTAACGATGATGTTTAAATCATTGAAAATGATGAGCAAACTGTAAGAGATGAAGAGAATAAAATTTACTCTTCTAAAAATGTGTCTTTTATCTAGCATAATTGATCCAAATTTCTTACGAAAAGCCTTCCTTTTTATCCTTCACTTATTCTATTCGAAAAAATAAGAAAATCTAAAAAACTTTTTGCACCTTGCTACTCATTTACTGGCAGGTCTTTTTTGTTTGGGGCAAAGAAAATTCCCATGCGTCGGCTTTTGTAGTATAATAGTAAGCAGACCAAAAGATAGGAATGTATTATGAAAGTATTAGCTTTTGATACGTCCAGCAAGGCTCTTTCTCTAGCCATTTTAGAGGACAAGCAAGTTCTTGCCGAGACCACGATCAATATCAAGAAAAACCACAGCATCACCCTCATGCCTGCCATTGATTTTTTGATGGCGAGTCTGGATTGGACGCCTAAGGATTTGGACCGAATCGTGGTGGCGGAAGGGCCAGGTAGTTATACTGGTTTGCGAATTGCGGTAGCAACTGCCAAGACCTTGGCTCATACCCTGAACATCGAGTTGGTTGGCATGTCTAGCCTCTTGGCTTTGGTGCCGACTCAGCAAGAAGGCTTGGTGGTTCCTGTTATGGACGCACGTCGCAACAATGTTTACGCAGGATTTTATGAAAATGCCCAACCTGTCTTGCCAGAAGCGCACCTGTCTTTTGCGGAAGTGTTAGAGCAGGTCAAGGATGCTGAACAGGTAACCTTTGTCGGAGAAGTTGGTGCCTTTGTGGAACAAATAAAAGAATGCTTGCCACAAGCTAACTACCAAGAAATCTTGCCAAATGCAGCTAATCTAGCTCTTTGGGCGTGGGACAAGGAAGCAGACTCCTTACACGACTTTGTGCCCAACTATCTCAAACGTGTTGAAGCCGAGGAAAACTGGCTCAAGAACCACACCGAGTCTGGCCAGTCCTACATTAAACGCCTATGATAGAGATCAGACGAATCCAACAGCGGCCTGACTTGGCTCAGGCTATCTACGCAGTCATGACAGATGTTTACTCAGTCAGCCCGTGGACTTTGGAGCAAATCCAAGCAGACCTGTCCCAAGACCAGACTTGGTATGCTCTGGCTTATGATGGAGCAGAAGTGATTGGATTTCTAGCCGTTCAGGAGAATCTCTTTGAGGCAGAAGTCCTACAAATCGCTGTCAAAAACGCCTATCAGGGTCAGGGAATTGCGTCAGCCTTGTTTGCTCAATTGCCGACAGATAAGGAGCTTTTCCTCGAAGTTAGAAAGTCAAATCACCGAGCGCAAGCATTTTACAAGAAAAAAAAGATGGCGGTTATCGCTGAGCGAAAGGCCTACTACCATGACCCAGTCGAGAACGCCATTATCATGAAGAGAGAAGTAGATGAAGGATAGATATATTTTAGCATTTGAAACATCCTGTGATGAGACCAGTGTAGCAGTCTTGAAAAACGACGATGAACTCTTGTCCAATGTCATTGCTAGTCAAATTGAGAGTCACAAGCGTTTCGGAGGCGTAGTGCCAGAAGTAGCCAGTCGTCACCATGTTGAGGTTATTACAGCCTGTATCGAGGAGGCACTGGCAGAAGCAGGAATTACCGAAGAGGACGTGACAGCTGTTGCAGTCACCTATGGGCCAGGATTAGTTGGAGCCTTACTAGTTGGTTTATCAGCTGCCAAGGCCTTTGCTTGGGCTCACGGCCTTCCGCTGATTCCCGTTAACCACATGGCTGGTCACCTCATGGCAGCTCAGAGTGTGGAGACTTTGGAGTTCCCCTTGCTAGCCCTCTTGGTCAGCGGTGGTCACACAGAGTTGGTCTATGTTTCGGAGGCTGGTGATTACAAGATTGTTGGGGAAACACGAGATGACGCAGTTGGTGAGGCCTATGACAAGGTCGGCCGTGTCATGGGCTTGACCTATCCAGCAGGTCGCGAGATTGACGAGTTGGCCCATCAAGGTCAGGATATTTATGACTTTCCTCGTGCCATGATTAAGGAAGACAATCTGGAGTTTTCATTCTCAGGTTTGAAGTCTGCCTTTATCAATCTTCACCACAATGCCGAGCAAAAGGGAGAAAGTCTGCCTACAGAGGATTTGTGTGCTTCCTTCCAAGCAGCAGTTATGGATATTCTCATGGCTAAAACCAAGAAAGCCTTAGAAAAATACCCTGTTAAAACCCTTGTTGTCGCAGGTGGTGTAGCAGCCAATAAAGGCCTCAGAGAACGCCTAGCAGCCGAAATCACAGATGTCAAGGTCATCATCCCGCCTCTGCGCCTTTGCGGAGACAATGCAGGTATGATTGCCTATGCCAGCGTCAGCGAATGGAACAAAGAAAACTTCGCAGGCTTGGAGCTTAATGCCAAACCAAGTCTCGCCTTTGATACCATGGAATAAAGAGTCAGCTAATTGTTGACTCTTTATTCTTGGACAAATCCTAGCCTTTTTTTGTATAGTAGATATATGAAAATTACAAAAATAATCAGTAGTTTGCTTGCTCTTGGAGCTTTACTCATGCTTTTATCAGCTTGCCAGAATTTTAAAAAGACGCAACTGGTCTTGTTTGAATCCCTTTCTTTCGGTATGCCTGTTAAATCCTTTGAAGAAGTATTTGGAGAGGCTAGCCAAGTGGTGGAAGAAGAGGAAATGGCCTATCGCGATACTTGGCGTGCAGAAGACCCTTATTTCTATAAAACAGGTCGCCTTTTCTATCACTGTGAACAGATTACTTTGAAAGGCTATACTGGCCGAGCAAGATTCACATTTTCAAAATCACATCGTTTGGAAGAAGTGACGGCTCATTTCCCCGTTACCTCAAAAGCTGAGCAGCAAGCATTGCTCTTTAACTTATTCCAGACTGTAAAAAAAGAACTTGAAGCTCTTCCAGATTACCAATCCATGGCAACTGATACAGTAGGACTATATGATGACGGCTATCGCTATAAAGTCAAGCTGAAAGGGAAAAGGAAAGAACTCTGGGTCGATGTTTACCCGACAGAAGATGGGTATGTTGAAAGCCAAGTTGATAAGTACACTATCCGAGTGGATCAGTTTCTTATGTATCAATAAGCAAGTAATGCTTTTTAACAATGTTTGCGAACTACTAGTTTCAAACTCTAAACTTTTTTCTCTTCTTTGAATGTGTTATAATATTCCTTGCTGTGGCTGTGACCATGAACAGCCTCAAACGAAGAAAATAAGAGGAGAGAGATGAAAGAAAAAGGATTTTGGGAAGGTGTTCAGGCTGCCATGCCGACTGCCCTTGGCTATGTTAGTATCGGTCTAGCTTGCGGGATTATCGGCGCTCCCCATGTGACACCTGTTGAGATGGGCCTGATGAGTCTCTTTGTTTATGCTGGGAGTGCCCAGTTTGCCATGTTGGCATTGATTGCGGTCCAAGCGCCTGTGGCGGCCATTGCCATGACGGTCTTTTTGATCAACTTGCGTCTCTTTTTGCTGAGCTTGCATGCATCGACCTATTTCCGTCATACTAGCCTCTGGCAAAATATCGGTATGTCTAGTCTCTTGACGGATGAGACTTACGGAGTTTTGATGGAAGAATTAGCCCATACAGACAAGGTCCATCCTATGTGGATGCACGGGAACAATCTCAATAGTTATGTAGCCTGGTTTATTGGGACAGTGGCGGGGACGGCTTTAGGTGGCCTTCTTCCAAATCCTGAAGTCTTTGGCTTAGACTTTGCCCTTGTTGGGATGTTTATCGGGATTTTTACCTCGCAATTTCAGATTATGCAAAGACGGGTTCCTGTACGGAATCTGCTGCTGATCCTAGCAGTTGTTGCGGTGTCTTTCTTTTTGCTCTTGACAGTGGTATCTCAATCACTAGCTGTTTTGTTTGCGACCTTGCTAGGTTGTACTATGGGGGTGATCTTAGATGGTCAGTAAGTATCTTTTATTAGCAGTTATTTTCTCTGGCTTGGTGACTTGGATTCCCCGTATGATTCCTTTCATCTTGGTCAAGTACAAGGGTTTGCCAGCTATTGTCGAGCGTTTTTTGAAATTTTTGCCTGTTTCCATTATCTTTGCTTTGATCCTTTCAAGCGTAGTGACAGGCAAGGTTGGGAGCCTTCCTCAGATCAAGTGGTTGGACTTCTTGGCAGTCTTTCCAACGGCTTGGGTAGCCTTTCGCTATCGCAATCTAGTGGGTACAGTTCTTTTTGGAGTGGTCTTGATTGCAGTCTTGCGTCTGGTCTTTTAGTCAGCCATAAAAAAAAACTATCACCGAGATAGATATCATATAATAGCGAAAAAAATTTTTTTCTGTTAAGATAGTAAAGTATTCTATTTTGGAGGAAATGACATGAAAAAAATCGTCAAATATTCATCTCTTGCTGCTCTGGGACTTGTTGCCGCAGGTGTACTAGCAGCTTGCTCAGGTGGAGATAAGAAAGATACTGCATCGAGTGAAGCAGCAGCACCTGGTAAGAAAGAAATTGTCGTAGCGACTAACGGGTCACCAAAACCATTTATCTATGAAGAAAATGGTGAATTGACTGGTTACGAGATTGAAGTGGTTCGTGCCATCTTTAAAGACTCTGACAAGTATGAAGTCAAGTTTGAAAAGACAGAGTGGTCAGGTGTCTTTGCAGGACTTGACGCTGACCGCTACACTATGGCTGTCAACAATCTTAGTTATACTAAAGAACGTGCGGAGAAATACCTCTATGCAGCACCAATTGCCCAAAACCCTAATGTCCTTGTAGTGAGGAAAGATGACAACAGTATCAAGTCTCTTGATGATATCGGTGGAAAATCGACAGAGATTGTTCAAGCGACTACATCAGCCAAACAGTTGGAAGAATATAACAAACAACACGCAGATAACCCAACTATCCTTAACTACACCAAGGCAGATTTCCAACAAATCATGGTACGTTTGAGTGATGGTCAGTTTGACTATAAGATTTTTGATAAAATCGGTGTAGAGACAGTTATCAAGAACCAAGGTTTGGACAACTTGAAAGTCATCGAACTTCCAAGCGACCAACAACCTTATGTTTACCCACTTCTTGCCAAAGGTCAAGATGAGTTGAAATCATTTGTAGACAAACGTATCCAAGAACTCTACAAAGATGGAACTCTTGAAAAATTGTCTAAACAATTCTTTGGAGACACTTATCTCCCAGCAGAAGCTGATATTAAATAGTCGTATGAAATCATCCAGTCTGAGAAGGGCGGATGATTTCTCAATTTTTAGGTATATAGTTTCAAACTATATGTCTGCCTATCTAATAACAATTTGCGAAATCAAATAAAGTATGAGATACTATTACGGTATTATTTTTAAAGGAGATAGAATCATGAAAATTAAAAAATGGCTCGGTGTAGCAGCTCTTGCTACAGTCGCAGGTTTGGCTCTTGCAGCTTGCGGAAATTCAGAAAAGAAAGCAGACAATGAAACAGTTGTCAAAATTGCAACAGTTAACCGTAGCGGTTCTGAAGAAGCGCGTTGGGATAAAATCCAAGAATTGGTTAAAAAAGATGGCATTAAATTGGAATTCACAGAGTTCACAGACTATTCACAGCCAAACAAGGCAACTGCTGATGGTGAAGTTGACTTGAACGCTTTCCAACACTATAACTTCTTGAACAACTGGAACAAAGAAAACGGAAAAGATCTTGTAGCGATTGCAGATACCTACATCTCACCAATCCGCCTTTACTCAGGTAAAAATGGGGAAGAAAACAAGTACACTAAAGTGGAAGAAATCCCAGATAACGGTGAAATTGCTGTACCAAACGATGCAACAAACGAAAGCCGTGCGCTTTACTTGCTTCAATCAGCTGGTTTGATCAAATTGGATGTTTCTGGAACTGCTCTTGCAACAGTTGCTAATATCAAAGAAAATCCAAAGAACTTGAAGATTACTGAATTGGATGCTAGTCAAACAGCTCGTTCATTATCATCAGTTGACGCTGCCGTTGTAAACAATACCTTCGTTACAGAAGCAAAATTGGACTACAAGAAAGCACTCTTCAAAGAACAAGCTGATGAAAACTCAAAACAATGGTACAACATCATCGTTGCGAAAAAAGATTGGGAATCATCACCTAAAGCGGATGCCATCAAGAAAATTATCGCAGCTTACCACACTGATGAAGTGAAAAAAGTTATCGAAGAAACATCAGACGGTTTGGACCAACCAGTTTGGTAATAAGACACAGGGAGGTGGGAGAGAGTTTCCACCTCTTGCTTTTGTCTAGACTGTTGGTTTTGAAGAAGATGATCTTATAGTCCGTCCATAGACACAAGTCCTCAGTAGAAAGTGAGAGAAAAATGGTTTTTCCTAGCGAACAAGAACAGATTGAAAAATTTGAAAAGGATCATGTCACCCAGCATTATTTTGAAGTTTTGCGTACCTTGATTTCCAAGAAATCAGTCTTTGCCCAGCAGGTCGGGCTCAAGGAAGTCGCAAACTATCTAGGTGAGATTTTCAAGCGTGTGGGAGCTGAAGTTGAGATTGATGAGAGCTACACGGCGCCTTTTGTCATGGCGCATTTCAAGAGTTCGCGTCCAGATGCCAAGACCTTGATCTTCTATAACCACTATGATACTGTACCAGCGGACGGAGATCAGATCTGGACAGAGGATCCCTTTACACTTTCTGTGCGTAATGGATTTATGTATGGGCGTGGGGTTGATGATGACAAGGGTCATATCACGGCTCGTTTGAGTGCTCTGAGAAAGTATATGCAGCACCATGATGACCTGCCAGTCAATATCAGCTTTATCATGGAAGGGGCAGAGGAGTCTGCTTCTATGGATTTAGATAAGTATTTAGAGAAACACGCAGACAAACTTCGTGGAGCAGATTTGCTAGTTTGGGAGCAAGGAACCAAAAATGCCTTGGAGCAGTTAGAAATTTCTGGTGGAAACAAGGGAATCGTGACCTTTGATGCCAAGGTGAAAAGTGCGGATGTGGACATTCATTCGAGTTATGGTGGTGTCGTGGAATCAGCTCCGTGGTATCTCCTCCAGGCTTTAAGTAGCCTGCGTGCTGCAGATGGTCGTATCTTGGTCGAAGGCTTGTACGAGGATGTCCAAGAGCCGAATGAACGAGAACTAGCCTTGGTGGATACCTATGCACAAGGCAGTCCAGAGGAAATCAGTCGCATTTACGGCTTGGAATTGCCTCTCTTACAAGAGGAGCGCGTTGCTTTTCTAAAACGATTCTTTTTTGAACCAGCTCTCAATATCGAAGGAATCCAGTCTGGTTACCAAGGTCAGGGTGTTAAGACTATTTTGCCAGCAGAAGCTAGTGCCAAGCTAGAGGTTCGTCTGGTTCCTGGCTTAGAACCGCATGATGTTCTGGAAAAAATTCGGAAACAGCTAGACAAAAATGGCTTTGATAAGGTAGAATTATACTATACCTTGGGGGAGATGAGCTATCGAAGCGATATGAGTGCGCCAGCTATTCTCAATGTGATCGAGTTGGCCAAGAAATTCTATCCTGAGGGCGTGTCAGTCTTGCCGACCACAGCTGGGACAGGTCCCATGCATACGGTCTTTGATGCCCTAAAGGTACCCATGGTGGCCTTTGGTCTAGGGAATGCCAATAGCCGAGACCACGGTGGAGATGAAAATGTGCGAATCGCCGATTACTACACCCATATTGAATTAGTAGAGGAGCTGATTAGAAGCTATGAGTAGAGATATTATCAAGTTAGATCAGATCGATGTGACCTTTCACCAAAAGAAGAGAACCATCACAGCGGTCAAGGATGTGACTATTCACATCCAAGAAGGGGATATCTACGGAATCGTTGGATATTCTGGAGCAGGGAAATCCACTCTTGTGCGGGTGATTAACCTCTTGCAAAAACCATCTGCAGGTAAAATTACCATTGATAACGATGTGATTTTTGACGGTAAGGTGACCTTGACGGCAGAGCAGTTGCGTCGCAAACGTCAAGACATCGGAATGATTTTCCAGCATTTCAACCTGATGAGTCAAAAAACAGCAGAGGAAAATGTGGCCTTTGCCCTCAAACACTCTGGACTCAGCAAGGAAGAAAAGAAGGCTAAAGTGGCTAAGTTGTTGGACTTGGTTGGCTTGGCAGATCGTGCTGAAAACTACCCTTCTCAACTATCGGGAGGGCAAAAACAGCGTGTGGCCATTGCGCGTGCCTTGGCCAATGATCCAAAAATCTTGATTTCAGATGAGTCAACGTCTGCTCTTGACCCTAAGACAACCAAGCAGATTTTGGCCTTGTTGCAAGATTTGAACCAAAAATTAGGCTTGACCGTTGTCTTAATTACACACGAAATGCAGATTGTCAAAGATATCGCCAATCGTGTGGCAGTCATGCAGGATGGCCGTTTGATTGAAGAAGGCAGTGTCCTTGAAATCTTCTCGGATCCTAAACAACCTTTGACTCAGGACTTTATCTCAACAGCTACGGGTATTGAAGAAGCCATGGTTAAGATTGAGAAGCAAGAAATCGTGGAAAACTTGTCAGAAAACAGCCTTTTGGTCCAACTCAAGTATGCAGGTGCTTCAACAGACGAGCCACTTTTGAATGAATTGTACAAACATTACCAAGTAACGGCTAATATTCTCTATGGAAATATTGAAATCCTTGATGGCACTCCCGTCGGAGAATTGGTTGTGGTACTGTCTGGTGAAAAAGCAGCGCTAGCAGGCGCTCAAGAAGCCATCCGTCAAGCGGGTGTGCAGTTAAAAGTATTGAAGGGAGGACAGTAGAATGACAGAGTTTATTCAAACCTATTTACCAAATGTCTATAAAATGGGCTGGGCAGGTCAAGCTGGCTGGGGAACGGCTATCTACCTAACTCTTTATATGACAGTTCTTTCCTTCATCATCGGAGGGTTCTTGGGGCTAGTGGCAGGTCTTTTCCTCGTCTTGACAGCGCCAGGCGGTGTTTTGGAAAATAAGGTTATCTTCTGGATTTTAGACAAGATTACCTCTATTTTCCGTGCGGTTCCCTTTATCATCCTTTTGGCTATCTTGTCACCACTGTCTCACTTGATTGTGAAGACTAGCATTGGGCCAAACGCAGCCCTTGTTCCACTTTCTTTTGCAGTCTTTGCCTTCTTTGCCCGTCAGGTGCAGGTCGTCTTGGCTGAACTGGATGGTGGTGTCATTGAAGCAGCGCAGGCCAGTGGAGCGACTTTCTGGGATATCGTGGGTGTTTACCTATCAGAAGGTCTTCCAGATTTGATCCGTGTGACGACTGTGACCTTGATTTCCCTTGTTGGGGAAACAGCTATGGCCGGAGCGGTTGGGGCTGGTGGTATCGGTAACGTAGCCATTGCTTATGGATTTAACCGCTACAATCACGATGTGACAGTTTTAGCAACCATCATTATCATTTTGATTATCTTTACGATCCAGTTCTTGGGAGATTTCTTGACCAAGAAATTAAGTCATAAATAAAAAGAGCCGAAGGGCTCTTTTTTGTTCTAGGTAGCTGCCAACAGGGGCATTTAAAGTTTTTAAATTATGGTATAATAGATAAAGCTAATTCTCTCTAGTGATAGGATAGGAAAAAACTAGAAAGATAAGTTCTGAAGCAAGATGAGAAAATGAAAAAGGAGTTTGGCTGGTATGAATTATTTTGAGGGGAATGAGTTTTTCCTTCTCTTGTTTGTAGTTTTACTGATTGGTTTTGTGGTAAACTTTTTTGAAAAACGTAAGGACTACTATATTTTGGTGCTCTCCCTCTTATTTGCAGGAGCTATCTATGGTAAGAGTCGAGCGATGATGGTCTATTTGCTTGCCTTTGTCGTTTACCAGTATTTTCTGGTTTTTCTAGCACAGAGGATAGAGGCAAAGCGGCTGAAACCACTGGTTTTCCTTTCTATTCTTCCCTTAGTGATTAATAAAGTCTTTGCCCTGACTTCTCTGCATTTGTTGGCCTTTATTGGAATTTCCTACATGTCCTTTAAGACCATTCAGATCATGCTAGAAATATCGGATGGTTTGATCAAAGAAAAGATTAGCATAAAAGACTACCTGCAATTTTTACTTTTTTTCCCTACGGTTAGTGCAGGGCCGATTGATCGAAGCAGGAGATTTCTAAAAGAGATAAACGAGGTCATGCCTCGTAAAGACTATCTAGAGTTGGCAGGGGACGGTGTTTATCGTATCGTTTTAGGTCTACTTTATAAGGTTGTTTTGTCAACCTATGTTTACCAGATGTTACTCGCTCTAAGCAATACGGGTACAGTTGTCTACTCAATTAAATATATGTACCTCTATACCTTATATCTATTCTTCGACTTTGCAGGCTATAGTTTAATGGCTGTTGGAAGTAGTAACATTCTAGGTATTCAGACACCGATGAACTTTAACAAGCCTTTCTTGAGTGTTGATATCAAGGATTTCTGGACCAGATGGCATATCACCTTGTCGACTTGGTTGAGAGATTTTGTGTTTTCAAGAGTATTGATGCAGGTCATCAGGAAAAAATGGTTTAAAAATAGACTACACAATGCAACCTATGCCTATATGGTCAATATGTTGGTCATGGGTTTTTGGCATGGTCTTAGTGTTAGCTACATTGTCTATGGTTTTTATCATGGTGTCTTGATGGCTGGATTTGAAGTATATCAAAAGAAAAGCAATTTTTATAAGAAAAATAAAAATAAAAACTGGTATAAGCTACTAAGTTGGTTTGTGACCATGAATTTGGTTATGATTGGTTTCTTTATCTTTTCAGGTGAACTCTATAAAATCTTACTTACGATTTTAAAGAGATAAGAGATTGAAAAGAGATCGGACGGATCGAAGGGATGGGATAAAACGAGATGATTAAATTAAAAGCATTTTTACTATCGCTTGTGCTCGTAATTGCGACGCTTGCCCTTTTAAATGTGACCTATGTCAAGAAGATTGATGATTATTATAAAGTCAAGGATAACAGTATTCGTTATAGTACCTCGTATGAAAAGTATAAAAGTAGAGATATTTTAACAAGCAATATCACTCCCAATACCCTGGTTTTAATGGGTTCCTCAGAGTTGGTTGCGACGATAAATGAAGACTATCATCCCAATAAAATTTTTAACTACAACGATTTTAATATCATGCAGATTGGGACCAGTTATTCTCAAAACATCATTCAGGCTACGACCTTGGGCTCTATTGAAGGATCTATGAGTAAGCGAAAAGTGGCTATAGTAGAGTCGGTTCAGTGGTTTGAAAAAGATGGGACTCATCAAGATGCCTTTTTGAATAAGGCTTCTCAGGAACATATTTTTCACATGCTAGATAATGACAAGATTAGCAAAGAAACGAAAGAAAAAATAATCAATCGCATTATTGAGATTACCAAGGGGAACAAGCAACAAAATGACATCTACAAAAAATATAAAAGTTATTTCATAGATGGAAAAGGAACGATTGTTGATAAAAAACTATTAGAGTTTGATAAGGCGATGTATTCCTTTAAGCTCAAACAGACTTTTTATCAAAAACATGCCAAATCAGATTACCCTTCGCTAGGAGACAAAATCCCAGACTATGATTGGGAGAAAATGACGGCTCAGTTTGTGGAAGAGGTCAAAAAGAAAACAGACAATAATGACTATGCTGTTGATAATAACTACTACAATACTTACTTAAAAGACCGCTACGCATCGCTGAAAGATTCTAATAAAGATTTGAGCTATCTGGAGTCACCAGAATATTCAGATATGGAACTCTTCTTGACAGTTGCCAAAGAATTGGGCATTGAAGTTGAGGTTATTATTTTCCCAGTAAACGGGAAATGGAACGACTACACAGGAGTTTCAAGAGAGATGCGAGAAAAAACTTATAAAAAAATAGAAGATGTCGCAAAAAGCCATGGTGCAACTGTATTAAACTATGGAAACAGAGAGTATGATGATTACTTTTTATTTGACGTGATGCACGTTGGAGTGAAAGGATGGATGGAAGTTGAAAAAGAACTTTACAAATTTGCAAACCAAGCTAACTAACACACATCGTTTAATCTTGTGGACACTATTTTTCTATACGGTCATCTTGAGCATCGTGATTTACTGTTTTGTGACCGATTTTTCGAATATTCAAGAATTTATCTATAGTGAATTTTAAGATTGTATACAAAAAGGCCCTGGAACTAGGCATTGCTAGTCTTCAGGGCTTTTATCTTATAGTTTATCAGCTATTTTTTGACTTAGAAATTGCCCAATAACAGCACCCATTACAGCACCAAGGAGAATGCTTGCGACAAAGAGAAAAATTTTGTCTAGCTCTGGAGCGACCATGATACGGTCAATGTATTCTTGGGATTTTCCACGAGCGAGGAGAGTTGCCTCGTAGGATTCTGGACTAATCCACATGAGAAGGATGGGACCACTTGTGCTGAAAGCAAAAACGAGGAAGGAGAGAAGATTTTTAATCTTATCCTGATAGTGACCGAGGCGAGCAATAGCATCTGCTGCAAGACCACAAGTGATAGCTGGGAGAAAGGCGCCGGCACCGTGTTTACTAGCCAGGAAAAATAGTGCCATAAAGAGTCCGAGAGTGGTAATCGCACCAAAACGAGGAACCTTTGCCAAAAGAAACATGTAGACGCTCCCTCCAACAAGGGCAGAAAAGGCAGGCGCATAGAACATATTGCCCGTTGAATCCACCAAGTGTCCAAGCAATACTCCAATTCCTAGACAGAGAAAGTAGAGAACGACGGCTAAGAGGGTAGTTAAGATATTTTTCTTCATGAGAATCTCCTTATATAAAACTGTCAAAATCAATTGTATCACGCTTTTAGAGGATTGTAAATGGATGCTCTATGTTTTTGAAAACGTTTGAAATATGATATAATAGTTACATAGTTGTTTTAAGGAGGATATTATGGGAAAGTTTCTAGAATTCGTCTTTAATCGTTTCTTTTTAGGAATGATTGCGACGGCTTTTTTCTGGTTATTCACACTAGCAGGAGGTGTAGTCTTTGGTTTGGCACCAGCTAGTGCAACTCTTATGAGTTTATATGCGGAGCACGGTTATACTTACCGAGCTTATAGTTTGAAAGAAGCTTGGGAATTGTATAAGAGTAATTTTGTCAAGAGCAACCTCGCTTTCTATAGTTTTGTACTTGTAGATCTAGTCTTAGTTTATGGTTTGTACCTTTTGGTTCAATTGCCCCATCAAACTATCTTCCATCTCTTGGCAACCTTTCTCAATATCCTTGTTGTTGCCTTTGTTTTTTTAGCTTATACCGTTTCATTGAAACTCCAAGTTCACTATGAGCTCTCTTATCGAAATACCGTAAAACTCGCTCTTATCGGGATTTTTATGAATTTGCCGGCAATTGCCAAGGTTTTATTTGGTACGGTCATGCTTGTAGGAATTGGTTACTATATGCCTGCCCTCCTCTTTTTCGTAGGAATTGGTGTGTGGCATTTCTTTATCAGTGATATGTTGGAACCCGTATATGAAAGTATCCATGAAAAATTGGCGACAAAATAAAATGAAGCCGTTCTGGCTCCATTCGCTCTTGCGCATCTATACCTTGGTGATGATTGCCATCATTGCAAGTTTTGCGGTCATGCTCTCCTATGCTGACTGGAGTTCCCGTGAAAAAGAAGCCCAACGAGTAGCTCAACGTGTGACGACTCGGACAGTGAGCGAGATTGAATATTACCATAGAGAGTCGACTCAGATTGCCCAGGCTTTGGTTGAAAATCAGGCTCGGATTGAAGGGATTTATAAGTACTTTAGTCTCAGTACACCAGACTATTTTTATTGGCAATTAGAGCGCAAGGCCTCGCCCTATATCTCGGTATCCTTGTATGAAAACATTGACGATTTGTATGTAAGAAATGACTTTGTGACGGGTGTGGCAATTGTCCTTCAGGATTATAAAGAAGTCTTTGTTTCGACTAGAGAAAAACGAAGTGGAGAGAAAATTCCAGCAGAAAATTTCAAACCAGCTCCCAATAGTTTTGCCATTCCTGTATCCGATCCAGTTTCTGACAAGGATTTAGGAGTGATTTACATATCCTTATCTCCGGATGTCTTACGTGGAGCTATTGACAATACCCGTGGCCACACACCAATGGCTGTGACGGTAATCTCGCCTTTTGAGACCGAGATGTTTCAGATTGGGGAGACAGTATCTGCCGAGCGGGAGGACTGGCTTGTAGGAGTTACCTCCCATGGCTATCAAGTTCGTGTAGCCGTTCCTAAGGATTTTGTTCTTAAGGGAACGTTGACCAGTTCGGCTATCATTATTGGACTAAGCATTCTCTTTATCATTATCTTGTATACCACTCTGAGGCAGACCTTTTCCAATTACCAAAAGCAGGTGGTGGATTTGGTTGAGTCTATTCAGGTTATTGCTCAAGGAGAAGAGAGACTTCGCATTGATACTTCTGAGAAAGACCAGGAATTGCTCCTCATCTCAGAAACAACCAATGATATGTTGGACCGACTGGAAAAGAATATCCACGATATTTATCAGTTGGAATTGAGCCAAAAAGATGCCAATATGCGGGCCTTGCAAGCTCAGATTAACCCGCATTTTATGTATAATACCTTGGAGTTCTTGCGGATGTATGCGGTGATGGAAAGCCAAGATGAGCTAGCAGATATTATCTATGAATTTAGTAGTTTGTTACGCAATAATATCTCCGACGAGCGGGAAACAACGTTGAAGCAGGAGTTGGAATTTTGCCGAAAATATAGCTATCTCTGTATGGTTCGCTATCCAAGGTCTGTTGCTTATGGCTTTAAGATCGCGCCAGAATTAGAAAATATGAAGATTCCCAAGTTTACGCTCCAACCATTGGTAGAAAATTACTTTGCCCACGGTATTGACCACCGTCGGACAGATAATGTAATCAGCATCAAAGCCTTGAAGGGCCAGGGATTCGTTGAAATCCTAGTGGTAGACAATGGTCGCGGGATGACTGCTGAGAAATTGGCTAGCTTGCAAGAAAAACTAACTCAGAGAAGTTTTGAGCACGAGGCAAGCTATAGCGGAGAGCGACAATCAATTGGAATAATCAATGTACACGAACGCTTTGTCCTCTATTTTGGAGATCGCTACCAAATCAGTGTAGAGTCAGCTGAACAAGAAGGTGTTCGTTACCGTATTACTATTCAAAATGAATAGAAAGGAAGGGAAATGTATAAAGTTTTATTAGTAGACGATGAGTACATGGTGACAGAGGGGCTCAAGCGGTTAATCCCCTTTGAAAAATGGGATATGCAAGTCGTCGCAACAGCTAATCACGCAGATGATGCTTTAGATTATGTCAAGGAAAATCCAGTAGATGTAATCATTTCCGATGTCAACATGCCGGATAAAACAGGACTTGAGATGATTAAGGAAATGAAGGAGCTGCTTCCAGATACCTATTATATCTTGCTGTCTGGCTATCAGGAGTTTGACTACGTTAAAAAAGCAATGAATCTTAGTGTCGTGGATTATCTTGTCAAGCCAGTGGATAAGGTGGAGTTGAGTCATTTATTAGAAAAAATTGCGAGCCAACTTCAGGAAAAGGTAGTGCAGAGCCAGATTCTCAGCCAAGAATTGGATGAAGAAGGCTTTGTCAACTTCTTAGCAGGTAAAGACAACTGGTGGATTGGTCTTTCCAAGGAAAAACAAGGGTCTTTCACTATTCCTTACTATGTTTTAGGTCAAGACTGGCAGATTTTTATCTCTGATCAGCCACTAGATGGAATCGTAGTAACGTCTTTTGGAGCGCCCTACCAACAAGCCTTTGAAAAATGGAAAATCAACGCAGAAAAAGCCCTCTTTTACGGTTCTGTCAATCTAGAAAAATCCGAGAGTTTGTTTGCTTATTACGAGCCGATTTATCGGGTGATTATCCAAGGGAATATCAATCAAATCATCGAAGAATTAACCTTGCTAGAGAAGGTTGTTTTGGAGAATACTCCGCGCGTGGCCATCACGAAGCAGCTCTTCACCCAGTTTGTCATGGATGTCTTTCATTTGTTTGAACACCTAAAAGCAGATGATATGACCGAGATTGTCAAAGCCATCCATGCCATTAACTCCTTTGAAGAATTGGTTGCCTACATCAAAGAGACCTTGATCAAGTTCTTTGGCCAGTACCGCATGAATGAAAATGTGGTGAGCGTTCTGGAGGTGATTGGGCGTGATTATCAGAAAGAACTCTCACTTAAGGATATTAGCAAGGATCTCTTTATCAATCCTGTCTATCTCGGTCAGCTGATCAAGAGGGAAACCAACTCAACCTTTGCGGAATTGCTCAATAAACAGCGAATTAAGGCAGCGCAGCAACTCTTACTTTCGACCAGTGATAGTATTGAAGATATTTGCTATGCAGTAGGTTACAGTAATGTTGGATATTTCTACAAGGTTTTCCGTAAATTGTGCGGAAAATCACCGAAAGCTTATCGGAAACAAGTTGAAACCAGCTTGTAAAAGTTGTATTCCTGTACAAAAAATGCTATAATGTTTAAAATATCTTATGGAGGAAAACATGAAAAAGAATCCTATTTATCTTTGGGTCTTGTTAGTCCTATCAGCCCTTATTTCATCTATGTCATTATTTGGAATCTTGAGTCCATTGCCGAGTAAAGATGCTCTTCGTGCTAGCCTGGCAAATAGCGGGACGCTCACTGCCCAGCAATTAGAAGACACAGTCAATTATACTTACCAAGTAACAGCGTCATCGCACTCTATTTTTAATACGTTGTTGATTGTCTTATCAGCAATTCTAGTTGTAGTAGCCTTTGTGTTCCTAGTACGTAAAAATGTGCAATTCGCAAACTATGCTTATATTGGCTATGTTCTACTAGCTATTGTTGGTTTGGTTTATAGCTATATGAACGTTCAAGATGCAGTTCAATTAATCAAAGATACTACCCTCGGCTTAGGAATGGGAGCATTAGCACAAGGAACAAATATTTTGTTCATCATCATCAATATCCTCTTTTTAGCCTTAGTCTTTTACAAGATGTGGCGCCAACAAAAAGATTTGGCTGAAGAAGCCGAAACAGAGGAAGTTGCCTAAGTATTGACAAAAGAGAACTATCAAGTTACAATCTTGGTAGTTCTTTTAATATTTTAAACATAAAAATCGAGGTCATCATGAAAAAAATATCCTTAGTCTATATCAGTTTGAGCGGGAATACAGAGAGTTTTGTAACCCGGCTCAAGGATTATCTCTTGTCCCAGTATGAGGGGATTGAGGTCCAAAAAATCCATATCAAGGACTTGGTCAAGGAAGGTCAAGAATTCTTTGAAATGGAGCATCCCTATGTCGCTTTCTTGCCAACCTATCTGCAAGGTGGAAATGGTGTCGATAACGGCGATGTTGAGATTTTAACGACTCCAGTGGGTGATTTTATCGCCTATGGAGACAATGCTAGTAAGTGTTTTGGGGTAGTGGGTTCTGGGAATCGCAATTTTAACAATCAATACTGCCTGACCGCCAAGCAGTATAGTCAGCGCTTTGGTTTCCCAGTTTTGGCTGACTTTGAAATGCGAGGAATGTTGGGAGATATTAAAAAGGTCGCAGCGATTATCGCGGACTTATATGAGTTGGAGACAGAAAAATAAAGCAGTACTGAAGGGCAGTTGAGATTTTCAACTGCTTTTTATGTATGCAAAAAGCACCCCATAAGGGTGCCATTTTATAAACTATCCTGCTTTTCCGATGGCAAGTGCATAGATAAAGAAGATAGCAAAACCAAAGAGAAAAATCAATCCTGCAATAGCGAGGAGTTTTAGCCAGGAAGGAAGATTTTTATTTTCACGCGTCACCAATACATAGTTCAAAAGAGCGAAGAATGGTGTTGTCAGGAAAGATCCAATCATGGCAAAGCGGAGCATGATTGAAACTTGTCCAGCAAAGAACTTGATGATGACGATACCGATGATAGCTGTAATGGTCATCCAGATGTTCAAAGATTTACGATTATCCTCTTTTTGACTTAGCAAGAGTCGAAGAGATTCCTGATTGACACGAGAGTAGCCATCTATAACGGTGATGACTGTCCCAAAGATACAGAGGAAAGCGATGAAGGTAATCAAATATCGAGACCATTCGCCAAGGACAGAGGCGTACATGCCCACGAATTGAGAAATGTACTTGGCTGAAGCGGCTTCAACTGCTTGACCTGTAGGATACTGAATAAGTGCTCCTAGTGCCACGAAGAATACAGCTAGGATAGCAGTTCCAATGTAACCAACGTTAAAGTCGAAAAGAGCGTCCGCTGTATTAAAGTTGACGGTCTTTTTCTTTTCAGCAGACCAGAGTGAATTGATGGCTGAAATTTCAATAGGAGCAGGCATCCATCCTAGGAGGGAAACGATAAAAGGGAGTGCCGCCATTTGCCAAGGTGTCTTTTCGACAAAATCAGAGCTGTATTCTGGATGCTTAATTGCTGCAATAATAACTGCAAGAACGGTCGCAATAGTCAAGGCAGACATGATCCATTTTGCCATACCGTCCAATAGTTTGTAGCCACCAAAGAGCAGCATAGCCCAAATGACCGCAACAAGGATAAGAGACCATTGAGTGATGCTAAGACCAATCATTGGAAAAGCGCTAGCGATGATGGCGGAGCAAAGGATAGCGACCCCAGCTGTATTGACCATAGCAGAGAAGACATTGAGAATAAAGAAAATCCAGAGATAGAGCTTGCCTTTTTCTGCATAGCCTTCAACCAAGGTCTTTCCAGTATCTGCTGTGTATTCAGCACCAAAACGGAAAAATGGGTATTTAAAAACATTGGCTAAGATGACCAAGAGAAGCAGAGACCATCCATAAGAACCGCCAGCTTGAGTGGAGGATACGATGTGAGAACCTCCGACTGCAGCGGAAGCCATTAGAATCCCTGGTCCCATCGCTTTCAGCTTGCTTGTCCAGGTAGACTGGTGTGATGAAGTAACTTGTGACATAAAAACCTCCCGTTTTTGAATTTTCAGAATAATCTGAATAGATAAACTCTATTCTACAAGAAAGTCAGGAAAAATGCAAGAAAATTTTGAAAAAATTTAGAAAATTTCAGAAAGAAGGCTTGATTATCAGTCCTGATAGCTCATTATAAGTTTCATGAAGAAGAGAAAAATCCGAGAAGAAGATTTCTCGGATTTTGATTATTTGAGTTGATCAGTAATTTCCTTGGAAAGTATGAGTCCCAAACGATAGCTCTTGTTGATGTAGGCGATGACATCATTGATATTCTCTGTAGTTTGGATTCTTTCGTGGATATCTGCTTTGAAAGTTTCGTCTTTCAAAAGCTGTTCCTGAAGGAGTTTCTGAAGCTTTTCTTTTTCGTATTTATTGATGAGAAAAAGAACGACAAGACTGATAAGAACTAAGATATAAGCATACTGGCTCATAAAATCTCCCCTGATTTGATAAAAAATTGAAGGTATAAGAAAAGCGAAAGAAATTTTCGCTTTTCAACTAAGTCACTAGGTGAGCAGAACAGATATCCAATAGCTAAAAACAGACAATTTGGACCTTTAACTGAAAAGTCCGCCCAGTTGATATAAAGACTAGTAAAGCGCCAAGCCAAAGTCCATATAGGATTGGGCGTTAGTTACCTAGATTGCTTTGCAATCAAGTAATTGAAGTATTACGACATGAGCCAAAACAAATCGATATTATTTGGTTTGGTGAATTAGTGAAGCGTTTAGGCAATTCGCCATATAGCGATTGCCGTCAAGAGACTAGGAACTTTAGTTCCAGTCTCTTGTAACGATTTACATCTTCTCTGGCGCTTCTACTCCGAGCAAGCGAAGAGCCTCTTTGAGAACGACTGCGGTTGCGTAGCTGAGGGCTAGACGGCTGTCGCGCTCTGGACTTTCATCTAGAATACGAGTGTGGGCATAGTATTTATTGAAAGCTTGAGCTAGGCTGATTGCGTACTTGGCAATGAGCGATGGGTCATAGTTGTCAGAAGCACGTTTGATGACACGGGCAAAGTCTTGGAGAAGTTTGATGATTTCCCAGCTTTCGGCATCATTTAGACTGTAACTTGCTTGAGCATTTGGTTGGAAATCGGCTTTTCTAAGTAGAGACTGAATACGAGCGTAAGCGTATTGGATGTATGGACCAGTCTCACCTTCAAAGGAAATCATTGCTTCCAAATCAAAGTCATAACCATTTCGACGGTCAGTCTTCAGATCGTAGAATTTGACAGCTCCAACTCCAACAGCTTGGGCGATTTGATCCTTGTTTTCAAGGTCAGGATTTTTCGCTTCGATTTGAGCTTTAGCACGAGTGATGGCTTCTTGGAGAGTTGGCTCGAGCAGGATGATGTTTCCTTTACGAGTAGAGAGTTTTTGGCGATTCTTGGTTACAAGACCAAAGTCAACGTGAACCATATCGTCACTCCAAGCAAATCCCATTTTCTTCAAGACAGCTTTCAACTGTTTAAAGTGGTTAGATTGCTCTTGGCCGACAGTATAGACATTTTTAACAAAGTTGTAAGTACGAGCACGGTAGATGGCTGTTGCGATATCACGAGTGATGTAGAGAGTAGCGCCATCTGATTTTTTAATCATAGCAGGTGGCAAATCAAAATCATCCAAGTTGACAATGCAAGCCCCTTGAGACTCTTCTAGCAAGCCTTTTTCTTCCAAGATTTGTACGACTTCATCCATCTTGTCATTATAGAAGGCTTCACCGTTCAAGCTATCAAATTCAACACCGAGTAGTTTGTAGATGCGGTTGAATTCGACCAAACTTTCATCACGGAACCATTGCCAAAGTTGAGTTGCTTCGGGATCACCATCTTCTAGTTTTTTGAACCAGAGGCGACCTTCATCATCGAGAGCCTTGTCTGTTTCGATTTCGGCATTGATGCGAACGTAAAGTTTCAACAATTCATCGATTGTGTTGGCTTCGATGGCTTCTTTAGAGCCCCACTTTTTATAAGCAACCATGAGAAGACCAAACTGTTTACCCCAGTCTCCAAGGTGATTGATTTTAATAGTGTTGTAGCCCATTTTCTTAAAGATATTAGAAAGGGCATCTCCGATAACCGTTGAACGCAAGTGGCCGACTGAGAAGGGTTTTGCGATATTTGGACTAGAAAGGTCAATCGTGATATTTTGCTCTTGGCCTTCCGTTTGTTGAGCGTAGTCAGCACCTTTTTCGATGACTTCTTTGATAACTGCACCAGAAATAGCAGATTTATCAAGGAAAAAGTTTACGTAAGGACCCGTTGCCACCACTTTTTCAAAGGCTTGGCTGTTGATCTTTGCAGCAATATCGGCAGCAATCATTTGCGGTGCCTTGCGTTCGACCTTTGCTAGCGAGAAAGCAGGGAAAGCGATGTCCCCCATTTCAGAGTTTTTAGGTGTTTCCAGTAAATTTAAAATAGCCTCTTGATCCAGGCTATCAATGACGCTAGCCAATTCACTAGCAATCAGTTCTTTTGTATTCATAAGTAGGCTCCTTTTGGGCTTTTCTTCTATTTTATCATAATTTTAGATAAAGAAGAAAATTTTTTTGAATTATTCAGTTTTTTTGGTATAATTATATCTAAAAACAACTCTAAAATCAGTTATAAATATTCATGTAAGAGGTTAAAATGAGAAAAAAAGAACGGCATCAGTTGATTAAAAAGATGATTGCAGAGGAAAAACTAGGAACCCAGAAGGAAATTCAAGATCGTTTGGAACTTTGTAATGTTTTTGTGACACAGACGACCTTGTCTCGCGACCTGCGTGAAATTGGCTTGACCAAGGTCAAGAAAAATGACAAGTTTTTCTATGTTTTAGCTAATGAGACAGACAAGATTGATTTGGTAGAGTTTTTGTCTCATCATCTAGAGGGAGTTGCGAGAGCAGAGTTTACCTTGGTGTTACACACCAAGCTTGGAGAAGCGGCGGTTCTAGCAAATATTGTTGATGAAAATAAGGACGAGTCGATTTTAGGGACGGTTGCTGGTGCCAATACCTTACTGGTTATTTGTCGAGACCAGCATGTTGCCAAGGTCATGGAAGAGCGTTTGCTGGATTTGATGAGGGATAGATAGGGTTTTGGGACTTGTTCCCAAGCCTTATTTTTGACAAGGAGAGAGCCAATATGACGACAGAAAAACTATCACCTGGTATGCAGCAGTATGTGGATATTAAAAAGCAATATCCAGATGCTTTTTTGCTCTTTCGGATGGGTGATTTTTATGAGTTGTTTTATGAAGATGCGGTCAATGCAGCGCAGATTTTAGAGATTTCACTGACCAGTCGTAATAAAAATGCAGAAAATCCGATACCCATGGCAGGAGTCCCCTATCATTCTGCCCAGCAGTATATTGATGTTTTGATTGAGCAGGGCTATAAGGTAGCCATTGCCGAGCAGATGGAAGATCCTAAACAGGCGGTTGGGGTTGTCAAGCGAGAGGTGGTTCAGGTTATTACACCAGGGACAGTGGTCGATAGCAGTAAGCCAGACAGCCAAAACAACTTCTTGGTCGCCTTAGATCGTGATGGTAATCAGTTTGGGCTGGCTTATATGGATTTAGTGACTGGTGATTTTTATGTGACAGGTTTATTGGATTTTACGCTGGTTTGTGGGGAAATCCGTAACCTCAAGGCTCGAGAAGTGGTGCTGGGTTATGACTTGCTCGAGGAAGAAGAACAAATCCTCAGTCGTCAGATGAATCTGGTACTTTCCTACGAGAAAGAAGGCTTTGAGGACATCCATTTATTGGATTCACGTTTAGCAGCTGTGGAGCAAGCGGCAGCTAGTAAGTTGCTCCAGTATGTTCACCGTACCCAGATGCGGGAATTGAACCATCTTAAACCGGTAATCCGTTATGAAATCAAAGATTTCTTGCAGATGGATTATGCGACCAAGGCCAGTCTAGATTTGATTGAGAATGCCCGTTCAGGTAAGAAGCAGGGGAGTCTTTTCTGGCTTTTGGATGAAACCAAAACAGCTATGGGTATGCGGCTCTTGCGTTCTTGGATTCATCGTCCCTTAATTGATAAGAAACGAATCATCCAACGTCAAGAGGTGGTGCAGGTCTTTCTTGACCACTTCTTTGAGCGCAGTGATTTAACAGACAGTCTCAAGGGAGTTTATGATATCGAACGCTTGGCTAGTCGGGTTTCGTTTGGCAAGACCAATCCCAAGGATCTCTTGCAATTGGCGACCACCTTATCTAGTGTGCCACGGATTCGTGCGATTTTAGAGGGAATGGAGCAGCCTGCTCTGGCCTATCTCATCGAACAGTTGGATGCCATTCCAGAGTTAGAGAGCCTGATTAGCGCAGCGATTGCTCCTGAGGCCCCTCACGTGATTACAGAAGGTAGCATTATTCGGACGGGATTTGATGAGACTTTGGATAAATACCGCCGAGTACTCAGAGAAGGGACTAGCTGGATTGCTGAGATTGAGGCTAAAGAGAGGGAAAACTCAGGCATCAGCACGCTCAAGATTGACTACAATAAAAAAGATGGCTACTATTTCCATGTGACCAATTCGCAACTGGGGAATGTGCCAGCCCACTTTTTCCGCAAGGCGACGCTGAAAAACTCGGAACGCTTTGGGACTGAGGAATTAGCCCGTATCGAGGGAGATATGTTGGAGGCGCGTGAGAAGTCAGCCAACCTAGAGTACGAAATCTTTATGCGTATCCGTGAGGAAGTCGGCAAGTACATCCAGCGTTTGCAGGCTTTGGCTCAAGGAATTGCGACAATTGATGTCCTGCAAAGTTTAGCAGTTGTGGCTGAAACCCAGCATTTGATTCGACCTGAGTTCGGTGACGATTCACAAATAGATATTCAGAAAGGTCGTCATGCTGTCGTCGAAAAGGTCATGGGAGCGCAGACTTACATTCCGAACAGTATCCAGATGTCAGAAGATACCAGCATTCAGCTGATTACAGGGCCAAACATGAGTGGGAAGTCTACCTACATGCGTCAGCTAGCCATGACGGCGGTTATGGCCCAGCTAGGCTCTTATGTGCCAGCAGAAAGTGCTCATTTGCCAATTTTTGATGCGATTTTTACCCGTATCGGAGCGGCAGATGATTTGGTTTCAGGTCAATCAACCTTTATGGTAGAGATGATGGAGGCCAATAATGCCATTTCGCATGCGACCAAGAACTCTCTCATTCTCTTTGATGAATTGGGACGGGGAACTGCGACTTATGACGGGATGGCTCTGGCCCAGTCCATCATCGAATACATCCATGAGCATATCGGAGCCAAGACCCTCTTTGCCACCCACTACCATGAGTTGACCAGTCTGGAGTCCAGTTTGGAACACTTGGTCAATGTTCATGTGGCAACCTTGGAGCAGGATGGGCAGGTCACCTTCCTTCACAAGATCGAACCAGGACCAGCTGACAAATCCTACGGTATCCATGTTGCTAAGATTGCTGGTTTACCAGCAGAACTTTTAGCAAGAGCGGATAAGATTTTAACGCAACTGGAGAGTCAGGGGCAAGAAAGCCCAGCTCCGATGAGGCAAACAAGTGCCGTTACTGAACAGATTTCACTCTTTGATACGCCTGAAGAACACCCTATCCTAGCAGAATTAGCTCAGCTGGATGTGTACAATATGACACCTATGCAGGCTATGAATGTCTTGGTCGCGTTCAAACAGAAATTATAAATCGTTCCAAAACAGATTTGTTTCTCAAAAGTTGAGCTTATGTGTTTGTAAAGGATTTAGTCTTGAAATTGGCAGGACTAAGTCTTTTTTTCTCCTTTTCACGTCTTTTAGGAAAAACTTCGTGAGTCTATATGACAGAAGAGTTCAGTAGAGGGTGAAAAAAAGCCCCCAAACTTAGATTTTTCCAAGTTTTGAGGGCGAATATTGGGTGTTTCCTTGTTTATGATAACTTGATCATTGTCTTATTTTCCCTCAGCTAACTCTTTTCCGAGTTGGATGAGGTAGTCTTTCAAATCATCCTTGACTTGAGGGTGCTTGAGGGCGTAGTCAATGGACGTTTTCATAAAGCCAAACTTATCTCCGACATCGTAGCGAGCTCCCTTGAACTCACGAGCAAATACACGTTGTGTTTTATTGAGGGTGTCGATCGCATCTGTCAGCTGAATTTCATTTCCGGCACCTGGAGCTTGGTTTTCGAGGATTTGGAAAATTTCCGGCGTGAGGAGGTAGCGTCCGATGATAGCAAGATCACTAGGAGCATCTTCTGGAGCTGGTTTTTCAACGAAGGTTTCAACGCTGTAAAGACCGTCTTTTCCTTCGCCTTGCGGAGCGATAACCCCATAAGCAGAGACTTCGTCATGAGGGACTGGCATGACAGCGATAGTAGACGCGTGGGTACGCTCGTAGTCATCCATGAGTTGTTTGGTAAGTGGAACAGCCTTTTCGTTGGTCATATCCATCAAGTCATCGCCAAGCATAACGACAAAAGGTTCATTTCCAACGAAAGCTTTGGCTTGCAAAACAGCATCTCCAAGACCACGTGGATGAGTTTGGCGGATAAAATGCAGGCGCATGCCAGTTGTCTCATCAACTAGCTTCAAAAGATCCGTTTTTCCTTTTTCTTTGAGGTTATATTCCAATTCGAAGTTTGAGTCGAAGTGGTCCTCAATGGAACGTTTTGACTTACCCGTAACAACCAAGATGTCTTCAATGCCAGATTTGAGGGCCTCTTCAACGATAAACTGGATCGTTGGTTTGTCGACGATTGGTAACATTTCCTTAGCCAAGGCCTTAGTTGCTGGGAGGAAACGAGTTCCTAATCCAGCTGCAGGGATAATTGCTTTTCTTACTTTTTGTTTCATAATATTCCTTTCTCTAAAGGTCTAAGACCATTCGTTTTCTGCTTTAAATTCATTACTCATGATGTCGTTGATTGCTTCTTTGATATTGACACCTTCATAGATAACTCGGTAAATAGCCTGCGTGATTGGCATGTAGACACCCAATTCCTGAGCTAGTTCGTAAGCTGCTCGAGTTGTTGAGATGCCTTCGATGACCATGCCCATGTTTGCTTCGATGTCTGCGAGGGATTCTCCACGACCGAGAGCATTACCGGCCCTCCAGTTACGAGAGTGGACAGATGTTCCCGTTACAATCAAATCCCCAACTCCAGAAAGACCGCTATAAGTTAGAGGATTTGCCCCAAGAGCGACCCCTAGGCGGGTGATTTCTGCCAAGCCACGAGTGATGATGGCCGCTTTGGCATTGTCGCCAAAGCCTAGGCCATGTAGTGCCCCTGCACCAACTGCGATGATGTTTTTAAGAGCACCAGCGGTTTCAACCCCGATAACATCGGTATTGGTATAGAGGCGGAAGTAGTGATTGCTAAAGAGGTTTTGGACGTACTGGGCAGTTTTAAGATCTTTAGATGCTGCCGTAATCAAGGTGATATCGCGTACAATAGTTTCCTCAGCGTGGCTAGGTCCTGAAACAACAACAATGTCACTACGGAGGTCAGCTGGAATTTCCTCTTCAAGAATGGTTGAGAGGCGTTTGTGACTATCTGGTTCCAAGCCTTTGGAGGCATGCATGATGACAACCTTGTGATCGAGTACCTTTGCTACTTGTTGGGCAACCAGTCTCGTTACTTTTGTTGGGACTACAAATAGAACAGCATCCACATCCTTTAGTGTTTCTTCTAAGTCATGGTAGGCTTTGATGTTTTCGTCGAGTAGGATATCTTTAAAGTAGCGTTTATTTGTATGTTGGCTATTGATTTCATCAATTTGGTCAGGGACATTTCCCCAAATGCGAACCTCGTGTCCATTGTCGTTTAGGACCTGCGAAAGGGCAGTTCCCCAAGAACCAGGACCCAAGACAGCGATGGTTTGTTTCTTCATTTTTTCCTCCTTGTAAGAGTTCTTCCTTTCATTTTACCATAAAAAGCCTTTTCATGCATCATCTGTGGATGAAAGCGTACTAATTTATAATAAGGAGACTTTTTTGACAAGATTCCTCTTTTTTGCTAGAATAACATCAATATGAACGAATGAGAAGGAGCTGACGCAGGATGTCGCTCCCTTTATCTATTTTATTAGGAGGAATTATGCTCATTAAAAAAATAAAAACCTATAAATGGCAGGCCTTGGCATCCCTAGTAATGACAGGCTTGATGGTTGCAAGCTCGCTCTTGCAACCGCGCTATTTGCAAGAGGTGTTAGAGGCATTGTTGGCTGATCAACATGAGGCCATCTATAGCATTGGTGCCTGGTTGATAGGAGTAGCCCTAGTCGGTTTGGTTGCAGGTGGGGTCAATGTGACACTTGCAGCCTATATTGCTCAAGGAGTGTCTTCGGATCTTCGGGAAGACGCCTTTCGCAAGATTCAGACTTTTTCTTACGCTAATATCGAGCAGTTTAATGCCGGCAACCTTGTTGTCCGTATGACCAATGATATCAACCAAATTCAGAACGTGGTGATGATGGCTTTTCAAATCCTCTTCCGTCTCCCTCTTCTCTTTATCGGTTCCTTTATCTTGGCGGTTCACACTCTTCCATCACTTTGGTGGGTAATTGTCCTTATGGTGCTCCTAATCTTTGCACTAACTGCCATTATGATGGGAATGATGGGACCACGATTTGCCAAGTTTCAAACCCTTCTTGAACGGATCAATGCTATTGCAAAAGAAAATCTACGTGGTGTGCGCGTGGTCAAATCCTTTGTACAAGAAAAAGCACAATTTGACAAATTTACTGATGTTTCTGATGAACTTCTCGGTCAAAATCTTTATATCGGCTATGCCTTCTCGGTTATAGAACCCTTCATGATGTTAGTCGGCTATGGAGCGGTCTTCCTCTCTATCTGGTTGGTGGCTGGAATGGCTCAGTCAGATCCATCTGTAGTGGGTTCAATTGCTTCCTTTATCAATTATCTCAGCCAGATTATCTTTACTATCATCATGGTTGGTTTTTTGGGAAATTCTGTCAGCCGTGCCATGATTTCCTTGCGCCGTATTCGTGAGATTTTAGATACCGAGCCAGCGATGACCTTTAAAAATCTCCCAGATGAAGAGTTAGAAGGAAGTCTCTCTTTTGAAAATGTGACCTTTACCTATCCCAATGATGATGAGCCTATTCTGAAAAATGTAACCTTTGATATTGCGCCTGGTCAGATGGTCGGTGTGGTTGGAGCGACTGGAGCAGGGAAGTCCACTCTTGCTCAGTTAATTCCACGACTTTTTGACCCACAGGAGGGTTCTATCAAGATTGGTGGTAAAGATATTCGAAATGTCAGCGAGGGAACCTTGCGTAAAACAGTTTCCATCGTCTTGCAACGTGCTATTCTCTTTAGCGGAACCATTGCAGATAATCTCCGTCAAGGAAAAAGTAATGCCAGCGTGTCAGAACTGGAACGTGCAGCACAAATCGCTCAAGCCAGCGAATTTATCGGACGCATGGAAAACAAATTTGAGAGTCAGGTCGAAGAACGTGGCACCAACTTTTCTGGTGGACAAAAGCAACGGATGTCCATTGCCCGTGGGATTGTCAGCAATCCCCGTATCCTGATTTTTGACGATTCAACTTCGGCCTTGGATGCTAAGTCAGAAAGACTCGTACAGGAAGCTTTGAACAATGATCTGAAAGGGACAACAACCATTATCATCGCTCAAAAGATCAGTTCAGTCGTCCATGCAGACAAGATTTTGGTCTTGGACCAAGGGCGATTGATTGGAGAAGGAAGTCATGCAGACCTAGTAGCTAGCAATGCCGTCTACCGTGAAATCTACGAAACACAAAAGGGAAAGGAGGAATAAAATGAAAACAGTTCGATTTTTCTGGAATTATTTTAAAGTTTACAAGCTCTCCTTTGTCATTGTGATTCTGATGGTTGCGATTGCGACAATTGCCCAAGCCCTCTTTCCAGTTTTTTCAGGCCAAGCAGTCACAGAGCTCGCTAACCTGGTTCTGGCTTATCAAAATGGGACTTCCGAACTAGCCTGGCAGAGTTTATCAGCTCTGATGCTGAATCTAGCTCTAGTTGTCCTTGCCTTAGTAGTGTCTAGCTTGATTTACATGACCTTGATGACCCGTGTGATTGCCGAGTCGACAAATGAGATGCGTAAGGGCCTCTTTGGCAAACTTTCCCGTTTGACGGTTTCTTTCTTTGACCGCCATCAGGATGGGGATATTCTCTCTCGCTTCACTAGTGACTTGGATAACATCCTTCAAGCCTTCAATGAAAGCCTAGTTCAGGTTATGAGCAATATTGCTCTTTACATCGGTTTGATTTTTGTCATGTTTTCAAAAAATGTGACGCTAGCCCTGATAACAGTAGCCAGCACCCCAGTGGCCTTTCTCATGCTGGTCTTCATCGTGAAAATGGCCCGCAAGTACACCAATCTCCAGCAAAAAGAGGTTGGAAAACTCAATGCCTACATGGATGAAAGTATTTCTGGACAGAAAGCTGTTATCGTTCAAGGGATTCAGGACGACATCGTAGCAGGATTTGTGGAGCAAAATGAGCGCGTACGCAAGGCAACCTTTAAAGGGAGAATGTTCTCAGGTATCCTCTTTCCAGTTATGAATGGGATGAGCCTGGTCAATACGGCCATCGTCATTTTTGCAGGTTCGGCTGTCTTGCTGAACGATCCAAGTATCGAAACAACGACGGCCCTAGGTTTGATTGTCATGTTTACCCAATTTTCTCAGCAGTACTACCAGCCGATTATCCAGGTGGCTGCTAGCTGGGGGAGTCTCCAGTTGGCCTTTACTGGGGCAGATCGTATCCAAGAAATGTTCGATGCAGAAGAAGAGATTCGCCCGCAAAATGCACCTGCCTTTACGGAATTGCGAGAAGGTGTTGAAATCAGTCATGTTGATTTTTCTTATGTGCCTGACAAGCCGATTTTGAAAGATGTTAGCATTTCTGCTCCTAAGGGGCAGATGATAGCAGTTGTCGGCCCGACTGGTTCGGGGAAAACGACCATCATGAACCTCATCAATCGTTTCTACGATGTGGATGCAGGTAGCATTTCCTTTGATGGCAAAGACATACGTGACTACGACTTGGACAGTTTGCGGAGCAAGGTTGGTATTGTCTTGCAGGATTCGGTCTTGTTTAGTGGAACGATTCGGGATAATATCCGCTTCGGTGTGCCAGATGCCAGCCAGGAAATGGTCGAAGTAGCTGCTAAGGCAACCCATATTCATGACTACATCGAAAGCTTGCCTGACAAGTATGATACCGTTATTGATGATGAGCAAAATATCTTCTCAACTGGTCAGAAACAATTGATTTCCATCGCTCGAACTCTGATGACTGATCCTCAAGTCCTAATCTTAGATGAAGCGACTTCTAATGTCGATACCGTAACAGAAAGCAAGATTCAACATGCCATGGAGGCAGTTGTAGCAGGACGAACCAGTTTTGTGATTGCCCATCGTCTCAAGACCATCCTCAATGCCGATCAGATTATTGTCCTCAAAGATGGAGAGGTCATTGAACGCGGAAATCATCACGAGTTGCTTAAACTCGGCGGTTTCTACTCGGAACTGTATCACAATCAATTTGTATTTGAATAAGAAAAAAGTTGTCCTCTTGGGCAACTTTTTCTTGCCCATAAAAAATACTTATCACTGTCTTTTAAAAAACATATTAGACAGCAGAGAGCTTGAATGATAAGATAGGGCTATCGTTAGAAAATCGAAAGGAGCCCCATCATGGCTAGAACGGTTGTAGGAGTTGCTGCAAATCTATGTCCTGTAGATGCAGAAGGGAAAAACATTCATTCATCTGTATCCTGTAAATTTGCAGAGAGCATTCGTCAAGTCGGTGGTCTTCCTTTAGTAATTCCTGTAGGGGATGAGTCCATTGTTCGTGATTATGTGGAAATGATTGACAAACTCATCTTGACAGGTGGGCAAAATGTCCATCCCCAGTTTTATGGAGAGAAAAAGACCATTGAGAGCGATGATTACAACCTTGTACGCGATGAGTTTGAACTAGCCCTCTTGAAAGAAGCGCTCCGTCAGAATAAACCAATTATGGCAATCTGTCGTGGGGTTCAGCTTGTCAATGTTGCTTTTGGTGGCACCCTCCACCAAGAAATTGAAGGTCACTGGCAAGGCTTGCCTTTTGGAACTTCTCATACTATTGAGACAGTAGAAGGAAGCGTGGTGGCTAAGTTGTTTGGCAAAGAAAGTCAGGTCAACTCAGTCCATCGTCAGAGTATCAAAGATCTGGCACCTAATTTCCGTGTGACAGCGGTGGACCCTCGAGATCAGACAGTGGAAGCGATTGAGTCTGTCGACGAGCATCGTATTATCGGTTTACAGTGGCACCCAGAGTTCCTGGTCAATGAAGAAGATGGCAATTTAGAATTATTTGAGTATTTATTAAATGAATTGTAACGGTTAGAATCTCTAGCCGTTTTTTTGTCTTATTTCGTTCAAATTTTAATATTGTAACATTTTTTACGCAAATGTTTAAATTATGATAAAATTTGGAAAAATTCAGTATAAAAACTTGAAAAAATCTAAGGTAAGGGTTATGATAGAAGAGAAGAAATTTTGGAGGAATATTATGTCACATATTAAATTTGATTATTCAAAAGTATTAGATAAATTTGTTGCACCACATGAACTAGATTATATGCAGCCTCAAGTGACTGCAGCAGATTCTGCTCTGAGAAATGGTACAGGTCCTGGGGCAGAAATGACTGGCTGGTTGAACTTACCTGAAGAATATGACAAAGATGAATTTGCTCGTATTCAAAAGGCTGCTGCTAAAATCCAATCTGATAGTGAGGTATTGATCGTAATCGGTATTGGTGGTTCCTATTTAGGAGCTCGTGCAGCTATTGATTTCTTGAATAATTCATTTGTAAACTTGCAAAGAAAGGAAGAACGCAAGGCACCTCAGATCCTCTATGCTGGAAACTCTATCTCTTCAAGCTATTTGGCTGATTTGGTAGACTATGTATCAGACAAAGATTTCTCAGTAAACGTGATTTCTAAATCAGGTACAACAACTGAACCGGCTATTGCTTTCCGTGTCTTCAAAGAACTCTTGGTTAAGAAGTACGGTCAAGAAGAAGCTAACCAACGTATCTACGCAACTACAGACCGCGCTAAAGGTGCAGTTAAAGTTGAAGCAGATGCTAATGGCTGGGATACTTTTGTAGTGCCTGATAGTGTAGGTGGTCGTTTTACAGTATTGACAGCAGTGGGGCTCTTGCCAATCGCAGCTGCAGGAGCTGATATCAGCAAGTTAATGGAAGGAGCAAATGCTGCTCGCAAGGCTTATGCTTCTGATAAGTTGGCTGAAAATGAAGCATATCAATATGCAGTTGTACGCAATATCTTGTACCGTAAAGGTTATCTGACAGAAGTTCTAGCTAACTATGAACCATCTCTGCAATACTTCTCTGAGTGGTGGAAGCAACTGGCTGGTGAGTCAGAAGGGAAAGACCAAAAAGGGATTTATCCAACTTCAGCTAACTTCTCAACAGACTTGCACTCTCTGGGACAATTTATCCAGGAAGGTACCCGTATCCTCTTTGAAACAGTTATCCGTGTAGATAAACCTCGCAAAAATGTGCTGATTCCTGAATTGGCAGAAGACTTGGACGGTCTTGGCTACTTGCAAGGAAAAGATGTTGACTTTGTCAATAAAAAAGCTACAGATGGAGTGCTGTTAGCACACACTGATGGTGGAGTTCCAAATATGTTTGTGACACTGCCTGAGCAAGATGAGTTCACTTTGGGCTACACTATTTACTTCTTTGAGTTGGCTATTGCTCTTTCTGGCTACCTGAATGGTATCAATCCATTTGACCAGCCTGGAGTTGAAGCTTATAAGAAAAACATGTTTGCTCTTCTTGGGAAACCAGGCTTTGAAGAGCTGGGTGCTGAGTTGAATGCACGCCTTTGATTCTCATATGCTTTGAGTTCATTTAGAATATAAAAAGATCCACAAGTTCATTTCTTGTGGATTTTTAGTACAAGCCTCTTAATTAGTTTATTATTTTTTTTAAAAGTGTAAAAAAGAGTGTCTTAATTCTTTTATGAAAGCGCTGTATAATTGCCTTGTAAATAAAATTTGAGAGGTATCAAAATGAATGATTGGTTAAACATAAAAGGCAAAACAGTTCTTGTGACTGGCGCGTCATCTGGGATCGGTAAGGCAATCGTTGAAGAATTGCTGGAATTAGGAGTCAATGTAGCGAATTTTGATCTTAGCGACAACGATTTGCGTCACCCGAATCTATTATTTGTAAAAGTTGATGTAACTTCTCGCTCTGAAGTAGAAGAGGGTGTTGCCAAAATAGTTGAAAGATTTGGCAATATTGATGCGGTAGTCAATAATGCAGGGATTAATGTTCCCAGATTATTAATTGATGCAGAAAATCCTAAAGGTCCTTACGAGTTAGACGATGAAACGTTTGAAAAAGTAACAATGATTAATCAAAAAGGTTTGTATTTGGTTAGTCAGGCAGTAGGACGTATTTTAGTGAAAAATGGAAAAGGTGTAATTGTGAACATGGCTTCAGAAGCAGGCTTGGAAGGTTCTGAAGGACAAAGTGCCTATGCTGCCACAAAAGCAGCAGTCTATAGTTACACTCGTTCATGGGCAAAAGAGCTGGGTAAGCATGGTGTACGTGTGGTTGGAATTGCTCCAGGAATTATGGAAGCTACGGGACTTCGAACTCTTTCTTATGAGGAAGCTCTTGCTTATACCCGTGGAAAGACGGTAGAAGATATTCGAGCTGGTTATGCTTCAACTTCAACAACTCCTTTGGGACGAAGTGGTAAACTACGGGAAGTAGCTGACCTTGTAGCATTCTATATTTCAGACCGTTCTAGCTATATAACTGGAGTCACTACAAATATTGCCGGAGGGAAAACTCGCGGTTAAAAAAATGAAGGTGAGGAAGAGAGTTGACCATAGTAAATCGATGGTATAATATTTTAGAAAAAATGGTCTCACAGCCAACTTATTCCTTGGTAGATATGCGCTCAGAGCTGGATATTAGTATGCAAACCTTGCAAAAGAGTATCCAACAATTAAATGATGTTTTGGCTCCGAGTATCCAGATTATCTCACAAGATGATCAGTTAATGTTAGAGGTGTATGACTATACTGAGTTGGAAAGGATTTTATCTGGTAGTTTAAAACGGGAGAGTGACTTCAATTCTTCCAGTAAAAGAATTGCCTATTTACTAAAACGTTTAATTGAGTCAACCTCCCCTCTTCTTATTGACGACTTGGCTGAGGAAGCAGGTGTTAGTAGAAGTACCCTTAATAAGGATTTAAAACAAGTAAAATCTTTGGCAGAGAGTTACTCTATCACTATTTCAGGAAAGCCCAACCGTGGGCTGGAGGTCTTGGGGTCCGAGCTGAATTTGCGCTTGCTCTATATTCACCAAGTGGCCCCTTACTTTGAAGGAAAGACACTCACCGAGGCAACATCTTCTTTTCTGGAGACGCTACTCCAGGAGTATAAAATCCCGAAAGAAACAAAGGAACTCCTTCGAAAGACCATTTCAATTATGGTGGAGCGTATTCATGCATCTAGGGTGTTGAGTTGCCCTATTCCTTACTATAGGAATGATTTAACAGAGACACCTTTGGTTGAAAAATTAATCTATCATATTGAGATGACTTATAAGATTTCCCTCAGTCAGTTTGAGATAGACTTTTTGTGTTTTCCGTTTAATATCCGTTTTATTGACACTTTAAGCAAGCCGTCTTATCAATCTGAACAGCTTGCAAACATTTTTCAAGGGATTGTCAAGAAAGTCAAAGAAACAATGTTGGTTAACTTTGATGATGAAGAATTATTTGAAGAAATCAAGTCTCATCTAGGCTCCTTAATCAATCGACTGATTTTCCATGTGCAAGCTAATGATATATTCCATGGCGAGGTTCAAACTCAATATCCTTTTGCTTTTGAAATGGCGAAAATTGCTGGAGAAGAACTATCTGCAATTTTTGGTTCTGAATTGGAATTATCTGAAATCGGATATCTGGCTTTGTATTTTGAAATGATTTTAAGAAAGCAAAACTCTGTTGTAAATGGTTCTCGCAAGCAGATAGCTGTAGTTTGCACAACAGGAAGAGGAACTGCTGCGATGATTATTCAGCAACTCAGACGAATTCTTGGAAATGATGTAGACATTACTCAGTATTCTGAAGAGGATTTTAATCTGGATTTGAATCAGGACTATTTCGCGATTTTTACGACAGTTCCTCTAAAATATAAAGATTCTAAATCTCCAGTCATTCAAGTTAATCATCTTTTTGATGATCAATGGCTGCAGGAAGAATGGCAGAGGGCCAATGCTTTTCATCAAAAAAATCTAGAAACAGTCAGCTTACGTTTTCTTCGTTTGACTCCCCAAAAAACCTATCAGCAATACTTGCTAAATATGGTTGCAGAGTTAGAGAAACTTCAGATGATTGATGAAGGTTTTAGAAATCGGATAATTGATAGGGATAAAAAACAATCAACCATTTTTGGTGGAGGAATTGCCTTCCCCCATACAATTAACCAGGGTTATGCAAAGACTATTTTAATGTTTGGAAAGCTAGAAGAGCCTTATCAAAAAGGAGATGATTGGATTGAATTTATCTTTCTAGTCGCCATTCCCTCAGAAATTGAAAGCAAAATGGAGAGTGAATTGCTGGAATTGTATGACGACATTTTTCGAATTGCAGGAGAGCCTTCTCTAAAAGAAGCATTGAGGGCTGTAGAAACAGAGACAGAGTTTCTATCATTTTCTAAGAGCAAAGGAGTATTTTAATGAATTCGCTAATAATTTTCGCTGTATTTGTCATGGCAGCTTATATATTTCAAATGTTCCTCGGCTGGCAGCAACTCAAAGACTTCAATAAGACCTATACGATGCTCCGAAAACTGGGGCGCGTAGCGATTGGCAGGAAGTCCGGAAGAATCAAATCCGGTACGATTGTCATGTTCGCGGTTGATGAAAACGGTCGGGTTCTTAAAGCTAGCAAAATGCAAGGAGTCACAATCTTAGCACGTTTTCAAAATATGGACGATTATGTTGGAGAAGACATCCATTATTTTGACAAGTATAATCCTCTTGTGAGAAAAGAAAATAAGTTGATGCAATCAGCCATAGAAGATGCTAGAAAAGTCTATCTTTGGAATGAGGCAGGTATTGAGAAAGAGACAAGTTCATCTGATTCTTTTCTGGGATTCGGCTTTTATGCGAATTACTTACAATTATCTATTAAACAGTTATTTAAAAAAAATAAGAAAGGGAGTTCCTTATGAATCACATTACAAATTTTGCAGAGAGTTTTATGAAACTCTTCCAATTAGGTGGAGAAACCTTTATTAGCTGGATGACAAATATTGTACCGCTTGTCTTGATGCTATTGATTGCAATGAATACCCTTATCGCTTTCTTGGGAGAAGAGAAGGTCAATTCCCTGGCTAAGATTTCTGCCAAAAATCCTGTTAGCCGGTATATGATTTTACCTTTCATTTCTGCCTTTATGCTGGGGAATCCGATGGCAATCAGTATGGGACGTTTCTTACCAGAATATTATAAACCTAGTTTTGTAGCAGCTCAGATGCAGTTCTGCCACACTTCAAATGGTGTATTTCCGCATATCAATCCTGGGGAATTGTTTGTATGGATGGGAATTGCAACAGGAATTCAAACTTTAGGTTTAAGTCAAATGGACTTAGCCATTCGTTACATGCTTGTTGGGCTTGTCATGAACTTTGTAGGCGGTTGGGTGACCGATTTTACAACTGCTTATGTAGCAAAACAGCAAGGTGTTACCTTGAGTAAAACATTTGATTTATAGAAAGAGTGAAATTATGTCATATAAGAGTATAAAAGTTGTTAAAGGAAATGGCGGTTTCGGAGGACCTTTGGTCATTACACCTAGTGAAGCTAAGCATAAATTCATCTATATCACTGGCGGAGGAGAAAAGCCAGATATTGTAGATAAAATTGCTGATTTGACCGGTATGGAAGCTGTTAATGGGTTTAAAACTTCTATCCCAGATGAGGAAATTGCTTTAGCAATCGTGGATTGTGGCGGTACTCTTCGCTGTGGTATTTATCCTAAAAAGGGGATCCCTACAATAAATATTGTCGCTACAGGGAAAAGTGGGCCTCTAGCTCAATATATAACCGAGGAAATCTATGTGTCAGCAGTTGGCCTTAATCAAATTTCTGCTGCTAATGAAGACGAAAAAGCGACAACTGTGGTAACAGAAAAGCCAACTTACGATACTAGTAAAAAAATTACAGAGCAAAAAGCTGAAACAAGTATTGTAGCAAGAATTGGGATGGGCGCTGGGAAGGTCGTTGCGACTTTCAACCAGGCTGCTCGTGAAGCCATCCAAACAATGCTCAACACGATCATTCCTTTCATGGCCTTTGTTTCCTTGCTGATTGGGGTTATTCAAGGTTCAGGTGTTGGAAATTGGCTGGCAAAATTAATGGTTCCCCTAGCTGGGAACATCTGGGGACTCATTTTGATTGGCTTTATCTGTTCCTTGCCATTCCTATCTCCTTTGTTAGGCCCCGGAGCTGTTATCAGTCAGATTATTGGAACCTTAATTGGAGTTGAAATCGGCAAAGGGACTATTCCGCCCCAAATGGCTCTGCCAGCTATATTTGCTATCAACACTCAAAACGGTTGTGATTTCATTCCTGTAGCACTCGGTCTATCTGAAGCCAAGGCTGAAACAGTTGAGGTTGGTGTCCCTTCTGTGCTTTATTCACGCTTTCTCAATGGTGTTCCGCGGGTGCTAGTAGCTTGGATAGCTAGTATTGGCCTTTATCAGTAAACTTTTGATAGATGCACGTAAACATAGCAACTATTATGTTAAACTTATCTATAAGCATAAGTTTATGACAGATTTGAGAAAGGATGAATAGGAATTAGATGAAGAAAATTTTTGAAGCTAAAGTAATTCAAGTGGGGCCTGAAGCTCAGAATATGATTCAAGATGCCAATATGCTCATTTTGTTTGGAGAAGAAGCTCCGGAAGACTTAGCAGAGTATTGTTTTAAAATCGATAACAAAAATCTTCTAGGTGCAATACTAGAAGGTGGAAAGCTGGTGGTAGATAGTCAGGAATATTCGATTACTGCCGTAGGAAATGTAGTAGAAAAAAATTTAACTGGACTGGGCCATATCACGATTTCTTTTGATGGTTCAAAAGAGGGCAGCCTGCCGGGCACTCTCCATGTTGCAGCAGACCAAGCAGTAGTAATTGAAAAGGACTCTACCATTCAGATTTTCGAAACTGCTTGACCATAATAAAATTTCAAATCAAGCAATTTAGAAAAATAAAAGTCTAAAAAATTGATTCAGAGCTTGGACAAAAAGTCCAGGCTTCTGGGTCTAAATTAGAAAAAATAGATGACGCAGTGGTTGATTGGCAAGTCAATCAAACTAGCCAGTCAGTGCAAGGGAATTCCCAGCAGATGGATCCACAAGGGGTGCCTGAACAGAAGGGAAAGACCAAAAAGGTATTTACCCAACTTCAGCTAACTTCTCAACTGACTTACACTCATTGGGTCAATTTATCCAAGAAGGAACTCGTATCATGTTTGAAACAGTTGTCCGTGTTGACAAACCACGTAAGAACGTGATCATTCCTACTTTGGAAGAAGACCTTGATGGACTTGGTTACCTTCAAGGAAAAGACGTTGACTTTGTAAACAAAAAAGCGACTGACGGTGTTCTTCTTGCCCACACTGACGGTGACGTACCAAATATGTATGTGACTCTTCCAGAGCAAGATGCCTTTACTCTTGGCTACACGATCTACTTCTTCGAATTGGCAATCGCCCTTTCAGGTTACTTGAATGCCATCAACCCATTTGACCAACCAGGTGTTGAAGCATACAAACGCAACATGTTTGCCCTTCTTGGAAAACCAGGATTTGAAGAATTGAGCAAAGAGCTTAACGCACGTCTATAATAGAAGAAAAGAGTGGCTTGCCCACTCTTTTTACTCTCTTTATTCGTAGACATTGGACTCAGGCGAGACTTGTGATATAATATAGAAAGCAAAAAGGCAGACGCCTAGAGACTTTATAGGAGAAACTATGTCAAAAGATATCCGCGTACGCTACGCACCAAGTCCAACAGGACTCCTACACATCGGAAATGCCCGTACAGCATTGTTTAACTACCTTTACGCACGCCATCATGGTGGAACTTTTATCATTCGTATCGAAGATACTGACCGTAAACGCCATGTTGAGGATGGAGAACGCTCACAACTTGAAAATCTTCGCTGGTTGGGCATGGATTGGGATGAAAGCCCAGAAACTCATGAAAATTACCGCCAATCAGAGCGTTTGGAACTCTATCAAAGATACATCGACCAATTGCTAGCTGAAGGAAAAGCCTACAAATCTTACGTTACAGAAGAAGAGTTGGCGGCTGAGCGCGAACGTCAAGAAGCAGCAGGTGAAACACCACGTTACATCAATGAATATCTTGGCATGAGCGAAGAAAAAAAAGTAGCTTACATCGCAGAACGTGAAGCAGCTGGTATCATCCCAACTGTCCGTTTGGCTGTTAATGAGTCTGGTATCTACAAATGGCATGACATGGTCAAAGGTGATATCGAGTTTGAAGGTGGCAACATCGGTGGTGACTGGGTTATCCAAAAGAAAGATGGCTACCCAACTTACAACTTTGCTGTTGTTATTGATGACCACGATATGCAGATTTCTCACGTTATCCGCGGTGATGACCACATTGCCAACACCCCAAAACAGCTCATGGTCTATGAAGCGCTTGGTTGGGAAGCGCCAGAGTTCGGTCACATGACTTTGATCATCAACTCTGAAACGGGTAAAAAATTGTCTAAACGGGACACTAACACCCTTCAGTTTATCGAAGACTACCGTAAAAAAGGCTATCTTCCAGAAGCAGTCTTTAACTTTATTGCCCTTCTTGGTTGGAACCCAGGTGGTGAAGATGAAATTTTCTCACGTGAGGAATTGATTAAACTCTTTGACGAAAACCGCCTCAGCAAGTCTCCAGCAGCCTTCGACCAGAAGAAACTAGACTGGATGAGCAACGACTACATCAAGAGAGCTGATCTAGCTACTATCTTTGAAATGGCTAAACCTTACTTAGAAGAAGCAGGGCGTTTGACTGACAAGTCTGAAAAAATGGTGGAACTCTACAAACCACAAATGAAGTCAGTGGACGAAATCGTCCCACTGACAGATCTTTTCTTTGCAGATTTCCCAGAGCTGACAGATGCTGAGCGCGAGGTCATGGCAGGAGAAACCGTTCCTGTTGTTCTAGAAGCCTTCAAAGCGAAACTAGAAGCAATGACAGATGAAGAATTTGTGACAGAAAACATCTTCCCACAAATCAAAGCAGTTCAAAAAGAAACGGGTATTAAAGGGAAAAACCTCTTCATGCCGATTCGTATTGCCGTTTCAGGTGAAATGCATGGACCAGAATTACCAGACACCATTTTCTTACTCGGACGTGAAAAGTCAATCCAGCATATTGAAAACATGCTGAAAGAGATTTCTAAATAAAAAGGACTTCCGATGGATACATGGGAAAAAATGTATGAAGAAGCACGAACCTTATTCAATCCCCATGAAGTTTCTGACTTTGTTTATGCTAACCATGTTGTTGCTGCGGTAGAAGCAGAAGATGGTCAGATCTTCACAGGATTTTGTATGGAGGGCACTTGTGGCGTTTTTCATCTCTGTGCAGAACGAGCAGCTCTCTTCAATATGTATCAATTTTCAGGACAAACTAAAGTTAAGAAAATCCTCGCCTTTCGAGATAAACCTCCCTACGGCGAAGGATCAGGCATGCCCTGTGGCGCTTGCAGAGAATTTCTCTTAGAATTGAATGCTGAAAATAAAGAAGCAGAGTTCATGATGGACTACGAAACAAGAAAAACAATCAAGGCTGCCGAGTTGATCCCTTACTGGTGGGGAGAAGAACGTGCGGCTAATTGGCAAGCCAAATAGAGAGTCGGTTAAACTGGCTCTTTTCTATTATCTTCAAAGAATTTGTATAGGATGGAAAAAAGTTCTTGACAAAGGCAAAAAAGTAGGTATAATAGAAAGAGTTGAAAAGCTCAGGTCCGTTGGTCAAGGGGTTAAGACACCGCCTTTTCACGGCGGTAACACGGGTTCGAATCCCGTACGGACTATGGTGTATCGCAGGGTTGAAAAAAGTAAAAAAAGTTTCAAAAAAGTGTTGACAAAGATCAGCAGCTGTGATATACTAATATAGTTGTCGCTTGAGAGAGAAAGAGTGACAAAGACCTTTGAAAACTGAACAAGACGAACCAATGTGCAGGGCACTACAACTTTAGTTGTAGTACTGAACAATGAAAAAACAATAAATCTGTCAGTGACAGAAATGAGTGAGAACTCAAACTTTTAATGAGAGTTTGATCCTGGCTCAGGACGAACGCTGGCGGCGTGCCTAATACATGCAAGTAG
>NZ_QEWJ01000049.1 GCF_004127215.1 Streptococcus oralis | reverse complement strand
TGCGTGCGCTGTACGCCTACCTGATGCACGGCGTGCAACCCGTCACCCAGGCGAATACGCCGAGCGCGATGAGCTGGCCGTTCAACCAGCGCTGGGGCCTGTCGCTGTGGAACTGGGCGTTCCTCGACGACGCGCCGTTCATCCCCTCCAGCGACGCGGACCCGGCGATCAACCGCGGCGCCTACCTGGTACAGGGGCTCGGTCACTGCGGCGCCTGCCATACTCCGCGCGGCATCGCCTTCCAGGAAAAAGCCATGAGCGAAGCCGGTCGTTCCGGGCAGTTCTACCTCGCCGGAGAAACCGTCGAACAATGGCAAGCCCTGAGCCTGCGCAACCTGTGGACGGTGGAGGACACCGTGCAGTTGCTGAAGACCGGGCAGAACCGCTTCGCCACGGTGTCCGGCAGCATGACCGATGTCATCCACCACAGCACCCAGCACTTCAGCGACGACGATCTGCTGGCCATCGCCAGC
>NZ_QEWJ01000048.1 GCF_004127215.1 Streptococcus oralis | reverse complement strand
CTAGTGATGTGTTCACATGTTTATGTATTTTTTATAAAATGTATAAAAGCTCTGCTGCTCTTCCACTCATGCATGGTGGTGTTGGGTCAGATGTAGATATTTTTAGGATGCAACTAAGGGAGAGTTAAGTTGGAAATCACTAGTTTAATGAGGCATTTTTGCAGATTTCCTGTCAGCTCCTGTCCTGGTGTAGGGATGGCTTTGGGGATGCTCACTCTGCTCACTGTGAGGACTTCTCAGGTCCGTGGGGGCATCAAGGTGCAGGGCCAGTGGTCCTAGGCAACATGAACATGGCTCATGGCCCCCAGAACTGGAAGAATCTGGATGGTGGAGGAGAAAAAAGTGGGAATGTACAGAACCAGAAGCTTGGCTGGGGGAAATTTCCCAACATCAGATGAGTAAAACTGTAAGAGGAGAATCAGCTTTCATCAATGCCCAGCCAAAGGGGAAGTCCTTGCTTGTCAGGTTATACTC
>NZ_QEWJ01000047.1 GCF_004127215.1 Streptococcus oralis | reverse complement strand
CTGGACACCACCGATGTTGCAAAATGAAGGATGCCACTTCCTCCTTGCAAGGAGGTCCCCAGACTTTTGGCCATGAGCTTCATTTCTGCCCTTATCGAAAGCTGTGTGCTTTTCATGGCACCGAAGCTTGTTCTTTAATGAATTAATTTCTTGGCAACCCTCTTGGTGTGCAGCTGAGCACTTCAGTTTCTCATTTGGGATTTCCTGTCAACCTTGACCTCCCAGGGCTCTGGCTGGGAAAGTAGCCTGTAGACGAGCCTGGTTCCAGTCTCGCTTAGTCTGGATTACCTCTTTCTTAGGAGACAAACTGCATTTGTTCCTCCTCCATAATCCCTCCGAGGTCTTCAACTTGAGAGAAGCCCTGGAGTCCTTTGAATCACGTTTGAGCAGCTGTTGTGTTGGCTGCAAAATTTAAATTAACCAAGCCCGGGAGAAAGTGACTAAGGCAATTAATGTTTCAAAGTGGTAATGTAT
>NZ_QEWJ01000046.1 GCF_004127215.1 Streptococcus oralis | reverse complement strand
CGTCGTAAGTGACTCTCTCTTGACAATTTTGTTTTCTTGCCACTGACATGCAGCAACGAAGTTCAATATTTGCTCTCGCCTTTGCATAGCCCCCGAAACCCTGCATTGACGGACCCATTAGTTCATTCTAATTTTGAAGTCCTTCGGTATATCGCCAGCAGCCTAATCACGCAAGTCAAGACTTCGCGGGGCTTTCGCCCACCTTCGCCGACCAAATTGATCTCGAACCTGTTAGGGAGTAGCCGTGACAACGCATCCACTCTCAAAGGGCCAGGGTCGGCCACTCTTACCGGCGAATTCCCAAAAATGCTCCCGTCAAGAGGCACTCTGTCGAGATCAAATACGCTACCTTCGACATTCCCCGGAAAGGACAAAGAGAAGGAGAAAGAGAAAGACAAAGAGGAAACCGGAAACAAAATATCAGTTGTTGGGGCATCCGCCTCCAAGGGATTGGATACTCAGTTCGGGTTGCTG
>NZ_QEWJ01000045.1 GCF_004127215.1 Streptococcus oralis | reverse complement strand
AAGTCGGCGATCACCGCGCAGAATGCCCAGGTGTCGGCCGGCCAGATCGGTGGTTCGCCCTCGCCCAAGGGCCAGGCGCTCAACGCCACCGTCACCGCCCAGTCGCGCCTGCGCACGCCGGAGGAATTCCAGAATATCCGCCTGCGCAGCAACAGCGACGGTTCGGTCGTGCTGATGAAGGATGTCGCCAAGGTCGAACTGGGCGCGGAAACCTATGGTTTCGGCGTGAAGTTCAACGGCCATCCGGCATCGGGCTTCGGCATCAAGCTGGCACCTGGCGCCAACGCGCTCGACACGGTGGAAGCGGTCAAGGCGCGCGTCGACCAGTTGTCGAAGAATTTCCCCAGCTGGGTCAAATATGACTTCCCGGTCGACAACTCGACCTTCGTCAAGCTGTCGGTGGAGCAGGTGGTCCATACCCTGTTCGAAGCCGTGCTGCTGGTGTTCGTCGTCATGTTCCTGTTCCTGCAGAAC
>NZ_QEWJ01000044.1 GCF_004127215.1 Streptococcus oralis | reverse complement strand
TCTTTATATCTTTACCGGTGTTTCTGTAATGGCTACTAAGTTGTCAGGCTAGAGACCTGTGATTAGGCAAGGATTCGATGGTAGTTCAGAGGCAGATCGGTACAGAGACTGATTCTTGAGAAGATCAAGAATCTCTCTATCCTATTGTGTGATTAAATACAGCTTCGGCTCTCTAGGGCTAAATAGGGTTGATCTACAGGTAGATCGCCCGCGATATGCGCGCGGAAACCCCTCGGGTATTCATGAAGGAGATGCTTCATGGATCCCCGTGACACCGAAAGACGGGAAGGAATCACCTTCCTAATCTACAGCACTAATCTACAACACTACTAAGTCGGCAACAAGAACAAGATAAAGAGCTGTGTGGGCAATGCTGGGAGGGGCATAATCTATTTGTTCACGCCGTTCCACTCAAAGATTCAATTACTGTTTTAGCTGTTTCTATACTCCGTGGGGTGAACTGCACCCATGTAACTG
>NZ_QEWJ01000043.1 GCF_004127215.1 Streptococcus oralis | reverse complement strand
CTATTGAAGAGTGTTGGTGCCTTGCGCTCCCTATGAAACATTACCGCCCGCGGTTATTAAACGACACGCTATTTTTACGAAAACTCTGCGTCACCTTAAGTCATAAAAATTATCGTAATATTGTTTCTTTAACTCAGAATCAATCATTTCCGTTAGTGAATCGCCTGGCAGCATTTATATTACTCTCGCAGGAAGGTGATCTTTATCACGAAAAGCATACGCAAGCGGCAGAGTATTTAGGCGTTTCTTATCGACATCTTTTATATGTTCTCGCGCAATTCATTCACGACGGTTTATTAACTAAAAGCAAGAAAGGGTATCTCATTAAAAACAGAAAGCAGTTGTCAGGACTGGCGCTGGAGATGGACCCGGAGAATAAATTCTCCGGGATGATGCAGTAAAAATTATTTGCAATAGCGCGATTGCCGGATGCAACGCTTAATACGTTTTATCCGGTCTACAAATCGAGCATTACGCC
>NZ_QEWJ01000042.1 GCF_004127215.1 Streptococcus oralis | reverse complement strand
ATTTTTGGCACCAAGAGTTGTTAGCTTTGGAGGATTTTTTGGTTTGTTTATCCATGATCGAGATTTGAAGTCAACCTGGTTCAAAATAAAGGGTTGCTGTGAGCTCTATTATCTGTTCCCTTTTTTTCCTAGAGACAAGAGCCAAGACAAGATGAATTATTAACTAATTTGATAAGAAATTATTTTTGATGACTGGCCAAAATTGCATAAACAATGAAATTTCTTTTGTTCTCTCCCCTAAGGAACAAGTTTCCAGACAGGATAAATCCTCTTTATTGGCAATTGCAAGTATCTTTGATAGCTGACTGAATAGTCTCTTGTGAACATGACACCCAGAGCTGTTCTCAGGAAGACTATTTTCACAGTGTTGAATCCCTAGGAATCACTTGTGGATACTTTCTGAGCAGATGAGCATCATGAAAATAATTTTTTAAATGCCTCCCATGACATCCTTGTTTCTGAGGCTGTAGATGAGAGG
>NZ_QEWJ01000041.1 GCF_004127215.1 Streptococcus oralis | reverse complement strand
AATAACAAGCATCTTCTCAGATCATAGTGCTATAAGGCTAGAAATTAATTACAAGAAAAAAGCTGAGAAAGGCACAAAGATGTGGAGACTAAACAACACACTACTGAACAAGCAATGGATCACTGAAGAAATTAAAGAAGAAATAGAAAAATACCTGGAAACAAATGAAAATGATAGCATGCCATACCAACTCATATGGGATACAGCAAAAGCTGTATTAAGAGGAAAATTCATCGCAATACAGGCACATCTTAAAAAACGAAACATCCCAAATAAGCAACCTTAAAGCACACCTAACTGAACTAGAGAAAAAAGAACAAATGAAGCCCAAAGTCAGCAGAGGGAGAGAAATAATAAAAATCAGAGCAGAAACAAATGAAACAGAGACTAAAAAATCAATAGAAAAAATCAATGAAATTAAGAGCTGGTTCTTTGAAAAGATTAAAAAATGGGCAAAATTTTAGCTAGACTCACTAAGATAAAA
>NZ_QEWJ01000040.1 GCF_004127215.1 Streptococcus oralis | reverse complement strand
TTCTTTTACATGTGGCTTTCCAGTTTTCCCAGCACCATTTGTTGAAGAGTCTTTCTTTTCTCCATTGAAGGCCCTCAGCTCCTTTGTCAAAGATTAGCTGTCCGCAGATGTGTGGTTTTATTTCTGGGCTTTCAATTCTGTTCCATTTATCTGTGCACCTGTTTTTGTACCAGTACCATGATGTTTTGATTTCTGTAGCTTTGTTTTATGCTTTGAAGTCAGGGATTGTGATGCCTCCAGCTTTGTTCTTCTTTCTCAGGATTGCTTTAGCAATTTGGGGTCTTTTGTTGCCCCATATGAATTTTTGGATTCTTTGTTCAATTTCTGTAAAGAATGACAATGGAATTCTGATTGGGATAGCATTGAACCTGTATATTGCTTTAGGTAGTATGGACATTTTAACTATGTTTATTCTTCCAATCCATGTGCAAGGAATGTTTTTCCATCTCTTTATGTCATCGCCTATTTCTTTCAAGAAAGTCTTGTAGT
>NZ_QEWJ01000003.1 GCF_004127215.1 Streptococcus oralis | reverse complement strand
AACTTAGAACAAGTGAAAGTCATGTTGGAACAGGCCTTCACAGAGAAACACTATGAGAATACTATTTTACACAGCGACCAAGGCTGGCAATACCAACACGATTCTTATCATCGGTTCCTAGAGAGTAGGGGAATTCAAGCATCCATGTCACACAAGGGCAACAGCCCAGACAATGGTATGATGGAGTCCTTCTTTGGTATTCTTAAGTCTGAGATGTTTTATGGTTATGAGAAGTCATTTCAGTCGCTTAACCAATTGGAACAAGCTATTGTGGACTACATTGATTACTACAACAATAAACGAATTAAGATAAAACTAAAAGGACTCAGTCCTGTGCAATACAGAACTAAATCCTTCGGATAAATTAATTGTCTAACTTTTTGGGGTCAGTACAGATTGTCTAGGCTTTTTTGTTATCATTTTTTAAAGAGTAGAATACCTGTTTATCATTGAAATTATGGTCTGGATTTGATATGATAAGAATATGAGAAAAAATAGAGAGAAGCGTGCTTCCCACGATAAAAAGAGAAATGTATTACTTGTTTTAGTAGGTATTTTAAGTCTTGTTATGATCTGCCTAGGTGGCGTGATTGGTCACAAGATTCTACAGAAACAATCCTATGAACAAAAAATTGAAGCCTTAAAAAACGAAAAAGACCAACAATTCAACGCAGGCAGTCAGAAAGACCATTTCCGAAAAGGTCAAGCTGAGGTAATTGCCTATTATCCTCTTCAAGGAGAGGAAGTCATTGCGCCTGTTAGAGAAAAAATCAACCAGGATATTAAAGAAAAGCTGGAAGATAAAGAAGATTTGGTCTTTTATTATACCGAGCAATTAGATCCTGTTTTAAAGGGAGTTGTTGCTCGTAATATTACTAAGCAAGTCTACGATTTGTCTGCAACAAAGGTTGAAGAAAAAGAAAAGACGTCTTTGGGGAAAGTTTACTTGACAGAAGATGGTAAACTTTTTACTCTTAGTCAACTTTTCAAAGATGCTAGCAAAGCTAAGGAACTCCTGCTGAGTCAAATCAAATCAACTCTAGAAGATAAGAAACTTGACCAGACAAAAATTGATCAGGTTCTAAAAAACTTTACAGACCAAGATCTGGCATCATGGAGCTTTGATTATAAAGATAGTCAAATCATCCTTTATCCTGCCAATCCAGGAGAGACTCTGGAGGAAATTGCTCTACCAATATCCAGTTTCTTTGATGTATTGGAGTCTTCTTATCTATTAGAAAAGGATGCTGAGCTCTACCAAGCTTACTTTGTACAAAAAAATAAAAAAGTTGTAGCCTTGACTTTTGATGATGGCCCAAATCCATCTACAACTACACAAGCTTTGGATACCTTGGCTAAGTACGGTGTAAAGGCAACCTTCTTTGTACTTGGCAAAAACATCGCAGGAAATGAGGATCTTCTGAAACGAATGAAATCAGAAGGACATGTTGTGGGAAACCATAGCTGGGATCATCCAGTGCTTTCAAAATTGACTCTTGAAGATGCTAAAAAGCAAATCACGGATACAGAAGATGCCTTGACCAAGGTTTTAGGATCGAGTTCTAAACTCATGCGTCCGCCTTATGGTGCCATTACTGATGATATCCGTAACAGTCTGGACTTGAGCTTTATTATGTGGAATGTGGATAGTTTGGACTGGAAGAGTAAGAATGAAACAGCTATTTTAACAGAGATTCAGCATCAAGTTCGTAATGGATCGATTGTTCTTATGCATGATATTCATGGCGCTACAGTTAATGCTCTTCCAAAGATTATAGAATATCTAAAAGAGCAAGGTTATACATTTGTGACTGTTCCGGAATTGCTGAATTCTCGATTGAAAGCTCACGAAATGTATTATGACCGTGATCAATAACTATCAAAATCTAAAGAGACATGCCTCTGTTAATCTGGCTTTGTTTCTTTAGATTTTCTTCACATGGAAAGGAAAAACGATGAAATCTTATACCCTTAATAACGGAGTTTCAATCCCAGTTTTAGGATTTGGAACCTGGAAAGCTGAAAATGGAGAAGTGGCCTACCAAGCTGTTTTAGAAGCTTTGAAGGCTGGTTACCGTCATATCGATACTGCAGCTATCTACAAAAATGAGGAGAGTGTTGGTCGCGCTATTCGAGATAGCGGTATTCCACGCCAAGAAATCTTTGTAACAACCAAACTCTGGAACACCAATCACAGCTATGAAGAAGCTCGCCAAGCTTTTGAGCAATCAATGGAAAAACTAACCTTGGACTATCTAGATTTGTACCTTATCCATTGGCCAAATCCAAAACCACTAAGAGAAAATGACGCATGGGAAACTCGCAATGCTGAAGTCTGGAGAGCGATGGAGGACCTTTACCAAGAAGGCAAAATCCGTGCTATCGGAGTTAGTAATTTCCTTCCCAAGCATTTGGATGCTTTGCTAGAAACAGCAAGAATCATTCCAGCGGTCAATCAGGTGCGCTTGGCACCAGGAGTTTATCAAGAGGAAGTGGTTGACTACTGTAGAGAGAAAGACATTCTCCTAGAGGCCTGGGGACCTTTTGGACAAGGAGAGTTGTTTGACAAGAAAGAAGTCCAAGAAATTGCTGCTAAGCATGGGAAATCAGTGGCTCAAATCGCCTTGGCTTGGAGTTTGGCAGAAGGATTCTTACCTCTACCTAAGTCCGTGACTGCCTCTCGTATCCAGAGCAATCTTGACTGTTTTGGGATTGAACTCAGCAAAGAAGAGCGAGAAATCTTAAAGACTATCTCGGTAACTTCTGGCGCACCACGTGTGGATGAGATGGATTTTTAGAAAGTAAGAAAAAGAATTGTAAATTTCTTACCTTTCTGATATAATATTCAACAGGAAAGAAAGTTTTATGGCGTTCTTCAAGCGAGCTTGGGATAGTGGGAGCCAAGTAGGACAAGGTAAGAAACTGGCACTTTCTGTCGTATTTTTAAAAACAATGAAGTAATAAATTAGGGTGGAACCGCGTTTCTGACGCCCCTAGTCGCAAGACTTGGGTGTTGAAATTCGGTTTTTTTGAGTTTCGTCAAATACCCAAGAGGAAAGGAACATAATGATTAAAGGATCTTGTTTATGTAAAGCAGTCACCTACACTCTAGATGAAGAATTATCGGAAATAGTTTTTTGCCATTGCTCATTCTGTCGGAAAGCAACTGCGTCGGCCTACACAGTTAATGCCAAAGTTAGCAGCAAAAATCTGGCATTGTATGGAAAAGAGAATTTGGTTACCTATAGTTCATCTCCAGGGAAACAACGTTATTATTGCCAGAACTGTCATAGTCAAATTTTCACTACTCAAGAAAATATACCAGAAGTTTGCGCTTTGAAATTAGGAACAATAGATGAATGCGATCAGAATTTACAAACTGTTCCCAAACGTCATATTTTTCAGGACCCAGCATTTTCTTGGTTGCTTGATAAATAAACCTAAGAAGATAATATAAATTAAAGGAGTAAACAATGTCTAAGAAATTAACATTTCAAGAAATTATTTTGACTTTGCAACAATTTTGGAATGACCAAGGTTGTATGCTCATGCAGGCTTATGACAATGAAAAAGGTGCGGGAACAATGAGTCCGTACACTTTCCTTCGTGCTATCGGACCTGAGCCATGGAATGCGGCTTATGTAGAGCCGTCACGTCGTCCTGCTGACGGTCGCTATGGGGAGAATCCTAACCGTCTTTACCAACACCACCAATTCCAAGTAGTGATGAAGCCTTCTCCATCAAACATTCAAGAACTTTACCTTGAGTCTTTGGAAAAATTGGGCATCAATCCTTTGGAACACGATATTCGTTTCGTTGAGGACAACTGGGAAAATCCATCAACTGGTTCAGCTGGTCTTGGTTGGGAAGTTTGGCTTGATGGGATGGAAATCACTCAGTTCACTTATTTCCAACAAGTTGGTGGATTGGCAACTGGTCCTGTGACTGCGGAAGTTACTTATGGTTTGGAACGCTTGGCTTCTTATATTCAGGAAGTAGATTCTGTCTATGATATCGAATGGGCTGATGGTGTAAAATACGGAGAAATCTTCATCCAGCCTGAGTACGAGCATTCAAAATATTCATTTGAAATTTCGGACCAAGAAATGTTGCTAGAAAACTTTGATAAGTTTGAAAAAGAAGCCGGTCGTGCCTTAGAAGAAGGCTTGGTACACCCTGCCTATGACTATGTTCTCAAATGTTCACACACCTTTAACCTGCTTGATGCGCGTGGTGCGGTATCTGTAACAGAGCGTGCAGGCTATATCGCTCGTATCCGTAACTTGGCCCGTGTCGTAGCCAAAACCTTTGTCGCAGAACGCAAACGCCTAGGCTACCCGCTATTAGATGAAGAAACACGAGCTAAACTCTTAGCAGAAGACGCAGAATAAAGAGAGTGACAAATTACGAAAATGGGCGAACAGAGTAAGCCCTGAGCCAGTTGCCGCAGTGATGAAGGTATCCTTAGTGAAGCTAAGGATACTAGGCAAAATTGGAGACTGTTGGCTCCAATTTTAGCAATGAAACGACGAAGTCGGTTGCTTGCGTGCCAATCACATAAGGCAAACTGGAAAATAAAAAGATACCTTTCGGAGAAAAAACATGACAAAAAACTTATTAGTAGAACTCGGTCTTGAAGAGTTACCAGCCTACGTAGTAACTCCAAGTGAAAAACAACTAGGTGAAAAAATGGCAGCCTTCCTCAAGGAAAACCGTCTGTCTTTTGAAGCTATTCAGACATTCTCAACACCATGTCGTTTGGCTGTTCGTGTGACTGGTCTTGCAGATAAACAGTCTGATTTGACAGAAGATTTTAAGGGACCAGCAAAGAAAATTGCCTTGGATGGTGATGGGAACTTCACCAAAGCGGCTCAAGGATTTGTCCGTGGGAAAGGCTTGACGGTTGAAGATATTGAATTCCGTGAAATCAAGGGTGAAGAATATGTCTATGTTACCAAGGAAGAGGTTGGTCAATCAGTTGAATCTATCATTCCTGGTGTCGTGGATGTCTTGAAATCCCTAACTTTCCCTGTCAGCATGCATTGGGCAAACAACAGCTTTGAATACATCCGTCCTGTTCACACTTTGACTGTACTTTTGGACGAGCAAGAGTTTGACTTAGACTTCCTTGATATCAAGGGGGGGCGTGTGAGTCGTGGTCATCGATTCTTGGGACAAGAAACCAAGATTCAGTCAGCAGTGAGCTACGAAGAAGACCTTCGTGCACAGTTTGTAATCGCAGATCCACGTGAACGTGAGCAAATGATTGTTGACCAAATCAAAGCAATCGAGGCAAAACATGGTGTACGTATCGACATTGATGCAGACTTACTTAATGAAGTCTTGAACTTGGTTGAATACCCAACTGCCTTCATGGGAAGTTTTGACGCCAAATACCTTGACGTTCCAGAAGAAGTTTTGGTGACTTCGATGAAGGAACACCAACGTTATTTTGTTGTCCGTGATCAAGATGGAAAACTCTTGCCAAACTTTATTTCTGTTCGTAACGGAAACGCAGAGCATTTGGAAAATGTTATCAAAGGAAATGAAAAAGTCTTAGTTGCCCGCTTAGAAGACGGGGAATTCTTCTGGCGTGAGGACCAAAAATTGGTTATTTCTGACCTTGTTGAAAAATTAAACAACGTCACCTTCCATGAAAAGATTGGTTCTCTTCGTGAACACATGATTCGTACTGGTCAGATTGCTATTCTCTTGGCAGAAAAAGCTGGTTTGTCAGTGGATGAAACGGTTGACCTTGCTCGTGCAGCAGCCATTTACAAGTTTGACTTGTTGACGGGGATGGTTGGTGAGTTTGATGAACTTCAAGGAATTATGGGTGAGAAATATGCCCTTCTTGCTGGAGAAACTCCAGCAGTTGCAGCTGCTATTCGTGAACACTACATGCCTACATCAGCCGAAGGTGAACTTCCAGAGAGCAAGGTTGGAGCCATTCTAGCCATTGCAGACAAATTGGATACGATTTTGAGTTTCTTCTCAGTAGGTTTGATTCCATCAGGTTCTAATGACCCTTATGCTCTTCGTCGTGCGACTCAAGGTGTTGTTCGTATCTTGGATGCCTTTGGTTGGCACATTGCCATGGATGAGCTCATTGATAGCCTTTATGCTTTGAAATTCGACAGCTTGACTTATGAAAACAAAGCAGAGGTCATGGACTTTATCAAGGCTCGTGTCGATAAGATGATGGGTTCTACTCCAAAAGACATTAAGGAAGCAGTCCTTGCAAGTTCAAATTTTGTTGTGGCGGATATGTTGGAAGCGGCAAATGCTCTCGTAGAAGCAAGCAAGAAAGAAGATTTCAAATCGTCAGTTGAATCTCTCTCACGTGCCTTTAACTTGGCTGAGAAGGCAGAAGGTTCTGACATGATTGATCCTGCCCTCTTTGAGAATGAGGAAGAAAAAGCTTTGGCAGAGGCAGTAGAATCATTAGTTTTATCAGGAACGGCAAGCCAGCAATTAGAACAACTCTTTGCGCTCAGTCCAGTTATTGATGCTTTCTTTGAAAATACCATGGTAATGGCCGAAGATCAAGATATTCGTCAAAATCGTTTGGCCATCTTGTCACAACTAACCAAGAAAGCAGCTAAGCTCGCTCGTTTTAACCAAATCAATACTAAATAAACTCAGTCAAACGAACTGTATCTTATCACAAAGGAGAAAAAATGGATCCGAAAAAAATCGCTCGTATCAACGAGCTTGCCAAAAAGAAAAAAACAGAAGGTTTAACCTCTGCTGAAAAAGTGGAACAAGCTAAACTTCGTGAGGAATACATCGAAGGCTATCGTCGTTCTGTTCGTCACCACATTGAAGGAATTAAAATCGTGGACGAAGAAGGCAACGACGTCACACCAGAAAAACTACGTCAAGTACAACGTGAAAAAGGTTTGCACGGCCGTAGTCTTGATGATCCAAATTCATAAAATTCTAGGGTTTTGTAGATCATCTACAAAACCCTTTTTTAGTAATAACAAAAAAGAAGGAGCCAAGTGGCTCCTTTTTGGTTTCTTAGTTACTTGCGCCAGAAGTAGCGTCTGCGCCACCACCGTGGCCTCCGGCGTCACCTGAATCAGAAGCGCCAGAAGTAGCATCAGCGTCTCCATGTCCTCCAGCAGCAGGAGCAAATGGTCCGCTACCACCTACCAAACGTTGACCAGTTTCTTTTAGGTACCAGTCAAGCCATGGTTGGAAGTTAAAGACGATTTCATTGATACCAGCGTATGATCCGTCAGGATAGTACATGGCTTGGTAGTTGTGAGTGTTGATAACACCTGCAGGAGATCCTGGAACGATTGTACGGACGTATTCTTGGTTTCCGTTGCGAAGTGTTCCGATAACCCACTCTACATTCTTCATGCGTGCTGGTGGAAGAGAACCATGCACAGTTGACATACGGTTACCTGATTGAGGTGGTACACGTTTGGCAAACATGGTGTCTGGATCTTGGTGAGCGTTGTTGTAGTAGAGGAATTGGTTATTATCGTCAGCGTATGTCAATTCAAATGGCATAGCTTTCAAGAACATATCAATCTGGTTAACAGTTAAGATACCATGGTCGAGTTTGACATAAGTATCACCAGAAACTGCGCCAGTGATTGCTGCAACTTTTTCTACCCATTCTGGATCGTCAGGGTCAACTTCTGTAATGGTTGTAGCAATTGGTCTTCCACAATCCAAGTCTTCTGGTTCGATTGGTTTTGGTTTTTTCAATTTCGAAACGACTCCTACGTATTTAACAAAGTTATCTAAGCAAGTTTCAAGGAATTTAACAGTTCCTTCGTTGGTGATGTTTCCATTGTTATCAAAAGCTTCCTTGGCTTTACCAAGAAGGAATTCGTTACCTGGAAGCGTGTAGGCATTGACACCTGGAGCGTCAAGAATCTTACGAAGATGAACTTGGGCACGTGATGTTCCTTGGTCATAGTATGATGCACCCACAATCATAACAGGTTTGTTTTCAAATGGATGAACTTCGTATGAAAGCCATTCAAGTACAGATTTGAGTGAAGCTGAGATAGTGTGATTGTGCTCAGGAGTTGCGATAATGACACCATCAGCACGTGTAATCTTGTTGTACAAGAATCGCAATTGGAAACTTTCGTCCCATTTTTCGTCTTGGTTAAACATTGGAACTTCGTCGATTTCAAGAACTTCTAATTCAAATTTGAATTTGAAATTGCGACGAATAAATTCTAAGAGTTTGCGGTTATATGATTGATCGTAGTTTGATCCAACAAGTCCAACAAATTTCATTCTTTCGGTCTCCTATCTTACAAATTTTCCCAGTCAAATTCTTCGGCATCTTTGCGAAGCAATTCTTGTGCATTGCGCAATTTTTCAGTAATTTTCACGAAGATACGGAAGTCATCAAAGATGGCATCCAATTTCTTGATGACATCAAGGTCAACCAAGTCGCCACTTGGGTTAAATGCTTGGAGAGAGTGTGAGAGCAAGAATTCATCTGGAAGAACATTTGCCTTGATTTCAGGAGCGTTCAAGATTTGACGAAGTTGCAATTGGGCACGAGATGAACCAAGTGTACCGTAAGAAGCACCAGTGATCATGATTGGTTTGTTCAAAAGTGGGTAGATACCATAAGATAGCCAAGCAAGAGCGCTCATCAAAACTGCAGGGATTGAGTGGTCGTACTCAGGAGTACCGATAATGACACCATCAGATGCTTCAATTCTAGCAGCAATTTCAAGAATTTCAGCAGGAAGAAGTTTATCTGCTGGTTTGTTGAAAACAGGAATGTCCTTGATTTCAACGAGTTCAATTTCAGCTTTATCAGCAAAGTGTTTTTGCATGTATTGGAGCAATTGGCGATTTGTAGAACGTTTAGAGTTCGTTCCAACAATGGCAATAAGTTTTAGCATGAGATTTCCTTTCTCTTTTTACATAATACAATTTTGAAGGCCTGAAGAACAAGCAAGGCGTCCCTCTTTGTCGATGAGGATGGCTTCGATACCATCTAAACTTTCGACTTGCCAGAGAATAGAAGCGCTACGTTCTCCGAATAGGCGGGTTGTCCAAATCTCACCATCGACGGATTTATCTGAGATAATCGTTAGGCTAGCGAGCTCTGTTTCGACAGGGAATCCTGTCTCACTATCGAAAATATGGTGATAGTCTTTTCCGTCTATTGTCAGGTGGCGTTCATAGATACCTGAAGTGACGACGGATTTGTTAGAAGCAGGAATTGTTAGGAGATGATTGCCACGAGGATTTCGCGGATCTTGAATACCGATTTGCCAGGCTTTCCCTTCTTTGGCTTGATTGTTCCCGATGGTGAGGATATTTCCTCCGAGATTGATCAAGGCAGAAGTGACTCCGTGTGCTTTTAAATACTGAGCAACCTTATCTGCACTATAGCCTTTAGCTAAGCAACCTAAATCAAGTTTCATTCCCTTTTTCTCTAAAAATATAGTAGAGCTAGCGGGATCTAACTTGATAAAATGCGGGTCAACTAGGGGCAAGACAGCTTCGATTTCATTTAGCCCTGGGAGTCGGGCATCTGAAAAGCCGATTCGCCAAGTTTGAATCAAGGGGCCAATACTGATATTGAGGTGGCTAGATGGAGCTAGGCTGTGTTCTAGTCCAAGAGCAATCAGTTCAAATAGGTCAGGATGAACCTTTACAGATGCAATTCCAGCCTGGTGATTGATTTCCATCAGTTCGGATTCTTGACTATTGGCGTTGAAGCGGTACTCGAGCTCTTTGAGCAAATCAAAGGCTCCTTGAAGCAGGCAATCGGCCTGTTCATCTACTAATGAAATGGTGATAGTTGTTCCCATTAGCCGTTCAGAACGTGAACGAAGAGGCAAGCTACCAACTCCTTTCTACTTCATAGGAAATCTTCTAAGTTATGTTAAATTCTATGATGATTTAACCCCTTACATTTTCTTTCCATGTTTCTAGCATAACATAAAGTCAGCGTTTTCACAAATAATTTTTGACAAAAAGTCAAGAAATATGCTTAAAAAATATAAAATATGGGATAGGAACTCAAAACAATTAATATAATAAGGATCTTTTTACTGAAAAAAAGAGAAATCTAAGCAAATTCCTTGTAAACGCTAACAGTAAATGTTATACTAGAAAGGTAAATCATAAATTAAAGGTAGGAATTTTTCTATGAGTAAAATCGTTGTAGTTGGTGCTAACCACGCTGGTACAGCATGTATCAATACTATGTTGGACAACTTCGGACATGAAAATGAAATCGTTGTATTTGACCAAAACTCAAATATTTCATTCCTTGGTTGTGGAATGGCGCTTTGGATCGGGGAACAAATTGATGGCCCAGAAGGTCTCTTCTACTCTGATAAAGAAAAATTGGAAGCAAAAGGTGCTAAAGTTTACATGAACTCACCAGTTCTTTCAATTGACTACGATAATAAAGTTGTGACTGCAGAAGTTGAAGGTCAAGAACACAAAGAATCTTACGACAAATTAATCTTTGCGACTGGTTCAACTCCAATCTTGCCTCCAATCGAAGGTGTTGAAATTGTTAAGGGTAACCGCGAATTCAAAGCAACACTTGAAAATGTTCAATTTGTTAAGTTGTACCAAAACGCTGAAGAAGTTATTGAGAAACTTGAAGACAAGAGCAAGCACCTTGAGCGCATTGCCGTTGTCGGTGGTGGTTACATCGGTGTTGAACTTGCTGAAGCCTTCGAGCGTCTTGGAAAAGAAGTGGTTCTAGTAGATATCGTAGACACTGTGTTGAACGGCTACTACGATAAAGACTTCACTCAAATGATGGCGAAGAATTTGGAAGAACATAACATCCGCTTGGCACTTGGTCAAACAGTAAAAGCTATCCAAGGTGATGGCAAAGTTGAACGCCTGGTAACAGACAAAGAAACATTTGATGTGGATATGGTGGTTCTTGCAGTTGGTTTCCGTCCGAACACGGCCCTTGCTGATGGTAAGATTGAACTCTTCCGCAACGGTGCCTTTCTTGTAGATAAGAAACAAGAAACATCTATTCCAGGTGTATACGCTGTTGGTGACTGTGCAACTGTTTATGACAACGCTCGTAAAGACACTAGCTACATCGCGCTTGCTTCAAATGCTGTACGCACTGGTATCGTTGGTGCTTACAACGCTTGTGGACATGAATTGGAAGGAATCGGTGTACAAGGATCAAACGGTATCTCTATCTATGGTCTTCACATGGTTTCAACTGGTTTGACTCTTGAGAAAGCAAAAGCTGCTGGTTATAACGCAACTGAAACTGGCTTTAACGATCTTCAAAAACCTGAATTTATCAAACATGACAACCACGAAGTTGCTATCAAGATTGTCTTTGACAAAGACGGCCGTGAAATTCTTGGTGCTCAAATGGTATCACGTGATTCTGCTATCAGTATGGGAATCCACATGTTCTCACTTGCTATCCAAGAACATGTGACAATTGACAAGTTGGCCTTGACAGACCTATTCTTCTTGCCACACTTTAACAAACCTTACAACTACATCACAATGGCTGCACTTACAGCTGAAAAATAAAAAAATGAGCTATCTGGCCTTAAGTTAAGGTCAGATAGTTTTTTAATCATTTTGTACCCATACAATTATGATTTTTTTATCTTGAGGTTCATTCTTTTCTGGCTTAAAATGGAATGGTAGCTACCAATACAAGTGAAGAGGATAAAGAAATGACTGAAAATCGTTATGAACTAAATAAAAACTTGGCGCAGATGCTCAAGGGTGGGGTTATCATGGACGTTCAGAACCCTGAACAGGCTCGTATCGCAGAGGCTGCTGGCGCGGCTGCTGTTATGGCCTTAGAGCGGATTCCAGCTGATATTCGTGCAGCTGGCGGTGTTTCCCGTATGAGTGACCCAAAGATGATTAAGGAAATCCAAGAAGCGGTGAGCATTCCAGTGATGGCCAAGGTTAGAATCGGGCATTTTGTAGAAGCTCAGATTTTAGAGGCCATTGAGATCGACTATATCGATGAAAGTGAAGTGCTTTCTCCAGCTGACGACCGTTTCCATGTGGACAAGAAAGAATTTCAAGTACCTTTTGTATGTGGGGCTAAGGACTTGGGAGAAGCTTTGCGTCGTATCGTTGAAGGTGCTTCTATGATTCGTACCAAAGGAGAACCAGGGACAGGAGATATTGTCCAAGCCGTTCGTCATATGCGCATGATGAATCAGGAAATTCGCCGCATTCAAAATCTCCGTGAGGACGAACTTTATGTTGCTGCTAAGGACTTGCAAGTCCCTATTGAATTAGTTCAGTACGTCCATGAACATGGAAAATTGCCAGTTGTAAATTTTGCAGCTGGAGGTGTTGCAACGCCAGCAGATGCGGCCTTAATGATGCAACTGGGAGCAGAAGGTGTTTTTGTTGGATCAGGTATTTTCAAGTCAGGCGACCCTGTTAAACGGGCAAGTGCCATTGTCAAAGCCGTAACCAACTACCAAAATCCTCAAATTTTGGCTCAAATCTCTGAAGACTTAGGGGAAGCCATGGTTGGTATCAATGAGAATGAAATCCAAATTCTCATGGCTGAGCGAGGAAAATAGATGAAAATCGGAATATTAGCCTTGCAAGGTGCCTTTGAAGAGCATGAAAAAGTGCTAGATAAATTAGGTGTCACAAGTGTCGAAATCAGAAATTTAGATGATTTTCAACAGCATCAGAGTGACTTGTCTGGTTTGATAATGCCTGGTGGGGAATCCACAACCATGGGCAAACTCTTGCGTGATCAGCAGATGTTGCTTCCCATCCGAGAAGCTATTTTATCTGGCCTTCCAGTTTTTGGTACTTGTGCGGGCTTGATTTTGCTGGCTAAGGAAATCACTTCTCAGGAAGAAAGTCATCTAGCGACCATGGATATAGTGGTTGAGCGTAATGCCTACGGACGCCAACTAGGAAGTTTTTATACAGAGGCAGAATGTAAGGGAGTTGGCAAGATTCCGATGATCTTTATTCGCGGACCGATTATCAGTAGTCTTGGAGAAGATGCGGAAATACTAGCAACCGTAGATGACCAAATCGTTGCAGCCCAAGAAAAAAATATGTTGGTGACCTCTTTTCATCCAGAATTGACAGATGATGTTCGCTTGCACCAGTATTTTATCAATATGTGTAAAGAAAAAAGTTGAGAATCTTTTCTCAACTTTTTTACATGTAATAAACAATAGCAATATATTGGAGTGCAGATGCGGCTAGGATAAAGAGATGCCAAATCATGTGGAAATAAGGTTTTTTCTTGGCATAGAATCCAGCTCCAATTGTATAACAGAGTCCGCCAGTTACCATGAGACTCCAAAAGATAGGTGTTGTTTGACTGATAATGGCAGGAATGATAGCCAGAACCAACCAGCCCATAATCAGGTAAAGGGCAAGGCTGAATTTCTCATTGACCTTTTTAGCAAAGATTTTATAGAGGATGCCGAAAATGGTTGTTCCCCACTGAATGGCAATAATCAGATAGCCAAACCAGTTATTCATCAAAGTCAATACGACTGGCGTATAAGAGCCTGCGATAGCCACATAAATCATAGAATGGTCGATGATTCGTAAGACGTATTTGTGGGTCGAACCATAGGCCATGGAGTGGTAAATGGTTGACGAGAGAAACATGAGAAATAGACTGATAACAAAGATAGAAACACCAAAAGATGATAAAAACCCATGTGCTTCGTAACTATAGGTTGATGAAATGGGGAGTAGGATGAGCATGATAACGGCACCCACAGCATGGGTTACGCTATTGGCAATTTCTTCTCCAAAACTGAGTTTTTTACTGAGTTTTAAGCTGGTATTCATTGGATTTCCTCCTCTTCTTTGCTAAGGATTAAGTCTAGAGTTTGATGATAGAGTTTGACCGTTTGGCAGCTGGTTTGGATAATTGGATTTTCTGGATCGATTCCTTGGTTCATGTAATCCACAAAAGCATCGTAGAGCTGATCTGAGCTCGCTTGAGTTTGTAGAGTATTAAGTGTCTGAGCGATTTCTTGGATCGAAAAGACAGATTTGAGAGTAGTGATAGCAATCAAACGGGCAATCTGTTTGCGTTGGTATTTCTTCTTGTCAGGCTTTGTCAAGTAACCATGTTTGACATAGTTATTGACCATGGATGCGGTCAGGCCCTTTTCTTTATCTGGAGAAATGGGGGCGCAGACTTGATTGACATAAAGCAAAACCTGATCCAGATAGAGGTCAATGTTTGGAATGTCTTCCCATTTTGGGTAGGAAAAGATAGAATTCATTTCCAACTCCTTTTTATCTAGTTTTTATAACTAGATTATAAAATAATAAAAAACAAAAGTCAAGTTCCAACTGCTTGTAGAAAGCCCTAAATTATGCTATGATGAGAGAAACTAGTTAGAAATGAGGGGAAAAGATGGAGATTCGCTTAGCTTTTCCAAACGAAGTAGATGCAATCATGCAGGTGATGGAGGATGCCAAAAAGTGTTTAGCCAAGTCTGGTAGTGACCAGTGGCAAAATGGCTATCCAAATGCCGACATCATTATTGATGATATCATCTCTGGTCAAGCCTATGTGGCCTTGGAAGAGGGAGAACTGCTAGCCTATGCTGCTGTGACCAAGAGCCCAGAGGAAGCCTATGAAGCCATTTATGAAGGGAATTGGCAAGGGAGAGAGTCAGAATATCTGGTCTTTCACCGTATCGCTGTAGCAACAGATGTCCAAGGGAAGGGAGTTGCTCAGACTTTCCTAGAGGGCTTGATTGAAGGATTTGATTACCTAGATTTTCGTTCAGATACGCATGCAGAAAACAAGGTCATGCAGCATATCTTTGAAAAACTTGGATTTAGTCAGGTCGGAAAAGTTCCAGTTGATGGGGAACGCTTGGCCTATCAGAAATTAAAAAAATGAAGCAAAAAAAGTACGTAAAAATGCTCTACTCGTCGCCAATTGGAACCTTGTCCTTGGTTGCTGACGAGCAATATCTGTATGGAATTTGGGTGCAGGACCAGAAGCATTTTGAGAGAGGTATCGATACAGATGGGATAGAAATCGTTAAGGAACATCCTGTCCTCGACAAAGTTATTTCCTATTTAGATGCTTATTTCGATGGGGAGGATCAAGACTTATCTCTCTTGCCCTTGGCTTCCATTGGGACGGATTTTGAAAAGCGAGTGTGGACCTACTTACAGAGCATTCCTTATGGGCAAACAGTGACTTACGGTCAAATTGCTCAAGACTTGCAGGTGCCCTCTGCCCAAGCGATTGGTGGAGCCGTGGGACGTAATCCTTGGTCCATCCTCGTTCCTTGTCACCGTGTGCTAGGGTCAGGCAATCGTCTGACAGGCTATGCTTCGGGAGTCGAAAAGAAAGCCTGGCTCTTGCAACATGAAGGTGTAGCATTTCAAGAAAATAAAGAATAGAAAGAAAAGAAGATGTTAGAATTTATCGAATACCCAAAGTGTTCAACTTGTAAGAAAGCAAAAAATGAACTAGACCAACTCGGACTTGACTACCAAGACGTCCATATTGTAGAAGAAACACCAAGTGAAGAAGTGATTTTGAATTGGTTGGAAACTTCTGGTTTTGAAGTGAAACAATTTTTCAATACCAGCGGGATTAGATACCGTGAACTGGGCTTGAAAGATAAGGTGGGAAGCTTGTCAAAACAAGAAGCAGCTAAGCTTCTGGCTAGTGATGGCATGTTGTTAAAACGTCCAATTTTGGTGGAGAATGGTGCTGTTATACAAATCGGCTATAGAAAAAGCTATGAGGACTTAGGTTTGAGATAGTTTTTATCTATCTCCTTGATAGGTAAAATATATAGCATCCCTGTTTTAAAGTGTGATAAACTAGAAGATAGACAAAGTATGATTAGCCCGTAGCAAATAATTTGCTTGCGAGCAGAAGTATGATAGAATGAATCATTATCAGGAGAGGATGTTTTTATGACTGTTACAACATTTTTAGCATCAGATTGGTACCAAAGTTTGATGCAGCTGATTCCAGACGGTAAGCTTTTTAGCTTGCGTTCGGTTTTTGATGGGATTCCAAGGATTGTCCAACAACTGCCTACAACCTTGATGTTGACTCTTGGAGGTGCGATTTTTGGTTTGGTCCTGGCTTTGATTTTTGCCATTGTTAAGATCAATCGTGTTAAGATATTGTATCCCTTGCAGGCTTTTTTTGTCAGCTTTTTAAAAGGTACCCCAATCCTAGTTCAACTCATGTTGACCTACTACGGAATTCCTTTGGCACTGAAAGCTATCAACCAACAATGGGGAACTGGTTTGAATATCAATGCGATTCCAGCGGCACTTTTTGCGATTGTGGCCTTTGCCTTTAATGAGGCGGCTTATGCCAGTGAAACCATTCGTGCAGCCATCCTTTCTGTCAATCCAGGTGAGATTGAGGCAGCACGCAGTCTTGGTATGACACGAGCGCAAGTTTATCGTCGTGTGATTATTCCAAATGCAGCGGTGGTAGCAACACCGACCTTGATTAACTCCCTTATCGGTTTGACCAAGGGAACTTCACTAGCCTTTAGTGCGGGTGTTGTGGAAGTCTTTGCCCAAGCTCAGATTTTAGGTGGAGCAGATTATCGTTACTTTGAGCGCTTCATCTCTGTTGCCCTTGTTTACTGGGTAGTCAATATCGGAATCGAGAGCCTCGGTCGTTTCATTGAGAGAAAAATGGCTATTTCAGCGCCAGATAGAGTAACTACAGATGTGAAAGGAGACCTTCGCTAATGATTAAGATTTCGAATTTAAGCAAATCCTTCTCAGGACAGACTGTCTTGGATCATCTGGACTTGGATATCCAAAAGGGAGAAGTAGTGGCCTTGATTGGATCATCTGGAGCTGGAAAATCAACTTTCTTGCGTAGCCTCAACTATCTTGAAACACCAGATAGTGGAACGATTCAGATTGACAATTTCAAAGTTGATTTTTCTCAGATTAGCCAAGAAGAGATCCTAACCCTTCGTCGCAAGTTGTCTATGGTTTTCCAACAGTTTAATTTGTTTGAACGCCGAACAGCCCTTGACAATGTTAAGGAAGGTTTGGTTGTTGTTAAGAAACTATCGGACGAGGAAGCAACCAAAATCGCTAAGGAAGAGTTGGCTAAGGTCGGTCTTTCTGACCGGGAGCAACATTACCCTCGCCATTTGTCAGGTGGGCAGAAGCAACGGGTTGCCCTAGCGCGTGCCCTCGCTATGAAACCAGACGTCTTGCTCTTGGACGAACCAACATCAGCTCTTGATCCAGAATTGGTCGGAGAAGTGGAAAAGTCTATTGCAGACGCCGCCAAGTCTGGTCAGACCATGATCTTGGTTAGTCACGATATGTCTTTTGTAGCCCAAGTGGCAGATAAGGTTTTGTTCCTAGATAAGGGGAAAATTATCGAGTCAGGCACACCGGATGAAATCATCAATCATCCGAAAGAAGAACGGACAAAAGAATTCTTCGCTAGTTACAAACGGACTTATATTTGATATAATAGAAAAAGGAAAACTCAGTTAGTTGGACTAGCTGGGTTTACTCTTTAAAAAAGATAGAAACGAGAGAGATCATGCTGCTGCAACTATTTTCTTTGTATTTCGAGAGTTTGATCTTAACAACCATTCTTGTCGTGATTTTTCTGGGGATTTGGATTGGATTGAGAGCCATGTCTGGTGTGGACAAGACGGCCAAGGCCCGTCAAGCTCATCTCTATGATATGATCATGATTGGGGTTTTGGTGATTCCAGTATTATCCTTTGCCGTTATGAGTTTGCTCTTGGTTTTCAAGGCATAATCCTTGCGTGACTAGCAAGAATAAGTTAGAATAAAGATAGTTACAACAAGAAAGAAGGAATCAAAATGTACGATACGATTATTATCGGTGCTGGACCTGCGGGAATGACAGCTGCCTTATATGCTGCTCGAAGCAATCTGAAAGTGGCTTTGATTGAAGGTGGTCTGCCAGGTGGGCAAATGAACAACACATCTGATATTGAGAACTATCCTGGATATGCCAATATCAGTGGACCTGAATTGGCAGAGAAGATGTTTGAACCTCTTGAAAATCTTGGAGTAGAGCACCTTTATGGATTTGTTGAAAAGATTGAAAATCATGCCGACTATAAGAAGGTCATCACTGATGACCAAGTTTATGAAACCCGTACTGTCATCGTGGCAACTGGGTCTAAACACCGTCTTTTGGGTGTTCCTGGAGAAGAAGAACTAAATAGCCGAGGCGTTTCTTACTGTGCCGTATGTGATGGTGCTTTCTTCCGTGACCAAGACTTGCTCGTAGTTGGTGGAGGAGATTCTGCGGTAGAAGAAGCTCTCTTCTTGACTCGCTTTGCAAAGACTGTTACTATTGTTCACCGTCGAGATGAACTTCGTGCTCAAAAAGTTTTGCAAGACCGTGCCTTTGCAAATGAGAAAGTCAACTTTATCTGGGACTCTGTAGTCAAGGAAATTAAAGGTGAAAACCGAGTAGAGTCAGTTGTATTTGAAAATGTGAAAACTGGTCAAGTGACAGAGCAAGCCTTTGGAGGTGTCTTTATCTATGTTGGACTAGACCCTGTTAGTGATTTTGTTAAGGATTTGAATATTCAAGATCAGTCAGGCTGGATTGTAACAGATAATCACATGAAGACTACAGTTGATGGTATCTTTGCGGTTGGGGATGTTCGTCAGAAAGACCTTCGCCAAGTGACAACAGCAGTTGGTGATGGGGCTATCGCTGGGCAAGAAGCCTACAAGTTTATTACCGAACATAGTTAATCATAAAAAAGTTTCCAATCAGGTTGATTGGAAACTTTTTATAGTCTGTTTCGGAAAACTTCGTACATGAGAATGGCTGCAGCCACACTGGCATTGAGACTTTGGACATGTCCATTCATGGGAATGGTAATCATCTCATCAACCTGTTTTTTGATGTTGCTAGAGATGCCTTTTCCTTCATTTCCGATGATGAGAGCGATTTTCCCTTTTGTATTCCACTTGTGGCAAGGAGTACCGTTCATATCCGTTCCAAAGGTCCAGAAACCTTCATCCTTGAGTTTATCTAAGGTTTGACTAAGATTGGTTACTCGGGCAATCGGTACGTGCTCAATGGCACCTGTGGCCGTTTTGGCAACGACAGGAGTAACTCCGACAGCACGGTGCTTGGGAATGATGACACCTGAAACATTGGTCGCATCCGCAGTTCTCAAGATAGAACCTAAGTTGTGAGGATCAGTTAACCCATCCAGAATCAATAGCAAAGGATTTTCTTCTTGCCGCGTTTTGGCAAGGATTTGATCGAGCTCGCTATAGGCAAATTCGGAAACTCGAAGGACAAATCCTTGATGGACAGCGCCTTCGGTCATTTCAGAGAGGGATTTTTTTGAGGTCCAAGAGATGGACACCTTTTTCTCAGCAGCCAGTTCCTTGACTTTCTCAACATTCTTCCCCCTTAAATCTTCTTGGAGGTAGAGTTTGTTTCCGGTGTTTGCAAGCAGGGCTTCAGTAACGGCATGGACGCCATAGACAATATCATTTGTTTTCATGTCACTATTATAACACAAAACCCCGTCTTGTGAACAGTACCCCAAAAGTTAGACAAATCAACCACTCGCTATGTAGGTGCGCGTCGAAGGTTATACCAAAAAAAACTCCAAACGCCATACAATAAAGGTGTTCAAACCAATTGTAAAGTGAAAGGAGAAAACCATGGTACAAAAGGCTCATAGTTTATCACACACAAAGTGGCATTGTAAGTATCACATTGTGTTCACCCCTAAGTATAGACGAAAAGTCATCTATAATCAATATCGGAGTAGTTTAGGCGAAATATTTCATTGCTTGTGTAATTATAAAGGTGTTGAAATTATAGAGGGTCACTTAATGCCAGACCATGTACATATGTTAGTAAGTATTCCACCAAGGATAAGTGTTTCTAGTTCCATGGGTTATTTAAAAGTTTGAATATACAATATTCAGTGCACAATAAAAATTCATAAGATTTTCTAATAAAATAGAATTGAACGAACTAGTTACTAAAGGAAATCTTATGAGCTCCCATCATTTTACCATAGATGAGCGTGAAAGTATTCTCATTTACCATATACAAGGCCTAAATGCTAAGCTGCTCCATCGTCACCCTTTCAGCATTAGTCGGGAATGGAAGCGACATCTAAGAGAATATTTTCCAAAAGGAAGTGATATAACATTGGTTGATGAACAAACCATTTAGCTGTGGGAGAACAAACTTAATAATAGGTCACGAAAATATCTTAACTGGAAAACACCTTATGAAGTTTTCTATGAAGAAAATGTGTACTTAATTTGATAATTCAAGATATTTTAAAAAACCAAATCCTAGTGGACTTGGCTTAGTTTTTTAGATAGTATTGGCTGCCCAGACACTTACCGAAGCAGCTGAGACAGGGAATTGTCCATAACCTTCCTCATCAATTGTAACTTGACCTTGGTGGTTTCCAAGTAAATCTACAAATGTTTGGTTAGCCCATTCTTGGCCGACAAACATGGATTTGCTGTTTTCTTGGTCATTTGAGATGAGAACTGCGATTGGGGATTGATTTTCAGCACCTGAACGAACCCATCCGATACAGTTAGCATTGTCAAAGTAGTCTGTTTGCTCTCCATAGGCTCGGTCTTTGCGGATGGCGAGGAGTCGGTCAAGGATTTCTTTGAAATCTTCTTGGGCGTATTTTCCTGAAATACCATAGTAGTCTCCGTAAAATACACATGGAAGACCATCTTGGCGTAATAAAATGAGCGCATAGGCTGCTGGTTTAAACCATTCTTCGACGGTTGATTCGAGTGCCTGTCCTCTTTGAGTATCATGGTTATCAACGAAAGTGACAGCCTTATCAGGCTTGAGTTCAGCCAAGCTATCAGTAAAGATAGTACGAAGGTCGTAGCTTGCACCAGCTTGGCTGGCTTCAAAGAGGTTTTGGTGGAGACGAACATCGACAAGGTCAAAGCGTTCTTCCGTTTTCTCGAGATAGTCTAGGTTGGCTTCCTTGTCTGGATTCCAAAATTCCCCGAAAACATAGAAATCCTCACCGTATTTCTCCTTCATATCACGGATGAAATTGCCCATAAAGAAGGAATCGATATGCTTAACGGCATCCAAGCGGAAACCTGCCACACCAGTCGTTTCAATGAACCAGTCAGCCCAGTCATAGATATTTTGGATGACTTCAGGGTGCTTAAAGTCCAGGTCAGCGTACATGAGATAGTCGTAGTTGCCGTTTTCGTTGTCGACTAATTCCTCATTTGCCCAACCTTTATTATCTCCTTGGATCAGGTAAATGCCAGACTTACGGCGTTTGGCATCGTAGTCAGTACCAGTAAAGTGGTACCAGTGCCATTCAAAGTCATTATAGGTTTTCTGACGTCCATCAAAAGTGAAGTGGGTCCATCCGTTGATAGTAAAGGGTTCACTTAGTTGAACTGTACGGTCCTCAGGATCGACTTCGATGACCTGAAAGGCTTCCATGTGATCGGCAGCGGCCTTGTGATTGAGAACCACATCGGCCATAGGTTGGATTCCCTGTGCCTTTAGGGCTTGAATGGCTTGAAGATAGTCTTCTTTGAAACCATACTTGGTACGGACAGTCCCTTTTTGATTAAATTCTCCTAGATCAAAAAGATCATAAACGCCATAGCCCACATCTTTTTCATTGGTCGCCTTGAAGGCAGGTGGCATCCAGACATGACTGATACCAAGATTTGCTAGGTGTTCAGCGTCATCTGCCAATCGCGTCCAGTGTTGTCCGTCGTGGGGCAGATACCATTCAAAGTATTGCATAAGTGTCTGATTTTGCATAGTTTTTCCTCTTACTTATCAATGATGTGTTATATTCTACCATAAAGTCCAGAACTACGCAAACGTTTGCGCAATTTTTTCTATCCCCCTTTCTAGAATTGTCTATTTTTAGAGATTGCTCCCCCTCTCTCTATTGCTGGGAAAAGGGTTTTTAGGATAAAGAATAATATGACTAAACTTTTTAACAAAAGTGACACTTAGTAAACTAAAGTATAGATGGTTAAACGGTTTCTTTTTTGAGAATTGTCACAAAATTTGCTATAATAGTAGCTATGAATAGAATTAGAGTCAGCAGACGTGTTGAAAAAAAGCTAGCTAAGGGTCTAGTTCTTTTGGAAGCAAGCGATTTAACAGATATTGATCTGACGGATCAGGCAGTAGAAGTTCTTAGTCAAGACGGGAAGTTTTTAGGGACTGCCTATCTTTCTCAGCAGAACAAGGGCATTGGCTGGTTCATCAGCAAGGAAAAAGTTTCTTTCGATCAAGCCTTTTTTGAGGCTCTGTTTCGTAAGGCTAAGGAGGCTAGAAAGTCTTATTATCAGGATGACTTGACAACTGCCTTTCGCCTTTTTAACCAAGAGGGGGATGATTTTGGGGGTCTGACTATTGATCTCTACGGATATTATGTGGTTTTTTCTTGGTACAACTCTTATGTTTATCAGATTCGTAAGTTGATTATAAAGGCTTTTAAGGAAGTCTTTCCTGAGGTCTTGGGGGCTTATGAGAAGATTCGTTTTAAAGGTCTAGATTACGAGTCTGCTCATGTCTATGGTGAGAAAGCGCCAGACTACTTTACTGTTCTTGAGAATGGCGTACTCTATCAGGTCTTTATGAATGATGGCTTGATGACAGGTATTTTTTTGGATCAGCACGAGGTTCGTGGTAGTTTGGTAGACGGTTTAGCCATGGGCAAATCCTTGCTCAATATGTTTTCCTATACAGCTGCCTTTTCAGTTGCTGCAGCTATGGGAGGCGCGAGTGAGACGACTTCTGTCGACTTGGCCAAACGATCGAGAGAGCTGTCAGAAGCTCATTTTCTGGCAAATGGACTCAGCACAGACAACCATCGTTTTATCGTTATGGATGTCTTTGAGTACTTCAAGTATGCCAAGCGAAAAGGTTTGACCTACGATGTGATTGTCCTGGATCCGCCGAGCTTTGCTCGCAATAAAAAACAAACATTTTCTGTAGCTAAGGACTATCACAAGTTGATTTCCCAAAGTCTAGAGATTTTAAATCCGGGAGGCATTATCATTGCTAGTACGAATGCTGCCAATGTTTCCCGTCAGAAATTTACAGAACAAATTGATAAAGGTTTTGCAGGAAGAAGGTATCAAGTCTTGAACCAATATGGACTTCCAGAAGACTTTGCCTATAATAAAAAAGATGAAAGCAGTAATTACCTCAAGGTGATTAGTATGAAGGTTAGTAGATGAAATTAATCGTTTCAGTGATGCCAAGAAGTTTAGAAGAAGCGCAAGAGCTGGATGCCACACGGTATGAAGATGCCGATATCATTGAGTGGCGTGCGGACTTTCTTGCCAAGGACGCTATTTTACAGGTAGCACCCGCTATCTTTGAGAAATTCGCAGGACGTGAACTTGTCTTTACTCTTCGGACTCGCGCAGAGGGAGGAGAAATTGAGCTGTCTTCCGAAGAGTATGTTCAAATCATCAAGGAAGTTACCCAGCTCTATCAACCAGATTACGTTGATTTTGAGTATTTCAGCTACAAGGACGTTTTTGAGGAGATGTTGGATTTTCCAAATCTTGTATTGAGTTACCATAATTTCCAGGAAACACCTGAAAACATGATGGAGATCCTGTCTGAGTTGACCAGTCTCTCTCCAAAAGTGGTTAAGGTATCTGTCATGGCCCATACGGAGCAAGATGTTTTAGACTTGATGAACTACACACGAGGATTTAAAACACTCAACCCTGAGCAAGAGTACGTGACCATTTCCATGGGGAAAATGGGCAAGGTATCTCGTATCACTTCAGATGTGACGGGTTCAAGTTGGTCATTTGCGAGTCTTGATGAAGCGAGTGCTCCAGGTCAGATTTCTCTATCAAACATGAAAAAAATCAGGGAGATCTTGGATGAAGCTTGATGGCTACACACGTATGGCGGCTGTCGTTGCAAATCCCATTAAACACTCTATCTCACCCTTCATCCACAATAGTGCCTTTGAGGCGACAGCTACCAATGGTGTTTATGTGGCTTGGGAAATTGAAGCGAGTGATCTGGCAGAAACAGTCACTAATATTCGCCGTTACCAGATGTTTGGGATTAATCTCTCCATGCCGTACAAGGAGCAAGTGATTCCTTATCTGGATGAGTTGAGTGATGAGGTTCGTTTGATTGGGGCAGTTAATACAGTTGTTAATCAAGACGGAACGTTAATTGGATATAATACAGATGGCAAGGGATTCTTTAAGAGCTTGCCTTCTTTTACAATTTCAGATAAGAAAATGACTATTCTGGGAGCAGGTGGTGCGGCCAAGTCCATTTTGGCACAGGCTATTTTAGATGGCGTCAGTCAGATTTCAGTCTTTGTTCGTTCAGTTTCCATGGAAAAAACAAGACCTTACCTGACCAAGTTACAGGAGCAGACAGGCTTTAAAGTGGACTTGTATGCTTTAGAGGATATTTCTGAACTGCAAGAAAAGATTGCCAAGTCGGATCTACTCGTCAATGCGACCAGTGTGGGGATGGATGGCCAGTCGTCTCCAGTTCCAGAAAGCATCAATTTGCCAGAAACTCTCTTGGTGGCAGATATCATTTACCAACCATTTGAAACACCATTTTTGAAATGGGCTAAAAGTCAGGGCAATCCAGCTGTCAATGGTCTGGGAATGTTGCTCTATCAAGCTGCTGAAGCTTTTCAACTGTGGACAGGTAAAGAAATGCCGACGGAAGAGATTTGGCAGTCCTTAACAGAAAAATATCAATAATGAAAAGGAGACCCTACTATGAAAATCAGAATCGATATTCCACATCATCCTTATGATATTCAGATTGAAAAAGGTTGTCTATCGCAAGCAGGTCAATGGTTGCGAGAACTCTGGCAACCGCAAAAAGTGGTTATCGTAACAGACAACCATGTGGCCTCACTCTACGCGGAGAAGGTCAAGCTCAGCCTAGAAGATGCTGGTTTTCAGGTAGCTGTTTTTGACTTTTTAGAAGGTGAAGAACGAAAGAATTTAACTACAGTTCAGAAAGTCTATGAATTTCTAGTCAAGCAAGGTCTGACTCGTAGCGATGGAATTGTAGCTCTTGGTGGTGGTGTCGTTGGGGACCTTGCTGGCTTTGTTGCCTCTACCTATATGCGGGGCATTCACTTTGTTCAGATTCCGACTAGTTTGACAGCCCAGGTTGATTCTTCTATCGGTGGAAAGACAGGTGTCAACACCCCTTTTGCTAAGAATATGGTGGGAACTTTTGCCCAACCTGACGGGGTTCTGATTGATCCGCTTGTCCTTGAAACACTCGGGAAAAGGGAGTTGATAGAAGGGATGGGTGAGGTTATCAAGTATGGCTTGATTGAGGATCCAGCATTATGGGCTCTACTGACAGAGTTGGATGGTTCTGTGGAGAGCATTCTGGAACATGCAGAAACTTTGATCGAACATTCTTGTCAGGTGAAGCGCAAGATGGTAGTTGAGGATGAATTGGACAATGGTGTCCGCCTTTACCTCAATTTTGGCCACACTATTGGTCATGCCATAGAAGCAACGGCAGGTTATGGAAAAGTCATGCATGGAGAAGCTGTAGCCATGGGAATGGTGCAGATTTCCAAGGTTGCTGAGGAAAAAGGTCTTATGCCAGAAGGAATGACTCAGTCCATCACTGAAATGTGTCAGAAATTTGGACTTCCTATTGACTATGAAAACTGGGATGTTGACAAACTTTATCAAGCTTTGACTCATGATAAGAAAGCGCGTGGAAACACCTTGAAATTGGTCTTGGTGCCAGATCTTGGTTCAGCGACCATTCACCCTGTTTCCTTAGAAGAGATGAAAGACTACTTGGTAAAATAAGGAGAGCCTATGAGATATTTAACTGCAGGAGAATCACACGGACCCCGTCTGACAGCTATCATTGAAGGAATTCCTGCTGGACTTCCTTTGACAGCAGAGGACATCAATGAGGATCTGAAACGCCGTCAGGGTGGTTACGGTCGTGGTGGCCGTATGAAGATTGAGAGTGATCAGGTTGTCTTTACTTCGGGTGTTCGCCATGGGAAGACGACTGGGGCTCCCATTACTATGGATGTCGTCAATAAGGACCATCAAAAATGGTTGGATATCATGTCTGCTGAGGACATTGAAGACCGCCTTAAAAGCAAACGGAAAATCACTCATCCTCGGCCAGGTCATGCCGATTTGGTTGGGGGTATCAAGTACCGTTTTGATGATTTGCGAAATTCCTTGGAGCGCTCATCTGCTCGTGAAACAACTATGCGAGTGGCAGTTGGGGCAGTAGCTAAACGCCTCTTGGCAGAGCTGGATATGGAAATTGCCAACCATGTCGTGGTCTTTGGTGGCAAGGAAATCGATGTCCCTGAAAATCTGACGGTCGCTGAGATTAAGGAAAGAGCTGCCCAGTCAGAAGTTTCTATTGTCAACCAAGAACGAGAACAGGAAATCAAGGATTATATTGACCAAATCAAGCGTGACGGTGATACCATCGGTGGAGTTGTTGAGACAGTGGTCGGAGGCGTTCCAGTTGGACTCGGATCCTATGTCCAATGGGACCGAAAATTGGATGCTAGACTGGCCCAAGCTGTTGTTTCTATCAATGCCTTTAAAGGGGTGGAGTTTGGTCTTGGGTTTGAGGCTGGTTACCGAAAAGGTAGCCAAGTCATGGATGAAATTCTTTGGTCTAAAGAAGACGGCTACACTCGTCGTACCAATAATCTAGGTGGTTTCGAAGGAGGCATGACCAATGGGCAACCAATTGTTGTCCGTGGTGTCATGAAACCCATCCCCACCCTTTATAAACCTCTGATGAGTGTAGATATCGAGACTCACGAACCTTATAAGGCAACTGTGGAGAGAAGTGATCCGACCGCTCTTCCAGCAGCAGGTGTTGTCATGGAAGCCGTTGTAGCAACGGTTCTAGCACAAGAAATCCTTGAGAAATTCTCATCAGACAACCTAGAGGAATTAAAAGAAGCGGTAGCCAAACACCGTGACTATACAAAGAACTATTAAGGAGTTCCTATGGCAAAAACAGTCTATATAGCAGGTCTTGGATTGATTGGAGCCTCTATGGCCCTAGGTATCAAGCGTGATCATCCTGATTATGAAATTCTAGGTTATAATCGCAGTCAGGCTTCTAGAGATATTGCCTTGGAAGAAGGTATGATTGACCGTGCGACGGATGATTTTGCCAGTTTTGCTCCTCTGGCAGATATCATCATCTTGACCTTGCCAATCAAGCAGACCATTGCTTTTATTCAGGAGTTGGCAGGTTTGAACTTGAAAGAAGGCGTCATTATCTCGGATGCTGGCTCGACCAAGTCAGACATAGTGGATGCAGCGGAGAAGTATTTGGCTGGTAAGTCTGTTCGTTTTGTCGGGGCCCATCCTATGGCTGGTAGCCACAAGACAGGAGCTGCCTCTGCTGATGTCAATCTCTTTGAAAATGCCTACTATATCTTTACTCCATCGAGTTTGACCACTCCAGAAACTCTTTCAGAAATGAAGGACCTACTGTCTGGTCTTCATGCTCGTTTTATCGAGATTGATCCCAAGGAGCACGATCGAGTAACTTCACAGGTTAGCCATTTTCCCCATATCTTGGCGTCAGGTCTCATGGAGCAAACAGCTGTCTATGCTCAAGAACATGAGATGGCAAGGCGCTTTGCGGCGGGTGGTTTTCGAGATATGACCCGTATTGCAGAGAGTGAACCAGGTATGTGGGCTTCTATTCTCTTATCCAATCGTGAGACTATCCTAGAGCGGATTGAGGATTTTAAGGAACGCTTAGATGAGATTGGTCAGGCTATTAGCAAGGGGGAAGAAGAGCAGATTTGGAACTTTTTCAACCAAGCGCGTGAGCAACGTCAGGCTATGGAAATCCATAAACGTGGAGGAGTGGATAGCTCTTATGACCTCTATGTTGATGTTCCCGATGAAGAAGATGTTATCTTGAGGATTTTGGAATTGCTACGAGGAACTTCCTTGGTCAATATCCACATCAACGAAGAAAACCGTGAGGATGTTCACGGGATTCTACAAATTTCCTTTAAAAATGCTCAGGATCTGGAACGAGCTGAGCGCTTAATTTCAGAAAATACGGACTACACAGTTGTCATCAAATAAGGAGAAAATCATGTCAAATATTTACGATAGTGCAAATGAACTCAGTCGCGGGTTACGCGAATTGCCAGAATACAAGGCGGTTAAGTCAGCCAAAGATGCTATCCAAGCTGATGAACAAGCTAGCAAGATTTTTGCAGACTACCTCGCCTTCCAGCAAGAAATCCAAGTCATGGCGCAAACTGGACAAATGCCAGATGCCTCTTTCCAAGAAAAGATGCAGTCCTTCAGCAAGCAGATCCAAGAGAACACTCTTTTGTCAGATTTCTTTGCCAAACAGCAACAATTATCGATTTACCTTTCGGACATTGAAAAAATTGTCTTTGAACCTGTTTCAGAATTGTTGAAATAGTATTTTATCTGTATAAAAGCCAGAAATTTCAGGAATTTCTGGCTTTTTTGTGATAAAATAAGAAAAAGTATTGCAAGTATGAGGTCAACTATGAAGCTAAAAACAAACATTCGCCACTTACATGGCAGTATCCGGGTTCCAGGTGACAAGTCTATCAGCCATCGTTCGATTATCTTTGGAAGTTTGGCTGAGGGTGAGACCAAGGTGTATGATATTCTGCGTGGTGAGGACGTGCTCTCGACTATCCAAGTTTTTCGTGTTCTTGGTGTTGAGATTGAGGACAAAGACGGAGTTATTACCATTCAAGGTGTTGGGATGGATGGCTTAAAGGCCCCGAAAAATGCTTTGGATATGGGGAATTCTGGAACCTCGATTCGTCTGATTTCAGGTGTCCTTGCTGGGGCAGATTTTGAAGTAGAGATGTTTGGAGATGACAGTCTATCCAAACGTCCTATGGACCGTGTGACCCTTCCACTGAAAAAAATGGGAGTCAGCATTTCTGGTCAAACAGAGCGAGACCTGCCCCCTCTTCACTTGAAAGGTACTAAAAACCTAACACCCATTCACTATGAGTTACCAATCGCCTCTGCTCAAGTCAAGTCTGCCTTGATATTTGCTGCCTTGCAGGCTCAGGGTCAGTCAGTTATTATCGAGAAAGAATGCACTCGTAACCATACAGAAGATATGCTACAGCAATTTGGTGGTCATTTAAGTGTGGACGGAAAGAAAATCACAGTCCAAGGACCGCAAAAACTGACTGGACAAAAGGTTATCGTTCCAGGAGATATTTCCAGTGCGGCCTTTTGGTTAGTCGCTGGATTGATTGTTCCAAATTCTCGTGTGGTGCTGAAGAATGTGGGCATTAACGAAACGCGTACGGGTATCATTGATGTCATTCGCGCCATGGGTGGAAAACTAGAAATAACTGAAATCGATCCAGTCGCAAAATCTGCAACCCTAGCTGTCGAGTCTTCTGACTTGAAAGGAACAGAAATTAGGGGAGCCTTGATTCCACGTTTGATTGATGAATTGCCCATTATTGCCCTTTTAGCGACCCAAGCACAAGGTGTCACAGTTATTAAGGATGCTGAGGAACTCAAGGTCAAGGAAACCGACCGTATTCAGGTGGTGGCTGACGCCTTAAATGGCATGGGTGCGGATATCACACCTACAGCAGATGGGATGATTATCAAGGGGAAATCATCTTTTCATGGTGCTAGAGTCAATACGTTTGGTGACCATCGTATTGGAATGATGACTGCTATTGCTGCCCTCTTGGTTGCAGATGGAGAGGTGGAACTTGACCGTGCCGAAGCCATCAATACCAGCTATCCAAGCTTCTTTGATGATTTGGAGACCTTGATTCATGGTTAAGGTATTACTCGGATTTATGGGAGCTGGCAAATCGACTATCGCAAGAGGCTTAGATCCAGACTACCTAGATATGGATGCCTTGATCGAGGAACGCTTAGGCATGTCCATTGCAAATTTTTTCGCTGAAAAAGGAGAAGCGGCCTTTCGTCAGGTGGAGTCAGAAGTTTTAGCGGACTTACTAAAAACAGACCGAGTTGTGTCAACTGGTGGAGGAGTAGTCGTTTATCAGAGAAATCGTGACTTGCTCAAACAAAATCCTGATAACATCTATCTGAAAGCAGATTTTGACACTCTCTATCAACGTGTCGCAGCAGATAAGGACAATCAGCGTCCACTTTTTCTCAACAACAGTAAGGAAGAGTTGCGAGGGATTTTTCAAGAAAGACAGGCTTGGTACGAGGAAGTAGCCAGTCGTGTTCTAGATGTGACCAAGCTAAGTCCAGAGGAAATTATAGAGGAGCTGAGATGAAAATTGCTTATCTAGGTCCTAAGGGATCTTTTTCGCACCACGTTGTGCAAACTGCTTTTCCTAATGAGGAATTACAAGCCTTTGCCAATATTACAGATGTTATCAAGGCCTATGAACAAGGCTTGGTGGACTATTCGGTGGTGCCAGTTGAAAACTCCATTGAGGGAAGTGTGCATGAAAGCTTGGACTATCTTTTTCATCAGACGGACATTCAGGCTGTTGCAGAAATAGTACAACCCATTCATCAGCAACTGATGACAGTTCCTGGTCAGTTAAAAATTGAGAAAATCTTTTCCCACCCTCAAGCTCTGGCTCAAGGAAAGAAATTCATAGAGGAGTATTATCCAGAAGCCCAGCTTGAAGTGACGGCAAGTACAGCCTATGCAGCCTGCTTTATTGCTGAACACCCAGACCAGCCTTATGCAGCCATTGCTCCTAAAAGTTCGGCTGAAGAATATGGTTTGGAGTTGATAGCAGAAAATATCCAAGAAATGGAAGCCAATTTCACTCGTTTTTGGGTTTTAGGGTCCGAGATTCCCACTATCCCTCTGCAATCACAAAATGAAAAAATGAGTCTAGCCCTAACCTTACCAGACAACCTTCCTGGTGCCCTCTACAAGGCTCTTTCAACCTTTGCTTGGCGAGGTATTGACTTAACCAAGATAGAAAGCCGTCCTTTGAAAACAGCCTTGGGAGAATATTTTTTCATTATTGATGTGGATTATGGTGCCAAAGAGCTGGTTCATTTTGCCAGACAAGAACTCGAAACAATTGGGATCCAGTACAAGATATTGGGAACCTACCCTATTTTCACCATTAGAGATTTAGGAAAGGAGAGCCTATGAGCAAAGAAAGCCCTTTAAGTCATCATGAGCAGTTACGTTATGACTACCTTTTTAAGAATATTCATTACCTAAATGACAGAGAAAAGAGAGAATTTGACTATCTGAAAAGAAAAATGGACGGCGAATTACCCTCTAATGAAAGGGAAAAAAATCTAGGGAAGGACATTGGAATTCCACAATATTCCAATCAAAGTCGCTCGAATAGACATCAGAAATTTTCCTCTCTTCCAGAAGTAAAAAAGAAGAAACCAAGAAGATTTTTTAAACGAGTTCTAATTTGGCTTTTACTGTTGATAACCTGTGTGGCTGCGGGCATGATTATTATGTTCCTTAGAGGTTTCCAGTCGGCAACTACTAGCAATAAGCCAGCTGACGCCAAGGCAGCTCAAGTAGAGGTCTTTAATGGTCAGGATACCAAAGATGGTGTGAACATCCTAGTCATGGGAACAGATGGCCGTATCGGTCAAAATAGTGCAGAGACCCGTACTGACACGATCATGGTACTAAACGTTAGCGGATCAGATAAGAAGATCAAGCTAGTCAGCTTCATGCGTGACAACCTAGTCTATATTGATGGCTACAGCCAGATTGTGAATGGAAAGAAGCAGAGGGATAACAAACTCAACGTAGCCTATGAACTTGGGGAGCAGGAGGGACAAAAAGGAGCAGAAATGGTTCGCAAGGTTTTAAAAGATAACTTTGATTTGAACATTAAGTATTATGCTCTAGTGGATTTTCAGGCCTTTGCAACTGCTATTGATACTCTATTTCCTGATGGGGTGGCCATCGATGCTCAATTCTCAACATTGAATGGTCAGTCTCTGACAGAAGTTGCAGTTGGAGATGATCTTCATGCAACAGAAACAGAGTCGCCAACTCAAACGATTCGTGCTGGCAAGCAACAAATGAATGGCTCAACCTTGCTTAACTACGCCCGCTTCCGTGATGATGATGAAGGAGACTATGGCCGTACCAAACGTCAACAGCAGGTCATGTCAGCTGTTCTTGAGCAAATCAAAGACCCGACCAAACTCTTTACAGGTTCAGAGGCGCTTGGAAAGGTCTTTGGAATGACTTCAACCAATCTACCGTATAGCTTCTTATTGACCAATGGTTTGTCAGTTATCGAAGGCGCACAGAATGGTATTGAAAGGTTGACGGTGCCAGAACTTGGCGATTGGGTAGACGCTTATGATGTCTACGGAGGACAAGGTCTACTTGTCGACCAAAACAAATACCGGACTAAACTCGCCCAAATGGGAATGAGATAAGATGTATATAAATAAAAATCAAAGCTTTATTCACTAATAAAAAGAGTAGATGAAGCTTTGATTTTTACGGTATCTGATGGATTTTTAAGGCTTTTTTATGGTATAATAAAACGATATAACTCGTTATTGGACAGAAGAGGAGAGACATGAGTGATTTGAAAGCGATTCAGGCTCGTAGTCTGGAAATGGCTGAATATTTCGTCGCATTTTGTAAAGAACATGATTTGTTGTGCTATCTCTGTGGTGGAGGAGCTATCGGTGCCCTTCGTAATAAGGGTTTCATTCCTTGGGATGATGACTTAGATTTTTTTATGCCTCGCAAGGACTATGAAAAGTTGGCAGAATTATGGCCTCGTTATGCAGATGAGCGTTATTTTCTTTCAAAAAGCAAGAAGGATTTTGTCGATCGGAACCTTTTTATTACCATTCGAGATAAGGAAACGACCTGTATCAAGCCTTATCAGCAGGATTTGGATTTGCCACACGGTTTAGCCTTGGATATTTTACCTTTAGATTATTATCCGAAAAATCCAGCTGAACGTAAGAAACAAGTCCGCTGGGCCTTGATTTATTCACTCTTTTGCGCCCAAACTATTCCAGAAAAGCATGGTGCTATCATGAAATGGGGGAGTCGCATTTTACTCGGTTTGACTCCCAAAGGTCTACGTTATCGCATTTGGAAAAAAGCTGAGAAAGAAATGACCAAGTACAGTCTAGCTGAGAGCGATGGCATTACGGAATTATGCTCAGGTCCTGGCTACATGCGAAACAAGTACCCAATCGCATCCTTTGAAGACAATCTCTTCTTGCCATTTGAAGATACTGAGATGCCCATCCCAGTCGGCTATGATGCCTATCTCAGCACTGCTTTTGGGGATTATATGACGCCACCACCAGCGGATAAGCAAGTACCGCATCATGATGCCATCATAGCAGACATGGACAAGAGTTACACAGAGTACAAGGGAGAATACGGAGCATGATGGGAGAAAAAATAAGCGTTATCGTTCCGGTCTACAATGTAGAAGCCTATCTGGAGCGATGTGTGGAGTCGATTCTTCAACAGACGTATGCCTATTTTGAGTTAATCCTAATCAATGATGGTTCTACCGACTTCAGCGGAAAGATCTGTGATTACTTAGCATCTCAGTATGAGAATATCAAGGTTTATCATATCGAAAATGCTGGAGTTTCAAATGCGAGAAATACAGGAATTCAGCTAGCGACGGGTGCTTGGATCACCTTTATTGATAGCGATGATTTCGTTACGAAAGACTATCTGGAAACCTTGATTGGTGCAGTTGATGATGAGGAGACCGTAGGATTTACAATCGCTCCTCTGCACCATATTAAAAATGGAATTGTGACAGATTTACCTCCTCATTCTGGAAGAAAAGAAATCTGGTCAACAGAAGAAACCATGAAGGAATTACTGATGACCACTAGGACGTCATTTTTTCCTGTCGCAAAACTGTTTAAGAGAGATCTGTTAGCGGATGAAAAGTTTAATACAGATTATCACCTAGCTGAAGATGCCTTGTTCTTAACTGAATTGCTACTAAAGACAAGATGCAGTAGCGTATTTATTGACAAACCAATTTATTATTATGATCATCGTGAGGGAAGTGCGACAACATCTGTTAATCAGCATGTATTTGACACGATAGAAGTTTATAAGCACATAATCGCTAAAGTATCACAAGCCTTTCCTGATTTAAAACCTGAATTAAAAAATAGAGAACGTTGGTCATATATCACAGTTTACGATAAAATTATCTTTACTTCATCTGAACAGTATCAAAAGGAGAAAGCTGAGTTGAGGTCTTGGATTGTTCAGCATCGACACGAAATTTGGAAGGATGCTTATTTCACTACATTTCGCAAGATAGCAGTTCTATCACTTGTATTTTCTCCATGGATGTATAAGAAAATTGTTGGGTTAAGAAACTAATATTATGAGAAGGAGTTGAAAATGAATTTTTCAAAAATGGATGAATACTTTGAAAAATCAAAATTATGGATTTCATATCTATTTGTTTTCATTTCGATTTTAAGTATGAGTTCACTAGTTTATAAGGCAGCAAATCCAATCTATAAGGGATTGTCAGCGATTGTTGTACTTTATATTTGCTACACACTGTTGTTTAAGTGGAAACAGATTACAGTAGATCGCAAATTTCTATCCTTATTTGGACTCTTAGCTGGAAGCCATCTGCTATCTGCTATTTTCAATCGTTCCGGACATTTGATTGGAAATGTGATTGAAATCCTCTTCATGGTAACCTATGTTTTATTATTTACCATGTTACAATCAGGGCAACTTAAAAAATTATTTGACTGGATTGCCTATACGGTTCAAATTGTATCTTTTTCTTCAGCAATTTTTGCGTTTGGTTTATTGGTAAGTAGAGTCCTTATCCTATTTAAGATTGGCGAGCAATCTTATTACTATGGTGTCATGAATGGACGTCTGTGGGGGATTGTTAATCCTAATGCTAGTGCGATATTTTCATACATTAGCATTATTTTGGCTATGTATTTGATCCATAAAGGAAGTAAATATTCTGTTTATCTAAAACTGAACAATGTGATTCAATTCGTTTACTTCGCTACGATGCAAAGTCGAGGAGCCTTACTTTCTTTACTTCTCATGATTGGACTCTATAGTTTCTTTGCTACTAGAGGAAGTATCGTTAAACGATTCCTCACTTTTATAGTTGCTGGTTTGCTTATTACTGCAACCAACATTGGATTAAGCTATGCGACCTCAATCTATATCGCATCTGAAACTGCGACTGTTTTTGACTTAAACAAAGGACAGTCCTACGCTGAGACAGATTCGTCTGTTACCAAGAAGAATGGTGAACTCCATCTGATTGAAACAACACCAAGTGGTAGAACCTATATTTGGAAAAACGCCATCAAGATGGGCAGTGCCAAACCAATTTTTGGTTATGGTGTACGGAATGTTCCAGATTACTATACAGAATATTTCAGTAAATTCGAGATTCAAAACTCCCTTATCGGTGGGAATTTCCATAACATTTTTGTGACTATATTTGTCAGTTCGGGAGTTCTAGGCTTGGTATCCTTCCTTCTTATACTGGCTTATGTCATCAAGCGCTTTTTAACGTATTTGATTGTTTCCAAGAAAAATACTGATAAATTGATTATGATCCTTTTCTTTGGTATCTTGTTTGGTCAATTATTTGAGAGTCAGATTATGTATTCAACCAACTTTATTAATATCATCTTCTGGTTAGCAATTGGTTATGGACTAGTGGTTTGCAAACGGGATGAAGGAGTTCGGTATCAAGAAGTAACAGATGTCAGTGAAATTCAAGAGATGGAACTTGGAATCATGGAGTACATTCATGAGGTTTGTCAGAAAATTGGTGTCAAGTATTTCCTAGCATATGGAAGTCTAATTGGTGCGGTTCGCCATAAAGGTTTTATCCCTTGGGACGATGATATGGATATTTGCATGCTAAGAGAAGACTATGAGAAACTACAAGATTACCTCATCGCTCATCCTGATGAACGTTATGAAGTCATGTCTTATAAAAATAATCTCAACTATGTCTATCCTTTTATGAAAGTGCAGGATAACCATACCTACTTGCTAGAAGAAGATGTACGAATTGATTCAAATATGGGAATCTATGTGGATATTTTCCCTGTAGATGGTTATGAAGATGATGCGGACTTTAAAAACAAGATGACGAAACTCATAAAGAAACGTCAATTGAGTTGTTACACTTTTAAAGGAATTACCAACACGAAAAGTCTACTAAATTCTTTGATCCGTTATATCTCTGTTGTCATTTTCTATTTTACAAATACGAATAAGTATGTTGAGCAAATTGATGAGCTTGCTAAATCTAGAGCAGTTGCTGACTATGAGCAAGTTGACTATTTGATTTACAAGGATATGAATAAGCCAGTTTGGAAACGTGAGTGGTTAGAACAAGTGATTGTGGGAACATTTGAAGGTAAGGAGTTTATGATTCCAAAACACTACCATGAAATTTTGACCTCTGACTATGGGGATTACATGCAATTGCCCCCTCTTGAACAGAGAGTATCTCACCATGATTTCAAACTGTGGAAAATCACTAAAAGTTCTAAGCAAGCAAATCGCAGTTAAAAATCGTTTAAAAAATTAGTCAAAATTAGGAGAATAGAAAGTATGTCTGAGAGAGTTTTAAGTCTTGAAGAAATAAAACAAGTGGAGTTGGATATTTTAAAGTATCTACATGAACTATGTGAACAGCATCAGATTAAATATTTTATTGATTTTGGAACCTTACTAGGAGCTGTTCGCCATAAAGGATTTATCCCTTGGGATGATGATACGGATATTTCCTTGGCGCGTGATGAATTTGAAAAGCTTTATAAGGTTTTAAAAAATGAGAATCATCCTTACTATAAATTGATTTCATTTAGAGAAACAAAAGGCTATCCTTACAGTTATATGCGTGTTCATGACATTAGAACACGTAGAGATGCCAATCTTCTGGACCCGACAGTCGTATTGGGAACTTGCGTTGACATTTTTCCATACGATGGTGTCGTGACGGAGGAAAGTGATTGTAAGAAAATGAAGCTCTATAAACACTTTGTCCGCCTTTCTTCTTTGAATTTCAAAGGAATTAAATTAGAAAATGGGGGGGTAAAAAATCTGCCTCGCTATATTGGATCGGCTATTTTTCGCCTAAGTTCTCCACAAACTTGGAATCAAAAATTAGAGAATCTTGCTTTGAAATATAGTGTAAATCAAGCTACAGATCTTACCTGTACGATATTTGATCCAAGTTTTCCAGAGGGAATCAAAAAAGAATGGCTCTATGATCTGATTGATATGCCATACGAAAACATCGTAGTGAAAGTTCCGAGAAAATACCATGAAATTCTTGTCTACGAATTTGGATCAGATTATATGACTCCACCACCTGTTGAACAACAGGTTCCAGGAACTGATAAGAATTATTGGATTGATTAGTAAGAGATTGTTTTCATCGAGAAAGGAGTGTTCAAGATGAAGAATAAAAGATTAGTTAAATCAGTCAGTTATAGTTTATTTGCTTTCCTTTTTGTGTTGATTGGTTTATCGCAACAAGTTGATGCAGACACCATTACTGCTGGTTCAGGTAATCGTATCCATTTCATAAATACTAAAGCAAAATCCGGGAGTGATGCTATCCTTCTGGAAAGCAATGGTCATTATGCCTTGATTGATATGGGGGAAGATTATGACTTTCCTGATGGGAGTGACCCACGCTATCCAAGCCGCTGGGGAATTTCCATGAGAAATTATCAAGTCTTGGAAGACCGTTTGATTCGCCATCTTGATCAGATTGGTGTTAAAAAATTAGATTTTATTTTGGGAACCCATGTACATAGTGACCATATTGGTGGAGCGGACGAAATACTTAATCGTTACCAGGTTGATAAGTTTTATTTGAAAAAATATTCAGATGAACGGATTACCTCACACTGGGGACTCTGGGATAATCTTTTTAATTACGATAATGCTTTGAGAGCCGCACAAAAACGAGGAGTTACTCTGATTCAGAATATTACAGATGAGGATAGTCACTTTAAATTAGGTGATATGGATATCCAACTCTATAATTATAAAAATGAATATGATGCTGACGGTAACCTGAAAAAAGTTCGAGATGATAACTCAAACTCAATCGTTTCAGTGGTGACTGTGGCAGGAAAGAGAATCTATCTTGGTGGAGATTTGGATAACGCAGAAGGAGCAGAAGATAAGTTAGGTCCTGTTATTGGTAAGGTTGATATGATGAAATGGAACCATCATTATGATGCGACAATTTCAAATACGATTAATTTTCTTGAAAACCTATCGCCAAAGATGATTATTCAAACAACTGGAGGTGACATTAATGTTGCTTCAACCAGAGAATATCTCCAAAAGAAAAATATTCAAGTTCTCAGAGCTTCTAGTCAAACTCAGGATGCAACTGTTTTTGATATTAGCGATAAAGGATTTGCTAATGTTTCTAATCTCTTCCCAGACATCCCCGTAGTTGACGAAAAATGGTATCAAGAAGGTGGTTACTGGAAATATCGTTTACGTGATGGGGAAATGGCTATCGGTTGGAGAGAGATTGACGGAGCCACTTACTTCTTTAATGGAAAAGGGCAAATGCAGGCAGGCCGTTGGCTTCACCTTAATGATGATTGGGGAGAAAATGCTAAGGGGAATGATTACTATCTCAACTCAAATGGTAAAATGCAAACAGGTGGTTGGTTCAAGCTGAATGGCTTTTGGTATTATATCCAATCAAATGGTGCTAGACGATTTAGTGAACTCTCTGAAATTGGAGGGAATAAATATCTCTTTGCAGCAGATGGGAAGATGCTAACAGGACATCAAGTCTTTAATGGAAAGAAGATGTTCTTTGCAGACAGTGGAGCACTACAAACAGCTGGTAAGCCTTCAACTTGGCAAAAGATTTCCTCAGATTGGTATTTCTATGACGAAGATGGTCTTCGGACTGTCGGTAAAAAGAACATCAACGGAACCACTTACTACTTTAATCAAGAAGGCGTCATGCAAACGAGTTGGGCCTTTATTGATGGTCACTGGAACTATTTTGCGAACTCAGGCGCCATGCAAACAGGCTGGATCAAGGATCAAGATACTTGGTATTATCTGAATAAAGATGGTATCATGCTCACTGGAAAACAAGAAATCAATGGTGTTCGTTACTATTTGAATGCTAGTGGTGCTATGCAAACAGGCTGGAAATGGCTAGAGAATAATTGGTATTACTATGCGAACTCAGGCGCTATGAAAACAGGCTGGATTAAGGATAATGAGAAATGGTATTACCTAAGCCAAGATGGTATTATGCAAACCGGAAAAAAAGAAATCAATGGTTCTCGTTACTATTTGAATACCAGCGGTGCCATGCAAACAGGCTGGCAGTGGCTTGATAAACACTGGCATTACTACGCTGACTCAGGGGCTATGAAGACCGGTTGGCTGAAAGAACAAGGAACATGGTATTATCTTGAAGATCAGGAAGGTACCATGTTGGTCGGTTTCCAACAAGTAGATGGTAAGCAGTATTACTTTAGTGCATCAGGAGCTATGCAAACAGGCTGGAAATGGTTTGATAATCATTATCGTTACTTTGAAGCAAGTGGAGCTATGAAGACAGGTTGGATAAAGGATAAAGGAGTCTGGTATTATCTCAATCATGAAGATGGCATCATGTTGGTTGGCCTTCATAAAGTAAATGGTGATCATTATTACTTTGATGAATCAGGAGCTATGCAGACTGGTTGGAAACGGCTTGACGGTAATTGGTACTATTTCCAAACAGATGGTTCCTTGTTGAAAAATGCCACCACACCGGATGGTTATAAGGTAAACGAGGAAGGCATTTGGAGACAGGCTGTTGCTGCTGTCAATGACGAAGCAGATCAGTCAGAAAAGAAACAAGAAGCTAATTCCTCTATTGTTGAACAACCTAAACAAGATTCAAATTTAGAAGCGAATGCTTCTGACAAGAAAGAAAAAGAATAAATAAGAAACACCCTACTAGTAAACGCTCGTTTATCAGTAGGGTGTTCTTTTAGTTTCTTTTAATCTTAGCTAATATTAGGTTCAGTGCATAGTGAAGTGTTTTATCCTTAGTGAGAAAGAGTGTTAAGAGATAGTAGATTCCACAAGTAGCTATGGTAGAGAGAACCATGAAAATCATACTGAGGTTCACTGTATAGGAACTGATTTGGAAAATCATCTTGAAAATATAGAAGATTGGGATAAATCCAAGGGATATGAGACCATAACGTATTAAGGTCACAAAAATTTCTTTTAAACTAATCAGTTGGTGTTTCCTAATAAAATGAATTTCTAAGAGAACAACGATGGCTTCTGCAATAATGGTAGTAGCAATATAATACTCAGGGGCAAAAATATTATTGAAATACAAGATGCTATTTAATAGGAGATTTGCTCCACCACCAGCAAAGTAGAAAGTGGTCAAGCGGTTCTCGTGGTCATTGATAAAGATAATTTGCTTACCAAGAATCAATTCAATAGCCCAGATAATGGTTCGAAAGGCGAAGACACTGGTCACGATACCTGCCTCAAGATACTTTTCAGAAGAGTAGATAACCGTTGCGTACTTTCCCAAAATCATAATCCCAAAACTAGTTGGAATCATGAGAAAATAGAATAATGATGCCGCTTGATTTACAAGATGATTATAAGAATTGTAATCTTTTTTCCCGAGGTAGTAGCCGAGACGTGGAATGCTGACACTGATAGCTCCACTTAAGACACCAGCAATTAGCATGACGATGCTATAGGCAATTGTATAATAAGAAATATAGTTTTCATCAGGTCCCTTGGTGATAAACATTCTATCAAGCAAGGTATAGAGCATATTGGCATTTGCCAAGAGAAGCATAGTAAAGAGTGGTTTAGAAGCCTTAGCTAACTCGATGAAACCAATTTTGACAAAGGAAACTTCTCTCTTGATCCAAAGAAAACTAAGGAGATAGTTGAGGATAGTTGTCGCAGTCATGACGATAGCGTAGGGGACAATATCATCAGCAGTTTTGACAAAGGCAAAGATGGCGACCAGCATGGTAATCCGAATAATCAATGTCTTGTAAAGGATGAAGGCATAGTTTTCATAAGCCTCATTCATCCATTCGATATTGAGGAATTGGAAGAGTGCCTGAGCTCCCAGGATGTAGTAAAGGACTTTCAGGTTCTCAATGCTGGTGTCAAAGAAGATAAAGAGGAAGTAGATACCAGTCGTCAGGAGAGAGGTGAAAACCGAGATATAAAACAACTTAGAAAAGACGTAGTTGATTTTATTCTTGTCGTCCTTAACCTTACTGATAGCACGAATCCCGTAGTTGTATATTCCAAAGGCTGCTAGTGGAACGACAAAGCTAGCCCAGGTATTGGCGGTATTGAAATAACCGTAGTTGGATTTGCTGAGAATCCGAGTCAGATAAGGGTTGGTTATCAGGGGAAAAACGATATTGAGAATATTGACCAGCAAGCTGGCCAATGCATTAACTTTTATATTTTTCATTGAACTTTCTTTCTTAAATCTAAAATCATCTCTAGTATTATATCACATTCCAGCTTTATTCTTTTGATAAAATCGTAAAAATCTAGTATAATAGATAGACTGAAAGTATGAGGTTACTAGATATGAAGATGAAACAAATTAGTGATACGACACTGAAAATCACGATGACTTTAGATGATTTGATGGATCGGGGAATGGAGATTGCAGATTTTCTCGTTCCTCAGGAAAAAACCGAAGAATTTTTCTATGCTATTTTAGATGAATTAGAGATGCCAGACAATTTCTTGGATAGTGGCATGCTGAGTTTCCGTGTGACGCCAAAACCAGATAAGGTGGACGTCTTTGTAACCAAGTCCAAGATTGACCAAAACCTAGATTTTGAAGATTTGGCGGATCTACCTGACATGGAAGAATTAGCCCAAATGTCACCAGATGAATTTCTCAAAACCTTGGAAAAGAGTATCGCAGAAAAGACCAAGGATGATATTGAGGCTATTCAATCCCTAGAGCAAGTCGAGGCTAAGGAAGAGGAACTGGAGCAAGCGAACAAGGAGACTGAGAGCAAGAAGGAACCTTATATCTACTATATCTTGCGTTTTGCAAGCCTTTCTGACCTAGTTGCTTTTGCAAAGACGGTTAACTACCAGATGGAAACATCTGAACTCTACAAGATGAACGGACACTATTATTTGACAATTTTAGTCGATATTGAAAATCATCCTAGTCCATACCCAGCCTGGCTCTTGGCTCGTATGCGTGAATTTGCAGATGATAGTGACATCAGTCGCTCAGTCTTGCAAGAGTATGGGCAAATCTTGATCAACCACGATGCAGTTATCGGTCTGCAAAAAATTCATTCATAGTTTTTAGAAATCAATTTTCATTTATCAGGAAAGACGAATCATGGGATTCGTTTTTTCTTTACCAGACTGAAATAGTGATTTACTATATTAGGAATTTTCACAAAATTCTGTTATAATGGCTATATCAGAAAATTTCTAGGAGACAAACATGACAGTTAAAATTGCTTTACTTGGATTTGGTACCGTTGCAAGTGGCGTGCCATTCCTCCTAAAGGAAAATGGAGAAAAAATCATCCAATCAGCTCATTCAGAGATTGAAGTAGCCAAGGTATTGGTCAAGGATGAAGACGAAAAGAACCGCTTGCTTGCTGCAGGGAATGACTTTAACTTTGTAACCAATGTAGATGATATTTTATCAGACAAAGATGTTACCATCGTAGTGGAATTGATGGGGCGTATCGAACCAGCTAAAACCTTTATCACTCGTGCCTTAGAAGCTGGGAAACACGTTGTTACTGCTAACAAGGACCTTTTGGCTGTCCATGGCGCAGAATTGCTAGAAATCGCTAAAGAGCACAATGTAGCACTCTACTACGAAGCAGCAGTGGCTGGTGGGATTCCAATTCTTCGTACGTTGGCAAATTCGCTGGCTTCTGACAAAATCACTCGTGTCCTTGGCGTGGTTAACGGAACTTCTAACTTTATGATGACCAAGATGGTCGAAGAAGGCTGGTCTTATGATGACGCTTTGGCTGAAGCTCAAAGACTGGGATTTGCAGAAAGCGACCCTACAAATGACGTAGATGGGATTGATGCAGCCTACAAGATGGTCATTTTGAGCCAATTTGCCTTTGGGATGAAGGTTGCTTTTGACGATGTAGCCCACAAGGGGATCCGCAATATCACACCAGAAGATGTGGCTGTAGCCCAAGACCTTGGTTATGTTGTGAAATTGGTTGGTTCTATTGAAGAAACTCCTTCAGGTATTGCCGCAGAAGTGACTCCAACCTTCCTGCCTAAAGCACACCCACTTGCCAGCGTGAATGGCGTGATGAACGCCGTCTTTGTAGAATCTATCGGTATTGGCGAGTCTATGTACTACGGACCAGGTGCTGGTCAAAAACCAACTGCAACAAGTGTTGTAGCGGATATTGTCCGTATCGTTCGTCGCTTGAATGATGGTACCATCGGTAAAGACTTCAACGAATATAGCCGTGACTTGGTCTTGGCCAAGCCTGAGGATGTCAAAGCAAATTACTACTTCTCAATCTTGGCTCCTGACTCAAAAGGTCAGGTCTTGAAACTTGCTGAAATCTTCAATGCTCAAGATATTTCCTTCAAGCAAATCCTTCAAGACGGAAAAGAGGGGGACAAGGCGCGTGTGGTCATCATTACACATAAGATCAATAAAGCGCAACTTGAGAAGGTTTCAGCTGAGTTGACCAAGGTATCAGAATTTGACCTCTTGAATAGCTTCAAGGTGCTAGGAGAATAAGATGAAGATTATTGTACCTGCAACCAGCGCCAATATCGGGCCAGGTTTTGACTCGGTTGGTGTAGCTGTTACCAAGTATCTTCAAATTGAGGTCTGTGAAGAACGAGATGAGTGGTTGATTGAACACCAGATTGGCAAATGGATTCCCCATGATGAGCGCAATCTCTTGCTCAAGATTGCTTTACAAATTGCGCCAGACCTACAACCAAGACGTTTGAAAATGACCAGTGATGTTCCCTTGGCGCGTGGTTTGGGTTCTTCTAGCTCGGTTATCGTTGCTGGGATTGAACTAGCTAATCAACTGGGCAAGCTCAACTTATCTGACCATGAAAAATTGCAGCTGGCGACCAAGATTGAAGGGCATCCTGACAATGTGGCTCCAGCTATCTATGGTAATCTCGTTGTTGCGAGCTCTGTTGAAGGGCAAGTTTCAGCGATTGTCGCAGACTTCCCAGAGTGTGATTTCCTAGCCTACATTCCAAACTATGAATTGCGTACCCGAGATAGCCGCGGTGTCTTGCCTAAAAAATTATCCTACAAGGAGGCTGTTGCGGCAAGTTCGATTGCTAATGTAGCGGTTGCAGCCTTACTGGCAGGAGATATGGCGACTGCTGGCCAAGCGATTGAGGGAGACCTCTTCCACGAACGCTATCGTCAGGACTTGGTGAGAGAATTTGCGACGATTAAGCAAGTAGCCAAAGAAAATGGTGCCTATGCAACCTATCTCTCTGGAGCTGGACCGACAGTTATGGTCTTGGCTTCTCATGACAAGATGCCCACGATTAAAGCTGAATTGGAAAAGCAACCCTTCAAAGGAAAACTTCATGACTTGAAAGTTGATACGCAAGGTGTCCGTGTCGAAGAAAAATAAAGAATAGAAGATAGGATGGGGAAATTCTCGACCAGAGGGCTTCCTATCCTTTTTTTGAAAAGAAGTCTAGTCAAAGAACTTGATAAAGGAGAAACGAAGATGGCAGAAATTTATCTAGCAGGTGGTTGTTTTTGGGGTTTAGAGGAGTATTTTTCCCGAATTTCTGGAGTGCTGGCAACCAGTGTTGGCTACGCTAATGGGCAAGTCGAAACAACCAATTATCAGCTACTCAAGGAAACCGATCATGCAGAAACGGTTCAAGTGATTTACGATGAGGACATCGTAAGCTTACGTGAGATTTCACTCTATTATTTCCGAGTCATTGATCCTTTGTCTATCAACCAGCAAGGGAATGACCGTGGTCGCCAATATCGAACTGGGATCTATTACCAAGATGAAACAGACTTGTCAGCTATTTACACAGTGGTGCAGGAGCAGGAGCGTATGCTTGGTCGAAAGATTGCAGTGGAAGTAGAGAAACTTCGTCATTACATTTTAGCTGAAGATTACCACCAAGACTATCTTAAGAAGAATCCTTCTGGTTACTGTCATATCGATGTGACTGATGCTGAGAAGCCATTGATTGATACCTCTCGCTATGAAAAACCTAGTCAAGAAGTGTTAAGGCAAAGTTTGTCAGAAGAGTCCTATCGTGTTACCCAAGAATCTGCTACAGAGGCTCCATTTACCAATGCCTATGACCAAACCTTTGAAGAAGGAATTTATGTAGACATTACAACGGGTGAGCCTCTCTTTTTCGCTAAGGATAAGTTCGCTTCAGGATGTGGTTGGCCAAGTTTTAGTCATCCGATTTCTAAGGAATTGATTCATTATTACAAGGACATGAGCCATGGTATGGAGCGAATTGAAGTTCGTTCTCGGTCAGGTAATGCTCACTTGGGTCATGTTTTCACAGATGGACCACAGGAGTCAGGTGGCCTCCGTTACTGTATCAATTCGGCCTCCTTGCGATTTGTAGCCAAGGATGAGATGGAAGAAGCAGGGTACGGCTATTTATTGCCTTACTTAAACAAATAAAACAGAGAGGGTGGGCATTTCCACTTTCTTCATTTCCAGAATAAGAATAGAAGGGATTTATGAAACACTTATTATCTTACTTCAGACCCTATATCAAAGAATCCATTTTAGCCCCCTTATTCAAGTTACTCGAAGCTGTGTTTGAGCTTTTGGTTCCCATGGTGATTGCTGGAATTGTTGACCACTCCTTGCCTCAGAGAGATCAAGGGCACCTCTGGATGCAGATTGGCCTGCTCCTTATCTTTGCAGTGATTGGCGTTGTAGTGGCCTTGATGGCCCAGTTCTACTCAGCTAAGGCTGCGGTAGGATTTGCCAAAGAATTGACAGACGACCTTTATCGTCATATTCTTTCCTTGCCCAAGGACAGCAGAGATCGTTTGACAACTTCTAGCTTGGTGACCCGCTTGACCTCGGATATCTACCAGATTCAGACTGGTATCAATCAATTCCTGCGTCTCTTTTTGCGAGCGCCTATTATCGTTTTTGGGGCCATCTTTATGGCCTATCGAATCTCAGCTGAGCTGACTTTCTGGTTTTTGGTCATGGTTGTCATTTTGACCATTGTCATTGTAGGGCTCTCTCGACTGGTCAATCCTCTCTACAGCAGTCTCAGAAAGAAAACGGACCAACTGGTTCAGAAAACGCGCCAGCAATTACAAGGGATGCGGGTGATTCGTGCTTTTGGGCAAGAAAAACGAGAGTTACAGTTTTTTCAAACCCTTAACCAAGTTTATGCCAGATTGCAAGAAAAGACAGGTTTCTGGTCTAGTTTATTAACCCCTCTGACCTATCTGATTGTCAATGGGACCCTCCTTATCGTTATCTGGAAGGGCTATATCTCAATTCAAGGAGGCTTGCTTAGTCAAGGTGCTCTTATTGCTCTTATCAACTACCTCTTGCAGATCTTGGTGGAATTGGTCAAGCTCGCCATGCTGATTAATTCTCTCAACCAGTCCTATATCTCAGCCAAACGAATTGAGGAAGTCTTTGCTCAAGATCCAGAAGACATTCATTCAGAGTTGGAACAAAAGCAAGTTGCCAGTAATCAGGTTTTACAAGTCCAAGAATTGACCTTTACCTATCCTGATGCGGCCCAGCCTTCTCTGAGAGACATTTCCTTTGATATGAAGCAAGGGCAAATCCTTGGTATCATTGGGGGAACAGGTTCTGGTAAATCAAGCTTGGTGCAAGTCTTACTTGGTCTATATCCGGCAGATAAGGGAAGCATTAACCTTTATCGAGATGGACGTAGTCCTCTTAATTTGGAGCAGTGGAGGTCTTGGATTGCCTATGTGCCTCAAAAAGTCGAGCTCTTTAAAGGAACTATTCGTTCTAACTTGACTCTAGGTTTCAATCAAGAAGTGTCTGACCAAGAACTCTGGCAGGCCTTGGAGATTGCGCAAGCTAAGGATTTTGTCAGTGAAAAGGAAGGTGTTTTGGATGCCCTAGTTGAGGCAGGAGGGCGAAATTTCTCAGGTGGGCAAAAACAAAGGCTGTCTATCGCTCGAGCAGTCTTGCGCCAAGCTCCATTTCTTATCCTAGATGATGCGACCTCGGCCCTCGACACCATTACCGAGTCCAAGCTCTTGAAAGCTATCCGAGAAAACTTACCAAACACGAGCTTGATCTTGATTTCTCAACGAACCTCGACTTTACAGATGGCTGACCAGATTCTCCTCTTGGAAAAAGGAGAGCTTCTAGCTGTCGGCAAGCATGAGGACTTGATGAAGACTAGTCAAGTCTATCGTGAAATCAATGCATCCCAACATGGAAAGGAGGACTAGCATGAGACGACAAACTGCAAACCAGACGCTCAAACGTTTGGCCAAAGATTTAGCAAACCATCCTTTCCTTCTTTTCCTAGCCTTTCTAGGAACTATTGCTCAAGTTGGCTTATCAATCTACCTACCTATTCTGATTGGGCAGGTCATTGACCAGGTCCTAGTGGCTGGCTCTTCACCAGTTTTTTGGCAGATCTTTATTCAGATGGTATTGGTGATCATAGGAAATACCCTAGTTCAATGGGCTAATCCTCTCCTCTATAATCGTCTAATCTTCTCTTATACCAAAGACTTGCGAGAGCGAATCATCCATAAGCTCCATCATTTACCGATTGCCTTTGTGGATCGGCAAGGTAGTGGGGAGATGGTCAGTCGTGTAACCACGGATATAGAACAGTTGGCAGCTGGCTTGACCATGATTTTTAACCAATTTTTCATTGGTGTCTTGATGATTTTGGTTAGTATTCTAGCCATGCTCCAAATCCATCTCCTCATGACCCTCTTGGTCTTGCTGTTGACGCCACTATCCATGGTGATTTCGCGCTTTATTGCCAAGAGATCTTATCATCTCTTCCAAAAACAAACAGAGACAAGGGGAATTCAGACACAATTAATTGAAGAATCGCTTAGCCAGCAGACTATTATCCAGTCTTTTAATGCTCAAACAGAGTTTATCCAAAGGCTGCGTGAGGCTAATGACAACTATGCAAATTATTCTCAGTCAGCCATCTTTTATTCCTCAACGGTCAATCCTTCGACTCGCTTTGTAAATGCACTTATTTATGCCCTTCTAGCTGGGGTAGGAGCTTATCGTATCATGATGGGTTCCACCTTGACTATCGGACGTTTAGTGACCTTTTTGAACTATGTCCAGCAATACACCAAGCCCTTTAACGATATTTCCTCAGTTCTGGCCGAATTGCAAAGTGCTCTTGCTTGCGCAGAGCGTGTCTATGCTGTCTTAGAAAGTCCTGAGGTGATTGAAACAGGTAAAGAAGTCTTGACCAGTGACCAAGTGAAGGGAGCTATTTCCTTTAAACATGTCTCTTTTGGCTACCATCCAGAAAAAATCTTGATTAAGGATTTATCTATTGACATTCCAGCTGGTAGCAAGGTAGCCATAGTTGGTCCGACAGGTGCCGGGAAATCAACCCTCATCAATCTCCTCATGCGATTTTATCCCATTAACTCGGGAGATATCTTGCTAGATGGAAGATCCATTTATGATTATACTCGTGCGTCTCTGCGACAGCAGTTTGGCATGGTACTACAGGAAACCTGGCTCAAACAAGGGACCATTCATGATAATATTGCCTTTGGCAATCCTGAAGCCAGTCGAGAGCAGGTGATTGCTGCTGCAAAAGCAGCCAATGCAGACTTTTTCATCCAACAGTTACCCCAAGGCTATGATACCAAACTGGAAAATGCAGGTGAATCTCTCTCTGTCGGTCAAGCGCAGCTCTTGACCATCGCCCGAGTCTTTCTAGCCATTCCCAAGATTCTCATCCTAGACGAGGCGACTTCTTCCATCGATACGCGGACAGAAGTGTTGGTTCAGGATGCCTTTGCTAAACTCATGAAAGGGCGAACAAGTTTTATCATTGCCCACCGCTTGTCTACCATTCAGGATGCGGATCTGATTCTAGTCTTGGTGGATGGTGACATCGTGGAGTATGGCAATCATCAGGATCTCATGTCTAGAAAGGGCAAGTATTACCAAATGCAAAAGGCTGCGGCTTTTAGCTCTGAATAAACCCTTCCTATCTATTTTAAAGTCTTAATGACACTAAAAGTTGCCTTCGGGTGACTTTTTTGTTACAATAGCTAGAAAAATCAAGGTCTTAGAAGGAGAAAAACGATGAAAGTCTATCAGCATGTAAATATTGTGACTTGTGACCAAGATTTCCATGTTTATTTGGATGGAATCTTGGCTATTAAGGATTCTCAAATTATCTATGTTGGTCAAGAGAAGCCAGAGATTTTAGATCAAGCAGAGCAGATGATAGACTATCAAGGGGCTTGGATCATGCCTGGTTTGGTCAATTGCCATACCCATTCTGCTATGACAGGATTGAGAGGGATCCAAGATGATAGCAATCTCCATGAATGGCTTAATGACTATATCTGGCCAGCAGAAGCAGGTTTTACGCCGGACATGACTACAAAAGCGGTCAAGCAGGCTCTGACAGAGATGCTCCAGTCAGGAACAACAACCTTTAACGATATGTATAATCCCAATGGTGTGGATATTGAGCGAATTTATCAGGCAGTGAAATCTTCCAAGATGCGTTGTTATTTCTCACCAACACTCTTTTCTTCAGATACAGAGACAACCGCTGAGACTATATGTAGAACACGTGCCATTATCGAGGAAATTTTAGAATATAAAAATCCAAATTTCAAGGTTATGGTAGCTCCTCACTCTCCATACAGTTGTAATCAAGACTTGCTGGAAGCGAGCTTAGAAATGGCAAAAGAGCTAAATATTCCTCTCCATATCCATGTGGCGGAGACCAAGGAGGAGTCAGGCATTATCCTGAAACGATACGGCAAACGCCCTCTCGCCTTTCTAGAAGAACTGGGTTACTTAGAGCATCCGTCTGTCTTTGCTCACGGGGTCGAATTAAACGAGCAAGAAATTGAACGTTTATCAACCTCTCAAGTGGCTATCGCCCACAATCCTATCAGTAATCTCAAACTAGCTTCAGGGATTGCTCCAATCATCCAACTCCAAAAAGCAGGAGTAGCAGTGGGAATTGCGACGGACTCGGTCGCTTCCAATAACAATCTTGATATGTTTGAGGAAGGACGGACCGCCGCCCTCCTTCAGAAAATGAAGAGTGGAGATGCTAGCCAATTTCCAATCGAAACAGCCCTCAAAGCTCTGACGATAGAAGGCGCCAAGGTTCTTGGAATGGAAGAACAGATAGGAAGTCTGGAAGTTGGCAAGCAAGCAGATTTTCTGGTCATCCAACCACAAGGGAAAATCCATCTCCAACCTCAGGAAAATATGCTCTCGCATTTAGTCTATGCAGTCAAATCCAGTGATGTTGACGATGTCTACATTGCAGGAGAGCAGGTTGTCAAGCAAGGGCAAGTTTTGACAGTAGAGATTTAAAAAAATTTCAAAAAAGTTTGCAAAAATCTTGCATTCTTTTTTTGTCTATGCTATACTTATATACGGTTTGAAAAAACTGCCTAAGACAGTAGGGGAGCTCGACTCATAAGTATCCTACCGAGGACAAAACGTATCATGTAAAAAGAAGCGTATTGTACTTTCGTGTCTAGGTTTGGGCGCGTTTTTCTTTTGGAAAAATTCCCCAAGCAAAATAATTACGGAGGTGAACACACTAATGAGTGAAGCAATTATTGCTAAAAAAGCGGAACTAGTTGACGTAGTAGCTGAAAAAATGAAAGCTGCTGCATCTATCGTCGTGGTAGACGCTCGTGGTTTGACAGTTGAGCAAGATACAGTTCTTCGTCGTGAGCTTCGTGGAAGCGAAGTTGAGTATAAAGTCATTAAAAACTCAATCTTGCGTCGTGCAGCTGAAAAAGCTGGTCTTGAAGATCTTGCATCAGTATTTGTTGGACCATCTGCAGTAGCATTTTCTAACGAAGATGTTATCGCACCAGCGAAAATCTTGAACGATTTTGCTAAAAACGCTGAAGCACTTGAAATCAAAGGTGGCGCAATCGAAGGCGCTGTCGCATCTAAAGAAGAAATCGTTGCTCTTGCAACTCTTCCAAACCGCGAAGGACTTCTTTCTATGCTCCTTTCTGTACTTCAAGCGCCAGTGCGCAACGTTGCTCTTGCAGTCAAAGCGGTTGCAGACAACAAAGAAGACGCAGCTTAATCTTAAGCTACGCAGCGTAGCCTAGCTACAAAAAAATATTATAAAATTTAAAACTTATTTGGAGGAAATAACAATGGCATTGAACATTGAAAACATTATTGCTGAAATTAAAGAAGCTTCAATCCTTGAATTGAACGACCTTGTAAAAGCTATCGAAGAAGAATTTGGTGTAACTGCAGCTGCTCCTGTAGCTGTTGCTGCAGCTGGTGCTGCTGACGCGGGTGCTGCTAAAGATTCATTTGACGTTGAATTGACAGCTGCTGGTGACAAAAAAGTTGGCGTTATCAAAGTTGTACGTGAAATCACTGGTCTTGGACTTAAAGAAGCTAAAGAACTTGTTGATGGTGCACCAGCTCTTGTTAAAGAAGGCGTTGCAACAGCAGAAGCTGAAGAAATCAAAGCTAAATTGGAAGAAGCTGGAGCTTCAGTTACTCTTAAATAATAGAGTATCGCAATTTGATTGCGGAAGCCTAGTAAATTAAGGTTTTAGAATTGCTTAGAGCGATTAATAATCGGAGGAATGATTTCATTCCCCACCAAAACCCCACCAAGATTAAATCTTGGTGGGGTTTTATTTTTTGTAAAAAATCATGGTATAATAAAGAAAAAAAGAATATTTGGGTAAGGGTACCCTTAGTGTATTACTATGTAATACACTAAGGGTACCCTTAGTGTATTACTATGTAATACACTAACACCATCAGTCATCCCTTACCTTTGAGGAGAAAGGTAACTAAGATGACTTTTGATAACCTAGTACATCGGATTAATGAGCTTGCTGAAACGCAACGTGATAGAGGAACATACTTTGAGTATTTAGCACGTGCCTATTTTCAAAATGAACCAACATACCAGAATGAGTTTAAGAATGTATGGATGCTAGCAGATGTTCCAGAGGAATTTGGAGTACCTAAAGTTGATCTTGGAGTAGATTTAGTTGCTGAAAAATTTACTGGTGAATTAGTAGCGATTCAGGCAAAATTCTATAAACATACTATCCAAAAATCTAATATTGATTCTTTTTTAGGGGAGCTTGGAAAAGACTATTACGAATCAGGTATTATCGTTGCTTCTACTGATAGATGGGGCAAAAATGCTGAGAAAGCTCTGGCAGACCGAAGTGATGTTATTCGTATTGGGCTTTCGGATCTTAGAAATTCTCAAATTGATTGGTCAAAATTCTCTTTTGAATCACCAGAAGTAGTCACTGTTAAAGCTAAAAAGAAACTAAGATATTATCAAGAAAGTGCGATCCAGTCTGCATTGAATCATTTTAAGGAAAATGATCGTGGGCAACTTATAATGGCTCCAGGAACAGGTAAGACTTTTACAAGTTTAAAGATTGCTGAAGCGATGGCGAAGGAAGCGAAAAAAGAACAGTATACTATTCTTTATTTAGTACCAAGTATTCAACTTCTCACTCAAACATTGAGAGGGTGGAATAATGATACAGAGATGACTATGTCTTCAATGGCAGTTACTAGTGATAGAAATGCTAGTCGTGGAAGTGTCAAGCAGGATGAATCAAATATAACAATTAAAGCTAGTGATATCGGTTATCCGGCTACAACTTCATCAAAAAAAGTTGTTGAAAATTATTTAGAATTAATGGATAGACCTAAAAAAGAGCTGTTAGTTGTATTCGGAACATATCAGTCAATTGATGTTCTTGGAAAGGCTCAAAAGGAAGGATTCCCAGAATTTGATTTAATTATCGCTGATGAAGCTCACCGTACTACAGGTGCAAAAGCTCTTGGCGATGAAGCATCAGCGTTTACAAAAGTACATAGTGATCTAAATGTAAAGGGGACAAAACGCCTTTACCAAACAGCAACACCGAAATTATATGGTACTGATGCTAAGAAAAAAGCAGAAGAAAATTCAATCATTATTTCTAGTATGGATGATGAAAGCCTATATGGTAGTGTGTTCTATCGTTTAGGTTTTGGAGATGCTATTAGTCATGACATTCTTACTGATTATAAACTGATGGTTTTAGCAGTTGATGAAACAGTTGTTCAGAAAGATATGCAGAAGTCCCTGTCGGATTCTGAAAATGGGTTAAACATTGATGATGTCGGACGTATTATTGGCGTTTGGAATGGGATGATTAAGCGTGAGAGTTTTGCGGATAAGGTTTCTGGTGAACCGATGAAACGGGCAATTGCCTTTTCACGTACTATCAAAGATAGTCAACGCCTGTCAGCGCAATTTGAAAACGTAGTTAATGATTACCTCAATAGCGAAGATGGTTATTATGTTAATGTTCGTCATGTTGATGGTAGCATGAATGCCCTTGAGAAGAATGAGGCTTTAGATTGGTTAGCAAGTGATGATATACCTGAAGATTCAGCACGAATTTTATCAAATGTTCGCTTCCTAACTGAAGGAATCGATGTTCCTAATCTAGATGCAATTATATTCCTTTCACCTCGCAAATCACAGGTAGATATTGTTCAAACTGTAGGACGAATCATCCGTAAATTTGAGGGTAAAGAATATGGGTACATAATTCTACCAATTGTAGTTCCTGCTGGTGAAACACCTGAAACAATTCTGGACAATAATAAAACATACGATGTTATCTGGCAGGTGTTAAACGCCTTGCGTTCAGTAGATGAACGCTTTGAAGCAACTATTAATAAACTGGAATTAAACAGACAGAAGCCTAAAAATATCCAAGTTATTGGAGTGGGTGCGGCACCAGACGACCCTAATTTTAATGATGGTTATGTGAAAGAGCCGACAGTGGCTTATCAGACAGAATTAGAACTAGACTGGGAAGCTGTCGAAGGGGCAATCTATGGTAAAATTGTCCAAAAGGTCGGTGATAGACGTTATCTAGAGGATTGGTCTAAAGATGTAGCTGATATTGCGAGACGTCACATTCAAGGAATTGAGTTCACCTTAGAACAAAATCCTGATAGTAAATATGCTTTTGAAAAATTTCTTCAAAGCCTTCAACACAATATCAATGAATCAATTGACCAAAGACAAGCGATTGAGATGTTAGCGCAACACTTAATCACTTTACCAATTTTTGATGCACTCTTTGGAGAATACAGTTTTGTTAAGAACAATCCAGTAAGTTCTGCGATGGAACAAATTGTAGAAGAATTATCACAATTTGGTTTTGAAAAAGAGCAGAAAGAGTTGCAACCATTTTATGATTCAGTTCGTTTACGTGCAGAGGGGATTGATAACGCCCAAGCTAAGCAAAAAATTATTATTACTCTATATGATAAATTCTTTTCTACAGGATTCAAATCAACCACAGAAAGATTAGGTATCGTCTTCACTCCTGTAGAAGTTGTAGATTTTATTGTCAAATCAGTCGATGTAGTCTTGAGAAAGCACTTTAGTAAGACTTTAGCGAGTGAAAATGTTCATATTTTGGATCCATTTACTGGAACTGGAACATTTATCACTAGAACATTGCATTACTTGAAATCACTGATGGATAGTGGTGAAATCACCTTTGATGACATTCTAAGAAAATATACACAAGAATTACATGCTAATGAAATTGTTCTTCTAAGTTATTACATTGCTGCCATTAATATTGAAGCTGTATTTGATGAAATTAATGGTGATGAACCATATACACCATTTGAAGGTATTGTTTTAACGGATACTTTTGAATCAACAGAAACAGAAGATACGCTTGATGACTCCTTCTTTGGTACAAATGACAAACGCTTAAAACGCCAACAAGAAAAACCAATTACTGCTATCATTGGTAACCCACCATATTCTATCGGTCAGACAAATGCAAACGATAATAACAAAAATATTTCATATCCAAAATTAGAAAAAAGATTAGAAGAAACATACGTTGTTAAATCTAGTACAACTCTAACAAAAGGTCTATATGATTCTTATGTAAAAGCCTTCCGTTGGGCATCAGATCGCCTTAAAAATCAAGGGGTGATTGGGTTTGTGACAAATGGTAATTATCTTAATACCAATTCAGCAGATGGCTTGCGTGCAGGGCTTTATGAAGAATTTAATCATCTTTATATCTTTAATCTTCGTGGTGACCAGAGAACACTAGGAGAACAATCCCGAAGAGAAGGCGGGAAAATCTTTGGTTCAGGTAGTCGTACTCCTGTTGCAATTTCAATTTTAGTAAAAGATGGCTCAGATTGTCATGAACTTCACTATCATGATATTGGTGATTACTTATCGCAAAAGGAAAAACTAGCAATTATTTCTGGATTTGGCGATGTTTCGCAACTAGATTGGCAAGAGATCATTCCCGATGAAAACGATGATTGGCTCAATCAAAGGGATCCAAATTATCAGAAATACTCTGATTTATCACAAGAAGTTTTCTTAAGTAGTGCAATTGGCATCGCAACAAATAGGGATATTTGGGTTTCAGGATTCTCTAAAAATAGAGTCTGTAAAAATTCAGAGAGATTAATTAGGAATTATAATAATGAAAGATTAGCCTATAGGAATAGCTCTGCTGATGAATTAAAATCGTTATTAAATCGTCAAGATAATTATATTAAATGGACTAGGAAATTAGAACAGCTAGTAGCTCGTAATCAAGAAATTACATTTAATTCCAATAATATAAAACTTAGTTTGTACCGTCCGTTTATAAAAAAATGGCTTTATTATCAAAATGAAGTAATTGAAAGTCCAGGTCAATGGCAAAAAAATTTGGGCAAGAGAATATTGTGATTGTAACAACTGGTCGTGGAACCTCACGTGACTTTTCTGTTATTGTAACTAATTTACTGCCTGATATCCAGTTACAAATGAATGGTCAAGGATTTATGCGTTTTGACAACGAAGTTGATGAAACGTCATTGTTCCAAAACAATGATAATATGAATCAAGCGTTTGCTGATAAGCTGGGATTGAATTTGGATGACACCTTTGCTTATGTCTATGGGTTACTTAACTCTAAAGAATATCAAGAAAAGTATGCTAACGATTTGAAGAAAGACCTCGCAAGAATTCCTATTGTAAAAAATAAGGAGAGGTATGTTGAAGTTGGTCAGAAATTGATGGACTTACATCTTAACTATGAAGAAGTTCCTGTATATGATGGAGTTGGAATTACGACAGCAGAGAATCCAAGTTACAAAGTAACCAAGATGAGATTCGCTAAAAAGCGTGATGAAAAAGGAAAATCTGTAAATGATCTATCTACAATCATATTTAACAGCGACATCACCATTAGTAATATCCCTGAAAAAGCGTATGAATATGTTGTAAATGGACGCTCTGCTATTGAATGGATTATAGATCAGTATCAAGTTAAAACTGATAAAAAATCTGGAATTACAGATGATCCAAACGACTATAGTGAGGATGAAAAATATATCTTCAATTTGCTATTAAGAATCATCAATGTATCTGTCCAAACAGTTGATTTAGTCAATAGTTTGCCTAAGTTTGAAGTGGAGGAGTAAAATGATACAGGATATTTTTGTTAATCTGATTGTTGCATTTATTACTTTTCTTGCCTCAACTATTTTTCATAATAGATTAAGATTAAAAATATACTATCAATCACTTATTCGATGGAATAAAAATATAAGATTGAGCTGTGCTTATCTTTTTCGAATAAGATATAATAACAAATACCTGTTAATAAGGGGAAATCGAATAGACCAATATCAGCCAATTGGAGGTGTTTATAAATACTACGATTCATTTAATGGACTGAAGGAAAATCTAGAATTAAAAGATGAATCTGAAAGTCATTTTTATGAAAATGGTGATTTAAGACTAGTAACAACAGGCAAACATCTTGTAAAATTTCTTGACTGGTTTGATACGAAAAAGAATAGAGAAATCACGGTCATTAGGGAACTTATTGAAGAATTGGAACCATCAGGTATATCTATTGAAAATCTGATAAAACAATCACAGATTGAATATCTAAAGACTGTTAAAGAACCTATCACGTTCTCAACTCACTTTCAAATAGACGAACTAAAAATCTTTGAAATTTTTGAAGTGAAAATACCAAAGGAAATACTGGATGATGTGTTAAAAAGTGAACATTATCTCCCTGTTAAAGCTGAATATATAGAGAAGTTTTGCTTTACTAAAGATGGACTTTCTAAAAAAATTTCTGCCACTGCTAGGTATATAGTTTAGGAGGAATGTAATTTGGTAGATATTGTTATCCCAAAAGAGATAAAAAGCCTCATTGAGGAGTTAGATGTTTCAGATTCCAAATATGAAAAAGCTACTCAGAGATATAATTCAATCGCCGACTATATCAAAAATTCAGAACTTAGTTCTTATAGACCTGATATATATTTACAGGGTTCATTTAAATTGGGGACGGCAATCAAACCTCTAACAGAAGATGGAGTTTACGATATAGATATAGTTTGTAACTTTACAGGTTTGAGAAGAGAAGGACAGTCTCAATTTTCTTTAAAATATGACTTAGGAAAAATTGTAAAAAGCTATGCTAAATCACAATCGATGTCTAACGACCCAGAGGAAAGTAAGCGATGTTGGACATTAAAATATGTTGATGAGAACAATTTTCATATAGATATTTTACCGTCAGTACCCTTAAATGAAAAGGATGATGGGTATATAGCTATCACAGATAAAAGTAATAATAACTATTATGAAGTATCTACTGATTGGGAAACAAGTAATCCTAAAGGATATGCTAAGTGGTTTAGAGATGTCTCAAAATTTTCTATATATCAAGAAGAAGTTGCTAAGAGATTTTATGCTTCCATTGAAAAAATTCCCGAATATAAGGTTAAAACACCATTGCAAAGGATTGTACAGATTCTGAAAAGACACGCTGAGGTTTGTTTTGCAGATGATATTGAGCATAAGCCAAGCTCTATCATCATTACTACTTTAGCAGCAAAACAGTACCAGTCAGCGAGTTCGTATAACAGTGACTTTTTGGATATTATGAACTATGTTATAGAACATTTGAAAGATGGAATAGAAATAAGAAATGGAAAGCCTTGTGTTCATAATCCTGTAAATGAGGAAGAAGTTCTTTCAAGCAAGTGGGATAAAGATAGCAGTTATTTTGAATTCTTTAAAATTTGGTTACAACAATTAGAATCAGATTTTAATGTCAGAAATCATAATTTATCTTATTTTGATAAAATTCAATATCTCAGGAGAAGTTTATTTAGAGATTGTGAAAATCAACTACCAATCACCAGTGTAAGTTTAATACCACACCACCAGAAGTCAAAATGGCTAAATCTTTCAAAAGAAGAAGTCTCAATTAAGGCAAAGTATTTGCATTCTGGATTTAGGTGGAAGGAAATTAAAAGCGGTACGATATTAAATAAACGTGGAGATTTGAGATTTGAAGTACAAGCTAAAAGATTAAAAGATTACGAAATATGGTGGCAAGTTACTAACACAGGTAAAGAAGCTGAAAATGCGAATTGTTTAAGAGGTGATTTTTATAGTTCAGAATTAATTGAGGGGAAGAAAGTTAGAAAAGAGAGTACTCGTTATGCAGGATGTCATTATGTTGAAGCATATCTAGTAAAAAATGGCATATGTTATGGGAAAAGCTCACCGTTTGAGGTTAATATCGCTGATGATTTTTCACTTGATTTTCTAAGATAGAGGAGGATTTTCGAATGATGATTTATTTTTATATTGTCCTTATTTTACAGGGTTCACCTTCTAATTTCTCTATATTTTAATTAACTAGTCTAGAAAAATACTCTATTCAATCAATAATAAATTGTTACATCTTGATAGTGATAACTTGGTTATGGAGTTGTTTGGCCTGACTGAGGCAGAAAACTAAGGTATAAGAGGGAGGTAATAGTGTTTAATTTTGAGACTGAGTTAGTTGAGTCTATTTCTAAGCGTTGTACGGATTTAAGAAGTAATAGTAGCTTTAGGTAAGACGATATTGCAGATAAATCAGCAATCAGCAAAATTGAAAATATGAAATATAATGAGGGAGATAATTTCATAACTCATACAATTCTAGAGGCTTACGAAATAACTTTTAATATAAGTAAGGAGGAGATTATTTTCGGGTCAGAATCAGAGTTTGAGGAATTGTTACTAGGGTTCTTTAGTAACATGTTTAGGCTTGTATCTAGAAGAAATTTAGATGTTGACATGCACAGATATAAAAATGTACTGCTCCCAAAAAGTTAGGCACATCATTTAAGTAAAGGATTTAGTTCTGTATTTCATAGGGCTAAGTCCTTTTACATTGATCTCAATTTGCATATTTGAATTTATCTATAAAGGAGTAATAGATTTTTAGTGCATATCCTTTTATAAATTTTCGTTGATTTAGTTGATATTATTCATCGATAAAGAAGCGATTATGGAGTATCAAATTTTGTAATGTTATTTAGCGTCGGAGAGTTAGAAAATAATGGTAATACGTGCTATTTTATGCTACAATGGGTATCGTGGTATATATTAGATAAATAAGGAATAGAGGGAGCAAAATGAGACTTAGAAAAACATTGTTCGGTCGTTATCGTGCAAAGGAAGTCGACGATTGTATCGAATCCTTGGAAGAGGGATTTTATAGTGAAATTCAGAAAAAAAATGAAAAGATCGAATCTTTGCGTAAAAAAATTGACTCCATGAGGGAAAAGGAAAAAGAGATAGGTGAAGCTGTTGTTTATGCAAAATCACTTGTCATTTCAGCTCATAAAAGTGCGGAGCAAGAAGCCAAGGAAGTTTTAGAAAAAGCACAAAAGGATTATCTGGACATACGCGAATCTATTCTGGAAGAGATTGATATCTTGACAAAAAAACGTCTAGAGGCTGAAAGACTCTATCATTTACAAAAGGAAAAGATAAAGGAACTTCTAAATCAGGTTGATGACTTTTTAGAAGACGAAAATCTAGATAAAGAAATCGATGCTACAACTCTGTTTGAAGCTCCTTTGGATGACGAAGAGCAAAAAGAAGAGCAGGAAGAATTAGACTTGTTTGCGGGTGAGGAAGAGAAGGTAAAGGATTCCCTACCTCAAATAGAAGTTGTAAAGATTGAAAACATTGTTGCAAAGACTGGTTCAGAAAGTCCAGTCCCTGTTAATTACTTTATTTCTTCTGAGAAGGAACTAACTAGAGAAGAGAACAACAAAGAAGAGCAACAAGAGGAAAATACTAAGCATCTTTCAAGAGTCGAAGACGATATCTTTTTGTAAGAGGAATATGATTTATGACAATTTATAACATCAATCTGGGAATTGGCTGGGCGAGCAGTGGAGTGGAGTATGCGCAAATCTATCGAGCAAAATTATTCCGCAGTGTGGGCTTAGATGCAAAATTCATCTTTATGGATTTTATTTCAGCTGATAATATTGAGCATCTGACTAAAAATATCGGATTTAAAGATTCTGAAGTCATCTGGCTTTATCAGTATTTCACTGATGTTGAAATTGCTCCTACGACCTACACTCTAGCTCATGTTTTAGCTGGTTTTGATAGAGAGCCACTAGAGATTATCCGTAACCCTGAAAATAAAACTTTCCGAGTTATGTTTGGAGACAATGATTTTGTGACTTGTTATGCTAGCGATATGGATAATGAGCTAATTGAGCGAGCAGAAATTGTTTCACGAGGTTGTCTAATTCAAAAGGAATATTATACTTACGTCAAGAACTTTGTTGAGTATTATAGTCCTGTAGATGGTCGTGCTCGACTTTACCAACGAACCTGGCTTAATGAAGACGGTAGTGTAGCTTATGAAGAGATTATCGATGAGGTGAACGGCAAGCAGGAGACGCAAATCTATCGTTTTCCAAATCATGTTTTCTACTCCAAGCAGGAATTTGTTGCCCATTTCATGAGAAGTTTAGAGCTAACTGACAAAGACTTATTGATTTTGGATAGGGAGACAGATATTGGGCAGCCAATTTTTGCTAATAAAGGGAAGGCTAAATTAGCTGTTATCGTTCATGCTGACCACTTCAGTGAAAATCCTGCAGAAAAAGACTATATCTTGTGGAATAACTATTACGAGTATCAGTTTGAACATGCTGACGAGGTAGATTATATTATCAATTCGACGGATGCTCAGACAAGACTTCTCACAGAGCAGTTTGCACAGTATACAAATATTAAACCAAGGGAAATATGGACTATTCCTGTGGGGAGTTTGGATAAGCTACGTCGACCAGAGGGGGAGCGGAAACCTTTTGGTTTGATAACAGCTTCTCGATTAGCAAGTGAAAAACACATTGATTGGCTGATTCGCTCTGTGGTGAAGGCGCATGAACATTTGTCAGAGCTCACTTTTGACATCTATGGTACTGGCGGTGAGGAGGCTATGCTTCGGGATTTGATTGAAGAATTGGAGGCAGGAGATTATATCCGTCTGATGGGCCATCATCATCTAACAGATGTTTATAAGAACTATTCAGCTTATTTGACTGCATCCACGAGTGAAGGATTTGGCCTGACCTTGCTAGAAGCAGTAGGGTCTGGTCTGCCTATTATTGGATTTGATGTACGTTATGGCAATCCAACATTTATCCGTGATGGTGAAAATGGTTATCTAATTCCTGAGGCTCGTCCAGATGACTTGGAGGCTATGACGACAGAGTATGCAGAGAAGATTATTCAGCTATTTATTCAGCACTCTCAAGAAGATTTGTCTCGAGTATCTTATGAGGTAGCTAAACCTTATCTTGATGAGCATATCGCTCAGCGTTGGTCTGATCTTGTCCAATCTGCTCAGACAAACTAAGTAGGGTTCAGAAAGAAAGGTATAAAAACTATGATTTGTTTGTTTGAACGCTATGATCAGGCAAGTTTTGATTTGTTACGTTCACTAAAAACAGCAGGGCTAGATTGTCCCGTTGTTGTTGTCCAAGACGATGGTTATCTTGCTCCAGATGTTGAGTCTCCTTATAGTTATTTCACAGGAGATTTAGAGACACCAGAAAGTCGACCTCTTTATTTTAATCTAGTTCCAAAACCTCACTTATGGGAAATTCGATCTAGTAATGTGAATGGTGAAATTCTAGACATGGGTAAGAAACGTGCTAATATTTTTTATCGTCAACCAACTCACGAAAGACGCGTTCGGGCTGTCGAATGGTTGGATTCAGAGGGGCAAGTTCGAGTAGCAGATATTTACAATCGTAAAGGACGACTTTTTGCGCAGATAACTTATGATAAGACACAACGTCCGACCCATACTCGCTATTTTGACCAAAGCAATATCGTTGTGATTATGGAAAATCATTTGACGGGAGATATCATCCTTACATGGGAAGGAAAACGGCATATTTTTAAATCCAAACAAGAATTTATTATCTTTTACCTCCAATACCGTGGGTACGATACAGATCGAATTATTTATAATTCGCTATCGACTCCTTTCTTGGTGGCCTATTCGCTTCCTCCTAAAAATGGTCGTGCAGAAGATGTTCTTTTCTGGCAAGAGCCTATTGGAGAAGAGTTACCAGGTAATATGGTAGCGGCTATGAAGCTAACGAATCGAAACGTTCGTATTGCTGTTCAAGATAAGCAGGCTTATGAGAAAATTCAAAACTTGGTGGCTCCTGAAGAAAAAAACTATTTCCACAATCTTGGATATATCTATGCTTATCAACGCCTTAATAACATGAATCCGGAAGCCTTGATTTTGACTAATAGTGATCAGCTTGAGCAGATTGAAGAACTTGTGACTAAGCTACCAAATGTTCATTTTCATATTGGAGCGATTACAGAAATGTCCAGTCATTTAATGGGACTAAATCGTTTTGCAAATGTTTCGCTTTATCCAAATATCCGCCCAGCTAGAGTTGCTGAGCTTTTTGAGAAATGTGATTTGTATTTAGATATCAATATCAGCGATGAAATCCTTAATGCTTGTCGCACAGCCTTTGAGAACAATATGTTGATTCTCAGCTTCACAAACACTTGTCATAGCCATCGATTTATTGCAGATAGTCACATTTATTCGCCAGAAAATGTTTCAGGCATGGTGGATAAGATTCAAAGTGTCCTTGCCCACTCATCAGAGATGGAAGCAGCACTTGCTAGACAGAAACAGGCTGCTAATCAGGCTAGTTTGGAGCAATATAGAGCTATCTTTTAATTGTAAGATACCTTATATTGGCTGAAAAATGGATTTTAGAGAGGATGATGGTCCTCTCTTTTTTGTTCGAAGAAACGGGAAGGGTTTTTAGGATTATTTTATTTGAAAGGCTTCATAAATGGATGAGAAAGCAGGTACTATTGTTTTGGGACATACGAAAATTCCTCGCATAACTACTAGGGAAATGATTTTCTAGTAGCTATACGAGGAGTAGGATGATGAGATTTGAGGATTATGTCAGCAAGATTAACTCTACAATCATAGCGATATAGAGGACTAAGGTTAGGAGAAAACCTGCTCTCCAGAAGAATTTGATAAATCTAGGGTAGTAAAAACTTCTTTTTTTGAGGAGGAAAAAGAGAACTAGGAGGATTGCTAGGAGAGAAAGTGCGACACCAAGTCGCGGTAGAAAGTTGTGGGTAAAGGCTTTAGCAGTGATAAGGTAGTACTCGAATACTAAAAGTGGAAAAGCTAAATCCGCGAAATTAAATCCTAATTTCCTAAGTCCGAAAAGCTTGGTGACAATAAAGCAAACCACCAAGGTTAATATCAATAATAAAATAGCTGCTATTTTCATTAAAATCATACCCATATTGTATCATAAAACGACGCTAAAGGAAATGAGAAACAAGGGAATTTGTAGGAAAGTCAGGCTTTTGAGATTGTAGGTGTTTTTTGTTATAATGAAAGTTATGAAATCTTATAATACCTTGAATGATTATTATCGAAAACTTTTTGGAGAAAAGACTTTCAAAGTTCCTATTGATGCGGGATTTGACTGTCCCAATCGGGATGGAACTGTAGCTCATGGTGGTTGTACTTTTTGTACGGTTTCAGGCTCTGGAGATGCCATCGTGGCACCGGATGCCCCTATCCGTGAGCAATTTTATAAGGAAATTGACTTTATGCACCGCAAGTGGCCAGAAGTTAAAAAGTATCTGGTTTATTTTCAAAACTTTACCAACACCCATGAAAAGGTGGAAGTGATTCGGGAGCGATATGAGCAGGCTATCAATGAGTCAGGTGTAGTAGGGATTAATATTGGAACACGGCCAGACTGTTTACCCGATGAAACCATCGAATATTTGGCTGAGTTATCGGATCGCATGCATGTGACGGTAGAATTGGGCTTACAGACTACTTTTGAAGTAACATCTGACCTGATTAACCGTGCCCATTCCTACGAATTGTATGTAGAAACGGTCAAACGCTTGAGGAAATATCCCAAGATTGAGATTGTTTCCCATTTGATTAATGGTTTGCCCGGTGAGACTCATGAGATGATGATTGAAAATGTCCGTCGCTGTGTCATGGATAATGATATTCAAGGAATTAAACTGCACTTGCTTCACCTCATGACCAATACACGGATGCAGCGAGATTACCATGAGGGACGCTTGCAACTGATGAGTCAAGACGAATATGTCAAGGTCATTTGTGACCAATTGGAAATCATTCCCAAGCACATCGTCATCCATCGAATCACAGGAGATGCGCCTAGAGATATGTTGATTGGTCCCATGTGGAGCCTCAATAAATGGGAAGTGCTAAATGCTATTGAAACTGAAATGAAACGCCGCGGCAGTGTTCAAGGATGCAAGGCTGTAAAACAGGAGTTTGAAAATGAAAAGACCACTTGAGATGGCACATGAATTTTTGGCTGAAGTCGTGACAAAAGAAGATATCGTTGTGGATGCGACCATGGGGAATGGACACGATACGCTTTTTTTAGCCAAGTTGGCCAAGCAAGTCTATGCCTTTGATATTCAGGAGCAGGCTTTGGAGAAGACGCAAGAGCGTTTGGATCAGGCTGGAATGACAAATGCCCAGTTAATCTGGCAAGGTCATGAGACACTAGACCAGTTTGTGACAGAAGCCAAGGCAGGGATTTTTAATCTGGGTTATTTACCTTCTGCTGACAAATCCGTTATCACCCAACCTCAGACTACCATTGAAGCCCTTGAAAAGCTTTGTCATTTGCTTGTAAAGGGTGGAAGGATTGCTATTATGATCTACTATGGTCATGAGGGAGGAGATATTGAGAGGGATGCTGTTTTGGACTTTGTTAGCCAGCTGAACCAACAAGAGTACACTGCTGCCATTTATCGGACCCTCAACCAAGTCAACAATCCCCCGTTTTTAGTTATGATTGAGAAATTAGAAAGATATAGACATGGATAAACAATACCTACGTGAGAAATTAGAGGCTATGCGCCAAAATTTTGTCGAGTCAACGCAGCATGAGCGAGCGGTTGGAGTACTTGACGAAGCACATATGAGCAAAAAGATGCTTAAAATCAAGAAAAAATTAGTGGTTCTTGAAATGGAACGGTGCCAGAAAAAAATTGAGCACAGAGACTGTTCCAAGATTGATCAGAAGATCCAAGAGCAAAAGGAGATTTTTGAATCTTGTTGTAAAAAAGATTAAGGAGGAATGGTGTGGAATTACTCATATACTTGATTCTATTTTTATTTGTCTTAATCATTTCAACCACGACCAATAAACTTCTACCTTTTTTGCCCCTTCCTCTTGTGCAAATCCTTTTGGGGATTGGGATTGGCTTATTTGTCCCCAATACGGACTTTCATCTCAATACAGAGCTGTTTCTGGCCATGGTTATTGGTCCCTTACTTTTTCGGGAGGCAGAAGAAGCGGACATTACATCCATTTTGAAGCACTGGCGGATTGTCGTCTTCCTGATTTTTCCTGTGATTTTTATCTCGACCTTAAGCTTAGGGGGCATGGCTCACTTCCTTTGGCTTACTCTTCCTTTGGCGGCCTGTTTAGCAGTTGGAGCGGCACTTGGACCGACGGATTTGGTAGCCTTTGCTTCTCTGTCTGAGCGTTTTAGCTTCCCAAAACGGGTATCCAATATCCTAAAAGGGGAAGGACTCTTAAATGACGCTTCTGGCCTGGTTGCCTTTCAGATGGCTCTTGCTGCTTGGACAACAGGAACTTTTTCTCTCAGCCAAGCAGGAACTTCCCTAGCAATTTCTATCCTTGGTGGTTTTGTAGTCGGTTTTGTGACAGCTATGGTCAATCGTTTCTTGCATACATTTTTACTGAGTGTGCGAGCGATAGATATAGCCAGTGAACTCTTGCTAGAGTTAAGTTTGCCTCTTATGACTTTCTTTATTGCCGAAGAAATCCATGTTTCAGGGATTATCGCAGTTGTAGTTGCAGGGATTTTGAAGGCTAGTCGTTTCAAAAAAATTACGCTTCTAGAGGCCCAGGTGGACACCGTGACAGAGACCGTCTGGCACACCGTGACCTTTATGCTAAACGGATCTGTCTTTGTTATCTTGGGAATGGAATTAGAGTTGATTGCGGAGCCGATTCTGTCTAATTCTCTCTACAATCCCTTTCTTTTACTGCTTTCAGTTGTGGTACTGACCTTCATGCTCTTTGCGATCCGCTTTGTCATGATTGCTGGTTTTTACTTTGTGAGAACACATCGACTCAAGAAAAAAATCCATAAGTACATGAAAGATATGCTTCTTTTGACCTTCTCTGGTGTCAAAGGGACAGTATCTATCGCGACGATTCTCCTCATACCAAGTCATTTGGAGCAGGAATATCCTCTGTTGCTCTTCCTAGTAGCAGGCGTTACACTATTGAGCTTTTTAACAGGTTTACTGGTTCTCCCCTACTTATCTGAGGAACAAGAGGAAAGTAAGGATCATTTGATGCATATAGCGATTTTGAATGATGTAGCGGCAGAATTAGAAAAAGAACTGGATCATCACAAGAACAAACTCCCTCTTTATGCAGCTATTGATAACTATCATGGTCGGATTGAAAACCTCATCCTTAGTCTGGAAAATAAGGGAGTCCAAGAGGACTGGGAGTCCCTCAAACTTCTTATCTTGAGCATTGAGAGTGATGGCTTGGAGCAAGCCTACGAGGAAAATAGAATCAGTGAGCGTGGCTATCGAGTTTACCAGCGTTATCTAAAAAATATGGAACAGAGTATCAATCGTAATTTCGCTTCTAGAGTTACGTATTACTTCTTAGTTTCTTTACGGATACTGCGCTTTCTACTCCATGAAATGTTTACATTTGGTAAGACTTTTCGTAGTTGGATGAATGAAGAATCTCGAAAACTGTTAGCAGTTGACTATGATCAGATTTCAGAGTTGTATTTGGAAAATACAGAGCTGATTATCGAGAGTTTGGAAAACCTCAAAGGGGTTTACAAGAGTTCTCTGATTAGCTTTATGCAAGAGTCTCGTCTACGCGAGACGGCCATTATCGGAAGTGGTGCTTTTGTTGAGCGGGTTATCAATCGCATCAAGCCAAACAATATTGATGAAATGCTACGAGGCTACTATCTCGAACGTAAGGCAATCTTTGAATACGAAGAAGCTAAACTGATAACAGCCAAGTATGCCAAAAAACTACGCCAAAATGTGAATAATTTAGAAAATTATTCTCTAAAAGAGGCCGCAAATACCTTGCCTTATGATATGCTAGATTTAATCAGAAGAACTTAAATGATGAAGAAAATGACGGAGGATGGAACATGAAAAAGTGGTGGAAAGAGCTGATGGACAGGCCCTTATTGAAAGCTTTTTTGCATTATTATCAAGCATCTGATAGCGAGTTGACCAGTGTTGCTGTTGCCTACTATTGGTTGATTTCAATCTTTCCTTTGCTAATGATAATGGTCAATATCTTGCCTTATTTTCAGATTCCGGTCTCAAATTTCTTACTCACGATTAAAGAATTTCTACCTGATACAGTGTATGATGTGGTCGCCAAGATTGTCCGAGAAGTTCTGACTCAACCCTCAACAGGCTTATTGAGCTTTGCAGTTTTGTCAGCTCTATGGACCTTCTCAAAATCAATGGATTTCCTCCAAAAGGCCTTTAACAAAGCCTATGGAGTGACCAAGAGTCGAGGAATTATCTCCCATCAGTTGATGAGTTTACTGGTTAGTTTCGGCCTGCAGATTCTTTTTGCCCTAGCCTTGTTTTTGAGTATGTTTGGTCGTATGTTGCTTAACCTTTTCAAAACTTACTGGCAATCAGATAGTCCGCTACTCTCCTACCTGCAAGATTTTACAGGCCCTCTGGTCTATGCCTTGATCTTTGCCATTCTAGTCATGATTTACTATTTTCTTCCCAAAGTAAAAGCACCACGAATCCGCTATGTTTTACCAGGAAGTGTCTTTGTCTTGCTAACTCTTATCTTTTTATTGAATATCTTTTCTGTTTATGTCAATAGTTATGTCAATCATCTAGTTGACGTCCGATTTTTCAGTTCCATTATCGTGGTAGTCATGATGTTCTGGTTTATTCTTATTGCTAAGATTTTGATTATCGGAGCGGTTATCAATGCCAGTGTTCAGAGCTTAAAAGATCCAACCTTTACAATAAATTAACTAATAAAGTTATCCATTACAAAACGCATAGAATCAAATCTGGTTCTATGCGTTTTTTGATTATGAAATTAATAGATAAACATGGCATCACCGAAACTAAAGAAACGGTAGTGTTCTTGAATAGCATGTTGGTAAGCATCTAGGACTAAGTCACGGCCTGCAAAGGCAGAAACCAACATAACGAGAGTTGACTTGGGGAGGTGGAAGTTGGTTGAAAAAGCATCCACGACCTTCCATTGGTAACCTGGTTTGATAAAGATATTGGTCCAGCCAGAATCTGCTTGGATTTGTCCGTCAAACTTGGAACCAATAGTTTCCAACGTACGGATAGAAGTGGTTCCGACAGCGATGACACGACCTCCATTTTCCTTGACAGAGCGAAGGGTAGAAGCTGCTTCCTCAGACAGTTGGTAGAACTCTGAGTGCATTTCATGTTCGTCCAGATTGTCAACAGAAACGGGTCTAAAGGTTCCTAAACCAACGTGGAGGGTCAAATAAACCAAATGGATACCCTTGGCTTGGATTTCTGCTAGCAGTTCTTTGGTAAAGTGAAGCCCAGCAGTCGGTGCAGCAGCAGAGCCACTTTCTTTAGCGTAGACCGTTTGATAGCGTTCACGATCATCCAGTTTTTCATGGATATAAGGTGGTAATGGCATTTCACCTAGACTTTCCAAAACTTCTAGGAAAATTCCTTGGTATTCAAAGCGGACAATACGGCCCCCGTGAGTCAATTCTTCCGTAACAACAGCGCTGAGACGACCATCTCCAAAGCTGACGCGAGTACCGACCTTGAGGCGTTTGGCAGGTTTAGCTAGGACTTCCCACTCATCACCAGCAGTATTTTTGAGAAGGAGAAGTTCCACATGGCCACCTGTTTCTTCCTTTTGACCATAGAGGCGGGCTGGGAGAACACGGGTGTCGTTCATGACAAGGGCATCACCCGGTTCCAGCATATCGATAATAGAGTGGAAGTGTTTATCCTGCAACTCTCCCGTTTCTCGGTTTACGATGAGGAGTTTAGAGGCATCTCGTTTTTCAAGTGGTGTTTGGGCAATCAATTCCTCAGGTAAGTGGAAATCAAAATCAGCTGTATTCATTTTTTTCATCATTCTTTCTAACTTCTAATCTTATCCATTATAACATGTTTCAAGTTTGGACGCTCTTTTTTTGGAAATTAAATCGTTTTCACTTGACAAAAATTGGTCTATACCATATAATGAATATAGAAATATGGAGGATATGAAATGAAAGTTATTAAAGTTGAAAATCAAGTCGAAGGTGGAAAAGTAGCTTTTGAGATTTTGAAGGAAAAGTTGTCCAATGGCGCTCAAACATTGGGACTTGCGACAGGAAGCAGCCCGCTTGAGTTTTACAAGGAAATCGTTGAGAGTGACCTTGATTTCTCAAATCTAACCAGTGTGAACCTTGATGAGTATGTGGGACTTGATGGGGACAATCCACAGTCTTATCGTTACTTCATGCAAGAAAACTTGTTTAACCAAAAACCATTTAAAGAAAGTTTCTTGCCACGTGGTGTTAAGGATAATGCTGAAGAAGAAGTAGAACGCTACAATCAAATTTTGGCTGACCATCCTGTTGATTTGCAAATCTTGGGAATCGGTCGCAATGGACATATCGGCTTTAACGAACCAGGCACTCCATTTGACAGTCAAACGCATCTAGTAGAACTTGATCAATCTACTATCGAAGCCAATGCTCGCTTCTTTGACAAGATTGAAGACGTCCCAACCCAAGCCATTTCAATGGGGATTAAAAACATCTTAGACGCCAAGTCAATTATTCTTTTTGCTTACGGTGAATCGAAAGCAGAAGCCATTGCTGGAACAGTATCAGGCCCAGTGACTGAGAACCTCCCAGCAAGTAGCCTCCAAAACCACCCTGATGTGACTATTATTGCGGATGCAGCAGCGCTTAGCTTGCTTGAAAAATAAAAAGTACAAGAACCACTTGCTCTTTGGAGTGAGTGGCTTTTTACTTCAAATGTTCACTATCCCGCTAAAGTGGTATAATATAGCTATACAGGGGAGGCTCGAACTTTGATTTATATAATCGGTTTTATTTGTTTTTTACTTTTAATGTTACTGTTTAGTCGCTTAATTCAGCAATCAAAAAACCCTTCGGGCTTTCTAGGAAAACGAATGATGAAATTGTGGAATAGAGCCTATATCCCCATGTTTGTATGGGTAATTCATCATCTGGATAGGAACATTTTACCCTGTAATCTTAGATGTAGGAGTTGGAAACGGTCGTTCAACCATCCTACTGAAAGAAACCTTTCCGCAAAGTACCATAACTGGAATCGATATTTCAGATACTGCAATAGCTCAAGCCAAACATATAGAGATGACTAATCTAAATTTTGAACGAAGAGACGTTAGGGAGACAGGCTTTTCTGATGAAAGTTTCGATTTGATTACAGCTTTTCAAACTCATTTTCATTAGCGGGATCTAGAGGCTTCTTTTATGGAACTTCGAAGGATACTCAAATCAGACGGGATGCTCTTACTGGCTTGTGAGTATAACAAGTTGTCTTACTTTTTACCAGATGTCCAAAGCGAAGAAGCATTTAGACGATTCTTGTTATCAGTAGACTTTGAGCTCGTAACTAGTCAAAGAAAGGGATCATGGATCCTTTATAAAATTGTTAAACATTAATGGAGGTACAATCATGAAACAATTATTTTTATGTTCATATTTTGCTGGTGTCAAAAATCTTTTTAGTGATTATGTAAAGGAAAAAAATCTAGAAAAAAAGGTTTTATTTATTCCTACCGCTGGGAACAAAGAGGATTATACTGCCTATATCGATGAGGCTCAGCAAACATTCAGGGATTTAGGATTTGAGATAGAGGTTCTAGATATTGCTTCTTGTGATCGAGAAACTGCTCAGGCAAAGATTTTCCAAAGCAAGATTCTTTATATCTCAGGCGGGAATACCTTTTATTTATTACAAGAATTAAAGAAAAAACAACTCCTATCTCTTATCAAAGAGCAAATAAGAGATGGGCTGGTCTATGTGGGAGAATCAGCAGGAGCTATCATTACAGCCAAGGATATTGACTACAATAAGCTCATGGATGACAAGACGGTAGCGAAAGAGTTATCGGATACAGCGGGATTGGATGAAGTGGAGTTTTACATCCTTCCACATTATGGTGAGGAGCCTTTTACTGATAGTAGCAAGAAGACCTTTGAAACCTATAAAAATCAGCTCGACTTAATGCGAATGAACAATTCACAAGCCGTTATTGTAAATGATAAAGAAATAAAAGTTGTTTCTGAACAGGGGTAAAATAAATTTCTTTTTTGCTATTATGATGTCCATTTTAATACGTTGTCTCTTTTGAAAAAGAAATTGAAGATAATATAAGTTTATGGCAGTTTTTCCTTGACATTTATTCATTTTGCGTGTAGAATAGAATAGATCTTGAACTTGAAGGGAGTGAAAAAAATGTCTAAAACAGTAGTACGTAAGAATGAATCTCTTGACGATGCACTTCGTCGTTTCAAACGTGCGGTTACTAAAGCTGGTACTCTTCAAGAAACACGCAAACGTGAATTCTATGAAAAACCTTCTGTAAAACGTAAACGTAAATCAGAAGCAGCTCGTAAACGTAAAAAATTCTAATTGAAATGAAAGGCTAGACTTGTCTAGTCTTTTTTTGCATAGTATTTAGAGGAAAAAATTCTTATGAGAGAGTATATAAAAGAATATAAAAGAATGCGTGACAATCACTTGGAAGATTGGGGTTATTATGCTGATCCGATAGATTGGAAGGAATTTGAAGAGTCAAACCGTAGAATTTTTGAAAAGTATTTGAAGGATTCAAAAGTATTGTCTGACAAGGTTTTAAGGGTAAAATTGTACAGTAGTTTACTACTAGATGATATCAAGTATTTTGCATATTATGCTGCGTTTTTAGACGGGGATTACAAGCAGCTAAACAATGCTCTATGGCAAACAGGAAGAATCGAGTTGATGAGAGGCGGTTTGTTGGCAAGTGGAACAATCTACACAGATGGGATATTGAAAGGCTTGTTTACCTCTTTTGCTTGTAACGATTTTTCAGTCATTCCATCTTTCATCCCCAAGGATTTACCCTTGTTGAAAGGAACCTATTATCCGGAAAATGTCATCAATCTTTTGCACGCTCTTTATTATCAAGATGAAGAGAGATTATCGGAGTCTCTCTTGCGGGCACAACAGTTTTTAGAGAGGAAGAAACGAACTGGTATGGAAGAATTTTCTGTTCGGTATTTTATAAGTTTGGCAAGAAAAGATGTAGTTGGAATAAGCGAATTCTTAGAAAATTTATGCCTAGCTTATCAGAGACGAGGTTACCCCTATGAAAAGATTGATAAGTGCTTTGCGGACGAGATTCATGGTCTATATCGATTGGTACGATTTTTTGACCATTCCTTGTTTGAAGCTGTCAGTATGCCGTCTCATAAGACTTTTTTGAAGGATTTTGAAGAATGGCAACTCCGAAATCAGTTTCCACAAGGTCAACAATTCTATACTTATCCTCAAGATATGGCTGATGCAAACAGAATGTTGACACAAGGCCTTCCAAGAATTTATATAGAAAAATCAGGAAGGGATTTGGTGATAGACGTTGATCGATTTGCAGTAGATTTGTCTCAACTGATTTGAGAAAGTACAAAAATATTTGCCCGATAAATCTTTTTCCAATCAACTTCAAATAAATACTGTAAATCTTGCAAAAAAAGGAAACTTCCAACTACAATTTGATATAATAGTAAGGAGAACTCGATTGAAGGAGGAAATTATGTCAGTTTTAGTAAGAGAAATCATTGAAAAACTCAGACTAGACATTGTATACGGCGAGGGCGAATTGCTTGAAAAAGAAATCAACACAGCGGACATTTCTCGACCAGGTCTTGAAATGACAGGCTATTTTGATTACTATACTCCGGAACGGCTTCAACTGTTGGGGATGAAGGAGTGGTCTTATCTGGTCGCTATGTCTTCTCACAACCGTTATAAAGTCTTGACCAAGATGTTTCAACCAGAAACACCAGTGGTTATTGTTGCGCGTGGTTTGGTGATTCCAGAGGAGATGTTGAGAGCTGCTAGGGAATGTAAGATTGCCATTTTAACCAGTCGTACAGCTACTAGTCGCTTGTCGGGAGAGTTATCTAGCTACCTTGATTCCCGTTTAGCTGAACGGACTAGTGTGCATGGTGTCTTGATGGACATTTATGGCATGGGTGTCTTGATCCAAGGGGATAGTGGTATCGGTAAGAGTGAGACAGGTCTCGAGCTTGTGAAACGCGGACACCGTTTGGTAGCAGATGACCGTGTGGATATCTTTGCTAAGGATGAAATGACCCTTTGGGGAGAGCCCGCTGAAATTTTGAAGCATTTGCTTGAGATTCGTGGAGTGGGGATTATCGATGTGATGAGTCTCTACGGAGCAAGCGCTGTAAAAGATTCTTCACAAGTTCAGCTGGCAGTCTATTTGGAAAATTACGATACCCAAAAGACTTTTGATCGTCTAGGAAACAATGCTGAAGAATTAGAAGTTTCTGGTGTGACTATTCCACGTATTCGTATCCCAGTAAAAACAGGACGCAATATCTCAGTTGTTATTGAGGCAGCAGCTATGAACTATCGCGCTAAGGAAATGGGCTTTGATGCGACGCGTTTATTTGAAGAACGCTTAACTAATCTCATCTCCAAAAATGAGGTGAAAGATGATTAATCCAGTTGCATTTGAAATCGGACCTTTTTCCATTCGTTGGTATGCCTTGTGTATTGTGGCAGGCTTGGTCTTGGCAGTTTATCTTGCCATGAAAGAAGCTCCTAAAAAGAAAATCCTGTCAGATGACATTTTGGATTTTATCCTGATTGCTTTTCCAGTTGCGATTTTAGGCGCTAGATTATACTATGTACTCTTTCGCTTAGATTACTATCTGCAAAATCCAGGTGAAATCATCGCCATCTGGAATGGTGGTTTGGCCATTTATGGAGGTTTGATAGCAGGAGCTATTGTCCTTTATATCTTTGCAGATAGAAAGCTGATCAATACTTGGGATTTCTTAGACATAGCAGCACCGAGTGTCATGATTGCCCAAAGTTTGGGTCGCTGGGGAAACTTTTTTAACCAAGAAGCCTACGGTGCAGCAGTAGATAGTCTGGATTATTTGCCAGGCTTCATTCGTGATCAGATGTACATTGACGGTAGCTACCGTCAGCCGACCTTCCTTTACGAGTCGGTTTGGAATCTGATTGGATTTGCTTTGATTCTGATTTTTAGAAGAAAATTGAAGGGAATCAGACGAGGTCATATCACTGCTTTCTACTTGATTTGGTATGGTTTTGGTCGTATGATCATCGAAGGAATGCGAACGGATAGTCTTATGTTCTTTGGACTGCGGGTGTCCCAATGGTTATCAGTTGTCCTGATTGGACTAGGTGTTTACATCATACTTTATCAAAATCGAAAGAAAGCCCCTTTCTATCAAACTGAGGAGGAAAACTAAATGTTAGAAGTTGCTTATATTCTTGTTGCTATTGCTTTGATCGTTTGTTTAGTCTATCTGACGATTACCATTCAAAAAGCAGGTCGAATGATTGATGAGACGGAGAAAACTATCAAAACCTTGTCTTCAGATGTAGATGTTACTTTACATCATACCAATGAATTGTTGGCTAAGGTCAATGTATTGGTAGACGATATCAATGTCAAGGTTGCGACGATCGACCCACTCTTTACGGCTGTAGCAGACTTATCTGAGTCAGTATCTGACCTCAATAATCAAGCGCGTGTCTTGAGCAAGAAAGCTTCATCAGCTGGTTCAAAAACACTTAAGACGGGTGCTGGATTGTCAGCTCTTCGTTTCGCAAGTAAATTTTTCAAAAAATAGAAAAGGAGAAATCTTATGGGTAAACTATCCTCAATCCTTTTAGGAACTGTTTCAGGTGCAGCTCTTGCTTTGTTTTTGACTAGTGACAAGGGCAAGCAAGTTTGTAGTCAAGCTCAAGATTTTCTAGATGACTTGAGAGAAGATCCAGAATATGCCAGAGAGCAAGTCTGTGAGAAATTGACAGAAGTGAAGGAACAAGCAAGGGACTTTGTGCTGAAAACAAAGGAACAAGTAGAATCTGGTGAAATTACTTTTGATAGTGTCCTTGATCAAGCCAAAACATGTGCACGACAAGCGACAGAAGCATCAAAAGAAACCTTTAACAATCTCAAGGAGCAATGGCAAGACCAGTCAGCAACTCCAGATATCGTAGAAAACGAAGAAGAGATTATTATTGATATTACAGAAGAATAAAAGATCACCATCTCTGGTTCAGGAGATGGTGATTTTTATCTGGAAACCAGTCTTTGTGGTATAATAAATACTATGCAGAAAAAACCAACGTCAGCCTATGTGCATATTCCCTTTTGCACCCAGATTTGTTATTATTGTGACTTTTCAAAAGTATTTATCAAGAATCAACCAGTAGATAGTTACCTGGAGCATCTGCTAGAAGAGTTTCGTTCTTATGATATTCAAAAGTTGCGAACTCTCTATATTGGAGGTGGGACTCCAACGGCTTTGTCAGCTCCGCAATTAGAGGTGCTCTTGGATGGCTTGACTAAAAACTTGGACTTGTCTGTCTTGGAGGAGTTGACCATTGAGGCCAATCCAGGAGACTTGGATGCGGATAAGATTGCGGTTTTGAAACAGTCGCCAGTCAATCGTGTTTCCTTAGGTGTGCAGACCTTTGATGACAAAATGCTGAAAAAGATTGGGCGTAGTCACTTGGAGAAGGATATTTATGAAAATATCGACCGCCTCAAACTCGCTGGTTTTGACAATATTTCCATCGACCTAATCTACGCTCTACCTAGTCAGACCATGGATCAGGTCAAGGAAAATGTGGCTAAGGCCATTGGACTGGATATTCCTCATATGAGCCTTTATAGCTTAATTTTAGAGAATCATACGGTCTTTATGAACCGTATGAGACGAGGGAAATTACCCCTGCCTAAGGAAGAATTAGAAGCAGAAATGTTTGAGTACATCATTGCGGAACTTGAGCGAGCTGGTTTTGAGCATTATGAGATTTCAAATTTTTCCAAGCCAGGCTTTGAAAGTCGCCACAATCTCATGTACTGGGATAATGCTGAGTATTATGGTGTCGGCGCGGGAGCTTCAGGCTATGTAGACGGAGTTCGTTATAAAAACCACGGTCCTATTCGACATTATCTCAGTGCAGTAGAGGCAGGAAATGCTCGGATAACAGAAGAACACCTGAGCCAAAAGGAGCAGATGGAAGAAGAAATGTTTTTGGGACTCCGCAAGAAATCTGGGGTTTCCATGGCACGATTTGAGGAAAAATTTGGACGGTCCTTTGATGGACTTTATGGAGAAATCGTCAGAGACTTAACTCAACAGGGTCTTATGCAGATCGATGGTGATCGTGTTCGAATGACAAAGAGAGGTCTCTTTTTAGGAGACACTGTAGCAGAACGATTTATTTTGGAGTAGAACGATGGGCTTAACTTATCAAATGAAAATGAAAATTCCTTTTGATATGGCGGACATGAACGGTCATATCAAACTTCCAGATGTGATTTTGCTGTCCTTGCAAGTATCAGGTATGCAGTCGATTGAACTGGGAGTTAGCGACAAGGATATGTTAGAACAATATAATCTGGTCTGGATTATCACGGATTATGCGATTGACGTGGTTCGCTTGCCTCGCTTTGCTGAAGAGATTACGATTGAAACAGAAGCATTGACTTACAATCGTCTTTTTTGCTACCGCCGTTTCACTATCTATGATGAAGCAGGTCAAGAAATCATTCGCATGGTAGCAACCTTTGTTCTCATGGACAGAGATAGTCGGAAAGTCCATGGAGTCGAGCCTGAGATTGTTGAGCCTTACCAGTCTGAGTTTGATAAAAAACTCATCCGTGGGCCAAAGTATGTAAATCTAGAAGATTCGATCAGTAAAGACTACCATGTTCGTTTTTACGACTTGGATATGAATGGCCATGTCAATAATAGTAAATATCTAGACTGGATTTTTGAGGTTATGGGAGCCGATTTTCTAACTAAGTATATTCCAAAGAAAATCAATCTCAAATATGTCAAAGAAGTGCGACCAGGTGGCATGATTGAGTCAGTTTATGAACTCAAGGGTCTAGAAAGCAAGCATGAGATTATCAGTGATGGCGAGATCAATGCCCAAGCTATGATTACTTGGCAAGAAATTGAAGCGAATTAGAAAGGACGATATGGCTTATAAAGGTTATTTAATTGATTTAGACGGAACCATTTACAAGGGGAAGGACCGAATTCCGGCAGGAGAGGCTTTTGTGCATGAACTGCAAAAGCGTGAAATTCCTTATCTCTTTGTAACCAACAATACAACCCGAACTCCAGAGAGTGTTCAAGAGATGTTGGCTCAGAATTTTAACATTAATACGCCTCTATCAACTGTCTATACAGCGACTTTGGCAACCATCGACTATATGAATGACTTGGGACTGGAGAAGACAGTTTATGTTATCGGAGAAGCGGGGCTCAAGGATGCCATTCAGGCAGCTGGTTATGTCGAAGACAAGGAAAATCCAGCCTATGTGGTAGTTGGACTGGACTGGCAAGTCGACTATGAAAAATTTGCTACGGCAACTCTTGCCATTCAAAAGGGTGCCCACTTTATCGGAACCAACCCCGACCTCAATATCCCAACAGAGCGTGGTCTCTTGCCAGGTGCGGGTTCACTGGTGACACTTCTTGAAGTAGCAACTCGGGTCAAAACAGTTTATATCGGAAAACCAAACGCCATCATTATGGACAAGGCCGTGAAACACCTAGGATTGAAACGAGAAGACTTGCTCATGGTTGGGGACAACTACTTGACAGATATTCGAGCAGGGATTGACAATGGTATTCCAACGCTCTTGGTGACGACAGGTTTTACCAAAGCAGAAGAAGTGGCGAACTTGCCAATCGCACCAACTCATGTGGTGTCTAGCCTTGCGGAGTGGAATTTTGATGAAAACTAAACTAACCTTTTGGGGAAGTATGCTCTTTTTCCTCTCCCTTTCTATTCTCTTAACCATTTATCTGGCATGGATTTTCTATCCCATGGAGATTCAGTGGCTGAACTTAGCGGATCGAGTCTATCTAAAGCCCGAAACCATTCAGTACAATTTTCATATCTTGATGAATTACCTGACCAATCCCTTTAGTCAGGTCTTAGAGATGCCAGATTTCCGTTCGTCAGCGGCTGGTTTACACCACTTTGCGGTGGTGAAGAATCTCTTCCACTTGGTTCAGCTGGTCACTTTGGTGACACTTCCAAGTTTCTATTTCTTTGTTAAAAAGATTGTAAAAAAAGGTTTTTTATCACTATATCGTAAAAGTATTCTGACTTTATTAGTCTTTCCTTTGGTCATTGGGCTTGTAGGAGTGTTGATTGGTTTCGAGCAATTCTTTACTCTTTTTCATCAGATTCTCTTTGTGGGAGATAATACCTGGTTTTTTGATCCAGCAAAGGACCCAGTTATTTTGATTTTACCAGAGACCTTCTTTCTCCATGCTTTCCTTCTCTTCTTTGGCTTCTATGAAAGCATATTTGGCTTCCTTTATTTGAAAAGTCGTAATTCTAAACTATTCTAGTATTTTGCATAGATAAAAAAAAAACGAATTTAGAAATTCTGATGAGGAGTGAATTAACTTCATTGGAATTGAGTAATTCGTTCGCATACAGTCTATTTTTCTAGAAAAAAATAGGCTTTTTTCTAGAAATTGCTAGTCAAGCGCTTTATTTTTTTGTATAATAAGAATAGCAAAGTATAGATAAAGAAGAGAAAAGCATGATTACACTATTTTTATCACCGAGCTGTACATCATGTCGTAAGGCAAAGGCCTGGTTAGAGACGCATAAGGTGCCCTTTCAAGAGCATAATATTATGACCAGTCCTTTAACAAGAAAAGAATTGCAACACATTCTTTCCTTGACCGAAAATGGTACTGATGACATCATTTCAACTCGCTCAAAAATTTTTCAAAAATTGGATATTGATGTAGAGAGTATTTCGGTATCGGAGTTGCTTCAGTTGATTGAGCAATATCCTAGTCTTTTGCGTCGCCCAATTATTATAGATACCAAACGCATGCAGATCGGTTTTAATGAAGATGAGATTCGTGCTTTTCTCCCTCGTAGTTACCGTAAACAAGAATTGAAAGAAGCAACATTGAGAGCTGGTATTGGATAGATGAACAAACAGTATAGTTACCCACTAGATTTGTCGTGGAGCACTGAAGAACTTGCTTCAGTGCTTTCTTTTTTTAATGATGTTGAAGCTGCCTATGAAGATAAGGTAGAAGCAAAAAAACTGCTAGATTCCTACAAGGAATTTAAATCCGTAGTTCCGAGCAAAAGCGAAGAAAAGCGCTTAGGTCGCGAATTTGAAACTGCTAGCGGTTATTCCTTCTATCATGCAGTTCAATTAGCAAAAGAAAAAAGAGAAGGGAAGATTTCTCTTGGAAACTAAATTTGAATTTGCCAAACAGATTGTGCAGGAAGCTGCAGATTACATTTTGGCCCACATGCAAGAAGATTTGCAGGTCGAGCGAAAATCTTCACCTACTGACTTGGTGACGCGTTTGGATAAGGAAGTTCAGGATCTCTTAGTTGGTAGAATTTTAGCATCTTATCCAGAAGACTTGATTTGTGCGGAAGAGGGCTGTTTACGTGCTGCGGTTGGTCAGGGGACTGTTTGGGTGATTGATCCCATTGACGGTACTAATAACTTTATCGCTCAACAGGAAGATTTTGCTGTTATGTTGGCCTACTTTGAGAATGGAGTTGGGAAATTTGGTATCATTTATGATGTCATGAAAGGTGATTGCTACCATGGTGGTGGTGCCTTTCCTCCATGTCGTAATAATGAGCCCTTACCGACTTTTAAAAAGAAACCTCTTCAAGAATTTTTAGTGGCTGGTAACTCAGCTATGTTTGAAACAAATGAATGGGGCTTGGCGGATTTAGGTCGAGCAGCGTTGGGAGTCCGTGTCTATGGTAGTGCGGCCATTAGTTTTGCCAAGGTTTTATCAGGTCGTCTCTTGACCTATATCACCTACTTGCAACCATGGGATTACGCTGCTGCCAGTATCCTAGGGGAAAGTTTGGGCTATCGTCTTCTTACAGTTTCTGGTGAACCTGTTGATTTTCAAACACGCCAGCCAGTCATGTTGGTGCCAATCGAGATGCAAGAAGAGATTCAGTCCTATATTTATGAAAGGAAAGACAATTAAATGCAATTTCCAGAAGGATTTGTTGAAAAATATGAAGCGATACTAGAAGATGAGGCAAGAGATTTTCTTGCCTCTTTTAAACAAGAAGCAGTTTCGGCTTTTCGGGTTAATCCCTTAAAAGAAAGTCAGCTATCGTTTGCGGATGCCATTCCTCATACACCTTGGGGGCATTATGGCAAGGTTTCAGGGAAGTCACCAGAGCACGTGACAGGCCTCGTTTATTCGCAAGAGCCTGCTGCCCAAATGGTAGCCCAGGTAGCTCAGCCCCTTCCTGGTATGAAGGTCTTGGACTTGGCGGCAGCGCCAGGTGGGAAATCCACTCAATTGGCAGCTTATCTGGCTAATCAGGGAGTCCTTGTTTCCAACGAAATTTCAAGCAAACGAGCTAAAATTTTGGTGGAAAATATGGAGCGGTTTGGAGCGACAAACGTAGTCGTGACCAATGAGTCTGCGGACCGCCTAGCCAAGGTTTTTAAAGGCTATTTTGATGTGATTGTCCTTGATGCCCCTTGCTCAGGTGAAGGGATGTTCCGTAAACAACCAGATGCCATGGACTATTGGAACATCGACTATCCGAGCCAATGTGCCAGCCTCCAAAGAGAGATTTTAGAAGATGCAGTCACCATGCTTGCTGAAGGTGGTCGTCTGGTTTATTCGACCTGTACCTGGGCGCCAGAGGAAAACGAAGAGATCGTTCGCTGGTTACTAGATGCTTATGATTTTGAACTGCTTCCGGTCGAGCATGTGAATGGCATGGTAGCAGGGATTGATCTCCCTGAAACGGCTCGGATGTACCCTCACCATTTTAAGGGAGAAGGTCAGTTTGTTGCCCATTTGCAGTTCAAGGGAGAAAATCCAACACCCAAATTCAAAGTCAGTAAGAGCAATCTCAGTCGCGAACAACTAGCTTTATGGCAGGAATTTGTCCAAAAACATCTCAAAATATCACTAACTGGCCTTCTACAAACTTTTGGCGACCAACTCTATCTCTTACCAGAGATGCTACCTGATCTAGGGAAACTTAAAATTGCTAGAAATGGACTTCATTTGGGTACTTTTAAGAAGAAACGCTTCGAACCAAGCTTTGCTCTGGGATTGGCCTTAAAATCAAGTCAGGTGAAACAAAGGGTAGAAATCAAGGATGAGGACTTTGTAAAATATGTGGCTGGGGAGACAGTTCCGTTAGCAGAAAGTCTACCAAATGGCTGGTATCAAGTTCTTGTTCAAGGAAACGGACTGGGCTTTGCAAAAGTTACTGGAAATGTTTTAAAAAATTATTATCCAAAAGGCCTCAGATTCAAGTGAAAAAGCTAGTCAAAGAGCCTATTCTATGTTATAGTGGAAGTATGGTTTTTTCTGAGAGTCTTTCATTTTTACTTATATTATGTGATGAACTTGCTGGTCCTCAAGGGACCTGCAGTCTATAAATCGTAAGCCAAATCTTATCATCGCTGATTGGCATGATAGGAACTGAAAGAAATCAGAGCATTCATCATTATGTTCAAGGAGAAAAACAGTGAAAAAAAGAAAGAAGCTCGTCCTATCTCTTGCGACACTTTTACTTGCAGGTTTTCTAGCCGGATGTGCAAGCTGGATTGATCGTGGAGAAACCATGACAGCCGTCGGTTCAACTGCCCTTCAGCCTCTGGTCGAAGCTGCAGCAGATGAATTTGGTTCAAAAAATATCGGAAAAACAGTCAACGTTCAAGGTGGAGGTTCGGGAACAGGACTCTCTCAGGTGCAGTCTGGAGCTGTAGATATTGGCAACTCTGACGTTTTTGCTGAGGAAAAAGATGGTATTGATGCTTCAGCGCTTGTGGACCACAAGGTTGCAGTAGCTGGTCTTGCAGTGATTGTGAACAAGGAAGTAGATGTTGAAAATCTCACAACCGAGCAACTTCGTAAAATCTTTACCGGTGAAGTGACTAACTGGAAAGAGGTTGGTGGCAAAGACTTAGCTATTTCGATCATTAACCGTGCAGCAAGTTCGGGTTCGCGAGCAACCTTTGATAATGTCGTAATGAATGGTCAAGCGGCTATGCAGAGCCAAGAACAGGATTCTAATGGGATGGTTAAGTCAATTGTTTCGCAGACTCCAGGAGCCATTTCTTATCTTGCCTTTGCCTATGTGGATGACTCGGTCAAGACCATGAAGCTCAATGGCTATGAGCCGACAACTGAAAATGTAACGACCAATAACTGGCCTTTGTGGTCTTATGAGCACATGTACACCTTAGGTCAGCCGAATGAGTTGGCAGCTGAATTTTTAAAATTCATCCTCTCAGACGAAGCCCAAACTGGAATTGTTAAGGGCATGGGCTATATTTCCATCAATGAAATGAAAGTCCAAAAAGATGCGTCAGGTACCGTAACAGCAATAGAAGGGGGTCAATAATGAATCAAGAAGAACTTTCAAAAAAATTGCTCTCTCCTTCAAAGAACTCTCGTCTTGAGAAGTTTGGTAAAGGATTGACCTTCGCCTGTCTTTCTTTGATTGTGATCATTGTGGCGATGATTTTGATCTTTGTAGCGCAGAAAGGCTTGTCGACCTTCTTTGTCAATGGAGTCAACATCTTTGATTTCCTCTTTGGACAAACTTGGAATCCTTCAGGTAAACAATTTGGTGCCCTGCCGATGATTTTGGGTTCCTTTATTGTGACGATTTTATCAGCCCTCATCGCAACTCCCTTTGCTATTGGTGCTGCAGTCTTTATGACAGAAGTATCACCAAAGGGTGCAAAGATTTTGCAACCAGCCATTGAACTTCTTGTTGGGATTCCTTCAGTTGTCTATGGATTTATCGGTTTGCAAGTTGTGGTGCCTTTTGTTCGTAGCGTCTTTGGTGGAACTGGTTTTGGGATCTTGTCAGGGATTTTCGTTCTCTTTGTCATGATCCTACCAACTGTAACCTTTATGACAACAGACAGCTTGCGTGCTGTTCCTCGTCATTACCGTGAAGCCAGTTTAGCTATGGGAGCCACTCGTTGGCAAACCATCTGGCGTGTGACCTTGAAAGCAGCACGTTCAGGTATTTTCACTGCAGTGGTCTTTGGGATGGCGCGTGCCTTCGGTGAAGCCCTTGCTATTCAGATGGTTGTCGGAAACTCAGCAGTTATCCCAACCTCGCTAACAACACCAGCTGCGACCTTGACATCTGTATTGACTATGGGGATCGGAAATACCGTCATGGGAACGGTTGATAATAACGTTCTCTGGTCACTGGCCTTAGTCTTGCTCTTGATGAGTTTGGCCTTTAACAGTGTGATTAAATTGATTACGAAAGAAAGAGGAAAGAAAAACTATGCACGCTAAGAAATTAGATAAACTTGCAACAGCTGTCCTCTATACTATCGCGGGTATCATCGTTGCCATCTTGGCATCCTTGATTCTCTATATCTTGGTGAGAGGGTTACCGCATATCTCTTGGTCCTTCTTGACAGGGAAATCCTCCTCTTATCAAGCAGGCGGGGGTATCGGGATTCAGCTCTACAATTCCTTCTTCCTTTTGGTCATTACCTTGATCATTTCTGTTCCGCTATCTATGGGAGCTGGCGTATTCCTCGCTGAGTATGCCAAAAAAGGACCTGTGACCAATTTTATTCGTACCTGTATTGAGATTTTGTCTTCTCTACCATCAGTCGTTGTGGGTCTCTTTGGTTACTTGATCTTTGTAGTCCAGTTTGAGTATGGATTTTCAATCATTTCAGGTGCCTTGGCCTTGACGGTCTTTAACCTCCCTCAGATGACTCGAAATGTTGAGGACAGTTTAAAACACGTTCACCATACGCAACGTGAGGCTGGTTTGGCTCTTGGAATTTCTCGTTGGGAGACTGTAGTCCATGTCGTCATTCCAGAAGCCCTTCCAGGTATCGTAACGGGTGTTGTCTTGGCATCTGGCCGTATCTTTGGTGAGGCCGCCGCTCTTATCTATACGGCAGGACAATCCGCTCCAGCCCTTGACTGGTCTAACTGGAATATCCTCAGTGTTACCAGCCCTATTTCAATCTTCCGTCAAGCAGAAACCTTGGCTGTCCACATCTGGAAAGTCAATAGCGAAGGAACTATTCCAGATGCTACCATCGTATCAGCTGGTTCTGCCGCCGTGCTCCTCATCTTTATCTTGATTTTTAACTTTGGAGCTCGCAAACTCGGAAGCTATTTACACAAGAAATTAACCGCTGCCTAAAGGAGAAGCCATGTCAAAATATAACTGGGATGAAAAGCATATCATCACCTTCCCTGAAGAAAAAGTGGCCCTCTCTACTAAGGATTTACATGTTTACTATGGTAAAAATGAATCCATCAAGGGCATCGATATGCAATTTGAAAAAAATAAAATTACAGCCTTGATTGGCCCTTCTGGATCAGGGAAATCTACTTATCTTCGCAGTCTCAATCGGATGAATGATACCATTGATATTGCCAAGGTCACAGGTCAAATCCTCTACCGAGGGATTGACGTCAACCGTCCAGAAATCAATGTCTATGAGATGCGCAAGCATATCGGAATGGTCTTCCAACGTCCAAATCCATTTGCTAAGTCTATTTACCGCAACATCACTTTTGCTCATGAACGTGCAGGAGTTAAGGACAAGAAAGTACTTGATGAAATTGTTGAAACCTCTCTAAGACAGGCAGCCCTATGGGATCAGGTCAAAGATGACCTCCACAAATCAGCCTTGATGCTTTCTGGTGGTCAGCAACAACGTCTCTGTATCGCTCGCGCCATCTCTGTCAAGCCAGATATCCTCTTGATGGATGAGCCTGCTTCAGCCTTGGATCCGATTGCGACAGCCCAGCTGGAAGAAACCATGTTGGAATTGAAGAAGGACTTTACCATCATCATCGTTACCCACAGTATGCAACAGGCTGCGCGTGCGAGTGACTACACAGGATTTTTCTACTTGGGTGATTTGATTGAGTACGATAAGACATCCAATATTTTCCAGAATGCTAAGTTACAGTCAACCAATGACTATGTAACGGGACACTTTGGTTAGAAAGGAAACGGTATGTCAGAAGCGATTTTACAGGTGTCAGACCTGTCCGTTTATTACAATAAAAAGAAGGCCTTGAATAGTGTTTCCCTTTCTTTCCAACCTAAGGAAATAACAGCCTTGATTGGTCCTTCTGGATCAGGAAAGTCCACCCTGCTCAAAGCCATCAACCGCATGGGCGATTTAAATCCTGAGGTGACAACAACGGGATCAGTAGTCTATAATGGTCACAATATCTACAGTCCCCGCACCGATACGGTTGAATTGCGTAAGGAAATTGGGATGGTCTTTCAACAGCCTAATCCCTTCCCTATGTCTATCTACGAAAATGTTGTCTATGGGCTACGTATCAATGGGGTTAAGGACAAGCAAGTCCTTGATGAAGCGGTCGAAAAGGCCTTGCAACGTGCTTCTATTTGGGATGAAGTAAAGGATCGTTTGCATGATTCGGCCATTGGTCTCTCAGGTGGACAACAACAACGTGTTTGTGTTGCTCGTGTCTTAGCAACCAGTCCGAAAATTATCCTCTTAGATGAACCAACTTCAGCTTTGGATCCTATTTCTGCAGGTAAGATTGAGGAAACCTTGTATGGTCTGAAAGATAAATACACCATGCTCTTGGTAACGCGTTCGATGCAACAAGCCTCACGTATCTCTGATAAAACAGGATTTTTCCTAGATGGGGATTTGATCGAGTTTAACGATACGAAGAAGATGTTCCTAGACCCACAAAACAAGGAAACAGAAGATTATATTACAGGAAAATTTGGATAAGGAGTTGAATGATGTTACGATCTCAATTTGAAGAAGATTTGGAGAAATTGCACAACCAGTTCTATGCTATGGGACAAGAAGTGCTCTCGCAGATCAATCGTACAGTGCGTGCCTTTGTTACGCATGACCGTGATTTGGCAAAAGAAGTCATCGAAGACGATGCAGAAGTTAATGAATATGAAGTGAAGTTGGAAAAGAAATCATTTGAAATGATTGCCCTCCAACAACCTGTTTCGCAAGATCTTCGTACCGTCTTGACTGTTCTCAAGGCAGTGTCAGACGTGGAACGCATGGGAGATCATGCAGTGTCTATCGCTGAGGCGACCATTCGTATGAAGGGAGAGCAACGTATCCCTTCTGTTGAAGAAGAAATCAAAAAGATGGGACGCGACGTGAAAAACTTCGTCGAAGCAGCTCTAGATCTTTATCTCAACGGTTCTGTGGATCAAGCCTACGAAGTAGCAGCGATGGACGAAAAAATCAACCATTACTTTGATAGCATCCGAGATTTGGCTACAGAAGAAATTAGGAAAAATCCTGAAGCTATCGTTACAGGCCGTGATTACTTCCAGGTCATTTCTTTCTTGGAACGTATCGGAGACTACGCAAAAAATATCTGTGAATGGGTTGTTTACTTTGAAACAGGTAAGATTGTCGAACTATAAGAAACAGTTTAAATATACAGGAATAAGGCTGATTAGAATAAATCAGTCTTATTTTTTATGAAAAGAATTGTTTTGCAATCAAAATCTCTAAAAGGGTTGACAACTATTTTTAAAAGAGTTATAATTATTCAGAAATAACAGAAAGGTCGTTTATTTATGAAATTTAAGCAATGGATATTAGTTGTGTGTAGCATGCTTGCCAGCATGGTTTTAGTAGCTTGCCAGTCAGGAATGGATAGTTCCAAGTCTGCTGTGGACGCTATTAAACAAAAAGGAAAGCTAGTCGTTGCGACCAGTCCAGACTATGCACCGTTTGAATTCCAAGCCTTGGTAGATGGTAAAAACCAAGTGGTTGGGGCAGATATTGATATGGCTCAAGCGATTGCGGATGAGCTTGGGGTTAAACTTGAAATCTCTAGCATGAGTTTTGACAATGTTTTGACCAGCCTTCAAACTGGAAAGGCTGACTTGGCTATTGCAGGAATTAGTGCCACAGATGAGAGAAAGGAAGTCTTTGACTTTTCAATCCCTTACTATGAAAACAAGATGAGTTTCTTAGTTAGAAAAGCCGATTTAGACAAGTACAAGGATCTTTCAAGCCTTGCAAGTGCGAATATCGCAGCTCAAAAGGGAACTGTTCCAGAAACCATGGTGAAGGAACAATTGCCAAATGCCCAATTGACATCCTTGACCAATATGGGGGAAGCAGTTAATGAATTGCAGGCTGGAAAAGTGGATGCTGTTCATATGGATGAACCAGTTGCTCTTAGCTACGCAGGTAAAAACTCAGATCTTGCCGTTGCAACTGTTAATTTGACGATGAAAGATGGCGAAGCCAATGCTGTTGCTATCAAGAAGGATCAGTCAGACTTGAAAGCAGTAGTAGATAAGGTTATCCAAAAACTGAAAGATGATGGAACCTATCAAACTTATCTTGAAAAGGCAGCGAAACTAACGGAAGTTGAACAATAAGAAAAAGCAGAGTTGGACTTTAATCCAATTCTGCTTTTATGTATTCTAATAGCTCTTCTAGATTTTCAAGAGTGACTTTAGCGAACTGATAAGGACAGGCATCCAAATAAGCCTTCTCAAAAAAGTCTAGTTTGAGTGAGCTGTGTTTCAAACTGGCAATCTTAGGATAGTGTCTCAAATCAAGCAAAAGACCATCGTGTAGAGGATAGTGGGGTAAGGGACAGGTGTTTTTTTCAAGTACTTTCTTTATCTGAGCCTGATAGTTCTCTTGAAGGCTAAGGCGGGCCAGTCGATTTTTTTCAAATAACTGGCTATCGATATAAAGAGAAAGAGCCTTTTGCATGATGAGATTGCTGTCATAGTCCAGGATATTTTTGTAGGAAACAAAGGCATCTTTTAGGGCATTTGGGAGAATGAGGGCGGTAATACGAAGGGCTGGAAAGAGACTGGTTGAGAAGGACTTGATATAAATGACGCGATCCTCAGTATCCAGATAGTGGAAGGTTTGTCCCTTTCTAGGATCTAAGTCCCCTAAATAGTCATCCTCGACGACATATACACCATACTGATTTGCTAGATCCAGAATAGCCCTTTTTTCCTGATCAGAATAGGAATGACCTAGGGGATAGTGGAAGCGAGGAATGGTATAGAAAAACTTGATTTTCCCAGATTTAAACTGTTGTTCCAGTTCTTCAAGGTCAATGCCATCAATACGGCGTTCAATGGTCTGGTAGGCTAATCCTTGAGCGACCAAGAGACGGTTCATCCGGTGGTAAGTCGGTTGTTCGACCAAAATCTCAGCTCCCTGGCTCGGGAAGTCAATCTGAGAAAGGATAAAGAGAGCTTGTTGGGTGCCAGAAGTTAGAACCAGTTGATCGGGTTTACAGTAGAGGGCTTGGTCAAAGAGGAGTTGATGGACAGATTGTCTGAGTTCCTCAAGGCCTTCTTGGTTGTCATAGTAGTTGAATAGGTAGTTTTCTCGGCCTATCAGGGTTTCGTTGACGCAGAGTCGGAAGTCGTCATAGGCACTGGCATGTTCGTCAGTGACTTCGATTTCCAAGTCTTGGTGCTGTCCTTGTTCTAGAACATAGTAGCCACTTTGGGGTTTGGCATAGAGGTATTGTTCATGGCGTAATTCCAGTAGGGCTCGTTGGATAGTGTCCTTGCTACAATGAAAGTCCAGACTCAGTTGACGGATAGAGGGAAGTCTGCTACCAGTTGGGAATTTTCCTGATTCAATACCTTTTTTTAGAAAGGAAACAACTGCTTGGTACTTGCTTTGCTTTGTCATTCCAGACCTCCTTTGATTTTGTTACATTGTACCTTTTTTTTGCCTCCTTTGCAATGGGAAAAGCATTTCTCCCTTTCACAACTAGGAGCAAATGTGGTATACTTAGAAAGTATGATGATTCATTGAAAAGTAGATAAGAAAGAGAATGGGTAGAAAAGTGCAGGAACCAATAAAATTATTTCAATACAATACTCTAGGTGCCCTAATGGCTGGTCTCTATGGCGGAACCATGACAGTGGGAGAATTGTTGGAACATGGTGACCTTGGTTTGGGAACCCTTGATTCGATTGATGGGGAGTTGATTGTCCTTGATGGCAAGGCTTATCAAGCCAAGGGATCTGGTCAAACGCCTGAAATCGTTGAGGTGGCAGCGGATGCTCTTATTCCCTATGCAGCAGTGGTTCCTCATCAGGCAGAAGTGATTTTTCGTCAGCGCTTTGAGATGACTGATAAAGAATTGGAAAAGCGAATTGAGTCCTACTATGATGGGGAAAATCTTTTTCGTTCCATCAAGATTCATGGCGAATTTTCACAAATGCACGTGCGGATGATTCCCAAATCCACACCTGATACCAAGTTTGCTGAGGTTGCCACACATCAACCTGAATATAGCCGTGAAAATGTATCGGGAACTATTGTTGGATTTTGGACACCGGAGATTTTCCATGGGGTGAGTGTTGCAGGCTACCATTTGCATTTTATCTCAGATGATTTGACCTTTGGTGGGCATGTGATGGACTTTGTTATCAAAGAAGGAATGATCGAGGTTGGGGCAGTCGATCAGTTGGATCAACGTTTTCCAGTCCAAGATCGCCAGTATTTATTTGCCAAATTTAACGTTGACGAGATGAAAAAAGATATTGATAAGTCAGAATAGGAGAAAAAGATGACAGTACATATTATCCTTACCATGATCGCTTTGGTCCTCATTCTAGTAAGTGGAACTTGGTATGCCAAAAAACGGTTTAAAATCTCTCTTGCAGTGATGGGCTTGGGGGCAATCGCATTTTTTGTTTCTTCTCAAGTGTTAGAGAAGATGGTTCACCTTCTGATACTCCATCCGCAAAAAGATGGAACCATTCCGCTTATGCAGGAGCAGCCTTTCTTATATGTCCTTTATGGAATCGCCATGGCGGCCCTCTTTGAGGAAACGGCTCGTCTTGTCTTTTTTAAATGGTTGGAGAAAAAGAGAAAGCTAGAAGATCGAGATGCTTTGGCTTATGGTTTGGGACATGGGGGCTTGGAGATGCTCTATCTCGGAATGGGAAGCTTGATCAGTCTTTTGATTCTCTTTTCACTCATCCAGTCTTCAAATACTGATGTAGCCAATCTTCTTCCAAAGACGACACTCGAAACGGTCCAGTCTCTATCGGTTTGGCAGGTTTATTTACTAGGAGTTGAGCGTGTGCTTGCTCTGATTCTGCAAATTGGTCTCTCTATCTGGGTCTATCAAAGTGTTAGCCAAAAGAAATGGATCTATCTCTTTGCTGCCTATGGATTACATGCCTTGTTTGACTTAGCTCCAGCCCTATCTCAAGTGGGCTGGATTGCAAATCCACTTCTAGTGGAGGGCATTCTTCTTGTAGAAGTACTAGCCTTTGTTTGGCTTACAAAATCTACATTTTGGAAAAAATCATAAAAAGAGGGGCGACCTCTTTTTATTGTTCTCTCTTAACTCTGTTTTTGTCTATTTCTTACTATTTACCACCCGATGTACTATCTGGAAGACAAGCCTATCTTTCTGTTTAATACCTATTTACCAAGGGACAGCCAGCTTTTTAAGAAATGAAAAACTTGTTTAATAAATTCTTCAATTAAGCCAAGGAGATGCCGTTATCAAGCAAGTCCACATCAATTTTATATATGCTCGAAAAAAATTTAAAAAATTTTTCATTTTCCTCTTGACATGGAACGCGTTCCAGAATGTACAATGGTATCAAAGATTGGGAATGCGCATTTAAACCGACCTATCACACGCTAGCGGGCAAAGAAGAAAAGAGGACAACATTATGACCATCAAACGTATTTTTTCAGATATGGACGGCACACTTCTCAATTCTGAGGGCCGCGTTTCTAGCGAGAATAGCAAGGCTATCCGCGATGCTCAGATTCCGCTGACTCTGGTTTCTGCTCGAGCTCCAATGGAAATGAGAGAGGCTATCGAAGCACTTCAGCTGACTGGACCTCAAGTAGGTTTTAACGGTGGTTTGATTTATCAGATTGTGGATGGAAAGGTCAAGCCCCTTCATATAGATATTCTCCCTAGAAAGACAGCACAAACTATCTTACAGGCAGTGCGCCAGCATTTTCCACAAATTAGCGTCAGCTATTATGATATGACGAACTGGTATTGTGATAGAATAGATGAAGGGATTCGTCTAGAGTTCAACATCACGCGCCAGGCACCAACACTTACAAACGAGGCTGATTTTCTAGCAGCCAAGGACAATACCTTCAAGATAATGATGATTGCCCTAGATAATGACGAACTATTAGCACTGGAGAAATACTTGCAAGCCCTAGACTTGGGAGAGGTCAGCATTCTCCGATCTGGTCAATATCATCTAGAAATTACCAGCAAAACTGCTAAAAAATCAAAAGGTATTGCTTATATTCTCAAAAAAGAAGGTTTAGATAAGAGCCAGACCGCTGCCTTTGGTGATGGGCACAACGATATCCCAATGTTTGAGATGGTGGGCTATCCAATTGTAATGGGCAACGTCTTTCCTGACATCAAAGAGCTGGCTTATAAGGTAACACGCAGCAATGATGAACATGGTGTCGGCTACGGCATTCGTAAATATCTCAAAAAAATCCACTAATCACGTGTTTGGAGGATGTCAATCCTCCTATAGAAAGCAAACAATGACAAATATTCGAAAAATTGCCAAACTGAGTGGCTACTCAGTTTCTAGCGTGTCACGCGTCATCAACAACCATCCTCATGTATCCGAGGAGGCTCGTCAGAAAATCCTGCAAGTCATGGAGGAACTGGACTACCGTCCCAACATTCTAGCTCAGGAGTTAAGTTCAGGTTCGACTCGTCGGGTCGGTGTAGTTATTCCCAACACGACCCTGCACCCTTATTTCAGTCAGTTACTGAACGGGCTTTTGGATGCGGCTATGGATCATAACTATACCTTGCTCATTCTACCTTCTCGTTATGATATAGACTTGGAAAAATATTATCTGGAGCAGCTTCGAGGAAGGGCCTTTGACAGTCTTATTTTCACCTCTCGCAGTGTAGACTTAGAAACCATTGCTTCCTACGCTAAGTATGGCAATATTGTTTGCTGTGAAGAAGTGCAGGACCCCAATCTGAGTAGCGTTTATGTGAGCCGCACCCATGCTTGCAAGACAGCCTTTAACTGGATTAAAGACCAGGGAAAAAGTAGAATTGCTCTGCTATTTACCCGAAAAGACCTAAAAAGTTCCACCTACCGTCTCACTATGGAAGCCTACAAGGAAGTTTTTGGTGAAAAAAAGGAACCTCTGATTTTGGATGGCATTTCCACGGGAGAGGATGCTTATGAGCAAGGGGATAGCCTACTAGAGCAAGATTTAGACTGTATTTTCAGCAACGGAGATGATGTAGCAACTGGTGTGGTTCGCTATTATCAGGAGAAAAATCTTGAATTACCTTTGCTGATTGGCCAAGAAAAGCAACTGACAGGAGAGGTACTGGGGATTCCTACCATTGATAACAAATCCTACCAACTCGGTCAGGAAAGCTTCAAACAAGCTCTCTCTGACGAAAAACGGACCATTATCCTACAATCGGAGTTTATCATACGATGATAAAATAGGCTCAAGCGACAATTGTCACTTGAGACCTATTTTTCTTCTATACAGCATCCGTAAACAAACTATGATGCAGATGCTTAGGCAGGCAATCAAGACTAGACGATACGGATCCAGCCCTGAGCTGGAACTAGCTAGGTGCACCAAGTTACCAGAGAGATAAAAGACAAGTACACTAACAAGATAGGCAATCCCCTGATAAATATTCCAAATTGTAAAGGGGCTAGGACTTGCTGCCTGGTGTTTGACTAGAGAAATGTAGAGTCCCCATAGAGCTCCCACAGTCCCATTTAATAACCCCCAACCTATGCTCCAAAAGATTGTATAGGATACAGCATCATGGGGAAGAAAGAAGATCACAAGAATCTCACATCCCGTTACTACCAGTAAGATTGTGAAAAACGTAGAACGTCTTTTTTCAAAGCAAGGACCTGCAAGAGCAAAAGCTAGGACGTTCCCCAGCAAACTCATACTCGAATATAGAGACACGAGGTTGGCGGAAAGGTGCAATACCTGTACCATATAGAGGACATTCATCGTTAAGGTTACATATAAAATCAAACTATCCAAAAGTAGGATACGGACATGGTGCCAGAGCTGTTTTTTCAAAACCTGCCAATCCATCCGCCTTGTTACTTGATGATTTTGAAACAAGCTATAGTCTGTTTGTAACTGTTTCAAAAGGATAAACTGCATGAACAGACTAGCAAGAGCAATCACCAGTAACCAACGATAATGAAGTGCAGTCAGCTCTTTTCCAATGAAAAAGGAAATAAGAAGGGTATAAAAGCTCGTGACCAGCTGAAACAAACCTAAGTAACTGAGAAATTTTGCGCGGACTTTCTCTTCTGTTAATAATAATATTAAGGGATTCCAAGCCAGACCAAAGCCCAACTCCACGGCTATCTGATATAGAACCAGAAAAAGAGCATAGATAGAAAAAGTCACACTTTCGTAGGGAATCACTACTAATACCCCTAGCAAACACAGCTTAGACAGTATACTCCACCTCATCAGGTCAAGGAGATTTTTCCTCCGCATTAGATAAGACAAGGGAATGCGGACAAGGGCTATAATTGGTAGCATTGTGATAAGCCAGCTATTTTGCAAATCACTAAAACTTAAAATCTGACTCATAAAAAGAATCATGAAGTCCCCTGTTATGGTGATGGAAACAATTTGATTACTGAGGTTGAGCCCTACCATACTAGATTGATACGATTTTTTCATTTGTTCTCCTTTCTTGCCTCATTATAAACCAGAGTTTGTCCCTTTTCTAGGAGTTCATGATGAAGAAATATGCACTTATGTTGCAAGGAGAAAGCATTTATGAAACTATGGCACTATTTTAAAGAAACATCTAAGGAATTTTACCTTGAAGAATGTGGGATTGATGATTATTCTAGCTTTCCGTTTTATGACTATACTGTTTTTCAGGATTTTGTCATCCACTGGATTTGTGAAGGGAAAGGCTACCTGCAAGTTGATGGGCAGACCTATTCTTTGGAGAAAAATGATGGTTTTATCCTAAGAAAAGGCCAAAAAGTACGCTATTGGGCAAATCCAGAAGATCCTTGGACCACCTACTGGCTGGGATTTTCTGGAGACAAATTAAGCGACTATCTCCAAAACACACAAGTTTTTTATGAGTCTGTTTGCCATTTCGATAGTCTTTTTCAAAGCAGAGAAATCATTCAGGACATTTGTCACAAAACTGCAGAAAATAGGCAAAAAGAAAGCTGGTACCAAATGCAAATTTATACCTTCCTTTACTACTTGCAGGAAGAATTTCCAGCAGAAATACCGCTGAATGTCACTCAACTCCCTGTTGAAAAAGCTGCGCAGATTTTATTACAACAGTACCAACAAGATATCTCTATTCAAGACTTGGCCTCCCAGGTCGGACTCAGTCGTAGCACCTTGTTTCGTCAGTTTAAGAAACTTTACCATAAATCTCCTCAACAATTTCTCCTTGAAACACGCCTGCTAAAGGCAAGAACACTCTTAACTGACACTAATCTATCTATAAAAGAGATTACCTTGGAAGTCGGCTATCAGGACCAACTAGTCTTTTCAAAAGCTTTTAAGAACTTTTTCTATGTGAGTCCTAAATTTTACCGCCAAGGCTGGAAAAATCCTCCATCCAACTAGCATCCATCTCAGCATTTGCTTTAGAAGGGACTTATTGATTGCTTCAAGTGTAGATAGATTCAATATAAAAAAATTTTGAAAACAGCATCCTGAAAGTTAGATATCATTTATCTAACTCTTAGGGTGTTTTTCTATAGTCCTCCATTCACGTCAACATCTGTATCCATCATTTGAAAAATAAGAGTTGAATTATCAATAGTCATTTTGAGGTCGTCAAATGTCTCTAAAAATGGTATAATGGAATGAATTTTGAAAAAGGAAGAGTGACATGTCAGTAAAAGAAAAAATGCTTGAAATCCTAGAAGGAATCGATATTCGTTTTAAGGAACCCTTGAAGACCTATACCTATACAAAGGTAGGAGGTCGAGCAGATTATCTAGTTTTGCCACGCAATCGCTATGAGATGGCCCGTGTCGTTCAATTTGCCAATCAAGAGAATATTCCTTGGATGGTGCTTGGGAATGCCAGCAATATCATTGTTCGTGAAGGTGGAATCCGTGGTTTTGTCATCTTGTGCGATAAGCTTAATAATGTTTCAGTTGATGGCTATACCATTGAAGCGGAAGCAGGAGCAAATTTGATCGAAACAACACGTACTGCCCTCCGTCATAGTTTGACTGGTTTTGAGTTTGCTTGTGGGATTCCTGGAAGCATCGGAGGAGCTGTCTTTATGAATGCGGGTGCCTATGGAGGAGAGATTGCTCATATCTTGCAGTCTTGTCAAATTTTGACCAAGGAAGGGGAAATCGAGACCTTATCTGCCAAGGATTTGGCTTTTGGTTACCGCCATTCAGCTATTCAGGATTCTGGGGCTGTTGTTTTGTCAGCTAAATTTGCTCTATCTCCAGGGAATCATCAGGTTATCAAGCAAGAAATGGACCGCTTGACGCACCTACGTGAACTCAAACAACCTCTAGAATACCCATCTTGTGGTTCAGTCTTTAAGCGTCCAGTTGGGCATTTTGCAGGACAGTTGATTTCAGAGGCAGGCTTGAAGGGCTATCGAATCGGTGGTGTGGAAGTATCTGAAAAGCATGCCGGTTTCATGATCAATGTTGCTGACGGAACGGCCAAAGACTATGAAGACTTGATCCAATCTGTTATCGAAAAAGTCAAGGAACACTCAGGTGTCACCCTTGAAAGAGAAGTCCGAATCTTGGGTGAGAAGGAATAAGGTTAGGGTAGAAAAGTTGCTGCTATAATCATTATAAAGGGGGTGAAAGCCTATCGTGAGTGAAGATGTATGTAGGCAGTTCAATCTCCTACACGAGGTGGTAGCGGCCTGACAGAGCCCTGATCTGTTAATTTATGAAAAAGAAGGAATTTATGACAATTGAAAAAACCAATTATTGAATTCAAAAACGTCTCTAAAGTTTTTGAAGACAGCAATACCAAGGTTCTCAAAGACATCAACTTTGAGTTGGAAGAAGGGAAATTTTACACTCTTTTGGGTGCATCTGGTTCAGGAAAATCAACCATTCTGAATATCATTGCAGGTTTACTGGATGCGACGACAGGGGATATTTTACTGGATGGGGTGCGGATCAATGATATTCCAACCAATAAACGTGATGTTCATACCGTCTTTCAATCCTATGCCTTGTTTCCACATATGAATGTGTTTGAAAATGTTGCCTTTCCACTCCGCTTGCGTAAAATCGACAAGAAAGAAATCGAACAACGTGTAGCGGCAGTTCTCAAGATGGTTCAGTTGGAAGGGTATGAAAAACGTTCCATCCGTAAACTCTCTGGAGGACAACGTCAGCGTGTAGCCATTGCCCGTGCTATTATCAACCAGCCCCGTGTGGTCTTGCTGGACGAGCCCTTGTCAGCGCTGGACTTGAAGTTGCGAACAGATATGCAGTACGAACTGCGTGAATTGCAACAACGATTGGGGATTACCTTTGTCTTTGTCACTCACGATCAGGAAGAAGCTCTTGCCATGAGTGACTGGATTTTCGTTATGAATGATGGCGAGATTGTTCAGTCTGGAACGCCTGTGGACATCTACGATGAGCCAATCAACCACTTTGTTGCCACCTTTATCGGTGAGTCAAATATCTTGCCAGGAACCATGATTGAGGACTACTTGGTCGAGTTCAACGGCAAACGATTTGAAGCAGTCGACGGGGGGATGAAGCCAAATGAGCCTGTTGAGGTTGTCATTCGTCCAGAGGACTTGCGCATTACCCTTCCTGAAGAAGGCAAGCTCCAAGTTAAGGTGGATACTCAGCTTTTCCGCGGAGTTCACTACGAGATTATCGCCTATGACGAACTCGGAAATGAATGGATGATTCACTCGACTCGTAAGGCAATTGTTGGCGAGGAAATCGGTCTGGACTTTGAACCAGAAGATATCCACATCATGCGTCTCAACGAAACCGAAGAAGAGTTCGATGCTCGTATCGAAGAATACGTAGAAATCGAAGAGCAAGAAGCAGGTCTGATTAACGCGATCGAGGAGGAAAGAGATGAAGAAAACAACCTCTAAACTCTTTGTAGTGCCCTACATGCTTTGGATTGCCCTCTTTGTTCTCGCACCCTTGGTCTTGATTTTCGGTCAATCCTTTTTCAACATTGAAGGGCAGTTTAGTTTAGAAAACTATAAATCCTACTTTGCGTCACAAAACTTGACCTACCTTAAAATGAGCTTCAACTCTGTGCTTTATGCAGGGATTGTGACTCTGGTGACGCTTTTAATCAGTTACCCTACAGCCCTCTTTTTGACTCGTCTCAAGCATCGTCAACTCTGGCTCATGCTGATTATCCTGCCTACTTGGATCAACCTACTCCTTAAGACCTATGCCTTTATCGGAATTTTTGGGCAGAATGGCTCTATTAACCAATTCTTGGAATTTATCGGAATCGGTGCTCAGCAGTTGCTCTTTACGGATTTCTCCTTTATCTTTGTCGCAAGCTATATCGAGCTTCCCTTTATGATTTTACCGATCTTCAATGTTTTGGATGATATGGACAACAACCTCATCAATGCCAGCTATGACCTCGGTGCGACCAAGTGGGAAACCTTCCGCCATGTCATCTTCCCTCTATCGATGAATGGAGTGAGAAGTGGGGTTCAGTCTGTCTTTATCCCCAGCTTGAGCCTCTTCATGCTGACACGTTTGATTGGGGGTAACCGAGTGATTACTTTGGGGACGGCCATTGAGCAGAATTTTCTAACCAATGACAACTATGGTATGGGTTCAACCATCGGTGTGATTCTCATCCTGACCATGTTTATCACTATGTGGGTGACCAAGGAAAGGAGAGAACGATGAAAAAATTTGCCAATCTCTACCTAGCCTTTGTCTTTATCATCCTTTATTTGCCAATTTTTTACTTGATTGGCTATGCCTTTAATGCTGGCGATGATATGAACAGCTTTACAGGCTTTAGCCTGAACCATTTTAAAACCATGTTTGGTGACGGTCGTCTCATGTTGATCCTCACCCAAACCTTCTTCTTGGCCTTTCTATCGGCCTTGATTGCGACCATTATCGGGACTTTCGGAGCCATCTATATCTATCAGTCTCGTAAGAAATACCAAGAAGCCTTTCTATCGCTTAATAATATCCTCATGGTTGCGCCTGACGTTATGATTGGTGCTAGCTTCTTGATTCTCTTTACCCAGCTTAAGTTTTCTCTTGGTTTTTTGACGGTTCTATCTAGTCACGTGGCCTTTTCCATCCCTATCGTGGTCTTGATGGTCTTGCCTCGTCTCAAGGAGATGAATGATGACATGATTCATGCGGCTTATGACCTTGGTGCCAGCCAGTTTCAGATGTTCAAGGAAATCATGCTTCCTTACCTGACTCCGTCTATTATTGCAGGTTATTTCATGGCCTTTACTTATTCGCTGGATGACTTTGCTGTGACCTTCTTTGTGACGGGAAATGGCTTTTCAACCCTGTCAGTCGAGATATACTCTCGTGCTCGTAAGGGAATTTCGCTAGAAATCAATGCCCTGTCTGCTCTCGTCTTTCTTTTTAGTATTATCCTAGTTGTTGGATATTACTTTATCTCACGTGAGAAGGAGGAGCGAGCATGAAAAAACTCTATTCATTTTTAGCAGGAATTGCGGCGATTATCCTTGTCTTGTGGGGGATTGCCCACCATCTAGATAGTAAAATCAACAGTCGAGATAGTCAAAAACTGGTTATTTACAACTGGGGAGACTACATTGATCCCGAACTCTTGGAGAAATTTACAGAAGAAACGGGAATCCAAGTTCAGTACGAGACCTTTGACTCTAACGAAGCCATGTACACGAAAATCAAGCAGGGTGGAACAACCTATGATATTGCCATCCCAAGTGAATACATGATTAACAAGATGAAGGACGAAGACCTCTTGGTTCCTCTTGATTATTCAAAAATTGAAGGAATCGAAAATATCGGACCTGAGTTCCTCAACCAGTCTTTTGACCCGGGTAATAAATTCTCCATTCCTTATTTCTGGGGTACTTTGGGAATTGTCTACAACGAAACCATGGTAGATGAGGCTCCTGAGCATTGGGATGATCTCTGGAAGCCAGAATATAAGGATTCTATCATGCTCTTTGATGGGGCACGTGAGGTGCTGGGGCTCGGGCTTAACTCGCTCGGTTACAGCCTCAACTCAAAGGATCCTCAGCAGTTGGAGGAAACGGTAAACAAACTCTACAAACTGACTCCAAATATCAAGGCCATTGTGGCGGACGAGATGAAAGGTTACATGATTCAGAACAATGCTGCTATCGGGGTGACCTTCTCAGGGGAAGCCAGCCAGATGTTGGAGAAAAATCCTAACCTCAAGTATGTCGTCCCGACTGAGGCCAGCAACCTCTGGTTTGATAACATAGTCATCCCAAAAACCGTGAAAAACCAAGATGCAGCTTATGCCTTTATCAACTTTATGTTGAAACCTGAAAATGCTCTGAAAAATGCGGAGTATGTGGGCTACTCAACACCAAACCTACCAGCCAAGGAAATGCTCCCAGAGGAGACCCAGGAAGATAAGGCCTTCTATCCAGACGCTGATACCATGAAACACCTAGAAGTTTATGAGAAGTTTGACCATAAATGGACAGGCAAATATAGCGACCTCTTCCTACAGTTTAAAATGTATCGGAAGTAGAAAGATAGAATAAAGAAAAAACAGTAGAATGAGTTAAAATCCGATTCTATTGTTTTTTACTTTTCTAGTCAGCTTCAGCTAACAGGGATGGCGGAAATGGCACCTTATCTCTACGGTGATGAAATCGCTGAGATTCAAGGTCAAATACCAGTCGGTATGCCTTATGCTGCGGGCTATACTTATGGCTATCATCTGATACAAGCCTATCTGAAAAAGACTGGCAAGAGCATTATTGAAGCGACAGTAACACCGACAGAAGAGATTTTAGAGGTGACGAAAGACTTTTGGCAATGACACATTTTTGCTTGAAAATCTGTCTGAACCTGATATAATGTAGGTAATTTCTGGAGGTGACTATATGCACTATAAAAGAGCCGAATTGAAAGTTACAAATTAAGGTATCCATGAGCGCAAGATTTTTCAAGGTGTCAAGATTTTCAATCGTAGCAAGCTGTCCAAAGATCAGAAAAGCATTCTAACACAGAAGCTTTACCTGACACCGAAGCAGAACATCGTCTACTATCAGCGAACAGATATCAACTATGACCAGAACTGGTACCATCATAAGGACTATTACGAACTAGCTTTTGACCAGTTGGACAGAGAAACTGTCTTTAAGGTTTGTCGATATTTTGACGAACTAAGTCCTTTTCTGGAGAATGAGCTGCTGGAGAAGCTAAAAAAAAAAGCAGTCAGCAGGCAAGTTTTTTGAAAAATTAGATATATAAAAATCCGGCTACTTTCACAAGCAGTCGGATTTCTTTGAGTTATAGTTTGATAGTGCTTAAACAATACCTTGACTATCATAGCCTTGGCTACATTTTTGAAAGTTGTTTTAACTGTGTTGAGGGTGTTGGTACTGATGACCTCAACTCGACCAGAGTATACTGACCTCTATTCATCTGATAAGAGAGATTTTATCATCCAGATATTCATAGCTGGGTGGCCGGTAGCGTTAGAAAGTGGTTGTTGCAGTGGTTTAAAACCATAGTGTTGATAGACGACCACGGCCGTAGCCAGTTCAGTAGAGGTTTCTAGATAAAGCTGTTCATAACCTGCTAGGCGGACATTTTGGACGATCTGCTTTATCAGCCGACTGGAATAACCTTTGCCACGACTGTTTTTAGCGACATACAGTTTTTGTAATTCAGCAATCTTATCAGACACAGGTGCAAAGCCACCACAGCCAACGAGATGCCCTTCATCTTCCAGAACAAAGTAAGCTGCCTTCTCTTGATGTTGATAAAAGTCGGCCAAATGATCTAGATGAGAATCAAAGTAGACAGTTCCTGGTTTGTCAAGCCCGAATTCTTCAAGGCTAGTTCGAATGAGTTGCGCTACAGCTAAATTGTCTCTCTCTTCCATTGGCCGTAAGTTCATGATTGTCCTCCGAAAGGATGTATTGACTAATTAAACAATACCTTGTGCAATCATAGCGTTGGCTACGTTTTCGAAGGCAGCGATATTTGCTCCTGCAAGGTAGTCGGTACCAAGACCGTATGTTTCAGCAGTTGTTTTAGCTGTGTTGAAGATGTTGGTCATGATGTCTTTGAGACGGCCGTCCACTTCTTCACGAGTCCATGACAGACGAAGGCTGTTTTGGCTCATTTCAAGCGCTGATACAGCTACACCACCAGCGTTGGCAGCTTTGGCAGGTCCGTAAAGGATTCCGTTTTCTTTGTAGACTTTAATCGCATCAAGGTCACTAGGCATGTTAGCACCTTCAGATGCACAGATAACGCCTTGAGCAACCAAACGTTTAGCTGCTTCACCGTTGATTTCGTTTTGAGTCGCACATGGAAGAGCGATGTCGTAGTTACCAGTGTAAGTCCATACAGAACCTTCATGGTAAGTAGCAGTTGCTTTCTCAGCTGCATACTCAGTCAAGCGAGCACGGCGTTTTTCTTTAACATCCGTAAGAAGGTCGAAGTCGATACCATTTTCATCAATGACATAACCGTTTGAGTCAGATACAGAGATGACAGTAGCGCCGAGTTCAGTTGCTTTTTGAAGAGCGTACTGAGCCACGTTACCAGAACCTGAAATCACCACTTTTTTACCAGCAAAGCTGTTACCATTAGCTTTGAGCATTTCTTCAGTATAGTAAACCAAACCGTAACCAGTTGCTTCTGGACGAATCAAGCTACCACCAAATCCAAGAGGTTTACCAGTCAAGACACCCGCATCAAATTGGTTAAGACGTTTGTATTGTCCATAGAGGTAACCAATCTCACGTCCACCAACACCGATATCACCAGCAGGTACGTCAAGTGATGGTCCGATGTATTTTTGCAATTCAGTCATGAAGCTTTGGCAGAAGCGCATCACTTCAGCGTCAGTCTTACCTTTAGGATCGAAGTCTGATCCCCCTTTACCTCCACCGATTGGAAGTCCAGTCAAGACGTTTTTAAAGATTTGTTCGAAGCCGAGGAATTTCAAGATTCCTTGGTTTACAGTTGGGTGGAAACGAAGTCCGCCTTTATATGGTCCAACAGCTGAGTTGAATTGAACACGGTAACCACGGTTGACTTGTACTTTTCCATCACGGTCAACCCAAGGAACACGGAAAGAAATTACGCGCTCAGGCTCAGTGATACGTGCCAAGATGTTTTCTTCGATATACTCAGGATGTTTTTCAAATACAGGTTCCAAAGTGCTGAAGAATTCTTCAACCGCCTGGAGAAATTCAGCCTCATGCCCGTTACGAGCTTTCACAGTTTCAAACACGCTTTGGATATAGTCTTTAGCAGATGTCATATCGTTCTCCTTTTGTTGTTATATTTTATTACATGAGACATTATAGCAGAATTTTTTTTTAGTGTAAAGAAAAAAACAGAAATTTTCTAAAAATTCTTTCAATTTACAAAACCGAACGTTTTATATAGAAATTAGTTTCTCAAAGAGAAAATCTTAAAGTATGGTATAATATTAGAAATAAAAGGAATCTGGAGGATCAGAATCATGGTATCAACGAAAACACAAATTGCTGGCTTTGAGTTTGACAATTGCTTGATGAATGCAGCGGGTGTGGCTTGTATGACGATAGAAGAGCTTGAAGGGGTCAAAAACTCAGCAGCGGGTACTTTTGTCACGAAGACAGCGACCTTGGACTTTCGTCAGGGCAATCCTGAGCCACGTTATCAGGATGTTCCACTTGGTTCTATCAACTCCATGGGCTTACCAAATAATGGCTTAGACTACTATCTGGACTATCTTTTGGACTTGCAGGAAAGAGAGCCAAACCGAACTTTCTTCCTATCTCTAGTTGGCATGTCTCCAGCAGAAACACATACCATCTTGAAAAAAGTTCAAGAGAGTGAATTCAAAGGACTAACAGAGCTTAATCTCTCTTGTCCAAATGTTCCAGGAAAACCTCAGATTGCCTATGATTTTGAAACAACAGACCGTATCTTGTCAGAGGTATTTGCCTACTTTACCAAACCTCTTGGAATCAAGTTGCCACCTTATTTTGATATTGTTCACTTTGATCAAGCGGCAGCTATTTTTAACAAATATCCGCTCAAGTTTGTTAACTGTGTTAACTCTATCGGAAACGGCCTTTATATAGAAGACGAGTCTGTCGTGATTCGTCCTAAGAATGGTTTTGGTGGCATTGGTGGAGAGTATATCAAACCGACTGCTCTAGCCAATGTGCACGCCTTTTACCAACGTTTAAATCCCCAAATCCAAATCATCGGAACGGGTGGTGTTCTAACGGGTCGTGATGCCTTTGAACACATCCTCTGCGGTGCGAGTATGGTGCAAGTAGGGACTACCCTTCACAAAGAAGGCGTCGGTGTTTTTGAACGCATTACCAATGAACTGAAAGCAATCATGGCGGAAAAAGGGTACGAGAGACTAGAAGATTTCCGTGGGAAATTGCGCTATATTGATTAAAGTTAGTAAAAAATCAGAAGAAAGGAGAGAAGATGCTAGCCATTGAAGACAGTCAGAAGTTGACGTTATCAAATCTATCTAGCTTGAACCTATTTACAGGGACAGACCAGGGCCAGTTTGAAGTTATGAAGAGTCAAGTGTTGAAACAGATTGGTTATGATCCAGCTGATCTCAATTTTGCTTACTTTGATATGAAAGAAGTAGCTTATAAAGACTTAGAGTTGGAGCTGGTCAGTCTCCCTTTCTTTGCGGATGAGAAAATCGTGATATTAGACCATTTTGTCGATATCACAACAGCCAAGAAACGCTTTTTAGCAGATGATGAGCTCAAATCATTTGAGGAATACCTTGACAATCCTTCACCGACAACCAAGTTATTGATATTTGCGGAAGGAAAACTGGACAGTAAGAGACGGTTGGTCAAATTACTTAAGCGTGATGCTAAGGTTTTTGATGCAGTAGAAGCCAAAGAACAAGAACTGCGCCAGTATTTCCAAAAATGGAGTCAGACACAAGGTTTGCAGTTTGTGGGGCAATCTTTTGAAAATCTACTTCTCAAATCTGGTTTTCAATTTAGTGAAATCCAGAAAAATCTCCTTTTTTTGCAGTCTTATAAATCAGACGGCATGATTGAGGAGAAGGACATTGTCGAGGCTATTCCAAAGACCTTGCAGGACAATATTTTTGATTTGACTCAGCTTATCTTGGGCAAAAAAATCGACCAGGCGCGTGACTTGGTTAGAGATTTGACCTTGCAAGGGGAGGATGAAATCAAGCTCATAGCTGTTATGTTGGGACAGTTTCGTACCTTTACCCAAGTGAAGATTTTATCAGAGACTGGTCAGACGGAATCGCAGATCGCAAGCAGTCTGGGAACTTACTTGGGGCGCAATCCTAATCCTTATCAAATCAAGTTTGCATTGAGAGATTCGAGAGGGATTTCCTTGGCCTTTCTCAAGCGAGCGATTTCTTATTTGATTGAAACAGACTACCAGATTAAGACAGGTGTCTATGAAAAAGGGTACCTGTTTGAAAAGGCACTTTTGCAGATCGCGGCAGAGACAAATTGAGCAAAAAACTTGAAAAAAGAGGATGATTGCGTTATCATTTTCATATAGAAAGAAAAAGAGGTATTACAGATGGCTATTATCTTACCAGACCTTCCATACGCATACGACGCTTTGGAACCATACATCGATGCAGAAACAATGCACTTGCACCATGACAAACACCATCAAACTTATGTCAACAATGCCAATGCAGCTCTTGAAAAACACCCTGAAATTGGTGAAGACCTTGAAGTTTTGCTTGCTGATGTAGACTCTATCCCAGCTGATATCCGTCAAGCACTTATCAATAATGGTGGTGGACACTTGAACCATGCTCTTTTCTGGGAATTGATGACTCCTGAAAAAACTGCTCCATCAGCAGAACTTGCAGCAGCAATCAATGCAACATTTGGTTCATTTGAAGAATTCCAAGTAGCCTTTACAGCAGCAGCTACAACTCGCTTCGGTTCTGGATGGGCATGGTTGGTTGTCAACAAAGAAGGGAAGCTTGAAGTAACTTCAACAGCAAACCAAGACACACCAATCTCAGAAGGCAAAAAACCAATTTTGGGCTTGGACGTTTGGGAACATGCTTACTACGTGAAGTACCGCAACGTGCGTCCTGACTACATCAAAGCTTTCTTCTCAGTGATTAACTGGAACAAAGTAGATGAGCTTTACGCAGCAGCTAAATAAAAATATGGAGGGAAGAGTCAATCTTCTCTTTTTTGGTTTATAAGGCAGAAGTCTGACAGAATCGTCAGACTTTTTTCATTTTTATGAGAAACGTGCTAACTGCTAGAAAATATGGTAAAATAAAGTGTTAAGTAATCGTGGAAAAGGAAGACTATGCGTAAAGAAATTGCACCTGAATTATACAATTATAACAAGTTTCCTGGCCCAGAATTTCAGGTAAATGGGGATAAGGTTGAGACTGAAGGGATTGCTTTTACCTTGGTTGAGAATATCAAGGATGCTTTTGATGTGACAGTCTTTAACCAGCGCTTCTCAGAAGTGTTGACCAAGTTTGATTATGTCGTGGGGGACTGGAGCAATGAACAGCTTCGCCTACGCGGTTTTTACAAAGACGATCGAACAGAGGAAAAAATTGAAAAGATCAGTCGCTTACAGGACTATCTTTTAGAGTATTGCAGTTATGGTTGTGCCTATTTTGTTCTAGAAAATCAAGCACCTAAGCGTGCGTCATTTGACAAGAAAATGCGTAAAAAGGAAGAGGAAAACCTTCCTAGAAGAGGAAAGAAACCTTCGCAAAACAAGAGAAAGCCACATGCGGATAAGAGAAATAGACGTCGTCATAAGGACCAAAAGTCTCAGAAAGAGGACAAGGGACAGCGCCATTTTGTCATTCGTCAGAAATAGATAGAGAATAAGGAGAAGAGATGAAACCGTCTATTTACAGTTTAACACGTCAAACCATGCAAGAATGGGTATTAGAACAAGGAGAAAAGAAATTCCGTGCAGATCAAATCTGGGAATGGCTCTACCGTAAACGTGTCCAGTCATTTGAAGAAATGACCAATCTTTCCAAGGATTTGATTGCTAAGCTCAATGAGCAGTTTGTCGTAAATCCATTGAAACAACGCATCGTGCAAGAGTCAGCTGACGGTACTGTTAAGTATCTTTTTGAGTTGCCAGATGGCATGTTGATTGAGACAGTACTGATGCGTCAACACTACGGGCTGTCAGTCTGTGTGACCACTCAGGTCGGCTGTAATATTGGTTGTACCTTCTGTGCGTCCGGCTTGATTAAGAAGCAACGTGACCTTAATAACGGGGAAATCGTAGCGCAGATCATGTTGGTTCAGAAATACTTTGATGAGCGTGGTCAGGACGAGCGTGTCAGTCATATCGTTGTCATGGGAATTGGTGAACCATTTGATAACTACAAGAATGTCTTGAATTTTGTCCGTACTATCAATGATGACAAGGGAATGGCTATCGGTGCTCGTCATATCACGGTTTCAACCTCAGGTTTGGCCCATAAGATTCGTGACTTTGCTAATGAAGGTGTACAGGTTAATCTGGCTGTTTCCCTTCACGCACCCAATAATGAATTGCGTTCAAGCATCATGAAAATTAACCGTGCCTTTCCGATTGAAAAACTCTTTGCTGCTATTGAGTACTATATCGAGACAACCAATCGCCGTGTGACCTTTGAATACATCATGCTGAATGAAGTCAATGATGGAGTTGAACAAGCCTTGGAGTTGGCTGAATTGCTAAAGAACATCAAGAAATTATCTTATGTAAACTTGATTCCTTATAACCCTGTTAGTGAACATGACCAATATAGCCGTAGTCCTAAAGAGCGGGTGATGGCCTTCTATGATACCCTCAAGAAAAAAGGGATTAACTGTGTAGTCCGTCAAGAGCATGGTACAGATATTGATGCGGCTTGTGGACAATTGCGTTCCAATACAATGAAACGTGACCGCCAGAAGGCAGTCGCAGCGGTAAATCCATAAAATGACTAGAAAAAGAGAATTAATCTTAAGATTGGGAGTGGCTATTTACAGTCTTTGCATTGTCTGTTTTTGTTTTACTCCCCAACCTCAACTTCCTACAGGAGTGGAAACTCCAGGTATTCAAACTTTTGGACGCCTGGTTTTTCTTTTAACTCCCTTAAACTCCCTTTGGAAACTGGGTGAAGTGACTAGTTTGGGACAAGTCATTTGGATCTTTTTGCAGAACATTTTGAATGTCTTCTTGCTCTTCCCTCTGATTTTCCAACTTCTCTATCTCTTGCCCTCTCTAAGAAAAACTAAAAAGGTTCTTCTTCTCAGTTTTATACTGAGCTTGGGAATCGAGTGCACACAACTGGTCTTAGACTTTTTCTTTGATTTTAATCGGGTATTTGAGATTGATGATTTGTGGACCAATACTTTAGGTGGTTACCTAGCTTGGCTCCTCTATAAACTACTACATAAAAACAAGATAAGGAATTAGAATGAGTATCTTAGAAGTTAAAAATCTGAGTCACGGTTTTGGCGACCGTGCAATTTTTGAAGACGTTTCTTTCCGCCTCCTCAAGGGAGAACATATCGGTTTAGTCGGAGCTAACGGTGAAGGAAAATCAACCTTTATGAGTATCGTGACTGGTAAAATGCTACCAGATGAAGGCAAGGTTGAGTGGTCTAAGTATGTGACCGCTGGCTATCTAGACCAGCACGCTGTGCTAAAAGAAGGCCAAACTGTGCGTGATGTTCTCCGTACAGCCTTTGATGAGCTTTTTAAAGCAGAAACTCGTATCAATGATCTTTATATGGAGATGGCTGAAGAGGGAGCAGATATCGAAGCGCTGATGGAAGAAGTTGGCGAACTCCAAGATCGTTTGGAGAGTCGTGATTTCTATACTTTAGATGCCAGGATTGATGAAGTAGCTCGTGCCCTCGGTGTCATGGACTATGGTATGGATACGGATGTAACCTCCTTGTCAGGTGGACAAAGAACCAAGGTACTCTTGGCTAAACTCCTCCTTGAAAAGCCAGATATCTTGTTACTGGACGAACCAACCAACTACTTGGATGCTGAGCATATTGACTGGCTCAAACGCTATCTCCAAAACTATGAGAATGCCTTTGTCCTTATTTCGCACGATATTCCTTTCCTCAACGACGTGATCAATATTGTCTACCATGTGGAGAACCAACAGCTAACTCGCTATTCTGGAGACTATTACCAGTTCCAAGAAGTCTATGCTATGAAGAAATCTCAGTTAGAGGCAGCCTACGAACGCCAACAGAAAGAGATTGCAGACCTTAAGGACTTTGTTGCACGAAATAAAGCCCGTGTTGCAACACGAAACATGGCCATGTCTCGTCAGAAGAAATTGGACAAGATGGACATCATTGAACTTCAAAGCGAGAAGCCAAAACCATCCTTTGATTTCAAACCAGCTCGTACGCCAGGGCGCTTTATCTTCCAAGCCAAGGACTTGCAGATTGGTTATGACCGTCCCCTTACCAAGCCTTTAAACCTCACCTTTGAACGCAATCAAAAGGTTGCCATTATTGGGGCAAATGGTATCGGGAAAACAACTCTCTTGAAGTCTCTCTTGGGCATTATCCCACCAATCGCTGGGGAAGTTGAACGCGGTGATTACCTAGAACTTGGCTACTTTGAACAGGAAGTAGAAGGTGGAAATCGTCAAACACCACTAGAGGCTGTCTGGAATGCCTTTCCTGCCCTTAACCAAGCAGAAGTCCGTGCAGCCCTTGCTCGTTGTGGTTTGACAACCAAGCACATCGAAAGCCAAATTCAGGTCTTGTCAGGTGGAGAACAAGCCAAGGTTCGTTTCTGTCTCTTGATGAATCGTGAAAACAATGTTTTAGTGCTGGACGAGCCGACCAACCACCTAGATGTGGATGCTAAGGAAGAACTTAAACGGGCGCTTAAAGAATACAAAGGAAGCATTCTTATGGTTTGCCACGAACCAGACTTTTATGAAGGCTGGATGGACCAAATCTGGGACTTTAATAAGCTAACTTAAAAATGAGGGAAAAAGAAATACAGTATCGAATGCGGATACTGTATTTTTTAGGTTATTTAGGATTTAAAGTCGTAGTCCTTGACCACTTCGATACTGTCAATGGTGATAGCAGTAGTTGGTTTATCTTTTTCATCTTTTTCAGCCTTGGCAATCTTGTCGACAACATCCATGCCATCAATGACTTGACCAAAGACGGGATGTTTGCCGTCTAGACTTGGATTTCCGCCTTCTTTATAAGCTTCGATGATTTTCTTTGGATACTTGCTAGCAGGGAGTTTAGCAGAAATATCTGTTGAGTTTTGATTAATGAAGAATTGGCTACCGTTGGTGTTTGGTTGACCAGTGTTAGCCATAGCAAGTGCACCTCGGATATTGTATAGGTAAGGAGAGATTTCATTTTTGAAACCAGTTCCCTTATCTTTTGTTTTCTCCTTATCATGCCAGATGGATTGGCCCCCTGTACCATCTCCCTTAGGATCTCCAGTTTGGACCATAAAACCATCGATGACACGGTGGAAGGTGATACCGTTATAGTAGCCTTCCTTAGCGTGAGTAAGGAAGTTTTCAACTGCTAGAGGTGCTAGTTCTGGAAAAAGTTTGATGCGTACATCGCCTTGATTTGTGTGTAAAATGACCTCCGATTCATCTTCGGCAACTTCTTTAGAAAGTTGAGGGAAGTTGGCATTTTCATTTGTTAAAGCGTCTTTCAAATCTTTGGCAGCCTGAGCAGCTGCTTTTGAGCTTTCTTCAGCTGAGATACTAGAGTCGACATAGTCATCACCACGGAGACCACGTTGGATACTAGTACATCCAGCAAGGGCAACAGTTGATAGTAAAAGAAGGGTTGCTAGTTTTTTCATTGTTTTCCTCTCAAAAATTCATTTCTACCATTGTACCCTAAAAGAGAGGTGATTTCAAATGTTAATGATTTTACTAAAAATTTCTAGTAGTAAAAAAATTAAAATTCTGTCAAGTTTTTTTCTTGACACCTGTCAGAAATCTGCTATAATAGAAAATGTGCTAAATAGCTTAGCTATTTCACCGAAATAAAAAATAAAAGAAAAGAGATATTAAAAATGGCAGTTAAAATCCGTTTGACTCGTATGGGTTCTAAGAAAAAACCTTTCTACCGTATCAACGTAGCAGACTCACGTTCACCACGTGACGGACGTTTCATCGAAACAGTTGGAACTTACAACCCACTTGTTGCTGAAAACCAAGTAACTTTGAAAGAAGACCGCGTTCTTGCATGGTTGGCTGATGGAGCTCAACCTTCAGATACAGTTCGCAACATCCTTTCAAAAGAAGGCGTATTGAAAAAATTCCACGATTCTAAATTCTCTAAATAATTCTAAAGTAGGTTGACAGATGGATACGATTGAAAATCTCATTATTGCGATTGTGAAACCTTTGATTTCACAACCTGATGCCTTAACTATCAAGATTGAAGACACACCAGAGTTTTTGGAGTATCACTTGGATCTTGACCAGAGCGATGTTGGTCGTGTTATAGGTCGTAAGGGTCGCACTATCTCAGCGATAAGAACGATTGTCTACTCTGTCCCAACTGAAGACAAAAAAGTAAGAATCGTTATCGATGAAAAATAAAAAGCGGGACAGATGTCTCGTTTTTTTGTGGAGAGCAGAAGATGAAAGATTTAACGTTTAGGCAATTACAAGATTATTTACTCGAACATTACCAGCAATCTCTATCGTGACTGGTAGTCTCTCTATCTATGCTATTGTTCGCCTCGGAGCATCAACTGTCAGTGTCTTTGGTAATCTTGGGACAGTTTTGACCATTCTAGCTGGAGCTCTTATCCTCCACGAACCAATTTATAGCTACCATGTGATCGTAGCAACTTTGATAATTGCTGGAATTTTAGGCATGAACCTGATGAGAAAAAAGTAAAGATTGCTTAGCAGTCTTTTTCTTTATCTAGATGATGCAGAAAATTCAAAATTTTTAATGAAACAAAGTTTAGAGAACGATGATTTTAATATAGCATGATAAAATAGATAAAAGAATGATACTAGGATAAAGAGGAGAGAGTGTAGAAATGAAGCAAAATGATATAGCTGAAGCTATTGCTTTTTATAACAGAAAAACCGAGACTTTGGTACGTCACATTATACCAGTATTAGATTGTGATTTGGTTGTTTATCATCGTCCTGGATGCTCAAGTAAAGGACATATTATTTTTTATCATGGAGCTTGTGGTCGTAGTCAGATGTGGGCCCATCAGTATGATGCCTTTGAAGGATTTGACCTCTACTTTGTGAATGTTAGAGGGCAGGGTGAATCACCTATGAAAGTTGGCCTACCTGACTTAGAAGGTGCTGTTCAAGATGTAGATGCTATTTTGTCCTATTTTCAGCTAGATGAGGTGATATTGGTCGGACATTCTTGGGGAGGAAATCCACTTCAAGAGTACACCTATCGTCATCCAGAACGAGTTCTAGCCTTGGTCATGGTAGATAGTTGGGGACAGCATCGTTACCTATCAGATAAAGAGAGAAATCGCATAAAATATTCTTCTCTTATGTATAAAACGATTCCTTGGAAGGTGATTGCAGATAAGAACTCAAAGATGTGTACAGATAATCCTATCACAAGAGAATTAGTCAAGACGGCCATTATAGAAACTGGACGAGATGTTTTTTTGAACCTTGGTATCACAGGTTTTTTGACTGTCCATGAGATAGACGGCTATCATGGAAATCCTCCTATGCTATTAGTAAGAGGTGAAAACGATTTTCCTAAACACCTAAAGAAGATCTATGATGGTATCATTGCTCTAAATCCCAATGCGCGTCAAGTAACGATTTCAGATAGCAAACACCAACCTATGAATGACCATCCTGAAGAGTTTAATCAACTTATTGGTGAATTTTTTGAAGAAGTAGTAGGCCCGTAAGATAGTATCTATCCAACTTGTGAAAATTCTTGGAACGTGATAAAATAAAGGATAGAAATAGATACAGGAGACAAGATGAACTACTTTAATGTTGGAAAAATCGTCAATACGCAGGGTCTACAGGGTGAGATGAGAGTCTTGTCTGTGACGGATTTTGCTGAGGAACGCTTTAAAAAAGGGGCAGAGCTGGCTTTATTTGATGAAAAAGATCAGTTTATCCAAACAGTGACCATCGCTAGCCACCGTAAGCATAAGAATTTTGACATTATCAAATTCAAAGACATGTACCATATCAATGCGATTGAAAAATACAAGGGGTACAGTCTCAAGGTCGCTGAGGAAGATTTGAACGATTTAGATGATGGAGAATTCTACTATCACGAGATTATTGGTTTGGAAGTTTACGAGGGAGACAACTTAATTGGAACTATCAAGGAGATTCTACAACCGGGTGCCAATGATGTCTGGGTGGTCAAGCGAAAAGGCAAGCGTGATTTGCTTTTACCTTACATTCCGCCAGTAGTTCTCAATGTTGACATTCCAAATAAACGGGTCGATGTGGAAATCTTAGAAGGACTAGATGATGAAGATTGATATTTTGACCCTCTTTCCTGAGATGTTTTCTCCGCTGGAGCACTCAATCGTTGGAAAGGCTCGAGAAAAAGGGCTCTTGGATATCCAGTATCATAATTTTCGTGAATATGCTGAAAAGGCCCGTCATGTTGACGATGAGCCTTACGGAGGCGGTCAGGGAATGTTGCTCCGTGCCCAACCTATTTTCGATGCTTTTGATGCCATTGAAAAGAAAAATCCCCGTGTCATTCTTCTCGATCCTGCTGGGAAACAGTTCAATCAAGCCTACGCTGAAGATTTGGCCAAAGAAGAGGAACTGATCTTTATCTGCGGTCACTACGAAGGGTATGACGAGCGCATCAAGACCTTGGTAACCGATGAAATTTCCCTAGGAGATTATGTCTTGACTGGTGGTGAATTAGCAGCCATGACCATGATTGATGCTACGGTTCGCTTGATTCCAGAAGTGATTGGCAAGGAGTCTAGTCACCAAGACGATAGTTTTTCTTCAGGACTCCTCGAATATCCCCAATATACACGCCCTTATGACTATCGAGGCATGGTGGTGCCAGATGTGCTCATGAGTGGCCACCATGAAAAGATTCGCCAGTGGCGACTTTACGAAAGTCTAAAGAAAACCTACGAGCGCAGACCGGATTTGCTAGAAAACTATCAACTGACAGTAGAAGAAGAAAAAATGCTGGCAGAAATCAAAGAAAACAAAGAATAAAGGAGAAACCTATGCAAGTAATCAAACGTAACGGAGAAGTTGCCGACTTTGATCCAGATAAAATTTACCAAGCTGTCCTAAAAGCAGCGCAGACAGTTTATGTTTTGACTGATGACCTACGTCAAAACCTAGCTCAAGTCACTAAAAAAGTAGTCTTGGACTTGGAAGAAGCAAAAGTAGAACGTGCGACTATCAGTATGATCCAATCAATGGTTGAAAATCGTTTACTAGGAGCAGGTTACATCACCATTGCAGAGCACTATATCTCTTATCGCTTGCAACGTGATTTGGAGAGAAGTGGGTACGGTGACCACATCGCAGTTCACCTTCATTTTGAACAAATCCGTTAAGGAAAAGAGTGGGATGCATGAACATCTCACTCTTTCTTAAATCTATTTTTTTGAGCTCTCTGGACAGTGGATGGGACAAAACGTAGCCTTTTGATATCAGCGATTCGGATAATACGTGTCACATTTCTGGTAAAATTTTTGACAATAATCTGCTGACGACTGACATCATATTTGACAATGTCACCTGTAAAACTTGTCTCAGCGAGTATGACATGAACAGCTGTTTTTTTCTGGATTGCCTGTTCAATTGTGCTAATAAGGGAGTCGTTTTCAGAATAATCTTGTTCATCATGTCCACTGAGAAAGTCTCGTATCTTATCTAAGACTTGCTTGAATGTGTACCTCATAGGCATCTCCCTTCTTATCTATCCACATTATATAAAATTTTCCTAAAAACTACAAGATTTTTACGAATAGACTATAGAAAGCATATCACAAAAAGGAGTTAAAAATGGCAGAATTTACATTTGAAATCGAAGAACACTTACTGACCTTGTCTGAAAATGAAAAAGGATGGACAAAAGAACTAAACCGAGTTAGTTTTAATGGAGCGCCAGCAAAGTTTGATATTCGAACTTGGAGCCCTGATCATACCAAGATGGGAAAAGGAATCACCCTTACAAATGAAGAATTTCAAGTAATGGTGGATGCCTTCAAAGGCAATCAGTAAAAGAGCCACGGGACTATTGTTCCAGGCTCATTTTTTTATCTTGAGAAATAAGCGATGTTTTTCAATCGTTCTAGTAGGGGACGACCAATGAAACTAATGGCAATGATTTTACCAAGATCAGGGAGAATAAAGGGAAAGACACCAACTGCTAGCGCCTTATCAAATGGCATCCCAGCAAGGAAGTGGAGGCTGAGAATACCTCCGACAAAGACGAGGGAGTCACCCAAGAGGTTGGCTAGGAAAATGCGAATGTAGCCACTATTTTGATGGATGAGATAAGATGTAAGTCCCGCATAGACAAGGTCGAACCAAAGATAGCCTGCACTTGGACCAACTAAAACGTGAAATCCAGCTCCTCCCCCTGAAAAAACAGGTAAACCAATGGCACCCAGCAAGAGATAGAGAGCTACAGATAGAACAGCTTCTCTGGGTCTAAAAACAGTAGCAATCAGACCGATCGCAAAGTTTTGTAGAGTGAAGGGGACAGGACCGATAGGGAGACTGATTTGTGCCAAAACGGCGATGAGAGCAGCGCCGATAGCAGGGATAGCATAGATATGAGCTTTTTTCAAAACTGTTAACCTCTTTTTAAAATTATAGTAACTATTATACTAATTCAGAAGAAAAAGTCAACCTATTTTTTATAACGAGGTAACAATTTTGTAACGGCCGATTATACAAGTAAAAAGAGACCTCTTGAGGTCTCTTTAGATAATTAGCGCATGGTCACAAATTCTTCAGAAGCAGTTGGGTGGATAGCTACTGTAGCATCAAAGTCTGCCTTGGTTGCTCCCATCTTGATAGCAACCGCAAATCCTTGAACCATCTCATCCACTCCGTAACCGAGCCCATGAAGTCCAACAACTTTTTCGTTAGCACCGGCGGTGATGAGTTTGAAGCGTGACTCCTGACGATGGTTTGTAACGGCAGAGTACATAGATGCAAAGCTTGACTTGTAGACTTTAATGTGCTCTTGGCCGTATTCTTTGATAGCTTGATCTTCAGTTAAGCCGACTGTTCCGATTGCTGGGTGGGAGAAGACAACAGTAGGGATAGTCGTGTAGTCCATCTTGGCACTTGTTTTCCCATTAAAGAGACGTTCAGATAGGGTACGTCCAGCCTTGATGGCTACTGGAGTTAGTTCCTTCTCACCAGTAACGTCTCCAAGGGCATAGATACTATCTACAACAGTATTTTGATACTCATCCACTTGGATAAACCCACGTTGGTTGAGTGTAACTCCAGCCTTTTCTAACTCCAACCCGTCTACATTTGGACGGCGGCCAGTAGCCCAGATAACTTGGCTTGCAGTGTGACTAGAACCATCTTCGAAATGAATGGTAATGCCTTGCTCAGTTTCTTCGAGTTTGACGGGTACCTTGTGTGTGTGCAAAGGAAGGCCTGTTTTTTCCATTTCATTGACAAGACCTTCAACGATGTAGCTGTCAAAACCACGCAAAGGACGATCACGACGGACAAATAAATCAGTTTTTACACCGAGTGCATGGAGAACACCAGCTAACTCAACCGCGATATAGCCTGCGCCTAGGATAGCAACGGATTCAGGAAGCTGCTCCCAAGCAAAGACATCGTCTGAGCTACCACCGAGTTCAGCTCCAGGAATAGTTGGGATGCTTGGACGAGCTCCAGTCGCAATCACGATATGCTTGGCACGAATCAATTCACCATTAACACTGACAGTGTGAGAATCAACAAAATGAGCACGCCCCTCAATCAAATCAACTCCGTTGCGTTTGAAACTTCCATCATAAGATGAGCGAGCACGATCGATGTAGGCTTCACGGTTTTGACGAAGTTTTGCGAAATCAAATTGAACATCTGAACTCGTAAACCCATAGTCAGGACCGTAGTGGTGGAAGCTTTCAGCGATTTGAGCTCCATACCACATAATTTTCTTAGGAACACAGCCAACGTTGACACAAGTTCCACCTAATTTTTTCTCTTCGATAACAGCTGCTTTGGCGCCGTGTTCACCAGCTCGGTTCATAGTGGCGATGCCACCGCTCCCTCCACCGATGGCGATGATATCATATTCTCTCATAGAAAACTCCTTATAGCTTTGATAGTCATATTCTATCGTTTTTGCTTTTTGAATGCAAAAATCTGCTACGGCATAAGTAAAAAGTTGAAATTGCTTGCTAAATATAGAAATAAGATGTATTGTGTAACTAGTACAATTGATGTACCAGAAAGAAGCTGAAAGTGAGTTTTGGAATGCTTCTCTTTTCTCACGGTACAATCATTGTTCAGAGTGGATAAATTTGATATAATGGTCTTTAATGGAAAATATGAAAGGTGTTTTGGGATGAAGAAAAATACGAAAAGAAAAAAATGGCAATTTTACACATCTATTGGAACTGCAAGTGTTGTTATTGTCGGGGCTATGGGGATTTTACTTTTTAGACAACCTTCTCAGGCTGCTGTTAAAGATGCCCCCTCTCATTTGGTTGTTGCCAAAGAAGGAACGGTTGCCTCATCTATTCTCTTATCTGGTACTGTTACTGTAAAAAATGAACAGTATGTATACTTTGATGCAAGTATGGGTGAGATTGAAGAAATTTTAGTCTCTGTTGGAGACAAGGTGAGTGGAGGGCAAGCGTTAGTAAAATACAATAGTTCTGATGCTCAGGCAGCATACGATGCTGCCAATCGTGCAGTAGCAAAGATTGATCGTCAAATCAATGAATTGAGGGAATCACGAAGTAAGGCCTTGACTTATTATGAAGAATATGGTGGTTCAGATGCTAGCACAGTATCTTCCCTTGATTCTCAGATTAAGGATGCTTGTGATAACCGCGCAGATGCAGAAGCACAAGTTAAAAAAGCAAAGGCCCAATTAGATGCTACAACTATCCTAAGTACAATAGAAGGAACAGTTGTAGAGGTAAATCGCGATCTCTCCAAATCTTCTGCAGGTAATGGCAAGGTCATGATCCATGTAGTGAGCAATGATAATTTGCAAGTAAAAGGTGAACTGTCAGAGTACAACCTTGCCAAGCTTTCAGTTGGACAAGAAGTGACCTTCACATCCAAAGTATACCCAGATAAAACGTGGACAGGGAAGATCAACTATATCGCAACTTATTCAAAGAATGGTGCTGATGGAAGTAATGGTACAGGTGCATCTAATGTCGGCTCTAAATATCCATACACTATTGAAATTACGAGTGATATTGGTGAGTTAAAACAAGGATTTTCTGTTAGTGTAGAAGTTAAAAGCGACAGTACATCTCTTCTCGTACCATTAACCAGCATCGTAGAAGAAGAAGGTAAAAACTATGTCTGGGTTGTTGACGAAGAGAATAAGGCTAAGAAAATCGAAGTTAGCTTAGGAAATGCTGACGCAGAAAACCAAGAAATCACTTCTGGTTTGACAAATGGGGCTAAAGTCATCAGTAATCCAACAACTTCCTTGGAAGAAGGAAAAGAGGTGAAGGCTGATGAAGAAACTAATTAGTCTAAAAAATATCTGTAGGAGTTATCGAAATGGAGATCAGGAACTGCAGGTTTTGAAAAATATCAACTTGGAAGTGAATGAGGGAGAGTTTGTTGCCATTATGGGACCATCAGGTTCGGGAAAATCTACTCTAATGAATACTATTGGAATGTTGGACACTCCAACTAGTGGCGAGTATTACTTAGAGGGGCAGGAAGTGGCTCGATTAGATGAAAAACAGTTGGCCAAAGTTCGTAATCAAGAGATTGGTTTTGTCTTTCAACAATTCTTTCTTTTGTCCAAACTAGATGCCCTTCAGAATGTTGAATTGCCTTTAATATATGCTGGAGTTTCAGCTTCCAAACGCCGTAAATTGGCAGAGACCTATTTGAAAAAGGTAGATTTGACTGATAGAAGTCACCACTTGCCTTCGGAATTATCTGGTGGACAAAAACAACGGGTAGCTATTGCACGTGCCCTTGTCAACAATCCTTCGATTATCCTGGCAGATGAACCAACTGGAGCTTTGGATACAAGGACGGGAAGTCAAATCATGGAACTTTTGGTGGAGTTAAATGAAGAAGGAAAGACCATTATTATGGTCACGCATGAGCCTGAGATTGCAGCTTATGCAAAACGTCAGATTGTAATTCGTGATGGGGCTATTGCATCTGATAGTGGGCATTTAGAAGGGGAGGGGCATTAAGATGGAAAATCTGAAATTTGCCTTTTCATCGATTATGGCACACAAGATGCGTTCATTTTTGACGATGATTGGGATTATTATAGGAGTATCTTCAGTAGTTGTCATCATGGCTCTGGGAGACTCTATGTCTCGTCAGGTCAATAAAAATATGACTAAATCTCAGAAAAATATTCAGGTCTTTTTCTCGCCTATTAAAAGTAAGGACGGCTCTTTTACCCAAAAACAGTCTTCTCTAACACTATCTGGTAGAGAGGATACAGCTTATGTTGTCCCACCCAAGACACAGGAAGCATGGGTTAAGGAAGCCGCTAAACTAAAGGGTGTAGATAGTTACTTTGTGACGAATAGTATAAATGTTACTCTGACTTATAAAGATAAAAAAGTTGAGCAGGCTAGTTTAACAGGTGGTAATATGACTTATATGACTGCTACTGAAAATGAAATAATCGCTGGTAGGGGTCTAAGAGAACAAGATTACAGAGATTTTGCAAGTGTGATCCTACTTGATGAAGAACTGGCTAACAGTCTTTTTGACTCACCACAGGCAGCTCTTAATCAGATAATCTCAGTTAATAACTTTCATTATCGAGTTATCGGAGTATACACAAGTTCTGAGGCTAAAACTGCAAAGATGTTTGGTATCGGAGGTTTGCCAATTACAACCAATACATCTGTTGCTGTTAATTTTAATATGGATGAAATCTCTAATGTTGTCTTTCGTGTAAATGATACAAGTCTTACTCCGACTTTAGGACCAGAACTCGCACGCAGAATGACAGAAATATCAGGAGTACATCAAGGAGAATATCAAGTTGCGGATGAAACAGCAACCTTTGAAGAAGTTCAAAAACTCTTTGGATTTATAACCACAATTATCAGTGCCATCGCAGGGATTTCACTCTTTGTTGGTGGAACTGGAGTTATGAACATCATGCTGGTTTCGGTGACAGAACGTACGCGTGAGATTGGTCTGCGGAAGGCTCTCGGAGCTACACGGGCTAATATCTTAGTACAGTTTTTGATCGAGTCCATGATCTTGACCTTGCTAGGTGGGATCATCGGCCTAGTCAGTGCAGCAGGCTTGACAATGTTAGCAGGTATCTTGTTGCAAAATATGATTGCAGGCATCGAAGTTGGGGTTTCCCTCCCAATTGCTCTCTTTAGCTTGGCTGTGTCAGCCAGCGTTGGTATGATATTTGGTGTCTTACCGGCCAATAAAGCCTCTAAGCTTGATCCAATCGAAGCCCTTCGCTATGAGTAATATAAACAAGAAGAAAAACAAGATGGACATTTGTCTATCTTGTTTTTGTATGGATTTCCCTATCGAAAATCACCGAAAATATGATATAATGAAGTGTTAGAAAAACAGGTTTCATTTGCCTGGAAAGGAAAAATTATGTCTGAAAAGAATTTTTATATTACAACACCGATTTACTATCCATCTGGTAAACTTCATATCGGTTCTGCTTACACCACCATCGCCTGTGATGTCCTAGCACGTTACAAACGCCTTATGGGCTACAATGTCTTTTATCTGACTGGTTTAGATGAGCATGGTCAGAAAATCCAGCAAAAAGCAGAAGAAGCTGGTATCACACCTCAAGCCTATGTTGATGGAATGGCAGTTGGAGTCAAAGAACTCTGGCAATTACTGGATATCTCATATGATAAATTTATCCGTACTACAGACGATTACCATGAAAAAGTAGTAGCACAAGTTTTTGAACGCTTGCTTGCTCAAGATGACATCTACCTAGGTGAATATTCTGGCTGGTACTCAGTATCCGATGAGGAATTCTTTACAGAAAGCCAACTTGCGGAAGTTTTCCGTGATGAAGCTGGAAATGTGACGGGTGGTATCGCTCCATCAGGTCACGAGGTTGAATGGGTTTCAGAAGAGTCTTATTTCCTTCGCCTCAGCAAATACCAAGATCGCTTGGTCGAATTTTTCAAATCACATCCTGACTTCATCACTCCAGATGGTCGCCTTAATGAAATGTTGCGTAACTTCATCGAGCCAGGTTTGGAAGACTTAGCAGTATCTCGTACAACCTTTACCTGGGGTGTACCAGTCCCATCAAATCCGAAACACGTTGTCTACGTTTGGATCGATGCCCTTCTTAACTATGCGACTGCTCTTGGTTATGGTCAGGATGAACATGGTAACTTTGATAAGTTCTGGAATGGAACAGTCTTCCATATGGTTGGGAAAGACATCCTTCGTTTCCACTCCATCTACTGGCCAATCCTTCTTATGATGTTGGATATCAAATTGCCAGATCGTTTAATTGCCCACGGTTGGTTTGTCATGAAAGATGGCAAGATGTCCAAGTCTAAAGGGAATGTCGTTTATCCTGAAATGTTGGTAGAGCGCTACGGTCTCGATCCACTTCGTTACTACCTCATGCGTAGCCTTCCAGTTGGTTCAGACGGAACCTTTACTCCAGAGGACTATGTAGGGCGTATCAACTATGAATTAGCAAATGACCTAGGAAACCTCCTCAACCGTACGGTTTCAATGATTAACAAGTACTTTGATGGTCAAATCCCTGCCTATGTAGAAGGTGTAACAGACTTTGACAATGAACTTGCTCAAGTGGCAGAACAATCAATCGCTGACTACAATACCTACATGGAAGCAGTTGACTATCCACGTGCACTTGAAGCAGTCTGGACTCTTATCTCACGTACTAATAAATACATCGATGAGACAGCTCCATGGGTACTGGCTAAGGATGAAGCGCACCGTGAGCAATTGGCAAGTGTGATGAGCCACTTGGCAGCTAGCCTTCGTGTCGTAGCTCACTTGATTGAGCCATTTATGATGGAAACCAGTCGTGCAGTCTTGACACAACTTGGTCTAGCAGAAGTTTCTAGCCTTGAAAACTTGAGCCTAGCTGATTTCCCTGCAGGTGTAACAGTAGTTGCCAAAGGAACACCAATCTTCCCACGTCTCGATATGGAAGAAGAAATCGCCTATATCAAGGAACAAATGGAAGGCAACAAGCCAGCCGTCGAGAAAGAATGGAATCCAGATGAAGTCGAACTCAAACTCAACAAGGAAGAAATCAAGTTTGAAGACTTTGACAAGGTTGAAATTCGTGTTGCTGAAGTCAAAGAAGTTTCTAAAGTAGAAGGTTCTGACAAGTTGCTTCAATTCCGCTTAGATGCTGGTGATGGTGAAGACCGTCAAATCCTTTCTGGTATTGCAAAATACTATCCAAACGAACAAGAATTGGTCGGCAAGAAAGTCCAAATCGTTGCCAACCTCAAACCACGTAAAATGATGAAAAAATATGTCAGCCAAGGGATGATTCTCTCAGCTGAACATGATGGCAAATTAACCCCTCTCACAGTTGATCCAGCTGTACCAAACGGAAGTGTGATTGGCTAAGATTTAAAGAGGCTGGGACAAAAGTCCTAGCCTCTCAATTGTCTTTGGATTGCCGAGTAAGACGCAGTGGTTGAGTGGGCTCTACTACGCTGATTTCATCAGCTTTTACAGCCCTACTCAACTGTGCGGAGGTGGGACGACGAAATCTAATTCTAACGAATTACCGATTTCTGTCCCACTCTCTTTCTTTTATAAGGTATCAGTTGATAAAAGTGGCATTCTACTTTATAATGAAGAAAAACGGAGGAAATTGCCATGAAATACATTCCATTTGGTCAAGAGAAAAAAGAACTGTCAGAAATTGTCTTAGGAATGATGCGAATCAGTGACAAGTCGGTTAAAGAGGTTGAGGAGTTGGTTGAAACAGCCCTATCTGTAGGAATCAATGCCTTTGACTTGGCGGATATCTATGGAGGAGGTCGTTGTGAAGAATTACTGGGTCAAGTGTTAAACAATCGTCCTGACCTGCGAGAAAAGATGTGGATCCAGTCCAAGTGTGGCATTCGCATAGAAGAATTTACCTATTTTGATTTTTCAAAAGATTATATTTTAGAATCAGTAGACGGGATTCTAAAAAGATTGCAGGTTGATTATCTAGATAGCTTGCTTCTCCATCGCCCAGATGCCTTGATGGAAGTTGATCAAGTGGCTCAAGCCTTTGATATTCTACACAAATCAGGTAAAGTTCGAGACTTCGGTGTGTCCAATCAAAATCCTATGATGATGGAATTACTGAAGAAAGAGGTCAAACAACCTTTATCTATCAATCAATTACAACTAAGCGCAGCTTTCACGCCAGGATTTGAAGCAGGATTTCATGTCAATATGGAAGGTGACAAGGCAGCTGTGCGTGATGGTAGCGCCTTTGAATACTGCAAATTAAACGACATGGTTATTCAGGCCTGGTCAGTCTTGCAGTTTGGATATTTCAAAGGGAATTTTGTCGGAAATGAGAAGTTCCAACAACTAAACCAAGTCCTAAATCGATTAGCCTTAAAATACGGTGTGAGCCCATCAGCTATTGCTATCGCTTGGGTGTTACGCTATCCAGCTAAGATGCAGGCAGTAGTAGGAACAACTAACCCTAAACATTTGATAGAAGCAAGCCAAGCAAGTAATGTCAACCTAACTCGAAAAGAATGGTATGAGATTTACCTCGCAGCAGGGAATGATTTGCCGTAAGAGGAATTTGCATTCGAGAAATCACAGTCAAAAAGCCGTTGAAAAACGGTTTTTTCCATTATTTATAAATTAACTTGATAGTCTTTAAGTAATATAGTAAAATGAGGGAAATAATTTATATCTACTGGAGATTGGAATGAAGAAAACACTCATATTTTTTGGGGTTGTTTCTCTTTTAACAACTTTAGTTTTATTTCTTTTATTTAAGAATCATAGAGAGAGTGATAACCAGAAAATACAATCAAATACTGAGAAAATAATAAAATCAGACTTTATAGATTTATCGGGAAATTATGTGTCTGTCTCAGGTGAGAAAGCTACTGTTGCTAAGAATGATCAAAATTGGAGAATTTCATACAGCACAGATGAGGGTGATGTATTTGGAGACTTTTCTACGGATTGGGAAGGAAGATGGCAACAATAGGTCTTCTGTTACAGAATTTAATAAGTCAGACGGAAATAAGGATTTTAAAATATCTATTTCAGTTAATAACGTAGATGATTCGTCTAAAATTTTAAAGGTAATCATCTTATCTGATGGAAATAAGAATCATAAAATGGTATTTGCTAGTAGTAGTGATTATTTTAAAAATAGTAAGGATAATATTCTTCAAGGAGATTTAAGTGCTTTTGAAGGAACTTATTCTAATGATTATTTGGAAAAAGCAATTGCAGAATCAAATTTTACTTTGTATGGGTATAAAAGAGAAGATTACTATAAAGGCATAACTTCTGTTTTTCCAAGATTATCCTATCAAGATGGATATTGGATCTTTTGGAGTGGTTCTATGCATGCTCAATTCAAGTTAGATAAAAGTAAAACACCGAAGAAAAACAATGATTATTATGAAGTATATTTTGTAGGGGATAATAGAAATGCCATTATTGGGCAAGAATTAGTGTTAACATTTATCCCTGCTAATGAAACTGGACCAGATAATGAAAAAACTCAAGAAAACAGAATTCTTTATGGGAAAAGTTATCTTAGACCATATAAAGTGGATTGGTGGCAACTTTATCAACATAACTCACTTTCAGAGGTCGATTTAGATATTGAAGCGATTGAAAATGGTGATATTTCAACACTTGTTGGAACATGGAGGAATGGTCGTGGTAAGGAATTGATAATTAATCCTGATGGAACAACAGGGAATGGAAATAGGATTAAAGTAATAGAAGATTCATCTAAGAAGAGCAGTGTTCCATATGTTAGTTTACAAAGTGGTCCTACGAGTGCAGCTATAGGATTGTTTAAAATAGGATTTAAAAACCCAATGGGTGACCAATCAGATATTTCACGGCCACGCTTAATTGTTAGTCAATCAGCTGGAAATTATGATAAAGATTTTTATTATTACAGAGTAAAGTCAAGCGATTCTCATTAGTAGGTGAAATGTTCAGTAATCAGATAGCATTTGAGCTTTTTTTGAGTTTAATAATTTTATGAAATATTTATTCTGATGTACTCCTCTCAGCTGAACATGATGGCAAATTAACCCTTCTCACAGTTGATCCAGCTGTACCAAACGGAAGTGTGATTGGGTAATAGCGAAAAACCAACGTTAGGCACGTTGGTTTTTCTTGTTATGCGAGAGATTTTCTAAAAAGTGGTCTATCTCCTTTTGAGACCTGAGGACAATTACTTTCTCTGGATAGGTTTCTTGAACCCCCTTGTAGCGTTCCTTAGCGGATTTGCTCCGCCCATCCCAGAGAATCCATCTGATAAAGTCCCAGTCAAAGCGTTCAGGGCAGCCTGCTGCCATACTTTCTCTGACCTTACCTCGATATGTGAGATACCGTTTAAAGGCTCGAAAGAGACAAGTCCATGGTGAAAAATTTAGGAAGATGATTTGGTCAGCTTCTTGCATTCTTTCGTCGTAATAGCACCAAGAGTAGTTGCCGTCGATGACCCAGTCTGAATGATTAGTGAGGAAGTTTTTCATCTCGACTTTCATCCAATCACGATCACTGTCTTGCCAATCTGGTTGAAATTGGAGGGTGTCCATATGTAGTTTGGGTATGGAGTAGTAGTTAGATAACTTTTCTGCTAGAGTTGACTTACCAGCTCCAGAATAACCGATGATTGCGATTTTCATTTTCTACCTTTTCGTAATGGAGGACAAAAAAACAGCCTCTGTGGACTGTTTCTTATTTAGCAAGTTTAGCTGAAAGACGAGCTTTATCGCGGCTTGCTTTGTTTTTATGAATCAAACCTTTAGTTTCTGCTTTGTCGATAGCTGAGCTAGCAGCACGGAAAAGTTCTTCAGAAGGGTTTGCTTCGAAAGCTTTGATAGCAGTACGCATAGCTGATTTTTGAGCTGAGTTTTTTTCGTTTTGTTTAACGTTCAATTCAGCGCGTTTGATAGCTGATTTAATGTTTGCCAATGTTCTTACCTCCATATTTACTAACTATACCATTATATCTGAAAACTTAGGTTTTGACAAGGGGAAATTATTTTTTTAGGTAAATTTCATCGATTTCGTGGTTTTTAGTCTTGTGGAGAATGACCTCGGCGCGATTCCTTGTTGGTTCGATATAGTTTTGTAGATTTATGAGATTAATACTGGTCCAAACCTGATGTGCAAAGGCTTCAACTTCTCCAATCGGCATTTGCGTAAAGCGGTGGTAGTAGCTGTCTGGAGCGTTTTGGGCAAAGCTAAGTAGTTTTAAAAAGCGGTCTAAATACCAGCTTTCGATGTCTTCAACAGCTGCGTCCACATAGATGGAGAAATCAAAGAAATCAGTGATGTAAAGGCGCTCATTTTGAGGATTTTGAAAGACATTGATGCCTTCAACAATAACAAAGTCCGCAGCTTTGACACGTTGTTTCTCTCCAGGAACGATGTCATACACTTCATGAGAATAGACAGGAATATCGACATCTTGCCCGTTCTTAAGGCGATCAAGGAAATTCAGCAAGGTTTCCATATCATAACTTTCAGGAAAACCTTTGCGATTTAAGATATCTTGCTCAATCAAGGTTTGATTGGGGTAGAGAAAACCGTCGGTTGTCACCAATTCTACAGTAGCATCTGGGAGAGTCCGTGATAGAAGAATCTGAAGTAAGCGACTAGTGGTTGATTTCCCCACAGCAACACTGCCAGAAACCCCAATAATAAAAGGTTGAGATTTGCTTTCACGTTGGAGGAAAATTCCTTTTGAAAATGCCAAATCATCCTTGGTGCGCTTGTAAATATGGATAAGATGGACTAGGGGAAGGTAGACGTCCGTTACGTCCTGTAGACTAATCTGGTCATTGAAACTCTTGATAGATTCTAACTCTTCCTCTGTCAAGGGAGGAGTTGTCTTTCGATGTAAAGATTGCCAAGTCTGGCGGCTGATTTTTTCAAAATGTAAAAATTCGTTGGTCATATTCTTTCCTCGTTCGATATCTTAGTATATCATATTTCTAATCTAAAGAGAGAATGAAATTCGATATTTCTCATTCTGATTCTTGAAAGTTGCTATAAGTTGCTCTAAAAAGTCAAAAATAGAGGAAATAATACGAAAATTCTTTAATTGTTATCATAACAGATTTAGTTTGTTTGTTGAATTTTAGCTTTGTAAACGGTTTTAAAAAACCTTAAAATATGCTAAAATAGACTTATGAGTAAAATGTATTATGCAGAAAATCCTGATGCAGCTCACGACATTCATGAGTTGAGAGTAGAGTTGTTGGGACAAAAAATGACCTTTTTGACGGATGCAGGTGTTTTTAGTAAGAAAATGGTTGATTTTGGAAGTCAACTCTTGCTCAAGTGCCTTGAGGTCAACCAAGGAGAAACGGTCCTTGATGTAGGCTGTGGTTATGGACCATTGGGTTTGTCGTTAGCTAAGGCTTACGGGGTCCAAGCAACCATGGTCGATATCAATAATCGTGCCTTGGATTTAGCGCGACAAAATGCTGAAAGAAATAAAGTAGCAGCGACGATTTTCCAATCCAATATCTATGAACAAGTTGAAGGTAAATTTGACCATGTTATTTCCAATCCTCCCATTCGAGCAGGTAAACAAGTTGTTCATGAGATTATCGAAAAGAGCATGGATTTTCTGGAGGACGGTGGAGACTTAACAATCGTTATCCAGAAAAAGCAGGGTGCCCCTAGTGCCAAAAATAAGATGGAAGACGTGTTTGGCAATTGTGAGGTCGTTAAAAAAGATAAGGGATACTATATCCTTAGAAGTGTGAAAGTATGAGAGCAGTTGATTTAATCCAAAAGAAACGAGACGGTCAAGAATTGACTTCAAATGAAATCAAGTGGTTGGTAGAAGGCTATGTGGCAGGAACTGTTCCAGACTATCAGATGTCTGCTTTTGCTATGGCTGTTTATTTCAAAGGAATGGCCACACGAGAGATTTCTGACCTGACGATGAATATGGTCAAGACAGGACAAGAGTTTGATTTATCAGCTATTAATGGAATTAAAGTTGACAAGCATTCTACTGGTGGTGTTGGTGACAAGGTGACCTTGATTTTAGCTCCTTTAGTAGCCAGTTTTGGTGTTCCGGTTGCAAAAATGAGTGGTCGTGGACTAGGACACACTGGCGGGACCTTAGATAAGTTAGAAGCGATCAAGGGCTACCAAGTGGAGCGGAGTCAAGATGATTTTATCAAACAGGTTCAAGACATTGGTGTATCTGTCATTGGACAATCGAACCAGCTGGTCAAAGCAGATAAACTTCTCTATGCCCTTCGTGATGTGACCGCAACTGTCGACACGATTCCTTTGATTGCGAGTTCTGTCATGAGCAAGAAAATCGCGGCAGGTGCGGATGCTATTTTGCTAGACGTAACTGTTGGCGAGGGTGCCTTTATGAAGACTGTTGAGGAGGCGCGCGAATTGGCTCAAACCATGGTGGATCTCGGTAAGGCCGTTGGTCGAAAGACGGTAGCAGTCATTACAGATATGAGCCAACCCTTGGGGCGAGCGATTGGAAATCGTCTGGAAATCCTTGAAGCATTGGAAATTTTACAAGGCCAAGGCCGTCAGGATATTACCCACTTTATCTGTGAACTAGCTCAAATTATGCTTGGTTTAGCTGATATTGAGAAAACCGTTGAGGAAATCCGTAAACATCTCGAGAATGGTCAAGCACTGGCTAAGTTTGAAGAAATGGTGGTAGCTCAAGGTGGTGATCTAGAAGATCTCTACCGCCCAGTAAATGTTGCACATGTAGTGGATATCCCGGCGCAAGAGTCAGGTGTCATTTCAGCCCTTCCGGCGATGGAATTTGGGCTCTTTGCCATGAGATTAGGAGCTGGTCGTGCAGTCAAGTCTGATGATTTGGACTATGAAACAGGGATTGTTTTTGAAAAAAAAGTTGGAGACTCCGTCCAAAAAGGAGAAATTGTTGCAAAAGTTTATACAAATGGAAAAATTTCTTCTGAACTAGTTACAGAATTTCAAAAATATGTTAAAATGAATGATAGAGTGCAATGTTTACGAGAAATTATTGAAATTATCTCATAAAACCAGGGAGAATCCGAATATGAAGTTGAATAAATATATCGATCATACGCTTTTGAAGCAAGATGCAAGCCAAGAACAAATTAATCGTTTGCTATCTGAAGCGCGTGAGTATGATTTTGCCAGTGTTTGTGTCAATCCCACATGGGTAAAACATGCAAAAACAGGGCTTAAAGGCTCAGATGTTAAGGTCTGTACTGTGGTTGGTTTCCCTTTGGGAGCAACAACTTCAGCTGTGAAGGCTTTTGAAACAAAAGAAGCTATCCAAAATGGTGCAGATGAGATTGATATGGTTATCAATGTCGGTGCCCTCAAATCTGGCAATCTTGATTTAGTTGAGTCAGACATCCGTGCCGTTGTAGAAGCAAGTGGCGACAAATTAGTTAAAGTCATTATTGAAGCTTGTTTGTTGACAGATCAAGAAAAGGTTGTGGCCTGCCAGTTGTCACAAAAAGCAGGAGCTGATTTTGTTAAAACATCTACTGGCTTCTCAACTGGAGGAGCAACTCTGCCAGATGTCAAATTAATGCGTCAAACAGTGGGACCTGATATGGGTGTTAAAGCTGCCGGTGGAGCTCGTTCTTACGCGGACGCTCTTGCCTTTGTGGAGGCAGGTGCTACTCGTATTGGAACATCCGCTGGTGTAGCAATCTTAAAAGGAGAATTGGCTGATGGCGACTACTGAGTTGATTGAACTAGCAATTGAAACCAGCAAGAATGCCTATGTACCCTATTCTCACTTTCCTATTGGAGCTGTTTTAGTAGCCAAGGATGGTAGCGTATATACAGGTGTGAACATCGAGAATGCTAGTTATCCTTTGACTAACTGTGGGGAGCGTACAGCTATCTTCAAAGCAGTTTCGGAGGGGCAACGGGAATTTTCAGAGTTGATTGTCTACGGACAAACTGAAAAACCCATCTCGCCATGTGGTGCTTGTCGCCAGGTCATGGTTGAGTTTTTTGAACAAGATCTAAAAGTGACTCTAGTCGCCAAAGATAAAACGACGGTCGAGATGACGGTCGGGGAATTACTTCCATATTCCTTTACAGATCTTACCTAGTAACTTTGTAAAGGCGGTCTATTGACCCTTTCATTAATTCGCAACTAAGTTGCATATCTTATTTAGGAGGTTCAGGAATGAACAAGAAACAATGGTTAGGCCTAGGTCTAGTAACTGTCGCTGCAATCGGACTTGCTGCATGTGGAAACCGTGCGTCTCGCAAAGATTCTTCAGATGCAAAAACTGATTTAAAAGCTGCTATCGTTACTGACACAGGTGGTGTTGATGATAAATCATTTAACCAATCTGCATGGGAAGGTCTACAAGCTTGGGGGAAAGAAAACGGTCTTTCTAAAGATAACGGATTTACTTATTTCCAATCTACAAGTGAAGCAGATTTTGCAAACCACTTCAGCCAAGCTGCTACAAACGGCTACAAATTAGTGTATGGTGTTGGTTACAAACTTGCTCCAGCTGTTAAAGCTGCTGCAGATGAAAATGCTGATATCAACTACGTTATCATTGACTCTGTTGTTGGTGATAAGAAGAACGTAGCATCTGCTGTTTTTGCGGATAATGAAGCTGCTTATCTTGCAGGGGTTGCTGCTGCCAAAACTACCAAGACAAACAAAGTTGGTTTCATCGGTGGAGCACGTGGTGAAGTTATCACTCGTTTTGAAAAAGGATTTGAAGCAGGCGTGAAGTCTGTAAACAAAGACATTTCAGTAGATGTACAATATGCTGAAGACTTCAACAACCCAGAAAAAGGTAGAACTATTGCAGCGACTCAATACGCTGCAGGAGCTGACGTCATTTACCAAGCTGCTGGTGGTACAGGAGCTGGTGTCTTCAAAGAAGCAAAAGACTTGAACGAGAAGAAAAATGAAGACGAAAAAGTTTGGGTTATTGGTGTAGACCGTGACCAAGTTGACGAAGGTAAATACACTTCAAAAGATGGTAAAGAATCTAACTTCGTATTGGCTTCTACTTTGAAACAAGTTGGTAAAACTGTTCAAGAAATCGCAACTCAAACTGCTGACGGTAAATTCCCAGGTGGAAAAGTGATTACATTTGGTTTGAAAGATGGTGGTGTTGATTTGACTACTTCTAATCTTTCTGAAGATGCTAAAAAAGCAGTGGAAGATGCTAAAAAACTAATTATTGATGGTAGCGTAAAAGCACCTGAGAAATAAAAACCTTCCAGAAGCGATCCATCCTTCTTGGGTCGCTTTTTTTGAGGTGTTGAGACATTTTGTCTCAATAGAACCTACTAACTTGTTTAGCAGGTCCTACTGAAATAAAATATAGTTTTCTAGAAAGGAATATTCGAATGGCACACGAAAACGTCATTGAGATGCGTGAAATTACCAAAATTTTTGGTGAATTTGTCGCAAACGACAAAATCAACCTCGAATTGCGTAAAGGTGAAATTCATGCACTTCTTGGTGAAAATGGAGCTGGGAAATCAACCCTGATGAATATGTTGGCTGGTCTTTTGGAACCAACGAGCGGAGAAATTGTGGTCAATGGGAAGTCTGAAAAACTAGATTCTCCTTCAAAGGCTGCTTCTCTAGGGATCGGGATGGTTCACCAGCACTTCATGCTGGTAGAAGCTTTCACTGTTGCAGAAAATATCATTCTTGGTAGCGAAGTAACTAATAAAGGTGTATTGGATTTGAAAAAGGCTAATGCTGATATCCTTGAGTTGTCAGAACGCTACGGCTTGGCTGTGGATCCTACAGCAAAAGTGGCAGATATCTCTGTCGGGGCTCAACAACGGGTTGAAATCTTGAAGACACTCTATCGTGGAGCTGATATTCTGATTTTTGACGAGCCTACAGCAGTGCTAACTCCTGCTGAAATTTTGGAGTTGATGGATATCATGAAAACCCTTGTTAAAGAAGGAAAATCTATCATCCTCATCACTCACAAACTGGACGAAATTCGTGCAGTTGCAGACCGTGTCACAGTTATTCGTCGTGGGAAATCCATTCAAACCGTCAGCATCGAAGGTGCTACCAATAAAGATTTGGCGGAGATGATGGTTGGGCGCTCAGTTTCGTTCGTAACAGAGAAGGAAGAAGCGCAACCTAAAGAAGTGGTTCTTCAAATTTCTGACTTGGTCGTGAATGAAAACCGCGGAGTTCCTGCAGTCAAAGAGCTATCTATTGATGTTCGTGCAGGCGAAATTGTTGGGATTGCAGGGATTGATGGTAATGGTCAGAGTGAATTGATTCAGGCTATTACTGGACTTCGCAAAGTTAAATCAGGTAGTATTAAAATTAAGGGACAAGAAGTTGTTGGCCTTTCCTCACGTAAGATTACTGAAATGAATGTCAGCCACGTTCCTGAGGATCGTCATCGTGATGGTCTTGTTCTCGAAATGATGCTTTCTGAAAACATCGCACTTCAAACTTACTACAAAGAACCACTTAGCAAAAACGGTGTGTTGAATTACAATCAGATCAATTCATATGCCCGCAAGTTGATGGAAGAGTTTGATGTTCGTGCAGCCAATGAGATTGTTCCAGCAAGTGCTCTATCAGGAGGAAATCAACAAAAGGCCATTATTGCTCGTGAAGTTGATCGGAATCCAGATTTGTTAATCGTTAGCCAACCGACACGTGGATTGGACGTTGGTGCGATTGAGTATATTCATAAACGTTTGATTGGTGAACGTGATAAAGGAAAAGCCGTCCTCGTTGTTAGCTTCGAATTAGATGAAATTCTAAACCTATCAGACCGGATTGCTGTTATTCATGATGGAAAAATCCAAGGTATTGTGAAGCCATCTGAGACCAACAAACAAGAGCTTGGTGTCTTGATGGCTGGTGGTGAATTGGAAAAGGAGAAGAGTGATGTCTAAAAAATTACAACAAATTTCGGTTCCTTTGATTTCTGTAATCCTAGGAATCATCCTCGGAGCCGTCATTATGTGGATCTTTGGTTATGATGCTCTTTGGGGTTATGAAGAACTCTTCAAGACAGCTTTTGGTTCTATTAAAAATGTGGGTGAAATTTTCCGCGCTATGGGACCACTGGTTTTGATTGCTCTAGGATTTGCAATAGCTAGCCGAGCTGGATTTTTTAATGTTGGCTTACCAGGACAAGCCTTGGCTGGTTGGATTGCGGCAGTATGGTTCGCTTTATCTTTCCAAGATATCCCTCGTATCTTAATGATTCCTTTGACAGTCCTTGTGGCTGCAATTGCAGGAGGTTTCGTTGGTTTGATTCCAGGTATCTTGCGAGCATTTTTAGGAACGAGTGAAGTCATTGTTACCATTATGATGAACTACATCGTCCTGTTTGCTGGAAATGAAATCATTCGGAACTTCCCTAAAAACTTCATGGTCGATTCTGAATCCAGTATCACAGTAGGGGCAAATGCAAGTTATCGTCTAGGTTTTCTGACTGAATTAACCAAGTCAAGGATGAATATTGGTATCTTTATCGCCTTGATTGCTGTTGCAGTGGTTTGGTTCATTATTAAGAAAACAACACTTGGTTTTGAAATCCGTTCCGTTGGTCTTAACCCGAATGCTTCAGATTATGCAGGGATGTCAGCTAAACGAATCATCATTCTTTCCATGGTGATTTCAGGTGCTCTCTGTGGGATCGGTGGAGCAGTAGAAGGGATTGGTACCTTCCAGAACATTTATGTTCAACCTGGTTCCTTGGCTATTGGATTTAATGGGATGGCAGTGGCCCTCCTTGCTAGCAATTCTCCTATTGGGATTGTCTTTGCGGCCTTCTTGCTTGGAACCTTGCAAACAGGTGCTCCAGGTATGATCACAGCGACCATTCCACCAGAACTTGTCAATATTGTGACAGCTTCGATTATCTTCTTTGTAAGTGCTCATTACATTATCGAAAAATACATCAAGCCCAAAAAACAAATGAAAGGAGTAGAGTAAGGATGAATACTGTTGCTATACTAACAATTCTTGTATCGAATATGCTGGTCTATGCTGCTCCTCTCATTTTCACTAGTATCGGAGGAGCCTACTCCGAACATGCTGGTGTCGTTAATGTCGGTTTGGAAGGTATCATGGTTATGGGAGCTTTTACGGGAGTCGTATTTAACTTGACTTTTGCTAGTTCTCTTGGTGGCATGACCATCTGGCTATCTCTCCTTGCAGGTGGTTTGGTTGGTCTCATTTTCTCTGCCATCCATGCTGTAGCTACTATTAACTTCCGTGCTGACCATGTTGTCAGTGGTACGGTATTGAACTTGTTGGCTCCTGCCTTAGCTGTCTTCTTGGTAAAAGCGATCTACGGAAAAGGTCAAACCAACAATATCGATTTGTCATTTGGTAAATTTGATTTTCCTTTCTTGTCTGATATCCCTGTCATTGGAGATATCTTCTTCAAGAACACAAGCTTAATGGGATATGTCGCAATTGGATTTTCATTTGTATCATGGTTTATCATGTTTAAAACGAAGTTTGGTCTTCGCCTTCGCTCAGTTGGAGAACATCCACAAGCTGCGGATACCCTTGGGATTAATGTTTACCTCATGCGTTACTATGGTGTGCTCATCTCTGGATTTTTAGGAGGAGTTGGAGGTGCCTTGTATGCACAATCTGCATCTGTCAATTTCTCTGCAACAACCATCGTCGGTCCAGGGTTCATCGCTCTTGCGGCCATGATTTTTGGTAAATGGAATCCTGTTGGTGCTATGCTTTCAAGTCTTTTCTTTGGACTTTCACAAAGTTTGGCAGTTATCGGTTCTCAATTGCCTTTCCTACAAGGAGTGCCAGCGGTTTACCTTCAAATCGCCCCTTATGTCTTGACTATCCTTGTCTTGGCAGCCTTCTTCGGAAAAGCAGTTGCGCCTAAGGCAGATGGTATCAACTACATCAAATCAAAATAAGCATACAAAAAAACGTCAGTTTAAACTGGCGTTTTATTTTTTAGGATTTTGATGGGTTAGGTTCAATCCCCAAGGAACGAGGTTTTCAGTTTTGTTTTTGATGCGTGTGATATTATCCTTATGACGAATGATAATCAAGCTGGCAAGTGCTAGGATAATCAAAATGAAGAGAGGGTCATAGCTGTTTAGGATAAAACCAAATAGTGGAAATAGGAGAACTCCGATAACGGCTGCGATAGAAGCAGTAACGCTAGACAGTGAAATCATACTACCTAGATAGAGGGTTCCAAAAAATACAATCGCTAGATAGAGACAGAAGACAGGCGCAAATCCGAAAACAACTCCAGCGCTTGTTGCGACAGCCTTGCCCCCTTTAAACCCTGCAAAGATAGGAAAGGTATGTCCAATTACGGCCAAAAGTCCAAAGACGAGAGGTGATAGACCTTGTTGGTGGAAAAGAATAGGAAGTAGAGTGGCCAAGGTCCCTTTAAAGAAGTCAATCACAAAGGTTGCCATACCTGCTTTCTTACCTAAAATACGGAAAGTATTGGTTGTTCCAGTATTTCCAGAACCATGTTCACGCAGATTTGTTTGAAAAAAGATTTGTCCAATCCATAGACCAGACGGAATCGAACCTAGCAGATAAGCTAAAATTAATAATACAAATGTCATCATAGACCTATTATACCATGAAATGGTGTAGAAAGGCTGAGAATATCTTGTGAAATTGTGACAGCTGAATGGGAAAAACTTTGCAAAATCCCTAGAAAACCTGTAAAATAGTAAAGATGAACAAATAGGAGGTTCCTTGTGTCAAAAAAGGAAATCAATATTAATAACTATAATGATGACGCCATTCAGGTGCTAGAAGGGTTGGATGCGGTCCGTAAACGTCCAGGTATGTACATCGGATCGACCGACGGTGCTGGTCTCCATCACCTAGTCTGGGAAATAGTGGATAATGCAGTCGATGAAGCCTTGTCTGGATTTGGTAATCGTATTGATGTAACTATCAATAAAGACGGCAGTCTAACCGTTCAAGACCATGGTCGTGGGATGCCGACTGGGATGCACGCTATGGGAATTCCAACTGTTGAAGTTATCTTTACCGTTCTCCACGCTGGAGGAAAATTCGGTCAAGGTGGCTACAAAACATCTGGTGGTCTCCATGGGGTTGGATCTTCTGTCGTGAATGCCTTATCTAGCTGGTTGGAAGTTGAAATTACTCGTGATGGTGCAGTCTATAGACAGCGTTTTGAAAATGGAGGCAAGCCAGTTACGACTCTTGAAAAGGTGGGGACAGCACCCAAGTCTAAGACAGGTACCAAGGTTACCTTCATGCCGGATGCGACTATCTTTTCTACGACAGACTTTAAGTACAATACCATTTCAGAACGCCTCAATGAGTCAGCCTTTCTCTTAAAAAATGTGACCTTGTCTCTGACTGACAAACGAACAGATGAAGAGATTGAGTTTCACTATGAAAATGGAGTTCAGGACTTTGTTTCCTATCTGAATGAAGACAAGGAAACCTTGACGCCAGTCCTCTACTTTGAGGGTGAAGACAATGGCTTCCAAGTGGAAGTCGCTCTCCAGTACAATGATGGATTTTCAGATAACATTCTATCCTTTGTCAATAATGTCCGTACAAAAGACGGTGGAACCCATGAGACGGGACTCAAGTCTGCTATCACTAAGGTCATGAATGACTATGCACGTAAGACTGGACTCCTCAAGGAAAAAGATAAGAACCTTGAAGGTTCAGACTATCGTGAGGGACTAGCGGCTGTTCTTTCTATCCTAGTTCCGGAAGAGCATCTCCAGTTTGAAGGACAGACCAAGGACAAACTAGGCAGTCCGCTGGCTCGCCCAGTTGTAGATGGCATTGTAGCTGATAAGTTGACTTTCTTCCTCATGGAAAATGGTGAACTGGCTTCCAATCTCATCCGCAAGGCCATCAAGGCGCGTGATGCGCGTGAAGCAGCCCGAAAAGCGCGTGATGAGAGCCGAAATGGTAAGAAAAATAAAAAAGATAAGGGCTTGTTGTCTGGTAAATTAACACCAGCTCAGTCTAAAAACCCTGCTAAGAATGAACTCTATCTGGTCGAGGGAGACTCTGCCGGTGGCTCTGCCAAACAAGGTCGTGACCGTAAATTCCAAGCTATCTTGCCTCTTCGTGGTAAGGTCATCAACACAGCCAAGGCCAAGATGGCAGATATCCTCAAAAATGAGGAAATCAACACTATGATTTATACCATCGGCGCGGGTGTGGGAGCAGACTTCTCTATTGAAGATGCCAATTATGACAAGATTATTATCATGACCGATGCCGACACCGATGGTGCCCATATCCAGACCTTGCTCTTAACCTTTTTCTACCGTTACATGCGTCCGCTAGTCGAAGCTGGACATGTCTATATCGCCCTTCCGCCTCTTTACAAGATGTCCAAAGGGAAAGGCAAGAAAGAAGAAGTAGCCTACGCTTGGACAGACGGAGAACTAGAAGAACTCCGTAAGCAGTTCGGCAAAGGTGCTACCCTCCAACGCTATAAGGGGCTTGGTGAGATGAATGCGGACCAGCTCTGGGAAACAACTATGAATCCAGAAACGCGTACCCTCATCCGTGTTACGATTGAAGACTTGGCACGCGCCGAACGCCGCGTCAATGTCCTCATGGGAGATAAGGTCGAACCACGCCGTAAGTGGATTGAGGACAATGTCAAGTTTACGTTGGAAGAAGCGACAGTGTTTTAAGGAGTATGAATAATGGATAGTTCAGGACATTCGATCTTTGGAAGTTACTTGGGTTTGATTTTCTTAGTTTCTTTACCCTCGGCTATTCTTGCATGCTACATCAATAACCGGAAAAAAAGTTTCCAAGGATTATATGCACCGATTGTATTTACTTTATTTATGATCTTGATGCTTTTATTCAATATGGATTCCTCAGAATCCGGTGCTTTGGTGGCGTCTGCTATCATGCTTTTTATTGGTTTTCCTTTGATAGCGGGAGCCTTAGTCTACACACTTATTCGATTGTGTTATGTCTATCCGGAGAAACGGTGGAAGGCTTTTTTGATTTTTCTGTCCTATATTTTATCTCCCTTATCTGTCGGTATTCTGGGATGGTATGTGGTAAATTTAGTTCAGATCCATTTGTTGACATTCTTGGTAATGATTTTGATGATTCTAGTTTCCTATCTTCCTCCTCTCTATCTCCATTACACCAAACGAAATCAGTAAGTCACGAAATACTTTTTTGCTTGGGTATAGTGATTAATTGCTTAGCTACTGTCAGAGAAGGCTAATTGTTTACAATTTATTTTATAATGAAAAAATTTCAAACAGCTCTAAGTGATGAAGGAGTGAAAGATGAGAACTGATCAGGAGATTCTTGGACTGATTTTAGGGACAGTTAAAACTTTAAAAGTTGACGCTGGTAAGAACTCAAGTATCTCCTCCTCAATAATCTGACGGATGACCTTACTCAAACCCGTTTCTTTAAGGGTGTGGATGCTTCATATTATTACGAAGGGGATAACCTTTACCAGAGAGGGGAGTTATAAAGTTCAAGTAAAGGTGATGATTATCTTTTTTTAGGTAAACAATCGCTAAAACTATTGGAGGTGCGGTATTGATTACGTTATTAATGTTACCTTTTTTCCTTGTTCTCCTAGCCATTTTTGGAATTATATATGACTTAATGACCAATAAAGGTAGAAAAGAGTGTGCTCGCACAGTATCTTTGTTTATATTGAACATCCTCACTATTGGTATCTGTCTATTAGATCTACCCATGGAAAGTAAACCATACTCAGGAACAGGGTTTATCTTATTTTATGCACTTGCCTTCACACCTTTGATGATTGTTTTTTCACTATATACCCTCTATAGGATTGGAAAACATTATAGGTATTTTAAGAGTAAGTTTGTTATAATACTCCTATTCAATGCTATTTTACTTTTCCTTCTTTCATTAGTAAATACTTTTGTATTATGGAGAAGCTTTAAAATATATCATAGAAACGATATGAATTTGTTTTATTTTATTTTAATCGTTTTGGGGATTTGTTCAACTATCCAATTCATTGTAGGGGAACTTGAGATGAAAAGAATACGAGGCATCCAAAAACAAGAGGAGCAAGACGGCAATGAAGAATAATTCTATAAAAGATATGTGCAGACAACATAGAAGTGAAGCGCAAATGCTAAGATTGATTTCACAGACTGCCGAAACTTTGCAAGTTGAGGCTGTCGCTATGTCTGGTTCACGAACTGATACAAAAGCGCCAAAAGATGAGTTTCAGGATTACGACGTGGTCTATGTCGTGGACGACTTAGATAATCTGACGAGTGACCTTTCTTGGTTGGATCCCTTTGGCAAGCGTATCATTGAGCAGCATAATGTCCTAGGCAACCGTCGACTTTATCTGATGCTATTTGAAGATGGAAATCGGATTGATTTGACCCTCTGTCCTACGGAGTATCTTCAAGAGTGGGTGGATAGTGAAGCAGGGTTCACCGTTTTAGAAGATAAGAAGGGTTTATTTGAACCTTACTTTCCAAGTCCTCAACGTTTTTGGACAAGCCCAGCTAGTGCGATTGATTTTGAAAAAGCTTGTAATGAATTTTGGTGGGTATCAGCCTACGTGGTTAAAGGGATTTGTCGCAATCAGATCATCTACGCGACTGACCATCTCTACGGTATTTGTCAACAAGAACTCTTGAAGGTCTTGGCTTGGCAGGTCGCAAGTGATAAGGGGACTGTCGACGTCGGCAAGAACTACAAGTACCTCTTTAACTATTTGCCTGCTGAGAAAGAGAAGGGATTCTCAGCTCTCCTTGATTTTTCAAGTAAAGAGAAAATCACTCAGTCTTTGTTTGCTACGATGCAACTTTTCCACCAAGAGGCTCAATCCCTTGCTCACAAGATGGGTTTTGACTACAAGAAGGACGTGGCTGAGAAGATGATTGAGTATGCTGAGGAAAGAGTGAAGAAGTTTGGGAATAACTAGAAAAATGAAAAAGCGAGAGGAGAAGACTCATGATTGAAAAAGTGGAACGCCTCATTACAGAGATTAATCGTATTCATCTAGAATATTCTAAAGATTATTTTGAAACAGGTAAAGTGGAGAAAATCAATCTCAAGCATACCTTTTCAAAAGTCCCGACTAAAGCGATTTTGGCCTACCGTCTGAATTTACATGAGTCAATTAATGACTATCTGATGAAAGCGGATGTCCAAGATATTGCCTATGTTTATCGTGTCAAAACTTCTGAGTCTATTTTAGATAAAATTACACGTTTTTCCGAGCGTCAAGAGGGCTATCCTGTGAATTCCATTCTTAATGATATTTTTGGTGCTCGTATGATTTTAAGTTCTAAAGAGATAGCTCTAGTCATGGACAAATTAGATGATTGGCAAGAGATGTACGGACTAAAAAATTGGTATTTACGTGATAAAGATGGCTATGTCGGTATTCATATCTATTTTAAAAATAAAAGTAATTTTTACTACCCATGGGAACTCCAACTTTGGGATAAGAAAGATGTAGATAGCAATATCGCCAGTCATATCAAGTATAAACGAGGATTTGTGGAGTAGATATTTCAAGTGGAAATGATGATACAGGAATTGGGTGAAACTCACTTACCATATATTTTTTCCCTTTTCCATAAAACCTATTCTATATTCTTTGAAAGGAGTTGAACACGCCCTAAATACTGTGTGAAAAAGATAAATTCTCTTGTGAGCATCGCTCATTGCAAGAGTTTCCTATTTTCACTTTGCATTTTACGGGCTTAGTATCCTATGTCTAACATTCAAAACATGTCCCTTGAGGACATCATGGGAGAGCGCTTTGGTCGCTACTCCAAGTACATCATTCAAGACCGGGCTTTGCCAGATATTCGTGATGGACTCAAGCCGGTTCAGCGCCGTATTCTTTATTCGATGAATAAGGATGGCAATACCTTTGACAAGAGCTACCGTAAGTCTGCTAAGTCAGTCGGGAACATCATGGGAAATTTCCATCCACATGGTGACAGTTCCATCTATGATGCCATGGTTCGTATGTCACAAGATTGGAAAAATCGTGAGATTCTAGTTGAAATGCACGGTAATAACGGTTCAATGGACGGAGATCCGCCTGCGGCCATGCGTTATACTGAGGCGCGTTTGTCTGAGATTGCAGGCTACCTTCTTCAGGATATTGAGAAAAAGACAGTTCCCTTTGCTTGGAACTTTGACGATACGGAGAAAGAACCAACAGTCTTGCCAGCAGCCTTTCCAAACCTCTTGGTCAATGGTTCGACTGGGATTTCGGCTGGATATGCCACAGACATTCCTCCCCATAATTTGGCTGAAGTTATTGATGCTGCGGTTTACATGATTGACCACCCAACAGCCAAGGTTGACAAGCTGATGGAATTCTTGCCTGGACCAGATTTTCCAACTGGAGGAATTATTCAGGGTCGTGATGAAATCAAGAAGGCCTATGAAACTGGGAAAGGGCGCGTTGTTGTTCGTTCCAAGACTGAGATTGAAAAGCTAAAAGGCGGTAAGGAACAAATCGTTATTACTGAGATTCCTTATGAAATCAACAAGGCTAATCTAGTCAAGAAAATCGATGATGTTCGTGTTAATAACAAGGTAGCTGGGATTGCTGAGGTTCGTGATGAGTCTGACCGTGACGGTCTTCGTATCGCGATTGAGCTCAAGAAAGACGCGAATACGGAGCTTGTTCTCAACTATCTATTCAAATATACTGACCTACAAATCAATTATAACTTTAATATGGTGGCGATTGACAATTTCACGCCTCGTCAGGTTGGGATCGTTCCAATCTTGTCTAGCTATATTGCCCACCGTCGTGAAGTAATTTTGGCGCGTTCACGCTTTGACAAGGAAAAGGCTGAGAAACGCCTCCATATCGTTGAAGGTTTGATTCGCGTGATTTCGATTTTGGACGAAGTTATTGCCCTTATCCGTGCTTCTGAGAATAAAGCTGATGCCAAGGAAAACCTCAAGGTCAGCTATGAATTCACAGAGGAGCAGGCTGAGGCTATCGTTACCTTGCAACTTTACCGTTTGACCAATACAGACGTGGTTGTCTTGCAGGAAGAAGAAGCAGAGCTTCGTGAGAAAATTGCCATGCTTGCGGCTATTATCGGTGATGAGCGGACTATGTACAACCTCATGAAGAAAGAGCTTCGTGAGGTCAAGAAGAAATTTGCGACTCCACGTTTGAGTTCTTTAGAAGATACAGCAAAAGTCATCGAGATTGATACAGCTAGTCTAATCACTGAGGAAGAGACCTATGTTAGCGTTACCAAGGCAGGTTACATCAAGCGTACCAGCCCACGTTCCTTTGCGGCTTCAATGCTGGAAGAAATTGGCAAACGTGACGATGATCGGTTGATCTTTGTACAATCTGCCAAGACAACGCAACACCTCTTGATGTTCACAACTCTTGGAAATGTCATTTATCGACCAATCCATGAATTAGCAGATATCCGCTGGAAGGATATCGGAGAGCATCTGAGTCAGACCATTACAAACTTCGAAACCAATGAAGAAATACTTTATGTTGAAGTGGTAGATCAGTTTGAGGATGCGACAACCTACTTTGCTGCAACTCGTCTTGGTCAAATCAAACGTGTCAAACGCAAAGAATTCTCTCCATGGCGAACCTACAAGTCTAAATCTGTCAAGTATGCTAAGCTCAAAGACGAGACAGACCAGATTGTAGCAGTGGCTCCAATCAAACTGGATGATGTTCTCTTGGTTAGCCAAAATGGTTATGCCCTTCGTTTCAATATCGAAGAGGTTCCGGTTGTCGGAGCCAAGGCTGCGGGTGTCAAGGCCATGAACCTGAAAGCAGATGATGCGCTTCAGGCAGCCTTTATCTGTAACACCTCATCCTTCTACCTCTTGACCCAACGTGGTAGTTTAAAACGTGTTTCTATTGACGAAATTCCAGCAACCAGCCGTGCCAAACGAGGTCTACAAGTCTTGCGTGAGTTGAAAAACAAACCGCATCGTGTCTTCTTAGCAGGAGCAGTTGCAGAACAAGGCTTCATCGGTGATCTCTTCAGTACAGAAGTGGAAGAAAACGACCAAACGCTGCTTGTCCAATCTAACAAGGGAACAATTTATGAAAGCCGATTGCAAGATTTGAACTTGTCAGAACGCACTAGCAATGGAAGCTTTATATCAGACACGATTTCAGATGAAGAAGTTTTCGATGCTTACCTCAAAAAAGTTTTTAAAGAGGACAAAGCAAATCCGTAAAAAGAATCAGTCCAAGAGACTGATTTCTTTATGTTGAAAAAATTTTCAGAAAATTACAAATAATACTTGAAATTTTACTAGAAAAGTGTAGAATAGAACACATAGTTTGAATAGTATAAAGGAGAAACACATGACAGTTGCAATTGATTGGGAAAATCTTGGGTTTTCTTATATGAAATTACCTTATCGTTATATCGCTCATTACAAAAATGGTCAATGGGATCAAGGAGAGTTGACAGAGGATGCGACCTTGCATATTTCAGAGTCTTCTCCAAGTCTCCACTATGGACAGCAAGCATTTGAGGGATTGAAAGCCTATCGTACTAAGGATGACAGTATCCAACTCTTTCGTCCAGATGAAAATGCCAAGCGTCTGCAACGTACTTGCGACCGTCTCTTGATGCCTCAAGTTTCGACAGAAATGTTTGTGGAAGCCTGTAAAGCGGTTGTGCGTGCAAATGAAGAATACGTACCCCCATATGGAACAGGTGGAACCCTTTATCTTCGTCCACTTTTGATTGGTGTTGGAGATATTATTGGGGTGAAACCTGCAGAGGAGTATATTTTCACCATCTTTGCTATGCCAGTTGGCAACTACTTCAAAGGCGGCTTGGTTCCAACTAATTTCTTGATTCAAGATGAATTTGACCGTGCAGCGCCAAATGGTACAGGAGCTGCCAAGGTAGGCGGTAACTATGCTGCAAGTCTCTTGCCAGGTAAAATGGCAAAATCACGTCATTTCTCAGATGTTATCTATCTAGATCCAGCTACCCACACCAAGATTGAGGAAGTCGGTTCAGCTAACTTCTTTGGCATTACGGCAGAAAATGAATTTGTAACGCCTTTAAGTCCATCAATCTTGCCATCTATTACCAAGTACTCTTTGCTTTATTTGGCAGAACACCGCTTGGGCTTGACACCAATCGAAGGTGATGTTCCGATTGACAATTTGGATCGTTTTGTAGAGGCAGGTGCTTGTGGAACAGCAGCAGTTATCTCTCCAATTGGGGGCATCCAACACGGTGATGATTTCCATGTATTCTATAGCGAAAAAGAAGTAGGTCCTGTTACACGCAAACTCTACGATGAATTGACTGGTATCCAATTTGGTGATGTGGACGCACCAGAGGGCTGGATTGTCAAAGTGGATTAAAAGACTAGAAGTAAAGAGGAACTCCATAGCAGTTGTAAGGGCTGAAATGGAGTTTTTTCTTGCTAGTTTGAGCTTTTTCTTGTACAATAGAAAAAGTGAAAAGAGGTAAAGTATGAGTAAAAAAGATAAGAAAATTGAAATTCAATTAACAGATGCAAAAGTGACTGTTGGAAAAGACAGTTATGAAGGTTACGTTTTGACGATCGGGAAAAAGGTTATTGGTGAAATTGCCGAATTAGATAGCCAATTTGCCATCATAAAGAATGGAAATGTCGATAGTTTTTATAAAAAACTTGAAAAAGCTGTGGAAATTTTGATTGAAAACTATAATTTGACAAAATAATACTTGTTTTATTGAAAATTTCATGATATAATAGTTCTCGTTAAACATTGGAGAGATAGCGAAGAGGCTAAACGCGGCGGACTGTAAATCCGCTCCTTCGGGTTCGGGGGTTCGAATCCCTCTCTCTCCATTTGTCAATGGGGTATAGCCAAGCGGTAAGGCAAGGGACTTTGACTCCCTCATGCGTTGGTTCGAATCCAGCTACCCCAGTTCTTAGGTAATAAATTCAAGATAAAAAGAAAATATCTTAGGGTATTTTATTTTTATAATTGAAAGACGTGAACGATATGAACATGTCCTTGCGGGTGCTTAGGAAAAAAATTATAAGTATGTCAAGTTTAGAAAAAAGCTTGATTGTTGGAGGATTTTTTAGATGAACGAATTTGAAGATTTGCTAAATAGCGTTAGCCAAGTTGAGCCTGGTGATGTTGTTAGTGCTGAAGTATTGACAGTTGATGCGACTCAAGCTAACGTTGCAATCTCTGGGACTGGTGTTGAAGGTGTCTTGACTCTTCGCGAATTGACAAACGATCGCGATGCAGATATCAATGACTTTGTGAAAGTAGGAGAAGTATTGGATGTTCTTGTACTTCGTCAAGTAGTCGGTAAAGATACTGATACAGTTACATACCTTGTATCTAAAAAACGCCTTGAAGCTCGCAAAGCATGGGACAAACTTGTAGGACGCGAAGAAGAAGTTGTTACTGTTAAAGGAACTCGTGCCGTTAAAGGTGGACTTTCAGTAGAATTTGAAGGCGTACGTGGATTTATCCCTGCTTCTATGTTGGACACTCGTTTCGTACGTAACACTGAGCGTTTCGTAGGTCAAGAATTTGATGCTAAAATCAAAGAAGTTGATCCTAAAGAAAACCGCTTTATCCTTTCACGTCGTGAAGTTGTTGAAGCAGCCACTGCAGCAGCTCGTGCTGAAGTATTTGGTAAATTGGCTGTTGGTGATGTAGTAACTGGTAAAGTTGCTCGTATCACAAGCTTCGGTGCTTTCATCGACCTTGGTGGTGTTGATGGATTGGTTCACTTGACTGAATTATCACATGAACGTAACGTTTCACCTAAATCAGTTGTAACTGTTGGTGAAGAAATCGAAGTGAAGATTCTTGATCTTAACGAAGAAGAAGGACGCGTATCACTTTCACTTAAAGCAACAACACCTGGACCATGGGATGGCGTTGAGCAAAAATTGGCTAAAGGTGATGTAGTAGAAGGAACAGTTAAACGTTTGACTGACTTCGGTGCATTTGTTGAGGTATTGCCAGGTATCGATGGACTTGTTCACGTATCACAAATTTCACACAAACGTATCGAAAATCCAAAAGAAGCTCTTACTGTTGGTCAAGAAGTTACTGTTAAAGTCCTTGATGTTAACGCTGACGCAGAACGTGTTTCACTTTCTATCAAAGCTCTTGAAGAACGTCCAGCTCAAGAAGAAGGACAAAAAGAAGAGAAACGTGCTGCTCGTCCACGTCGTCCAAAACGTCAAGAAAAACGTGATTTCGAACTTCCAGAAACACAAACAGGATTCTCAATGGCTGACTTGTTCGGTGATATCGAACTTTAATCAAATTGATAATCGCAAAATCCTTTGTTTAAAACAAGGGATTTTTCTTTTGTCTCTTTCTCATTTTTGATATAATAGTTCTATGTTAGATTCAGAAAAACAATCACAATATCAATTGTTAAATGTGGAGCTCTCTTATTTACTTGAAGGTGAGAGCAATGTTCTTGCCAATCTTTCGAATGCTAGTGCTCTCCTAAAATCTCGCTTTCTGAATACTGTATTTGCAGGTTTTTATCTGTTTGATGGTAGCGAGTTGGTTTTAGGTCCTTTTCAGGGTGGTGTTTCTTGTATTCGCATCCCGCTTGGGAAAGGCGTATGTGGAGAAGCTGCTGAGTTTCAGGAGACTGTTTTAGTAGGGGATGTGAACACCTATCCAAACTACATTTCTTGTGATGGTCATGCCAAGAGTGAAATCGTAGTTCCCATGCTCAAGAACGGTCGATTGTTAGGTGTCTTAGACTTGGACTCTTCTTTAATTGATGATTACAATGCTATTGATCGTGATTATTTGGAACAATTTGTCGCTATTTTGCTTGAGAAGACAGAATGGGACTTTACGATGTTTGAGGAGAAAGCCTAATGTATCAAGCACTTTATCGAAAATATAGAAGCCAGACTTTCTCACAACTAGTAGGACAAGAGGTTGTGGCAAAAACACTAAGGCAAGCGGTTGAGCAGGAAAAGATTAGTCACGCTTATCTTTTCTCAGGTCCTCGTGGAACTGGGAAAACCAGCGTTGCTAAGATTTTTGCCAAGGCTATGAACTGTCCAAACCAGGTAGACGGAGAACCATGTAATAACTGTTATATCTGTCAGGCAGTGACTGAAGGTAGCCTAGAAGATGTTATCGAAATGGATGCGGCTTCGAATAACGGAGTTGATGAAATCCGAGAAATTCGCGATAAATCCACCTATGCTCCTAACTTGGCTCGCTATAAGGTCTACATTATCGACGAGGTTCATATGTTGTCTACGGGAGCCTTTAATGCGCTTTTGAAGACCCTAGAAGAGCCAACTCAGAATGTTGTATTTATCTTGGCGACAACTGAATTACATAAGATTCCAGCAACCATTTTATCGCGTGTTCAACGTTTTGAGTTTAAATCGATTAGAACGCAAGATATTAAGGACCATATCCAAACTATTTTGTCAAAAGAGAATATCAGTTTTGAACCAGAGGCTGTGGAGATCATTGCTAGACGGGCTGAAGGTGGAATGCGGGATGCCTTGTCTATTCTGGATCAAGCTTTGAGTTTGACGCAAGGGAATGCTTTAACGACAGCTATTTCCGAGGAGATTACAGGCACTATTAGTCTATCAGCTCTAGATGACTATGTGGCTGCTTTGTCCCAACAGGATGTCCCAAAAGCGCTAGATTCTTTGAATCTTTTGTTTGAAAATGGCAAAAGCATGACTCGGTTTGTGACGGATCTCTTGCAGTATTTGCGTGATTTACTGGTTGTTCAGACAGGTGGTGAAAATACTCATCATAGTCCAGTTTTTATGGACAATCTAGCTCTTTCCCAGGAAAGTCTTTTTGAAATGATTCGTCTAGCGACAGTAAGTTTAGCGGATATGAAGGCTAGCTTGCAACCTAAGATTTACGCTGAGATGATGACCATTCGTTTAGCGGAAATCAAGCCTGAATCTGCGGTTTCGGGAGTTGTTGAAAGTGAAATTTCTGCACTAAGACAGGAAGTCGTCCGTCTCAAACAAGAACTTGCCAATGTGGGCACGGCTCCTAAACAAGTTGCGCCAGTTCCTAGTCGTTCAGTCACTTCCAAGACAGTCTATCGAGTGGATCGCAACAAAGTTCAGTCTATCCTGCAAGAAGCTGTCGAAAATCCTGATTTGGCACGGCAAAACTTAATCCGCCTCCAGAATGCATGGGGAGAAGTGATTGAAAGTCTAGCTGGACCTGATAAGGCTCTTCTCGTAGGTTCTCAACCAGTTGCGGCCAATGAACACCATGCTATTTTAGCCTTTGAGTCTAATTTCAATGCTGGTCAAACCATGAAACGGGATAACCTCAATACTATGTTCGGCAATATTCTCAGCCAAGCAGCTGGATTCTCACCTGAGATTCTGGCTATTTCCCTAGAGGAATGGAAAGAAGTTCGAGCAGCATTTTCAGCTAAAAACAAGTCTTCTCAAGCTGACCAAGAGGTGGAAGAAGAGAGACTGATTCCAGAAGGATTTGAATTTCTGGCTGATAAAGTCATGGTTGAAGAAGACTAAAAATGGATTTCATGGTACAATAATCTTATGAATAGACAACAATTTATCATTATAGCGTTATTCACGGCTGCTGAAACTTATTTTTTCAATGAAGCTTGGATGACTGGTCGCTACATTATGGCAGCTTTTTGGGCCATTTTACTTTTTCGAAATTTTAGGTTAAGTTATGTAATGGGAAAAATTGTAGACGCCATTGATCAGCATTTAAACCGCAAGGATTAGCCCCCAGCTTCTAGACAAAATCAAAGCCTTTTAGGCTTTTTTTTGTTATACTAGTAGAGTATATTTATGGACCTTTTCATGTATTTTTTTGAGAAATGTAAGTGATTTTTCTAAGGATAAAGGAAGTAGGCCAGAAAAAGAAAGGAACTATCATGTCAGTATTAGAGATCAAAGATCTTCACGTTGAGATTGAAGGAAAAGAAATTTTGAAAGGAGTCAATCTGACTCTGAAAACAGGAGAAATTGCAGCGATTATGGGACCAAATGGTACTGGTAAATCGACTCTTTCTGCTGCTATCATGGGGAACCCTAACTACGAAGTCACAAAAGGTGAGGTCTTGTTTGATGGCGTAAACATTCTTGAGTTGGAAGTGGACGAGCGTGCGCGCATGGGACTTTTCCTTGCTATGCAATATCCGTCTGAAATTCCTGGAATTACCAATGCAGAATTTCTTCGTGCAGCTATGAATGCTGGTAAAGAAGACGATGAAAAGATTTCAGTTCGTGAGTTTATCACTAAACTAGACGAAAAAATGGAATTGCTCAACATGAAAGAAGAAATGGCAGAGCGTTATCTTAACGAAGGATTTTCTGGTGGTGAGAAAAAACGTAATGAGATTCTTCAACTCTTGATGTTGGAACCAACTTTTGCACTTTTGGATGAGATTGACTCAGGTCTTGATATTGATGCCCTTAAAGTTGTATCGAAAGGTGTCAATGCCATGCGTGGTGAAAGCTTTGGTGCCATGATCATTACTCACTACCAACGTCTTTTGAATTACATCACACCAGACGTGGTACACGTGATGATGGAAGGTCGTGTTGTCCTTTCTGGTGGTCCAGAATTGGCAGCGCGTTTGGAACGTGAAGGATACGCAAAACTAGCTGAAGAACTTGGCTATGACTACAAGGAAGAATTGTAATTCCCTCGTATCTTTTAGGAGAAGTAAATGACTAAAGAAACTATTAAACTTTTTTCAGAAATGTACGCTGAACCAAGCTGGTTAGCTGACCTCCGTCAAAAAGCTTTTGATAAGATTGAGAGTTTGGAATTACCAGTTATCGAGCGTGTGAAATTTCACCGTTGGAATCTGGGAGATGGTACGATTACAGAAAGCGAGCCATCAGCAAATGTTCCTGACTTCACAACTCTAGACAATCACTTGAAATTGGTTCAAGTAGGTACTCAAACAGTTTTTGAACAAATTCCAGTAGAATTGGCTGAGCAAGGGGTGGTCTTTACAGACTTCCACTCAGCTTTAGAAGAAATTCCAGAGCTTATTGAGGAGTTCTTCATGTCATCAGTTAAATATGACGATGACAAGTTGGCAGCCTACCACACAGCTTATTTCAATAGTGGTGCTGTTCTCTACATTCCTGATAATGTTGAGATTAAAGAGCCAATCGAAGGTATTTTCTACCAAGACAGTGATAGCGATGTTCCATTTAACAAGCATATCCTGATTATCGCTGGTAAAAATTCTAAGATTAGTTATCTGGAGCGATTAGAGTCACGTGGCGGAGGTAGTGCTAAGGCAACAGCCAATATCACAGTAGAAGTCATCGCTCGTTCTGGTGCGCAAGTCAAGTTTGCAGCGATCGACCGTCTAGGAGAAAATGTTACGGCCTACATTAGCCGTCGTGGTAAATTAGGTAACGATGCAAGTATTGACTGGGCGATTGGTGTCATGAACGAAGGAAACGTCGTTGCGGACTTTGATAGCGACTTGATTGGTAATGGTAGCCATGCTGACCTTAAAGTCGTAGCTCTTTCAAGTGGCCGTCAGGTGCAAGGGATTGACACTCGCGTAACAAACTATGGTTGCAACTCTATCGGAAATATTCTCCAACATGGGGTTATTCTTGAAAAAGCAACTTTGACCTTCAACGGTATCGGTCACATCATCAAGGGAGCTAAGGGAGCAGATGCCCAACAAGAAAGTCGTGTTCTCATGCTTTCAGACCAAGCTCGTTCAGATGCCAACCCAATTCTTTTGATTGATGAAAATGACGTTACTGCAGGTCACGCGGCTTCTATCGGTCAGGTGGATCCAGAAGATATGTACTACCTTATGAGCCGTGGCTTGGACAAGGCAACTGCAGAACGTTTGGTTGTTCGTGGTTTCCTAGGCTCTGTTATCGTGGAGATTCCAGTCAAGGAAGTTCGTGATGAAATGATTGCAACCATCGAAGAAAAATTGTCAAAACGCTAAGGGGAAGCCTATGTTAGATGTAGAAGCGATTCGCAAGGATTTTCCGATTTTAGACCAGGTTGTCAATGATGAACCTTTGGTCTATCTGGACAATGCTGCGACAACACAAAAACCATTAGCTGTTCTGGAAGAAATTAATCACTACTATGAGCAGGACAATGCCAATGTTCACCGTGGTGTCCATACCTTGGCGGAACGGGCTACAGCTTCCTATGAGAGGGCTCGTGAAACCATTCGTAAGTTTATCAATGCAGGGTCTACGAAGGAAGTTCTCTTTACTAGAGGAACGACAACCAGTCTTAACTGGGTGGCGCGCTTCGCTGAGGAAGTTTTGACTGAGGGAGATCAGGTCTTGATTTCCGTCATGGAACACCATTCCAATATCATTCCTTGGCAGGAAGCCTGTCGCAAGACTGGAGCGGAGCTTGTCTATGTTTATCTCAAGGACGGAGCTCTAGATATGGATGATTTGCGAGCTAAATTGACTGATAAAGTTAAGTTTGTCTCCCTTGCTCACGCCTCAAATGTTCTGGGTGTGGTCAATCCAATCAAAGAAATCACTCAGATGGCCCACCAAGTTGGAGCCATCATGGTGGTGGATGGTGCTCAATCTACGCCTCATATGAAGATCGATGTTCAGGACTTGGATGTGGACTTCTTTGCCTTTTCAGGTCATAAGATGGCTGGTCCAACTGGTATCGGTGTCCTTTACGGCAAAGAAAAGTATCTGGAACAAATGTCACCTGTCGAGTTCGGTGGAGAGATGATTGACTTCGTCTACGAGCAAACTGCTAGTTGGAAGGAATTGCCTTGGAAATTCGAGGCTGGAACTCCTAATATGGCAGGTGCAATCGGACTTGCTGCTGCAGTGGATTATCTGGAAAAGATTGGTGTGGATGCTATTGAAGCCCATGAACAAGAATTGATAGCATACGTCTTTCCAAAACTGCAGGCGATTGAAGGACTGACTATTTATGGTTCTCAGGACTTGGCTCAACGTTCGGGAGTGATTGCCTTTAACCTAGGCGATCTCCATCCTCACGACCTTGCTACGGCTCTGGATTATGAAGGAGTAGCCGTTCGTGCGGGTCACCACTGCGCCCAACCCTTGCTTCAGTATTTGGACGTCCCAGCAACAGCTCGCGCAAGTTTTTATATCTACAATACTAAGGCAGATTGCGACAAGCTAGTTGATGCCTTACAAAAGACAAAGGAGTTTTTCAATGGCACTTTCTAAACTAGATAGCCTTTATATGGCAGTGGTAGCAGACCATTCGAAAAATCCACATCACCAAGGGAAGTTAGAAGACGCTGAACAAATCAGTCTCAACAATCCGACCTGTGGTGATGTCATCAACCTCTCTGTCAAGTTTGATGCAGAGGGTCGTTTGGAAGATATCGCTTTTCTAAATTCAGGTTGTACCATCTCAACTGCTTCTGCAAGCATGATGACTGATGCCGTTTTTGGAAAAAACAAACAAGAAATTTTAGAACTTGCGACTATTTTTTCTGAAATGGTTCAAGGGCAGAAAGATGAACGCCAAGACCAACTTGGTGATGCAGCCTTCTTATCAGGTGTTGCCAAATTCCCTCAAAGAATAAAGTGTGCAACCCTAGCTTGGAACGCTCTTAAGAAGACAATTGAAAATCAAGAAGATAAATAAGAAACATAGAAATATATAATGAAAGAAAGGATATTATGGCTGAAGAAAGAGTAGAACCAAAACCAATTGACCTTGGTGAATATAAATTTGGTTTCCATGATGATGTAGAGCCTGTCCTATCGACAGGAAAAGGACTCAACGAAGGTGTTATTCGTGAATTATCTGCTGCCAAGGGTGAGCCTGAGTGGATGTTGGAGTTCCGTTTGAAGTCTTATGAAACCTTCAAGAAAATGCCCATGCAAACTTGGGGAGCAGACTTGTCAGAGATTGACTTTGATGATTTGATCTACTACCAAAAACCATCTGACAAACCAGCCCGTTCTTGGGATGAAGTTCCTGAAAAAATCAAAGAAACCTTTGAACGTATCGGGATTCCAGAAGCTGAGCGTGCCTATCTAGCAGGAGCCTCTGCTCAGTACGAGTCAGAAGTGGTATACCACAACATGAAGGAAGAGTTTGAGAAGTTAGGCATTATCTTTACAGATACAGATTCTGCCCTCAAGGAATACCCAGACTTGTTTAAACAATACTTCGCTAAGTTGGTACCGCCGACTGATAACAAGTTGGCTGCCCTTAACTCAGCAGTATGGTCTGGCGGAACCTTTATCTACGTGCCAAAAGGGGTCAAGGTAGATATTCCGCTTCAAACCTACTTCCGTATCAATAATGAAAATACAGGTCAGTTTGAACGTACATTGATTATTGTAGATGAGGGAGCAAGTGTCCACTATGTAGAAGGATGTACAGCACCGACTTACTCAAGCAACAGCTTGCATGCAGCCATTGTAGAAATCTTTGCCTTAGACGGAGCTTATATGCGTTATACGACCATCCAAAACTGGTCTGATAATGTCTATAACTTGGTAACCAAACGTGCCAAAGCCTTGAAAGATGCAACTGTTGAGTGGATTGATGGAAACTTGGGTGCCAAAACGACCATGAAATATCCATCTGTTTACCTTGATGGAGAAGGAGCGCGTGGAACCATGCTTTCGATTGCCTTTGCCAATGCAGGGCAACACCAAGATACTGGTGCCAAGATGATCCACAATGCTCCACATACCAGCTCGTCTATCGTGTCAAAATCAATCGCTAAAGGCGGAGGAAAGGTGGACTACCGCGGACAAGTAACCTTTAACAAAAACTCTAAAAAATCTGTCTCTCACATCGAGTGTGACACCATTATCATGGATGACTTGTCAGCATCTGATACCATTCCATTCAATGAAATTCACAACTCGCAAGTAGCTTTGGAGCATGAAGCTAAAGTATCTAAGATTTCAGAAGAACAACTCTATTACCTCATGAGTCGTGGTTTATCAGAATCCGAGGCAACTGAGATGATTGTCATGGGATTTGTGGAGCCCTTCACAAAAGAACTTCCAATGGAATACGCAGTTGAGCTCAACCGCTTGATTAGCTATGAAATGGAAGGCTCTGTTGGGTAAAAGATAAAGGAGAAGCAAATGGGATTCTTAAAAAAATTATTTGGTAATGTTGAAAAAGCGAATAAAGGCGAGATTCCTGCCGAGGAAATTGTTCCACCTTTTACAGTTGATTTAGTAGAAGAAGCAGATGATTATTGGCGACAAATGGAACAAAACCTCTTGATAAACGCTGTAAAAGCTGTTGGTGGTCCTGAGGCAGTAGAACGTGCTTTTGTTCTTGCAAATTTTAAGGAAAATCAAGAAACCTTTGAGCTCTTTTATCAGGTAAATGGTCAACTTCTTTCATGGAGAGAGATGGATGCGACTGTTGTCGATAAAATCAGCAATCAACTCCTTCCACAAGCACCAGGTGTGGCACGTGCAGTTAATGAAAATTATGAAGAAGCGAAGGTTCCAGTAATCCAGTACGCTATGCTTCAGTTTGAAACTGCAACCATGGCTTGGTTTGGGCGGAAGCTGACAACATCTTCTCCTGAAGCCCAATTGACTTTTGAAGAATTGGTATCAGGTTGGCGCGCTATTTTGGAACAAGAAGTTCCAAATCGTCCTTTAGATAGTGATCGTCCGTTCCCTTACTTTGAAGTTTAAGATTCCCAAATCCCCAAAAAACTTCCAATGGAATACGCAGTTGAGCTCAATCGCTTGATTAGCTATGAGATGGAAGGTTCAGTCGGATAAGAATATGCAAAATCTGAACAGGAATTCTTCCTGTTCAGATTTTTTTCAAAAAAGAAACTAATAAATATTCACAAAAATACTTTTATGTGGTAAAATAAAACAATTACATTTAGTGGAGATGAAGAATGAATATTTTTAGAACCAAGGATGTTAGTCTGGGACGAACGGAAATGCGTCGCCATTTGAAATTATGGGATTTGATTTTACTAGGAATTGGTGCCATGGTAGGAACAGGAATTTTCACCATTACAGGAACAGCTGCGGCTACACTAGCTGGCCCATCACTAGTGGTTTCCATTGTGATTTCTGCCCTGTGTGTTTCTTTATCAGCTCTCTTTTTTGCTGAATTCGCCTCTCGTGTACCTGCAACGGGAGGTGCTTATAGTTATCTCTATGCGATCTTAGGCGAATTGCCAGCTTGGATTGCTGGCTGGTTGACCATCATGGAATTCATGACGGCCATATCAGGTGTTGCGTCTGGCTGGGCCGCTTACTTTAAGGGCTTACTCAGTAATTATGGCATCTCTATGCCCCAAGTCTTAAATGGGACCTTCAACCCCGAACAAGGTACCTATATCGACCTTTTACCTATTTTGGTGCTTGCTTTGGTAACAGGATTGGTTTTATTAAATTCCAAGGCAGCCTTGCGCTTTAATTCGCTTCTAGTGGTCTTGAAATTTTCTGCTCTGGCTCTGTTCATCCTGGTTGGGATTTGGCATATCAAACCTGAAAATTGGACGAATTTTGCTCCCTTTGGCTTTGGTCAAATTTATGGTGGGAGTACTGGAATAATGGCAGGTGCATCTTTGATGTTCTTTGGTTTTCTCGGATTTGAGTCTATTTCAATGGCAGTTGATGAAATTCAAAGTCCACAAAAAAATATTCCTCGCGGAATTGTGCTTTCTCTGTCAATCGTAACCATTCTCTATGCTTTGGTAACCCTAGTATTGACAGGGATTGTTCACTACAGTAAGCTCAATGTGGATGATGCGGTAGCGTTTTCATTGCGTAGTATTGGGATTGGTTGGGCCGCCAACTATGTTTCACTCATAGCCATTCTAACCTTGATTACCGTGTGTATTTCCATGACCTACGCCCTTTCTCGAATGATTTACAGCCTAGCACGTGATGGGCTTTTACCTCAAAGCTTTAAACAACTAAGCAAAACCAGTCGAGTTCCTAAAAATGCAACCATCTTAACAGGAGTTGCTTCAGCCATTGCAGCTGGAGTCTTTCCACTGGCCAGTATAGCAGCCTTTCTAAATATTTGTACACTAGCCTATCTCATCTTACTAGCCTATGGCATTATAAAACTCAGAAAGGATAAGGGAATGCCTAAAGAAGGAGAGTTCAGAACTCCTTTGGTGCCCCTCTTGCCAATCCTTTCCATTCTTATCTGTCTTTCCTTTATGCTTCAATATAGTCTAGATACCTGGATTGCCTTTGGTATCGCTCTTGTAGTTGGTCTAGTCATCTACTTTACGTACGGGTTCCGCCATTCAACCCTCGCAGAAGAAGAATAAAAAGCTGGGAATTTGAACTGCACCCCAAAAGTTAGACAGAAAAAATCTAACTTTTGGGGTGTTTTATTATGAAATTGAGTTATGAGGATAAAGTTCAGATCTATGAACTTAGAAAACAAGGATATAGCTTAGAGCAACTTTCAAATAAGTTTGGGATAAACAATTCTAATCTTAGGTACATGAT
>NZ_QEWJ01000039.1 GCF_004127215.1 Streptococcus oralis | reverse complement strand
TCTTTATCCATTCATCTGTTGATGGGCACAGGTTGCTTCCACGTCTTGGCTATTGTAAATATTGCTCCAATGAACATTGGGGTGCATGGGACTTTTGGAATTGCTGACTTCAAGCTCTTTGGATAGATACCCAGTAGTGGGATAGCTGGGTCATATGGTATTTCTATTATTAATTTTTTGAGAAATCTCCATACTGTTTTCCATAGTGGCTGCACCAGTTTGCATTCCCACCAGCAGTGTATGAGGGTTCTGGTTTCTCTACATCCTCACCAACATTTGTTATCATCTGACATTTTGATTGTAGTCATCCCAGTGTATGTAAAGTAATATCTCACGCAAGTTCTGATTTTCATTTTCTCGATGACTAACGATGTTGAGCGTTTTTCATGAGCATTTTCTTGGCCATTTGTATATCTTCTTTGGAGAAATGTCTATTTAGATCATTTTTTAGTTGGGTTATTTGTCTATTTATTATGGAGTTGTAAGAGTTCCTTATG
>NZ_QEWJ01000038.1 GCF_004127215.1 Streptococcus oralis | reverse complement strand
TCTTCTTTATCTACAATCGGATCGCCATCGACTGGACCGTATTTTGTCACGTCATCCACTGGTGGTGTTACAACTTTATCAGTATCTGGGTTTTTAACTCCAGGTTTACCTGGTACATCCTCTTTGCTACCTTTCGGTGCGTTTGGATCGAATTCATCTTTGTGACCTTGTGGTACTTCTTCGCCACCATAATGTACGATTTCATCCACTGGATCTTTTGTGATTTCTTCTGTTGGTGTACCTTTATCCACTACTTCGTCTGTTAATGGATTTTTCGTTGTTGGTGTTGTGATTGTTTTTTCTCCATTTTCACCTTTTTGGACAACTTTTTCTTCTCCAGCTTTTAAGTTTGGATCAAATTCACGTTTTGTTTCATACGGAATCTCTTCTTTATCTACAATCGGATCGCCATCGACTGGACCGTATTTTGTTACGTCATCCACTGGTGGTGTTACAACTTTATCAGTATCTGGGTTTTTAACTCCAGGTTTACCTGGTACATCCTCTTTGC
>NZ_QEWJ01000037.1 GCF_004127215.1 Streptococcus oralis | reverse complement strand
TCCAAGTACAATAAATAAAAGATGAGTCAGGGGCTGGCCCAGTGGCATAGTGGTTAAGTTCATGTGCTCGGCTTTGGCAGCCCAGGGTTCACAGGTTCAGATCCCAGGCACAGACCTAGCACTGCTCATCAAGCCATGCTGTGGCGGCATCCCACATAAAATAGAGGAAGATTGGCACAGATGTTAGCTCGATGGCAATCTTCCTCAAGCCATAAAAGAGGAAGACTGGCAACAGATATTAACTCAGGGTCAATCTTCCTCAAACACACACAAAATTGAGAGTCGATTTTATGTTATGTGTTTTTTACTACAACTTTAAAAAAAAGAAGCGGAGCATTGGAAAGTCGAATAAAAGTCTCCAAATAGAAAAAATGAGACTAATAGAAAGTATGAAGAAAGAGTCCATATACTCTAACATTCAATGGTTCATGTTGCAACTCCTTGAACACTAAACTGTTCTGTTATTCAATCCATTTACCACATTCTGTTACAAACTTAAGTATTACAAGATAAAGCATTATAAA
>NZ_QEWJ01000036.1 GCF_004127215.1 Streptococcus oralis | reverse complement strand
GGCCATGACTGAACCACGTGCCAACCATGCCACAAACACATGTGAACCACGCCTGAGCAACACCACAGCTGTGCATGAGCCACTCCTGACCCATGGGTGAGCCATGCATGACAAAAGCCTGAATCATGTGTCACATACATAGGAGCCAGTGCTGGGGCACGACTGCATCACGTGTGAGCCATGGCTGAGCTATGCCTTAACCACTGGTGAAAGTGTCCTCTACCATTTTTGATCCAGTCGACTCGCGCGTGAGCCACACCTGAATTACACCTGAACCGTGTGTGAGCCATGCATGAACCACATGTGAGACAGCCTTGAAGCACCTCTGAACCACCTGTGAAGCACACATCATCGATGCTTGAACCGCACATGAAACGCAGGAGAGCCACACATGAAACACAGCAGATCCACGCGTGAGCCACGTGCCAGCCATGATTGAGTATGGGGGAGCCACGATTAGCAATCTGGGAGTCACGTGGCAGCCACACATTTATGGCATGTCACACACGTTTGACCACATGTTTGCCACACAT
>NZ_QEWJ01000035.1 GCF_004127215.1 Streptococcus oralis | reverse complement strand
AATTAAGGGAGTTCATTGCCACAAAACCTCCTCTTCAGGAAATCCTCAGGAAAACCCTCATTCCTGAAAAATCCAAAAAAGGAAAGGGGCTACAAAACCAAGAGCAGAGGAGATAAGTAGAAGGACAACAACAGAGAGTAGCAGCTCTACATCAGAACAGATTAAACCATGGGACGAGAAACAAAGGAAATTGAAGAAAACCGGAAAACAAGACACAAAATGGTAGTGGTAGGCCCCCACGTCTCAATAATCACTCTAAATGTAAATGGATTGAACTCCCCAATCAAAAGACACAGAGTGGCAGGATGGATCAAAGAACGAGATCCAACAATATGCTGCCTCCAGGAAACACACCTCAGCTCCAAAGACAAACACAGGCTCAGAGTGAAGGAATGGAAAACTAAACTCCAAGCTAATGGCAAACAAAAAATGTAGGTGTTGCCATACTTATATCAGACAAAGTAGACTTCAAGATAAGGCAGGTAAAGAGGGACATAGAGGGCCAATATATAATGATCAAAGGGACACTTCATCAAGTAGAAATAATGCTTATAAAT
>NZ_QEWJ01000034.1 GCF_004127215.1 Streptococcus oralis | reverse complement strand
TTGCCTTGACTGATGAAGAAATGATGATGATCGACGGTGGATGGTCATTCTACGGTGTCCCTGTTGATGTATTCACAGTTTCTTTGGCTATCTTGGGTGGATCACTACTTTCAGGTTTCTTTGTAGGGCTTTTTAGCTAATTTAGTATCTTAAATAGAAAAGGTGAATTTCATGAACAAAGATTTTAAATCATTGGATCAAAAATTTATGCCACTTTCTGAAGCTGAATTGGTTGAAGTAGAAGGTGGTTGGGTCGGCGGTGACCTTGTTCGTGCCGTATTTGATATCGGTCGTGAAGTTGGTCGCACTGTACGTGGACTTGCTATCCGTGCATACGGTCGTATCCGCGCTAGAATTGGCTCAGGATCTGGTTCTAGCAATCGTGGCGGTGCTAACAACGGTGGCGCTGCAAGCCCAGACGTTTTTAACTAATAGTTTGTCTTCGACAGAGAGCCTCTTGTTCGTCTTGATTGGGACAAGAGGCTTTTTCATGTGAAAGCGAGCCCAAGCCTATCTCGGATCAATATCTTTAAAACGATTGATACCATTGGAAAAATAAGCCACATTA
>NZ_QEWJ01000033.1 GCF_004127215.1 Streptococcus oralis | reverse complement strand
CATCAGCGAGCGTATCTGCTTCAACGAGTGCATCAGCATCAGCAAGTACATCAGCGAGCGTATCTGCTTCAACGAGTGCATCAGCATCAGCAAGTACATCAGCGAGCGTATCTGCTTCAACGAGTGCCTCAGCATCAGCAAGTACATCGGCGAGTGCCTCGGCTTCAACGAGTGCCTCAGTAAGTGCTAGCACGTCAGCGAGTGCGTCTGCTTCAACGAGTGCCTCAGTAAGTGCAAGTACATCAGCGAGCGCATCTGCCTCAACAAGTGCCTCAGTAAGTGCTAGCACGTCAGCGAGTGCGTCTGCTTCAACGAGTGCCTCAGTAAGTGCAAGTACATCAGCGAGCGCGTCGGCTTCAACAAGTGCCTCAGTAAGTGCAAGCACATCAGCGAGCGCGTCCGCTTCAACGAGTGCCTCAGTAAGTGCAAGTACATCAGCGAGCGTGTCTGCTTCAACGAGTGCTTCAGTTTCAGCAAGTACATCGGCGAGTGCGTCTGCTTCAACGAGCGCGTCAGCATCAGCAAGTACTTCGGCGAGCGCGTCTGCTTCAACAAGTGCCTCAGCATCAGCAAGTACATCAGCGAGCGTATCTGCTTCAACGAGTGCATCAGCATCAGCAAGTACATCAGCGAGCGTATCTGCTTCAACGAGTGCATCAGCATCAGCAAGTACATCAGCGAGCGTAT
>NZ_QEWJ01000032.1 GCF_004127215.1 Streptococcus oralis | reverse complement strand
CAGGTCTTTAATGACTATAAAAACCAAGCTGCCAGCATCCGTAGTAATACGGAACAACAGAATTCCAATATTGCCTCTCAAAATTCAGCTGCCAGCAGTTCACAAGCTGAACTTGGAAATCTCATCGAGGAAACCAATGCCAAATTGTCGGACTATCAAACATTGAAAAATGCCATTCAAAATGGAACCAGTGTTCCTTCAAGCAACGCTGGCTATAGTATTTATCAATCCTATGCGGCGCAGGCTGCTTCTGATAGTCAAGGACAGCTCAAGAGTCAAGTCATTGCACAGATTGACAGCCAGATTGCCCAATTTGAATCCGCTCTGGCCAGTTATCGGGTTCAATATGCGGGTTCAGGTGCGCAACAGGCCTACTCTGGTAGTTTGGATAGTCAGCTTGAGTCCTTGAAAGCTCAACAGTTGGCAAAAGTCGGACAAGAGTTGACCGCCCTAAATCAAAAGCTTTTAGAGGTTGAAAATAATCTCAAAGTACAGGGAGGAATCACACAAAAAGGGGCCATTACAGCGATGGAAGACGGGGTTCTCCACCTGAATCCTGAAACTGCTGGGGCTAATTTGGTTCCCGAAGGCAAGGTCTTGGCTCAGTTATATCCTGTTTTGACGACAGAAAAGAAGGTAACCATCACAACTTATGTGACTTCAAAAGATGTCTCTAGCCTTAAACAGGGAGAGACCATCCGTTTCACTGCCTTGGATGAAAACAATAAGGAATTTGTTCTCACGTCTAC
>NZ_QEWJ01000031.1 GCF_004127215.1 Streptococcus oralis | reverse complement strand
CCAGCTCTGAAAGCTCCAGTAACTCAAGAAGCAGCCTTCACACGTACAGGTGAACGTAACCGTGTAACAGGCGTTGAAACCTTCGGCGCATGGACACCAGCTACGAAAGAATTGGCACAAGAAGCTACACCAGTAGTAACTGGATTTGTGGCAGATAAGGCTAATGTAGCAGCGAAGACAGTGAAAGCTGGCGACGCTAACAGCGAAGAAGTTGTTCAGTACAAGAAACTTGGTTCATACGTACCAAATGTACCAGAAGGACTTCCAAAAGTACCAAATCTTCCATATCCAAACGATCCAAACAACCCAACTAAACCGGGAACAGATCTTCCAGTGGTACCACATGTACCAGGTACTACACCAGTAGGTCCAGATGGTACAACACCATTGACACCGAAAGATCCGAGCGATCCAAGCAAGGGTTACAACCCACCACCAATTCCAAGCGATCCAACTCAAGATACGCCAATTAGTTATGTGAAAGATGGTCAAAAAGCGATTATCACCTTCGTAGACCAAGATGATAACAACAAGGAAGTTGGTAAGGTTGTTGAAAGCGGTAAGTCAGGTGAGCCAATCGGAACGACTAACTACGCAGCACGTCTGAAAGAATTGACAGACAAGGGCTACGAAGTTGTGAACGATGAGTTCAAGGGACCTAAGAACTTTGACAATGATGATAAGAAAGACCAACAATTCGTGGTTACTCTTCGTCAAGGTAAAGAGCCAGTAACAGACCCAGCTAAATTGAATAGCAAGGTTACTCGTACGATCAAGTACCAATACGCAGATGGTAAACCAGAAGGTCG
>NZ_QEWJ01000030.1 GCF_004127215.1 Streptococcus oralis | reverse complement strand
GTGCTAGAACAAAAACGTCCAGGATTAAATCATGTGGGAGTTACCGAAGGTAAGAAACCAGCGAGCGTGACTGCATACAATAATGAAATGACTAACATTCATGATGAACTGGAAGCAGCGAAAACAGAAGCAGATAGAGTGATTCATGATGACAATGCGACACCAGCACAAGTGACAGCGGCTATCGCAAAAATAGATGCGGTACAACCTAAGTTAGACAATGCAATTAGCTTACTTCATGACAAAGAAAATAATAGTGAGTTAGTTGAAGCGAAACGTCAACTTGATGAAGCAATAACAGAACAAGATCCAACGCCAGGAATGACGCCAGCAACAACAGATAACTATAGAGCGAAAAAAGCAGAAGCAGAACGAATTAGTTCAGAAGCTCAAGGTGTGATTAACAACGGAGATGCGACAGCTGAAGAAATCAGAGATGAGAAAGCAAAAGTAGCAGAAGCATTAACTCAATTAACTGAAGCGAAAAGTGCATTAAAAGCAGATAAATCAGTGTTAGAACAAAAACGTCCAGGATTAAATCATGTAGGTGTTACCGAAGGTAAACAACCGGCGAGCGTGACTGCATATAATAATGAAATGGCTAAAATTCATGATGAACTTGAAGCAGCGAAAACAGAAGCAGATAGAGTGATTCATGATGACAATGCGACACCAGCACAAGTAACAGCAGCTATCGCAAAAATTGACGCGGTACAACCTAAGTTAGATAATGCCATTAGTTTACTTCACGACAAAGAAAACAACAGTGAATTAGTGAAAGCAAAAGCGAAATTAGATGCAGCGACTAGCGAGGAAGATCCAACG
>NZ_QEWJ01000002.1 GCF_004127215.1 Streptococcus oralis | reverse complement strand
ATCATGTACCTAAGATTAGAATTGTTTATCCCAAACTTATTTGAAAGTTGCTCTAAGCTATATCCTTGTTTTCTAAGTTCATAGATCTGAACTTTATCCTCATAACTCAATTTCATAATAAAACACCCCAAAAGTTAGATTTTTTCTGTCTAACTTTTGGGGTGCAGTTCAGAGTTCTCTTGCTTTTTAGTATATGATTATTTAATCACTTGTTGCGTTTTAGCATAGTTAGCCTCTACCGCTTCTTTCTCAGATTTCCACCAGTCTTGGTTATCTGTGTACCACTTGATGGTCTCTTTGAGACCTGCTTCAAAGTTGGTAAACTCTGGTTTCCATCCTAGTTCATCACGAAGTTTGCTGGCATCGATGGCATAGCGCAGGTCGTGACCAGCTCGATCTGTCACGTGGTCATAAGCGTCAGCAGGTTGCCCCATTTCCTTGAGGATGAGTTCCAAGACTTCCTTATTATTCTTCTCACCATCCGCACCAATCAAGTAGGTTTCACCGATTTGACCCTTGGTCAGAATCGTCCAAACTCCTGATGAGTGGTCATTGGTATGGATCCAGTCACGGACATTCTTACCTTCACCGTAGAGTTTTGGCTTGATACCACTCAAAATATTGGTGATTTGGCGCGGAATGAACTTCTCGATATGCTGGTAAGGACCATAGTTGTTTGAACAGTTAGAAATAGTCGCTTTGACACCAAACGAGCGCACCCAAGCTTTGACAATCAAGTCTGAAGCTGCTTTAGTTGATGAGTAAGGCGAACTTGGATTGTACTTGGTTTCAGCAGTAAACTTCTCACCTGGGCCTTCTCCATGGCCAGGCAAGTCTTCACGCAGAGGCAGGTCCCCATAGACTTCGTCTGTTGAAACATGGTGGAAACGGAGGTCGTATTTACGAGCTGCTTCCAAGAGTGTATAAGTCCCGATGAAGTTAGTGTGGATAAAGGGGCTCGGATCATTGAGCGAGTTGTCATTATGGCTTTCTGCCGCATAGTGAACAATAGCATCTGCTTCAGCTGCCAGCTTATCTACCAAGGCTACATCAGCGATATCTCCAACAACCAACTCAACACGGTCGCCTAAAATTTCTTCAATATTGGCACGATTTCCCGCGTAAGTTAGCTTGTCCAGTACTGTCACATGGACATCTGGAAAGTTATTGTAAACATAGTGGACAAAGTTAGAACCGATAAAACCAGCTCCACCTGTCACGATAATTTTTTTGTATTCAGTCATAATATTTCCTTTTACAACTCGTCTTTCGTAAGTGGTTTGACATCCTTAAGCAGTGGATGATTCTTGTCTGCCTCTGAAACCTCAGCTTCCGCTAGGTTTTCCCACTCAATTCCCAAGTCTGGATCCGCATAGTTGACAAAGGCATATTTAGGCTTGAGTTCCAATGCCCAGTAGTCATTGACCAGATAACTATAAGAAACTGTATCTGATAGGACTTGGAATCCATTAGCCACGCCTCGAGGAACAAAAATTCCCTTGCTAGCATCAATTACTGTTTGATAGGTATTTCCGAAGGTTTCTCCCTCACGTAGGTCAACCCAAGAGCCCAGAACTTTTCCACCATCTGCTACAGATATATACTTGTCCCAAGGTTCTGCGTGCAGACCACGGAGAACATTTTTGCGTGAGAAGGATACATTGTTTTGCAATTTCCCTTCTGCAAAGAAAGACTCAGGAAAACCAAGTGGGAGCATTTTTTCCTTTTGGAAATTTTCTTTAAACCAGCCACGATTATCTCCATGAACGGGGATATCAAACTCCAGCATACCTGGAATAGCTTCAACCTTGCGTGCCGCAAGAGTCTTACCGAAAAAATTGTCTGTCATCTATACTTCTCCAATCAAACGGAGCAGGTATTGCCCGTATTCATTTTTCTTGAGAGGTTGTGCCAACTTCAGCACATCTTCACGGCTGATATAACCCATTCGATAGGCAATTTCTTCAAGATTAGCCACCTGAACATTTTGCATCCGTTGAACCGTTTCGATATACTGAGAAGCTTCTAGCAGGCTTTCATGGGTTCCCGTATCCAACCAAGCAAATCCTCGGCCCATCAGCTCAACAGAAAGGTCACCACGATCTAGGTAAACCTTGTTGATATCTGTGATTTCTAATTCTCCGCGAGGACTTGGTTTGATACTCTTGGCAATTTCGACAACATTGTTATCATAGAAATACAGACCGGTCACTGCATAGTTAGAGCGCGGCTGTTCTGGTTTTTCTTCGATGGAGATAGCATTCATATTTTCATCAAATTCTACAACACCAAAGCGTTCTGGATCCTTGACATGGTAGCCAAAGACAGTCGCACCTTTCTCTTTCTTGGATGCTTTTTGAAGCATTTTACTCAGACCTGGTCCATGATAGATATTGTCGCCCAAAATCAAGGCAACACTATCATCACCGATAAATTCTTCACCGATAAGAAAAGCCTGAGCAAGTCCATCGGGACTAGGTTGTTCGGCATAAGAAAGCTTGATTCCAAATTCAGAACCATCCAAGAGTAAGTCCTTAAAACGGGGCAAATCTTGAGGAGTTGAGATAATCAAAATATCTTTAATTCCAGCCAACATTAATGTCGACAAAGGATAATAAATCATAGGTTTGTCATAAACCGGCATCAGCTGTTTTGATGCAGCACGAGTCAAAGGATACAAACGTGTCCCCGAACCACCTGCGAGAATAATACCTTTCATAATAGGATAACCTTCCTTCGTTATTTTTCAGTTACTAAACTCTTCCTCTACCACATTCAGAGCCCGTTCAATCACCATATGCATATCGTAATATTTATAATCTGCTAAACGCCCACAGAAGATAACTTTATCATTCTTTGAAGCTTCCTCTTGGTACTTAGCAAACATAGCATTATTTTTCTCATCGTTGATTGGATAGTAAGGCTCGTCCCCACGCTTCCAGTCAGCTGGATATTCACGCGTGATAACGGTCGTTGGCTGCGTTCCATATTCAAAATGTTTGTGTTCGATAATACGAGTATAAGGAATTTCACGCTCTGTATAGTTCACTACAGCATTCCCTTGATGATTTTCCTCGTCCAAAATTTCATGCTCAAAGCGAAGGCTACGGTATTCTAACTCCCCGTGTTTGTAGTCAAAATACTGGTCGATCATTCCTGTGAAGACAACTTTTTCAGCTGATGCTTCTAACTCTTCACGGTGAGCAAAGAAATCAACGCCAAGCTCAACTTCAACGCCTTTAAGCATGTTTTCGATAATGACATTGTAACCACCAATAGGAATTCCTTGGTAACGGTCGTTAAAATAGTTATTATCAAAGGTTAAACGAACTGGTAGACGTTTAATGATAAATGGTGGGAGGTCTGTCGCAGAACGTCCCCATTGTTTTTCAGTATATCCCTTAATCAACTTTTCATAGATATCCGGACCAATCAACTTAATAGCTTGTTCTTCCAAGTTTTTAGGCTCAACATCTTTCATATGAGCCGTTTGTTCAGCTATCTTATCTTTCACTTCTTGAGGAGTCTTGGTTCCCCACATAGCATAGAAAGTATTCATGTTAAAAGGAAGATTGTAAAGACTGCCCTTGTAATTGGCTATAGGCGAGTTGATATAGTTGTTAAATTCAGCAAATTGATTTACATAATCCCAGACTTTTTTGTTTGAAGTATGGAAAATGTGGGCACCGTACTTGTGAACGTTGATACCTTCAACGTCCTCACAGTAGATATTACCACCAATATGATTACGCTTATCAATCACTTTTACTTTTTTCCCACGCTTGGTCGCTTCATAAGCAAAAATTGCTCCCGACAAACCAGCACCAACGATTAGATAGTCGTACATTTTGTTCTCCTTTTTATAATTTAACAATTCGATTGAAATAAGGAATTTTCATTAACATTCCGACAATAATAAAACTAACACATAAGGTAAATATAGCAAAAAGTAGATATGCTCCTACAAAACTAAAACCAAATAGTTTTTCCCACACTTTCATAATATAAGTGTGTATTATAAAGACACCCATAGTTTGGTTAGAAAGAAAAGTAATCCATTTGTTGTTATCTTGATTCAATGCAAGTGAGAATATGGTTAGAAAAATTCCTAAACTTACAACTTTTACAAATAGAAGATCATAAAAATATTCAGCAAAAAAATTATGGTAAGTGGTTCTTGCTAAGAAAAATAATATTAAAGGCGAAACCAGGAACAAAAGTACTACGATTATTTTCATCCATCTCTTAAACCTATTTTTGATAATATCTTTGTCAAATTGAGCTATAAAGCCACCTAAAAGATAATAGAAAAAACAAGTCCATAACCTAAAGGTTTGTATAACATATGTTTGTATTGGCATTTGAAGTACAATATTTGTTAACTCAAAAATCAAACCAACAACTAGCAATACAGATAGGATGTATAAATAACTTCTTTTTGAATTAAGGAATTTTTTCAAAACAGGCAAACATATATAAATAATTATGAGTGCACCAAAAAACCAAAACTGGAAGAAATACCCCTTTTGTATCAAAGAACCTACAATTTTTTTAATTGGATTAACTGTAAAATCTCGTTTAAAAAGCCAAATGATTACGGACCATGACGATACTGTTATTAGAATCCATTTTACTTTCTGCAGTATATAGGAATAGGTAATCTCTCTCTTTCCTAGCAATAAATAACCATTAACCATAAAAAATAAAGGGATAGAATAGGTTCCTAAGTAGTATAAATATGTCGAAAAATTCCATGAACCTGTCTCTTTAAATCCACCCATCGCTGTATGGAGTAGAACAACCCCAACACATGCAAGTACTTTTAGTAGATCTAAGTTAATATTTCGATATTTGCGCATTCTAATTTTTCCTAATTATTTGTTTTAATTCTTTCATATCTACCACTTTTAGAGATAGAATCGCAAAAAGGTAAATGATTCCACCAATCACAGCAAATGCTAAAACATTTATGGTTGGCGAAAAATGTATGACTGTTTTTGAAACTAGCAAGAGGCCATACATAATAGCTGATGCTAGAATAATCTTCATCATCGATCCGATAATCGGAACATCTTTTATATATTTGCGAGTAAAGAACAGTTGAATTGCCCAAACAAAGGCTTCAGTCAAGACCGAGACAATTGCAGCCCCCATATAACCAAGTTTGGGAAGAAACAACAAATTTAATCCCACACTGGTAATTGCGGGAACCGTTGTTGAAATCATAAATTCTTTATTTTTATTATGTGGTATTAAAATCTGGATTCCCATAATATTGGTCCAGCCGATAAAGAACATCCTAAAGATCATGATTGCTATCGCGAAACGTGCATCTTGAAAATCTTGACCAAGGAAAAATTGAACAAAATCGTCATTAACAATCAACATACCTGCCATAATCGGAAAAATAATCAAATTATAAACTAGGAATGAAATCTCATGCATCTTATTGACTTCTTCATGATTGTTTGTTGCTAATAAATTAGCAACTCGAGGCAACATGACGCTCCCCAATGACGTTACCAAGGTTAATAAAATATTCACCAATTTAAGTGCCTGATCATAGATTCCTACATCTTTTGTAGAGGCTAAAACTCCAAGCATCGTACGATCTAAAGTAACGTATAAAGAGATTGCTATCTGAGGAAGAAATAAAAAAATAATTGGTTTCAAATGGTACCTAGCGTATTCTAAATCAACATGGGGCTTACCAATAAACTCTCGGGCCGGCAACCACATACTTAATTGTCCCAATAGCTCAAATATTGTTAATAAGAACACATAAAGGTAAAGATCGTTAGTAGATTTGACAAACAGGAAAATCGAGATTACCCCAACGAGTTTTACCGTAATATTTCGAACAGTAATTTTACGAAAATCCTCTAACCCTTGAAAAAGCCAGGAAATATCTAAACCTTTAGAAACTAAACTCAATCCCAAAATATAGGCTACTGGATTTTGCATTGAAGGAAGGTTAAAGCAAAAAATACAGTATAAGGAGATTGAAAGGATTGTAGCACCTAATTGTAAAGAGTAGATACCCCAAAAGTTTTTATTAATCTCATTACGATGTCCAGAAATCACCTTAGTCCCATAGTTGGCGACACCTAAAGTAGCGAGCAATATAAAGTAAGTTACTATAGAACTATAATATCCATAATCACCTAACTCTTGAGAACTAAAGATTCTAGTAATATAGGGTGTAGTTATTATTGGGAGAACAACTACTAGTATCTGATATAACAAATTATAAACATAATTCTTTAAAATCTTCATCTTTAATTAACTTAGTCTTTCTAGGAGTGTTTATAAAGACAGTGCAATAAAACTTATTTAGAAAAGAGGAAATAGCACCTTGAAAGATTTATTAACAATCTACTTTTATAAATAAACTACTACTTATTAAATAATTTCTTCTGAATTCTTTGTAAGAATCCTGGTTCTTCTGTTGAAAAAACTGGAAACTCTTTTACAGTTAGTTGTTTCTTATGTACCCATACGTTAATTAAACGTTCGGCAACAAAACCAATCATACGAGTATTGTAACTATCATATCTTGAATAATCAATCTTCTTATCTAGTTCAAAAAGAATCGGAAATAACCAACTGCAATATTCATCCATCATTTCTCTAGACATTATAAACATATTATAACAGTATCCTGTTTTTTCTTTAGAAAACCAATTAAAAGCATCAAGGTAATCTTTATTGTTTTCTGAAATAATCTGTCTACACATTTCCCAAACTTTATGATCGTGATTCTTGTTAAAAAACTCTTCAGCAGTATACCCGTTATACTCGTTCATACCCTTTGATGGTAATATCACATCATAATCATTTAATTGTTTTAGAATATCATTCTTTGTTAAAATAGAATTCTGTTTAAAGAAACGCTTGTTTTTCCCAAAATAACGTCTATAATGGCATAAACCAACAATATCATCTTTAGAATTTTTCCAAATCCAATACAATCCTGTTAATTCACAAAATGTAAAGTTTCTATCAGAAATATTATTATCTCCCTGATTATCTCTTAAATAATTCTTTTCTCCAATATTCTTATTCGCGCCCACCAATATAGGGATATATAGGTCCTGGTCTTGAACTTGATTATAAGATTTATGTGTTGCGACGTATAGCTTCACTTCCATTACACTCCCTTAATATAAAACCTTAATTTCCTATAAAGACATTTAAATTTTAATAGAATAGGATTACTTGGCCAAACTCCAAAAAAAGTGTATATTACTGAATAATTTTTAGAGTATTTTTTCAATAACCATTGTATCGCATCAAAATAATTAAGGTTTAAAGATTTCCCATCTGACACATGCCATAACTCACTTGGAAAAACTAATACTGGCGAATTGATTAACTTCATCTGTAATGCATAGTCTGTTCCATATAAATGCCAGGTAGGACCGATTATACTAAATTGATTCGTACTAAAAACTTTTTTCGGAATAATAATCAAACACTCATCAATTGCATCAACTTCAACAGGGGTACTTATAGATTTACTAGCCGCCTTTGTTTTCGGGTCCCCATGAAAAATATTTGAAAAACTGACGACCTTTCCCTCAATATTCTTTACCCCCGCTACTCCTGCTACTCCAAATATGAAATTTCTACAATAAGATTCTAGTTTTGCTAACTCAAAGTCATCTTGAAAACTAATATCTTGATGAACAAAAAATAGATAATCACCTTTTGCTTGTTTGCCTCCAAAATTCAAAGCCTCAGCAGCAGAATTAAATCCATATTTATTAGAATCCACTATAATAAGTTCATAATTAACATCTTTTTGTCTAGATAAAGATGATTTAAGAATTGTATTTAACTTATCGTAATTATTCGATACGCATATAAGTGATATCATCTCCAATTCCCTCTCTTTCATCTAAAAACGTTCTCGCAATTAAAAACAAAAATGGATTGAACCACAGTAAAAATAATTGTGGGTCAATACAAGCTCTTACTGACCAAAAAATTAACACAATCAATAAAGTTTTATTTCGATTAATTATAACTTTTTTCATTATAATTGAATAGCTTATTAACGTAAGGAAAAAAATTATTGTTCCATAGCTTATAAGTATATTAATGTACGACGAATCTACATAAAAATAAGAATTCGCCGAAGTATCCCATTGAACATGAGTTCCAAATAATCTTAGAGGGTATCTCCTTAAACCTTCTTGACCGAATCTCAACCTTTGACTCAATAAGTCATTTATTAAAGATAATAAACTATTTCTACTATCAAATTTTACTGTCAGCCAATAAGTCATATATGCCATAATTGGATAAATAAGAGTAAGTAAATATTTCAGAAATTTAAAATTCATATTGATTGATATAAATCTTCTCGAAAACGATATCAAAAGAAGGATAAATACCATAATAAAAGTAAGACGGGTATCTGTGTATTTATAAATAACTATATTTAATAATACACAAATAAAAAGCTCTTTTATTGTCCAATATTTTTCACCTTTTAAATAAACATATTCCAGCAATATACTCAGGAAATAATTTGGAGTAAATGATGTGTAGTTAAAACCTAGTCCATACCGTGAGCGAATTACACCTCCTGAATATGTTAAGGTTAGCTCGTTTGGAATAATACCAAGTAAAGAGCTTACTACAACAGTTCCTACAACTCCAATTTGGCAGAACATTGTATTCCTTACCAAATGACGAAAATTAATATCCCTTGAAGAATATATAAGAGTCAAAGTATATGCCACAAAGGAGGCGTTACCATTATCATAACTTACAATAAAACTTATAAGAAGTATAATTGGAGTAATGATTATCGATTTTATTTTAGATTTACTTAACATAAATTTAAGTAACAGAAAAAACAATCCTACATACTCCCAAGTTTTTATTATTCCATAAGGATGTATAAAATCTTTATAAAAGGTCGAAGTAAACAGCCATGCTATTAGCCAAGGATAAAAAGCTAATCCAAAAAGAAACTCATTCAATTTCACATCAGTTTTAACTCTTGATGGATTCACTTTGACTCCCCCCTTTAATTTCACTAATACTCTTTAACATTACTAGAATTACTCCTTCATATATAATACTATAAAATCAGTAATATATGACCTGAACGACCAATACAACTTATGATATTTAAATAATTTAAAAAATATAAGTACATTCTTTTTCATAAATAATTCTCTTCGATTTTTTCCCCATAGAATGTAGTCATTCAAAACACTAATTTGTTCATTTGAAAGTGATAAATCATGTTGTTTACTAAATTTATCTAATCTCTGAAGCAAATTATCATAATAAATAACTTGCTCTTTTCTCCTTAGGAAACTTCTTTCTCTGCTACCAGTCGCATTGCTATCGTGTCTTCTAAAATCGATAGTAGAGTAGGAATAAATGTATAACCCATTAAGAAGCGAAGCTAGCCTCCATAACAAGGCATCATGTGCATCTTCATTACTTCGGATTTCTAAAAAATATGGAATAATCTTTTTGTTCACCGCATACACACACCCTGGCCTTCTAATATGAAAGAAGTTATCTAAAAAATTTGGTTGATACACTGCCTCACTATTATCCAAATCACTTTTATCCAATTTAATCTTGACACCATCACCAACATAAAAAGGTGTGTAGTTAGAGGCTAACAACAAAATCTTATCATTATTTTCCATAATCTTAGACATTTTTTGAATTTTATCCAAATGCCAAATATCATCTTGATCACATAGAAAAATAATATCTCCTTTCGCTTCCTCTAATAACATAGCAAAATTATTCTTCCATCCTTGATTCTCTTTATTTTTTTTTATAGACCAATTATCCAACTTATATTTAGCAATATAATCTTCAATTATTTGAACAGTATCATCTGTAGATGCATCATCACTAATCAAGACTTCCTCAGCAAGGCGTGTTTGATTTCTTAGAGTATCTAACTGTTCAACAATATATTCATCACCATTAAATGTTGATAATACAATTGATATATTCATTGTATTCTTACTCCCCAATCAACTTTTTATACTCATTCTCTAATTTTTTAGCCTCAATTCTGATATCATAGTTTGATTTTTGAGCTAGGTCAATATTTTCTCTAGATTTTTCCAATCTGTTTATATATGAAAAATCTTCAATAGCTTTTATCCAAGTACTTACGTTGTCAATTGGTAATTGTTGGATACTGTTTGTGAAGATGCACTCATCAGAAATTGTCTTTGAAAGAATAGATTGAATTCCATTAATTTGCCACTCAATAGCAACTAAAGGTAACCCCTCGTATAAACTCGGTAATAACATTATATCCATAGCAGAAATAAACGATTGCATATCCGAATACTGATTCAAAAAAACAATTGAATTTTCCAATTTTCGTTCTTTTACATATCTCTTAACATCATCTACCTTTTCCCCTTCACCGACCAAAAACAATTTTACATCCTTCTGCTTACATTTCATTTCATCCATTAAATCAAGAAGAAATATATGATTTTTTTGAATATTGAATCTGCCTACATGGCCTAATGCAAGTGTATTTTCTTTTAATGAATGCGTTGTTCGAAATACTCGGCGAAGATGAGGATTAAAACTATATTTTTCTACATCTCTGGCATTATGTATAACTTTAAATCGTTTGTCCTTAAAAAGCCATTCTCCTGCCATTTCACCACACGCCCAAGATTGAGTATATAACGTGTTAAAAAAAGGGCGTAGTATTCTATCTAATAGAATATGACTGCATGTTGTATTATGACTATGTGCTATTCTTACAGGAACTCCCATGATTTTTGCTATAGATAACTCAACTGACATAAGAGCACTACTTCCGTGAACATGCACAATATCATATTTTTCTGTTTTTAAGAGTTTAAGGAAATCTCTCATATATGCCAATATTGAAGATTTTTTTCTTTCAATTTCTACAACTTGAACACCTAATACTTTAAATTTCATTTTATCTTCTAACAACGGTTTGTTAGTGGCTAGAATTGTAACTTCAATTTCACTCAAATTCATGTACTCAAGGTACGAATATATAAATGTTCCAATCCCATCAGAAAACAAACCTCCTGTTGGAATATGCAAAATTTTCATTAAGCGTCTCCTTTTATACTCTTTATCATTATTACTCAACTAATTCTGCAATTAAATTTGAAAACTGTTTTACAAAGCGTTCGTTATTAGATTTAATTGTACTACTACTAGAAGGTATCAAATGTTCTCTAATCTCTTTAATATCTTCTATAACCACCAAATCATAGCCTTCTTGAACGATTCTCTTACAAAAATCTAACTGATGGTCATTCACATGTTCTCCAAATTTTTTTCTTCTCGGAACAACTACTGGTCTTTTCCCATTAGCAATAACATTCATAAATGTAGCAGGACCACCATGAGTAATAATTATATCCGCTTTTTCCATTAGGTTATTCATCTCATCATATGAAAGAAATCGTTCCCATCTGCAAAATCGAGGTTGGTAGTCTGAAAAACCAACTTGGATAAATACATCCGACGTAATAACGCCCTCTTCTTTCAATTCATCAATCTCTTTTATTAGTCTATTAAATTGTTGCTCATGCGTACCGACAGTTACAAAAATCATTAGAAAATTCCTCCCAAATTGATTGCCTTGGGATAGATTTTTTTCATTTCTTCCCATTGGACAATGAATCTATCTGTAACAGGGTACACTATTTTGCCAGTCGTTGTCGGAGCGTCTACACGATCAAATACTTCTATATAAACAGTTTTAGCACCAAAGATTTTACCTAAATAAAAGAACGGTATTGCAACTGCTGCCCCGGATGAAATGATAACATCTGGCCTTTCTTTATATAATATTCTTAAAGCAAGAAATGTATTTTTTATTAGATTTTTTATATTACGATTAGTCGGATAATAGCAATAATGACATTTTTCATTTGATAAAATACTTCGAGCATCTTCTTTATCAAAAGTAACCCACAGTCTATCTTTATTCTGCCAAAATGGTTTCAATAGATAGAGATGATTTAAATGCCCACCGCTAGATCCTACTAGACAAAGTTTTATCTCTTTTTTAGCCAAAGTTATGAATTCTCCTATTTTTCTGCATATGGGCCAAAATCAATTTCAATTCGTTTGTGATGATTTCGTTGATTCTCAGGTGGAAGCTGCATATAGTCACCATACATATGTTTTAAGTAGGCTCTATAATTCTTCATTCCCCATAATTTTATATCATCAAAGGAATAACTTTCAACTTCGTCTAACCACACTTTTGGAAAAGTTTCTTTCTTTATTCCATAACTACCATCACTAACCACTACATTATCAGCATTGGTACTCCGCCCTAATAATATACACTTCTCCTTCATCTTTTTCAAAAAGGATATTGAGAACGCATATGTAACGAGCTTAGCTAGCTTATACGCTAATCGTTTTTTTCTATCGTTGTCCCCATATCCACATTTTATCCATAATAGATTTCGGAATAACCAAAATCCTTTAAGTTGAATGAATCGTCTAAAGGGCTTGGGACAGATATCATCAATCGGGAAAATATCAATATAAATTCCATCATGAACATTTGCATCTAAAGAAAATTCCTCAGAAACATGTGTGTTATTGAGACGTAGTTTCACAAAATTAAATGGATAATTCAAATCTGTTTGATCAGTCTGCAAAAAATATTTTTCACTATCTAAATCTGAAGAACATAATTCTTTAAATCTTTCAAAATCCTTTCTTGGCATACCAAAATCCATATCATCGTCCCACGGAATGAATCCATTATGGCGTATAGCCCCTAGAAAAGTTCCTGCTAGCATCACAATTTTTAAATTATATTTTTCACATATTTTTAACACCTCTGAAGCTAACAAAAGTTCTAAGTTATGTAACTGTCCCAATTCATCTGTCATATGTTTATCTCAAACTCCGTTTTTAATATTTTCTAGTTGCCAATGAATTCTTGATTTCAGTTGTACTGATTTCAGGAGTCCGTGGTAAATAGACCACTTCAACTCCTTCTTTCTCTAAAAAATCAAATTTCCCCTTCCAATCATCTCCCATGACAAAGGTATCTATGTGATATTCATGGACATCTGTCACTTTTTGTTCCCAGGATTCCTCAGGTATTACTAAATCAACATATCTAACAGCCTCTACGAGTGTTTTTCTTTGTTCATATGTGAAATAACATTTTTTTTGTTTTTTATTCCAGTTGAATTCATCAGTTGAAATCACAACAATTAAATAATCACCTAACGATTTAGCCCTTTTAAGAAGATTAATATGACCATAGTGCAACAAATCAAATGTTCCATAAGTTATTACTTTTTTCATTTCCTACTTCGCTCCATCTCTCATAAATACTACTTTAACTGTCTTCAATAAAATTTCAATATCTTTCCAGATTGTCCAATCGTCTATATAGGCCACATCTAATTTGACAACTTCGTCGAAATTCTTGATCTCACTTCGTCCGCTGACCTGCCATAAACCTGTTATACCAGGTTTAAAACTTAGACGACGTTTTTGTTCTGGGGTATAGTGCTCATACTCGTCCACTGTTGGTGGTCGTGTGCCTACCAAACTCATATCTCCCTTTAGAACATTATAAAACTGTGGCAGCTCGTCCAAGCTAGTCTTCCGTATAAAACGACCAATTTTCGTGATACGTGGGTCATCATCCACCTTAAACATTCCGCCCTGCATGGTATTTTGTTCCATGAGTTCTCTTTTTTTCTCCTCAGCATCTACACACATAGACCGAAACTTATAAAAAGTGAACTGTCGGCCGTTTTTCCCAATACGCGTCTGAGCAAAAATAGCTGGTCCTCCATCTTTTCTGATCAAAGGAACCAGAACAATACTCACCAAACCACAGATAATCAGTCCGACAATCGAACCACAAATATCAATAATCCGTTTAGCGACCACATGACTGGGTTTATAAAATTTTGTTGAAAAAGTTACCACATTTAATCCAGCCATCTCACGAATCTGCTTGTTTCTTCCTAGGTTACGATCGAAGGCATTTAGATTTACTGTAACATCTATTCCCATCGTTTCAAACTGGGAGATAAGTTCACCAATATTGTATTTCTCACTTGGAAGATTGATAAAGACTTCATCGACCACCTCGTGGGTTGCAAAATCTGAGATTGAATCCATTGGGACCACTGTCACTCTATCATGTTCAAAGTTTGGTTTATCCAATACGCTAACCGCTGCTAGTTTCCAAAAAACATCATCCGACTCCAACAACCGCGCCATTACCTTCTCCACACGGGAAGTTGCTGTAATCAAAAGAATTTTTTTATTCCCTTTAAAATTGGAAGAGAAAAACTTCCAGTAGCGCTTAATAACTAAATTTAGCAAATAAAGCAAGACACCTTGAAGAATCAAGAAATAAATCATACCACGTCTTGATATGCTAAAACGCTCCTCTAAAAAAAAGTTGGAGATACTGATTGCTAGGGCAAAAAAAGCAATATACTTTAAAGTTTGAACAGCCTCAAGAAAGTGTCCCCTTTTAAAAAAATCTTGCTCATAGTTACTCATATAACATGCCACATAATGAAGGATATATAGTACAATCATTGTACTTGATATAATCTCTGTTTCTTTCACAAAGCTGAGTAAGTAAGCTAATACAACGACTAAAACACTCTGAATCAACGCCAGAGAAATCTTTGATACCTTTTCATTCATTTTGATCTCCCCAGCCAATCATTTATTTCTTTCCATAGTTCCCATATCCTCCATAAGAAGAATACTTCTCCGCTGAGATATTCAATTTATTTAAGACAACACCCAAAAACGGCTTTCCTGTTTGTTCCAACTGTTCTTTCGCCTTTTGAACATCACGGCGATGTGCTTCACCAACTGCCGTAATCAAAACAGAAGCATCACATTTCTGTGTCACAATAACTGCATCGATCACAATACCTACGGGAGCGGTATCCACAATGATATAGTCAAAATATTTACGCAGGGTATCTAGCATCGTTCTGAAATTTTCACTTTGTAAAAGGGCTGTGGGATTTGGTGAAATTGAGCCCGCCTGAATGACAAAGAGATTTTCAACATTGGTATCACATAGACCTTGTGACAAGTCTGTTGTACCTGATAAAAACTCTGTTAAGCCAGTAATCTTCTCATTAGATCTAAAAACACCTGACATGACCGAGTTACGAATATCCGCATCAATCAATAGGGTTTTATAGCCTGCACGCGCAAAAGCCCAAGCAGTATTAGTAGAAGTTGTAGACTTCCCTTCTCCCGGATTAACTGAAGTAATAGAGATGACTTTCAAATTATCTCCACTTAACTGTATATTTGTACGCAAGGCATTGTAGTATTCCTCTGCCTTTTTTACGAGCTCCAATTTTTTCTGTGTAATTTCTAATGTTGGCATCGTTCTCTCCTATTTCAATTTATCCAAATTTGGAATGACCCCTAAGAGTGGAATTTGCATAACGTCTTCGATATCCTCTGGTCGCTTGACACGGACATCTAGCAACTCAACCAAGAGGACGACGACAACTACCACCCCTAATCCTCCGAGAAAAGCTATCAAAGTATTACGACGGATATTTGGAGATGATGGGGAAGTGGCTGGTCGCGCTTCTTCAAGCGTTGTCACATCAGATACACGAGTTACGTTAATGATTTTTTGAGCAGCAACCTCACGCAAGGAATTAGCGATACGACTTGCTTCCTCCGGCTGTTTATCCTTGACGGAAATAGAAACAATACGTGTATCAACTGGCACCGTCACTTGTACTTTACTAGCAAGACCCTTTGTTGACATATTTAGTTTCAAGTCGGTTACAACCTTTTCTAACACATCTTGGGAAAGGATGATCTCACGATAGTCTTTAACAAGATAAGACCCTGCCTGCAAATCCTGATTTGTCAATCCCGGCTTATCTCCCTGGTTTCGATTGACTACATAAATACGCGTAGTGCTAGTATATTCTGGTTTTATAATAAATTTGCTATATGCAAAGGCAATCGCTCCCGTTACGATAGCAACCAAAGCAATAATCAATTTCCGTTTCCACAAGGTATTTAACAATTGAAATACATCAATTTCCATAGTATTTTGTTTTTTCATCATTTCTCCTAAATTAGTTGATTCATTACAATTTGTCGAGGATTTTCTTCAAAGAGTTCTCTCGCTTTCTCTTCCCCATACTTTTTGGCAATTATGCTATAAGCTTCGGCCATATGAGGAGGTCTACCATCTAGACTGTGCATGTCACTTGCAATCACATGGACCAGATCATGCTCTAAAAAATACTGAGCTCTTTTTTTCATGAACTTGTAGCGTTCTCCAAAAAGTTTGGGTTTAAGGACGTGTGAACTATTTACTTGTGTATAACACCCCATTGCAATCAGTTCACGAACACGTTTTTCATTTTGTTCAAGAGCATCATAGCGCTCGATATGGGCAATGACTGGGGTAATACCCAACATCAAGATTTTGCTTAAGGCACTATGAATGTCACGATATGGTGTGTCCATACTAAACTCAATCAGGGCATAACGACTAGCATTGAGGGTGGGGAGTAGCCCTTGTTCTAATTTATCAAGGACATCTCGTGTATAATAAATCTCCGCTCCATAGGCAATCACCAAGTCATCTGCCACTTCCTTGGCGAGTTCCTGCACCTGACGAAAATTAGCAGCGATCTTCTCTTCTGGAGTCTCAAACATACCTTTGCGACGGTGAGAGGTGGAAACAATCATCCGTACTCCCTGATGATAAGCTTCTGCCAAGAGAGCCTTGCTTTCTTCTCTTGATTTCGGCCCATCATCTACATCAAAGACTATGTGCGAATGAATATCAATCATCTCATTTGCCCTCCAATACATCTTGAATTGCCGACTTGACAGCAGCTAAGCTACTATCATCAATTTCCATCATATAGAGGTTGCTATCCGGCATCGCATAAGAAGGAAGATCCATTCGACCTGTTCCTTTTAGGTCTTGAGAGTTGACCTTATAGTTGCCACCACTCTCCAACTGTGCGTTGACCAAGTCCATCATGGTCTCAAGTGGCATATTGGTTTGGAGAGAGTCTTGTAGACCTTGAATGATATGATCATAATTTTTCAAGGCTTCAGTTGAGGTCAATTTTTGAATAATGGCCACAATCACTTTTTGCTGATTGCGTCCACGATCTCGGTCACCATCTGCTAGAGAATAGCGTTCTCGAACAAAACCAAGAGCTTGTTCTGAGTCAAGATGCACATTGCCAACAGGATAATACTTTCCATTAGTGTGAGCTGTAAATTCTTGATCATTATAAACATCAATTCCACCTAAAAGGTCAATCAATTTCAGGAATGATGTGAAATTCAAGCGAACGTAATAGTTAATATCTAGACCATAGAGATTTTCCAAAGTGTGGATAGAAGCATCCACTCCATAGATTCCTGCGTGGGTCAACTTATCCTTTTGGTTGTTGCCCCCATCTGCAATCGGAACATAGGAATCACGTGGCGTTGTTGTCAAAAGGATTTTTTTGGTGTCACGATTGACGGTCATCAGGATATTGACGTCTGATCGCGAAACCGAACTAATCGGACCGTAGGTATCAATCCCACTCACATAAATGTTAAACGATTGACTCTTGGTTGCCTTCGGAGCAGCCACTTTTTTAGTCAGCTCCTTGGTATAAATTTTTTTGATTTTTGCAGCATAGTCAGGATATTCTGATTCAATGATATTTTCAAAGACACTATTTAAAACAATCGCCTTTGTGTCACCTGCAAGCAGACTCTTATAAGCCGCTAGATAAGAAGCACTCTGCTCTACTGTCAAATCCTTACCCTGATTTGATTTAATATCTGTAAGTAATTTTTGAATATTTTCATTATCCGTTTCGGTCGGAGCCATAACACTATCTAACTGGCTAACATTATTGATATCGCTGTCTTTCAAAACTGCAACACTAATCGAATACTCTGAATAATTAGACGTCGCATTCAAACGATTGGTTAAGCCAATAAATTGTTGGACTGTAAATAAAGAAACAGATCCTATAAGAATAGACAAAATCAATAGAAAAATAGTGAACTTCTCAGCTTTTTTATAAAAAATCAGAAGAAAACTGATAACAGCCACCGTTAAAACCAAGACTGCCGCGACTATGTTGAGATATCTGAAAGCAAGTATGTTGTGTCGAAAGATTAGAAACAACAAAAAACCACCCAAAATCAGATAAATGGTTAGTAAAAATATATTAATATTGTGCTTCATATTGCCCGAACGAGCTCTCTTTGAAGGTCTACTCATGATACTCCTCTATACGTCAATAGTTAGAATCATTATATCATAGATACAAGATAAATTCCATTCATTCGGTCGAGTTAAGCGTTTTTATTTCTATGTGTGGCTTCCGATTAGACGATTCAATATAGAGAGTCTCGACAAGAAAAATAAGATCCCTTACAAGAGACCTTATTTCAACTTTTTATTTGACATGATTTTTAAATTCTTTTTGACTCTTTTCGATAGCCTTTTTACTTTCTTCTTCCCACTTAGCCTTGGCTTCATCAAATTGTTTCTTGGTAACAGGGTCTTTTTGAAGTCTCATGTACTTGTAATTATTTCCGTCACCCTTGATTCCCACTAGAGAGTAGGCACGTGTAAAGGGAGTTACTTTAGTTACAGAGGCTGTACCACCATTTGACATAGCAGACATGACTAGAGAATTGTCAATCATCCAAGCTTGAGCTTCAGCATATTTTTCATAACGCTTAGCGACATCTTTGTTCTCAGCATCTGCTTCTTTCAGGAGTTTCGTATAGGTATCAAGTCCTAGACTCTTGATAAGTTCTTGATCTTCTTTGGCATCAAGACCAAAAATCTTGAGATAGAAGCCACTTTCAGCATTGAAGGGATCTAGATACGTTGATGGATCCTGGTAATCACCGACCCAGCCATCAAAGTTCAAATCGTAATCACGAGCTGCTGGGTTTGGTGCTAGGAAAGCCACATTCCCAAAGTCATCCGTTGAAAGTTGCTGAACATCAATGACAACATTATCAGAACCTAGTACTGTTTCAAGGGTTTGTTTAACCGAGTTCATACCAGAAACTGCATTTTTATTGGTTTGATCAACTGGGACGTCCAAATGAATCGGGAAGGTCACCCCTTGGGCTTCCAATTCCTTTTTAGCTTCTGCAAACTTGGCTTGGGCCTTTTCCTTGTTGAAGTAGGCATCTTGGGCATCCGCCAAGTTGATGCCTGACCACTCTGTTCCGTAGTTGACAAGCTTAGAAGCTGTCACTTCTCCAAAGGTCTTATCTCCAATCTGGACAAAAGTTGGGGGAACTAGAGTATTACGAAGGGTCTTGCTAGCCGCTTCTTGCCCGTTAGATTGAGCCGAGTAGGCTGTTCGATCAATACCAAAGTTGATAGCCTGACGGAAATTTTTATTTAAAATCGCTGTTTGCGTTGATTTCTTTTGTTCATCCGTTGTTTTAGCAGTATGGTTATAGGCTTTACGGTTAACGTTAAAGTTGAAGTACCAAGACGTCTTGTCTTGTAAGCTATAAACGATATTATCTTGGTATTTTTCTTTTGTCTTGGCATAGTTGGAACTATTTGGATAGACTCCCGCAAGCGTATAGGCACCACTTTCAAAGTTACGAATGGTCATCTCCTGATCTGAGCCATCAAAGTAGGCTAACTTAACTTTTTCAATGGTCACTTTATCATGATCATAATAGTGCGGGTTCTTCACATACTCGATCGAAGATTTTGATGTGAAATCTTTTAACAGATATGGACCATTATAAAGGATACTGTCTGGCGTCAAAGTCCCAAAATCTTTATCCTTTGATTTTAAGAACTCTTCATTAACTGGGAAAAGGATACTGTTGGTTGTTTTTGAGTTCCAGTACGGTTCTGGTCGAGTCAAAGTATACTCGACCGTATGGTCATCCAAGGCTTTCACACCAACTGTTGTGAAGTCATTGGTCGCACCTGTCACATAGTCATTCAATCCCTTGATAGAGTTTTGGATGAGATCCATGGCTTGACCCTTGTTGTCCGCAGCATACTTAATCCCGGTGACAAAGTCTTGGGCTTTGACTGGAGCATATTCCTCACCATCGGCCGTGTACCACTTGGCATCTTTTCTGAGCTTGTAGGTATAGGTCAGACCATCCGATGAAACAGACCATTCTTCAGCTAAAGCTGGCGTTAGATTTCCATAACTATCATTTTCTAACAAGCCATCTACGAGGTTGGTAATAACAGCAGTGTTATCTGCATAATAGTCTAAAAGATAGTTAAATGTCGTCGGATTTGCACTAAATGTTGATGAGAAGGTACTTGTATCTGAGTTGGACTGTCCACAAGCTGTCAGTAAAATCCCTGTAGCTAGGACAAGACCTGTCCCAATCAGTCTTTTTTTCATTTTGATCATCATTCACTCCTTTATGTCACTTTTTATAACATAACTATATTTTATCAAATTTATTCAAAAATGTAAAGTTACTGCTTTTATGACAACTGGTGTCTCAAAAACAAAAAAGGAAGTAGAGATTGCCTACAACTTCCTTTTCTATTTATAGATTACTTGACATGTTTTTCAAGTTCTTTTTGGTATTTGGCATTTGTTTCAATTTTTTCTTTCTGCCATTTCTTGAGAGCTTCTTCGTATTCTTTTGTAGTCACAACATCATTTTGCAACTCCAAACCTTTGAAGACAAATGGATCTCCCTTGATTCCGACTTGAGAGTAGGCTTTTGAGAATGGTACAGTACGGCTAACAGTTGGAGAACCACCTGAAGAAGCAACTGGGATCAAGAGCGAACTATCAGATACCCAGGCTTGCGCTTTAGCGTATTTCTCATAACGCTTATTGAGATCACTTGTTTCAGCTGCGGCATCATCCAAGAGTTTCTTGTATTCATCCAGACCAACTTGAGCCATCACTTCTGGATCTTTGCCACGAGTGATACCCAAGTGCTTAAGGGCAGAACCCTTCTTGGCATCAAGAATATTGAGGTAGGTAGCTGGATCTTGATAGTCTGGTCCCCAACCAGTTCCATTCAAGTCATAGTCTTTTTGTGCTGGAACCTTAGCTTGAGAAGTAATGCTCAATTTTTCATTATCGGTCATTTGAAGGACATCGACAATGACATTCTCCGTACCAAGTGTTGATTCGATAGACTGCTTGAGTGAATTGGTTTGTTGGACGGCGATTACATCTGTTTGTTCAACCGGAATATCCAAATGGATTGGGAAGGTAACACCTTTGGCCTGTAATTCTTCCTTAGCTTTTGCAAAGGCTGCCTTGGCTTTTTCAGGACTGTAAAGCGTATCCTTACCATCAGTAAGAGCTACATCTTTCCATTGATCTCCGTAAGAAACCAACTCTGCCTGAGCTAACTCTCCAAAGGTCTTTTCACCTACTTGAACGTAGTCATGAGGTACTAGACTGTTACGGATAATTTTGTCCGCACCTTCTTCACCATTCAACTGAGCCGTGTAAGAGTGACGGTCAAGGGCAAAGTTCAGCGCCTGACGGAAGTTCTTGTTGAGAAGAGCTTCTTTTGTTGATGTTTTTTGAGCCTCGTCTGTTTTAGCTGTTTTATTGTAAGACTGGCGGTTTACGTTAACAGTGAGGTAGTAGCTTGTCGCTTCTTGTGGACTGTAGACAATCTTATCGCCGTACTCTTTCTTAGTTGACTCAAAGTTTGAGCTTGTTGGGAAGAGACGAGCTGTTGTATAGGCACCTTGTGTAAAGCTACGAATCAAGGATTCTTGGTCAGAACCATCATAGAAGGTTAGTTTGATGTTGTCAATCTTAACATTGTCTTTGTCCCAATAGTTTGGATTCTTTTCATACTCAATGACCGATTTTGAAGTCAATGATTTCAAGAAATAAGGTCCGTTATAAAGAATACTTGATGGTGTTGGTGCACCGTAGTCGCTCCCTTTAGAATTCAAGAATTCTTCATTAACTGGAAGCATGGTAGCAGTTGTAACTTTAGAGTTCCAGAAACTTTCTGGTTTGTTGAGCGTATATTCAACCGTGTAATCGTCAACAGCCTTAACTCCTACTGTAGAGAAATCATTGCTCTCACCACTGACATACTCCGCCAAGCCTTTAATAGAATCTTGAAGGAGAGAGAGGCCGTCTGATTTGCCGTCAGCTGCGTGTTTCAGACCAGTAACGAAGTCTTTTGCCTTGACTTCAGCGTATTCTTCTCCATCAGAAGTATACCATTTTACACCCTTACGAAGTTTGTAGGTGTAAGTCAAACCATCCTTTGAAACAGACCAGTCTTCTGCAAGTGATGGAATTAAGTTCCCATACTTATCATTTTCCAAAAGTCCATCGACAACGTTGGCTATAACGTCAGAGGTTGAGCTCTTGCTCGTCACACTATAGTCCAAAGAAGATGGGTCCATAGCGTAGACATAAGAGAACGTTTTGGGAGCATCAGCCTTCTTTTCACTTTGCCCACAAGCAGTTAACAGTAGGGCTGCACTCAAAACAGCACCTGCTCCTAAGAGCCACTTTTTCGATTTCATAAGTAATCTCCTTAAAGATAGTATTTTCACCATTATACCCTATTTTTTTATAAAAGCAAGAACTTTCGCATAATTTTTTAGAAAATTCTAACAAATATTTTTTAAAGATTTTCCTACACAATTTTTAGTAAAAAACCTCAAGCTTCAAAAGCTTGAGGTTTGCTCATTTTAGTCAGTCATTTCCACACAGAAAGCATCCCATGGAGCCAAGACCTGTTTCTCAACTGTTTCTTGAGCCACAGTGTTTTCAATCAAGACAGATTTAACTTTTCCTTCTACTGAAAAGTTTTGTTTTTCATTGGACAAATTAGCCACGACCAGGAAGCGACGGTCACCGTCCTTACGGATATAAGCAAAGACCTTATCAGCCGTATCGAGTAATTCAAAATCAGCTCGAATCAACCAGCTGTTCTCCTTACGGATCTGGATGAGTTTCTGATAGGTATAGAAAATAGAATCTGAGTTTGCCAGTGCTTCTTGAACGTTGATTTCTTCGTAGTTTGGATTAACTGCCAACCACGGTTGACCAGTTGAGAAACCAGCGTTTTTGCTCTCATCCCATTGCATCGGAGTACGGGCATTGTCACGACCGATGACACGGATGCTGTCCATGATTTCTTCAATCGGAACGCCTTTTTCAAGAGCCTCACGCGCATAGTTGAGGGATTCAATATCTTCTACTTGATCCAGTGTTTCAAATGGATAGTTGGTCATCCCAATCTCTTCACCTTGGTAGATATAAGGTGTCCCTCTCATGAGATGAAGCAAAATCGCAAAAGCTTTGGCAGATTTTTCGCGGTATTCTTGATCATTTCCCCAGATAGATACGATACGAGGAAGATCATGGTTGTTCCAGAAGAGGGAATTCCAACCATCCTCAACTCCTAACTCTGTCTGCCATTTGTTGAAGATTTCTTTCAACTTACTGATATTCAATTCTTTTTGGTAGTGCCACTTAGGTTGCCCTTCCTGATACTGAAGACAGATGTGCTCAAACTGGAAAACCATAGACAATTCTTGGCCCTTCGGATCCGAGTAGAGCTTAGCAATTTCTGGCGTTGCCCCCCAAGTTTCTCCCACTGTCAGGAGATCTTTGTCCCCAAAAGTTGCCTGATTCATCTCCTTGAGATAGGGATGGAGCATAGGACCATTATTAACTACCTTCTCATCAGGAATCTTGCCAATCATATCAATGACATCCATACGGAAACCACCAATACCTTTATCAATCCAAAAGTTCATCATATCGTAAATTTTCTGGCGAAGTTTTTCATTTTCCCAGTTGAGATCAGGCTGTTTCTTGCTGAAAAAGTGGAGATAGTATTGACCAGATTTTTCATCGTATTCCCAAGCAGACCCACTAAAGATAGAATCTAGATCGTTAGGCTCATCCCGCCAGATATAGTAGTCTCGCTCAGGGCTGTTAGGATTTTCACAGGCCTCGACAAACCAGGCATGTTCATCCGAGGTATGATTGACCACTAAGTCCATGATAATTCGAATGTCACGCTTCTTGGCTTCCGCGATCAATTCATCCATATCCTCCATGCTTCCGAAAATAGCCGCAATCGCTTGATAATCAGCAATGTCATAACCATTATCATCCATAGGACTGTCATAAACGGGAGAAAGCCAAATCGCTGTAATCCCTAGCTTGGCTAGATAGTCTAACTTACTCGTAATTCCTGGCAAATCGCCAATTCCATCTCCGTTGCTGTCCATAAAGCTCTTAGGATAGACTTGATAGACTACGGCATTGTGCCACCATTTTTCTTGCATCTTGTTACCTCATTATTTTAATAATCTACAGTCTATGATAACGCTTTTTAATTTTTTGTGCAAGCGTTTGCCTAATCTTTTTGATTTCTTTTTTACCTTTATAGTTTCCTAACTTCCGATTTTTTATTATAATGGAGGTCAGAGGTAAAAAAATGAAAAAACAAGCTTTTAGTTCTGAACAATATTTGAATCTACAGCGCGACCACATTTTGGAGCGTATTAACCAATTTGACGGCAAGCTCTACTTGGAGTTTGGTGGCAAAATGTTAGAAGATTTCCACGCTGCTCGTGTCCTTCCTGGTTATGAGCCTGACAATAAAATCAGACTCTTGCAGGAGTTAAAAGAGCAGGTCGAAGTTGTTATCGCCATTAATGCAAGCAACATCGAACATTCTAAAGCACGAGGTGACTTAGGCATTTCCTATGACCAAGAAGTCCTTCGTTTGATTGATAAATTCAATGAATTGGGGATTTTTGTTGGCTCCGTTGTTATCACGCAATACGCTGGTCAACCTGCTGCAGATGCCTTCCGCAACCAGCTTGAGAAAAATGGAATTGATTCTTATCTTCATTATCCAATCAAAGGCTACCCAACGGATATGGATCACATCATTTCTCCAGAAGGAATGGGGAAAAACGACTACATCAAAACCAGTCGCAAGTTAATCGTCGTAACGGCTCCTGGACCTGGTTCTGGAAAATTGGCAACCTGTGTGTCCAATATGTACCACGACCAAATCAACGGTATCAAGTCTGGCTACGCTAAATTTGAAACCTTCCCAGTCTGGAATCTGCCCCTTCATCACCCTGTCAACTTGGCCTACGAGGCTGCCACAGCTGACCTTGACGATGTCAACATGATTGACCCCTTCCACCTTCAAACCTACGGAGAAACCACTGTCAACTACAACCGTGATATCGAAATTTTCCCAGTCCTAAAACGTATGTTGGAACGCATTCTCGGTGAATCTCCATACGCTTCACCGACAGACATGGGTGTCAACATGGTTGGTTTTGCTATTACAGATAATGAAGCCGCTATCGAAGCTTCTAAACAAGAAATCATCCGTCGCTACTATCAAACCGTTCTTGATTTCAAAGCTGAGAAAGTCGGAGAAACTGCTGTCAAGAAGATTGAACTTCTCATGAACGACCTCGGTATCACACCTGCAGACCGTAAAGTTGCTGTCGCAGCACGTCAAAAGGCTGAAGAAACCGGCGGACCTGCCCTAGCCCTTGAATTGCCATCTGGTGACATTGTCACTGGTAAAAACTCAGAACTCTTTGGTCCAACAGCTGCTGCTTTGATCAATGCCATCAAGAAATCTGCTGCTATCGCTAAGGAAGTGAAACTAATCGAGCCTGAAGTTGTCAAACCAATCCAAGGTCTTAAAATCAATCATCTAGGCAGTCGCAATCCGCGCCTGCACTCAAATGAAATCCTGATTGCTCTTGCCATCACAGCTATGGAAAACCCTGACGCTGCGCGCGCCATGAAGGAACTTGGTAACCTCAAAGGAAGCGAAGCCCACTCAACCATCATCTTGACAGACGAAGACAAGAACGTCCTTCGTAAGCTAGGTATCAACGTGACCTTTGACCCATACTACCAATACGATCGCTTGTATCGCAAATAAATGAACAAGGCTGGGAAAAAACTCAATCTGAGGGAAAATCCAGTAAATCTTTACACGATAAAAGATAAAACGCATAATATCAAGGCTTTTTGAACACTTGGTATTGTGCGTTTTATGATTTTTTCCAACCTCACTTATTTCAATGAAATTGTCAACTCAACACAGGCTCCCCCTTGGTCTGGATTGAGCAGAGTCAGACGACCACCATGCAAGAGAGCTACCTGCTTAGAAAAGGCTAAGCCGATACCATGATGGGGATTAGCTGAATTGCGGCTTTGGTCACTCTGGTAAAAGAGCCGTTCCGCTCCCAGCAGCATCTCCTCTGAAAATGAAGGGCCGTTGTTCCAGATAGCAAAAACCAACTGGTCCTGCTGCACTGATGCCCTTAGCTTGACTTCCTTTTGATCCTGATCTGCATGTTCAAGCGCATTCAGTAAAATATTGAGCAAAGCCCGTTTGAGATAGTCCAAATGAATGGACAAAATCAGACTAAGATCACAATCTTCTTGGAGATAAAAACGATAGCTGTCCTGTTTGCTGAACAGTGCCCAGTCGTCCTGTAACTCAGCCAAAAAGTCCTCTAAGGAAAGCTGACTGAACTGATTAGCATCAATCTGAAAAGTCTTAGCGTAATCAATCAAAGAGCCACAATATTCTTCCATCTTGTGACTAGCCTGCAAAATCTCAGCAGCATAGTCTGCCTGTGGCTGGCCCAACTGCGCCAATTCCAAGAGCTCAGCATTCCCCTTAATTACAGTTAGGGGCGTCTTCAAATCGTGCGATGTCGCTGATAGCTGTAAAATCAACTCCTGATTATGCTGCTGCTCTTTTTCTAGAAGACGAGCATTTTCTTGGTGGCTGCTCCGTAAATCGCTATAGACTTCTAGCATTTCCTCAATCCGAAAAAGCCGGCTTTGATTTTCTTCTAAAAGCTTCTCGCTCTTTAGCATTTTTATTTCCCTATCGATTTTTCGGAGCAATTTCAAAATATGATAAAAAGTAATCAGCAGCAAGCTCCCTGCCCAAAAGAATAAGGCGAAAAGGGCGTAATCACTTCCTTGCGTAAATTCATAGCCTATAAGCACAAAAATCAAAACATGGAAAAAGACGATTTTTAAACTGGTTGTCCAGACTAGGCTTTTGAAATTTCGGGTTCTAATTGCCATCTATAGCCTACTCCTCTCACTGTTGCGATTGCTTGCAGCCCTTCTTGTTTGCATTTTTGACGAATCTGATATACGTATTCTGAGATGGAGCGAAGCTGTGTTTCTGAACTTTCTGGGTAAAGCAAGGTATGCAGGCGTTCAGCTGAAAAGGTCTGCTTGGAATTGCTAGCTAATAAATGCAGTAACTTAAACTCTCGCTCTGAAAATTTCAAGACTTTACCAAAACAGGCAACTTCATAGCGCTCTGGATAAAATTGACAAGAAGCAATTTCAGAATAGCGCTCCTCACGTCTTTCCTCCCGCCGAAGATGAGCTCTGACACGCGCCAGCAATTCTTTGGTTCCAAAAGGCTTGACAATATAGTCATCTGCTCCACGAAAGAGCCCTTCCACCTTGTCCGCCTCCAACTCCTTAGCCGTCAGAAAGATGATTGGACATGAAAGATGAGGACGAATGTAGGAACACAGCTCAAAACCATTAACAGGCTCCATCATCACATCCAGCAGAATCAAGTCATATCCGACAAAATGCGTCAGCTCTAGGTCTTCTATCCGATCAAGCGTCGTCACATCATAAGCATTGAGCTCTAGGACGTTTTTCACCAGCTTCAAAATGCTCCGGTCGTCATCAACCACCAAAATACGATACTGTCTCATGATTTCCATTATAGCATACCTCTAGCGAACATCTCGTTTCAAGGTTAAGAATATAGCAGAGCTCCAAACCAAAGCTAACCATAAAAGCTGTATTCCCAGCCCTGAGAGATCTATTGAATGCTGAAGTCCTTCATACTCAAAAAGATTTAGCGTAGCCAGATCGGGCAGGTATTTTGCTTCTTTGATGAAAGTTGCCAATAAACGACTGAGACCAATCAAGAGAGGAAAGAGCACCGACACCGGCACAACCCAAGATTGAAAGAGCAAAGCGAGGCCAGCAGTTAAAAAAGCCAGAAAAATATTGCTGAGAAGACCAAAAGAGCTGTAATAGAGGAATTTCCCCAGTAAGAACCAACTAAAGTCTAGGTCAAAACGAGCCAGCATAACAAGGAAACAGCTGCCCACCGTGATACTGTAGAGGACCAAGAGCAGCAAGGTCAGAAAAAGGAATTTCCCAGCCAACCAAGCCTTTCTATTTGATACGGTTAGAAAATTCGTTCGCATCCCAGACTTGACAAACTCCTGGGCAAAATAGAGGGAAGTAAAGATGACGATGACAGGCTGCGCCAGATAGAGGGCATGCAAAACCTCGCTCAGAGCCTTTGTCTGGCCAACTGCTGTCTGACTGTAGTCAAGATTCATTAGAAAAAAAGGAACGGCTACCAGAACCACCAAGGCGGCACCAAGAGCGAGATAGTAAGAACGGAACTTAATCCATTCGCTTCTAAGTAGAGCTTTTATCATCAGTAGCGCCCTCCTAAATCCGTCTTCAAAAAGCGCAGAGAGGCCATGCCGCCGATGACTAGTAACCATGCGCCTAGTATCAAGAGCCCTTGCAAGGGATTGTTAGCATATTGGGAAGTTGGCGTTGCAGTAAACAACTCTCCTGCTGGCTGTGGCAAATAAGCTCCCCAACTCGTGTGAGCTGCCAGGTAGTTTCCCAGATTATAGATCTGTGGTACGAGAAAAAGCAGAGGAACTAGCATGGTCCGAGCCAATAAACCTAACAAAAACGAAAGGATTCCCAATAAGGTCAGAGATAAGGTTTTCCACAAAATCAGACTCCAAGCTGCCTGATTGAGCAGAATCGGATCAAGCCCTTCCTTTCCTAAAGCCAGATGCATGGCCATATAACTAAAGTAAATTGATAAAAAGCTAATGGCAAAAGAAAAGCAAGCAAAGGTCATAAGTTTCCCCACAAGCAACTTCAGGCGGTTATTACAGGTCAAGAGACTGGTTCTCAAGCTATGAGACTGAAATTCCATAGCTCCTAAAATTCCAGCTAAAATGACCAAAACCATGCCTGCCATAGAGGATCCATTGAGACCTAAATATTCCAGCGGATCAATGGCTTCTGCCAGACCGGGAACCGTCTCAGGTGTGGCATCCAAGCCAATAGACAAATACTGTCGGCCCTCCAGCCAGGATACGGCAGGCACCAAGAGCAACATGAAGGCCATACTCACTCTGAAAGCCTTGGTTGAGCGGATCTTCAACCATTCTGAATGCAATAAGGACATCGTTTCTTTCATCTTAAACCTCCTCTGTCAAATCAAAGAAGAGATCTTCTAGACTGTCTGAATCTTGCAGCACCTCTTCCAATCGTCCCTGCTCAACAATTCGCCCATGATGAATCAAGACCACATCATCTGTCACTATTTGCACCTCTGACAGGATGTGGGATGATAGAAGTACCGTTTTCCCTAAATCAGCCTGCTGACGGATGAACTTTCTAAACCACTTAATCCCACTTGGATCCAGTCCATTGGTCGGCTCATCTAATATAAGAAACTGAGGATCACCCAGCAAAGCTGCTGCTAAACCCAACCGCTGACCTTCCCCCAGAGACAGGCTTGACAAGAGATCCTTCCTCTTATGAGCGATTCCAGTCATCTCCAAAACCTCATCAATCCGAGACTTGGAAATGGCATTACTCGCTGCAATAATCCTCAAGTGGTCATAAACCTTTCGATTTGGCAAACCGCCAATGCCATCAAAGGATGCACCTACTGTTCTGAGCGGATAAGTCATTGACTGATAAGTTCGCCCATCAAAAGTCGCAGTTCCTGCTGTCGCCCGATCTAACCCCAAGAGAATCCTCAAGGTCGAGCTTTTACCAGCACCATTTGGGCCCAGAAAAGCTGTAATCCGACCGCTTCTAGCTGTAAAAGAAATATCTTCTAAAATCTGCTTGTTGCCCTGCTTTTTGCAGACTCCTTCTATTTTTACCATATGTTCCATAACGAACTCCTTTATCTTTATTTTCTCCAGTATATCCAATCTAGTTCAGAATTAGTTCAGAGATCAAGCAAAAATTCTAAAAGTTGATCCCATCTTTCAAAAGTCGCTCTAGCTTCATTAGAAAGAACTCAGTTTTTCTTTTCCTTTACCCCATTCTTTCTTTATAATTCTGCGGGTTTTGTATGGAGACTTTGTTATAATGCTAGTCTCAAAAAGTCATTTGTCAAACTCCATCAAGAGCAGGCTTTATGATATAATGAAAGAAGAAAACTGAAAGGAACTACCATGTCAAAAGAAGTTATTGTTGAAAGTTTTGAACTTGACCACACTATTGTTAAAGCACCCTATGTTCGCTTAATTGGGGAAGAAACAGGCCCTAAGGGAGATGTCATCTCCAACTTTGATATTCGCTTGGTGCAGCCAAATGAGGATTCTATCCCTACTGCTGGCCTTCACACTATCGAACACCTCTTGGCCAAACTCATCCGTACCCGCATTGACGGTATGATTGACTGTTCACCGTTTGGTTGCCGTACAGGCTTCCACATGATTATGTGGGGACGTCATACCAGCGCCGAGATTGCAGCTGTTATCAAGGATTCGCTCAAGGAAATCGCTGAGACCACTACTTGGGAAGATGTGCCTGGAACAACCATCGAATCTTGTGGAAACTACAAGGACCACAGCCTCTTTTCTGCTAAAGAATGGGCTAAACTCATCCTGGAACAAGGTATTTCAGATGATGCCTTTGAACGCCATGTCATCTAAAAGCAAAAGAACCAGTTACAATAACTGGTTCTTTTTTATTATCAAAATCTCGAGTTAGGCTTTTTTTCGAATGACCAAAACGCCATCTTCCATATCTGCTTCTAGATGTTTAGCATCTAGGTGATCCAAGTGGAAGTCTGTCACCTTATCACGGATTTGTTGTTCAACCACTCGACGGAGAGGACGAACACCCATGACTTCGTCATAACCTTCTTCTGTGATAAAGTCCTTAGCTGCTTGGCTGACTTCTAAATCAATGTCTTTCTTAGCCAAGGTTTGGTTGACTTCAGCCAACATCAAGTCCACAATCTTAGAAAGATCTTCCTTATTTAAGTGTGAGAACTCGATAACTGCGTTAAAGCGGTTGAGGAACTCTGGACGGAAGAATGGTTTCAAGCGATCCATCAACTCTGGTTTATCCGCATCTTCTGTCAAGTTAGCTTCATAGCCAAATCCAGCATTTGATGTTGCGATAATGACAGTATTTTTAAAGTTCACTGTATTTCCTTGACCATCAGTCAAACGACCATCATCCAAGACTTGGAGGAGAAGAGTAATGACTTGAGGATCAGCCTTTTCAATCTCATCCAATAGAATGATAGAGTAAGGATTGCGACGAACACGTTCTGTCAAGGTATTGCTATTGTCATCATACCCCACATAACCGGCTGTTGTACCGATCAGCTTAGATACGGCTGTGCGGTCACTGTATTCAGACATATCCAAACGAATAATCGCATCCTTGGTTCCAAACATATCGAGTGCCAATTGCTTAGCGAGCTCGGTCTTACCAACCCCAGTTGGACCTACAAAGAGGAAGCTACCAATTGGGCGATTGCCTTCATCAAAACCAGCACGGTTACGACGGATAGCACGAGCCACTGCTTCTACTGCCTTATCTTGACCAATAACCTTGTGTTCCAAACGATGGGCCATATCTTTCAAACGTTCGATATCTGACGCTCCCATTTGAGATACTGGAATACCTGTCATTCGTTCCACAGATTCGGCCACATCATTGACAGTGGCAGTCACTTTCATATCTTCTGTGTGGTTTTCGACTTTTTTCTCTAATTCTGCAATGCGTGTTTTGGCATTGAGAGCTGCTTCAAAGTCCTCTGCCTCAACTGCTTTTTCTTGCTTGTCTTTTTCTGCCTCAATTTCACGTTCAACAGCATGAACATCTGTTACTGGATGTTGAGCTGCCAAATGAGCCGCCGTTACATCGACAAGGTCGATAGCCTTATCAGGCAAGCTACGTTGAGGAATATACTGGATTGAATAATCCACTGCTGCTTTCAAGACTTCGTCTGGCAAGATAACATTGTGGTGTTGTTGATAGAGGTCACGAATCCCTTGAAGAATTTTAAAGGTATCCTCTGCTGAAGGAGCATTGACCTTGACTTCGTTGAAACGACGAGCAAGAGCTGCATTCTTCAAAATCGTGTTACGATATTCGTCTTGAGTCGTTGCCCCAATAACAGTCAATTCACCACGAGAGAGAGCTGGCTTAAGAATATCTGCAAGCCCTTTAGACCCACTGTCTCCACCAGTGCTACCAGCACCAAGAATTTGGTGAATTTCATCAAAGAAGAGAATAATATTTCCTGCTTCTTTCACTTCGTTGACTAGGTTTTGAACGTTTTCTTCAAAGCTACCACGGTATTGAGTACCAGCCTCGAGACCTGAGATATCAATGGAAATAATTTCCTTATTCTTGATAGCAGCTGGAACATCTCCGTTCACAATGGCTTGCGCTAGTCCTTCAACAACTGCTGTCTTACCAACACCTGCATCTCCGACCAGAACAGGGTTGTTCTTAGTACGACGTGAGAGGATTTCAGATGTTTCTTGAATTTCCTTGTTTCGCCCGATAACAGGATCCAACTTGCCCTCGCGAGCTTCTGCTGTCAAGTTACGACCTAGTTTAGCAAGGACACCGTCTTGTTTCATACCTGAAGCGTGTTGTTGCATTTGCGCATCAGATTCTGCATTTCCTGGTAATTTCCCAGTTGCACGATAATGAGCAAATTCCTCAGGTGTCACTTCACGACCATTAATCAAGTAACGACGGTTTTCTGAACTGTATCCACGCATACCACCCATCAATTGGTTAAATAAATCATCCATATTGTTAAAGTTATTAAAATTGTTATTCATATTTCATACCTCGTTTAATTAAAAATTTACTTAGTCAAAACAATTTGACTTTCTCTGACCTTTGTTTTAAAAAATTTAGACTAGCTGTTAGCTACTCGCTGTTGGCTACCCTACGTATAATTTCTGGTTTTTCTCTTTTAAATAAGCCTTTTATCATCTTCTTTTCAAAGTCTGTTAGATTAAACATAGGCCTCACCCCTTTCTAGGGTATCTATCGTACATTTTCAAGAAATAGAATCATTGAAAATGAAGTTTTCTAAGGAATTCATTTTCCTTATGTTTCTACTATATCACATTGGTCAGTAAAAGTCAATAACTTTTTTGACCAAATTTAACTATTTTTTAAAAGAATTTTCAAAGACGCAAAAAGCCAGTCATATCGACTGGCTTTCTTTCTATTCTAATTGAATCTTAGCTCAATGCGTCATCCATTGAAAGAACTTCGTGGAAGACACGTTGTGTCAATTCAGTTTTTTGTTCCGGAGTGAGGTATTTAGTGTTTACACAGTATCCAGAGATACGTACGATAACGTCTTCACCTGACATGATCTTTTCGTAAACATCATTCAAATCCATAACGTTCAAGTTAACGTGTTGTCCACCGTTTTCGAAGTAACCATCAAGAATTGTTACCAAGTTATCAACTTGTTCGTCACGAGTTTTACCAAGAGCACGTGGAGAAACTTGAGTTGTCAATGAGATACCGTCAGCTGCGTAACCAAAGTCAAGGCTAGCAAGTGAGTTCAAGTTTTGCAACCATCCACCTTTAGCTTTGTTAGATGGGTTAGCACCTGGTGAGAAGAATTCAAGTTTAGACAAGTTCACTGAACCATCTTCGTTGAGGTATACACCTTTGTGGACTGGTGAGTTACCAGTTTGTTTAGAGTATGCAACGTTAGATGTGATTGTCAAAAGTGAAACTGTAGCTTCTGCATCTTTGTAAAGTTTGTGGCTACGTAGACGAGTTGTGTAAGCTTCGATCAACCATTCTGCCAATTCGTTTGAACGTGGGTCATCTTCACCCCAACGTGGGTATTCACCGATTGTTTCGTAATCGTAGATGTAGCCATCTTCGTCACGGATTGGTTTAACAGTAGCGTATCTAATCGCTGACAATGTATCAACAGTGTTCGCAAATCCACAGATACCGAATCCCATGTTGGCACGTTGTTTAGTTGGCAAAAAGGCCATTTGAACAGCTTCGTAGTTGTACTTATCAGTCATGTAGTGGATGATGTTCAAAGCATCTACGTAAGTATCAGTCAACCAGTCAAGAGATTTTTCAAAGTTGGCTTTAACTGATTCGAATTCAAGAACTTCGTCACGGATAGGATCGATGTCAAATACCTTGTAGTCTTTGTGAACATCGTCGTAACCACCGTTCAAACCAGTAAGAAGGGCTTTCAATACGTTTACACGAGCACCGAAGTACTGGATGTTGTGGCGTTGATCTTCGTTTTCTGGGTCAAGTGGTGACACACAGCATGAGATACAGCTCATTTCTCCGTATCCATCTTTAGCCATTGTTGTTACACCTTCGTATTGGATAGAAGAGTGCTTGTGGCTCATGTGCATACAGTAGCGACGGAAGTTGTATGGCAATTTGTCAGTCCAAAGAACTGTCAAGTTTGGTTCTGGTGAGTTACCGATATTGTCAAGAGTGTTCAAGAAACGGTAGTCCATCTTAGTAACACGGTGACGACCATCGTTACCCATACCAGCCATAGAAGTTGTGATGAAGGTTGGGTCACCTGAGTACAATTGGTCATAAGCTTTTGTACGAGCAAATTTAACTGTACGAAGTTTCATAACGAAATCATCAACGAATTCTTGGATTTCTGATTCAGTAAATGTACCACGAGCAAGGTCACGTTCTGCAAAGATGTCGAGTACGATTGGCACACGTCCTAGAGATGTAGCAGCACCGTTGATAACACGGCAGACAGCCATGAAGGCGATGTTCACCCATTGGATAGCTTCTTTAACATTCATCGCTGGTTTACGAACATCCACTCCGTAAAGATCACCCAAGCGAACAACTTGTTGCAATGCTTGGTATTGAAGGTTTACTTCTTCACGAAGACGGATTGTTTCTTCATCAATTTCTTTAATTGCATTCCAGTCGTTCACTTTTTCTTGCATCAAGTAGTCTGCACCATAGAGAGCAAGACGTGCGTAAACACCGATGATACGTCCACGTGAGTAGGCATCTGGAAGACCAGTTACAGTATGAGCGTGACGAGCACGACGGATGTTTGAAGTATAGGCACGGAAGATACCGTCGTTAACCGTTGTTACATATTTAGTGAAAATTTCGTGAACAGCTGGATCTGGTTCGTATCCATTTTCTTTCAAAGTAGTTTCAGCCATACGGATACCACCTTTTGGCATGAAGTTCAATTTGAAGAGTTCATCATTTTGGATACCGAAGATCAATTCGTTTTCTTTGTCGATAAATCCGGCAGGAATATCAGCAATAGATGTTGGACGAGTGTCCATTGGGAAACGAGTTTCTTCGTAGTGAGCCTTCGTTTCTTCTACAATCTTTTTGATGTGAAGTGAACGTTCTGTTGGTCCTGCAAGGAAACTTTCATCACCATCATAAGGTGTGTAGTTAGCCTGAACAAAGCGAGAAATACTTGCTTTTTCTTTCCAATCTACGCCTTTGAAGCCTTCCCAAGCTTTATCAAAAATATCTTGTGCTTCAACAACTGTCTTAACAACCATGTTAATGTCCTCATTTTTCTTTCTAGTAACAGTCATCTGTTACATTCATGAGTCAAGTATACCATACAGTAACCGATTTCAACAAGTGATATACGGCCTTTTTGTTGCTTTCTTTTCTAATACAGTCTGTTATTTGGCACTATCTGTATTATATATTTGAAAGTAAAATTACTCTTTTCCATTTTTTCAGAAAAAAGGGTATAATAAATAGAAAATGAATGATGGTAGAAAGGAACAAAAATGCTCATATTTCCATTGATAAATGATTTGTCCAGAAAAATCATCCATATCGATATGGATGCCTTTTTTGCTGCAGTGGAAATAAGAGACAATCCTAAGTTAAAAGGAAAACCTGTCATCATTGGAAGTGACCCTAGACAAACAGGCGGACGGGGTGTTGTTTCTACTTGTAGCTACGAGGCACGGGCCTTTGGTATTCACTCTGCCATGAGTTCTAAAGAAGCTTATGAGCGTTGTCCCCAAGCCGTCTTTATCTCCGGAAATTATGAAAAGTATAAGGCAGTGGGTTTTCAGATTCGAGCTATTTTTAAACGTTATACTGATTTGATTGAACCCATGAGTATTGACGAAGCCTACTTGGATGTGACAGAAAATAAACTTGGTATCAAGTCAGCTGTCAAAATAGCTCGTCTCATCCAACAAGATATCTGGCAGGAACTACACCTGACTGCTTCTGCTGGCGTTTCCTATAACAAATTCTTAGCTAAAATGGCCAGTGATTATCAGAAGCCGCATGGTTTGACAGTAATTCTACCTGACCAAGCCCAAGAATTTCTCAAACAAATGGATATTGCTAAATTTTACGGTGTGGGCAAAAAAACAGTTGAACGCCTTCATGAAATGGGCATTTATACTGGTGCAGACTTATTGGACGTCTCAGAAGTCACTTTAATCGATCGGTTTGGCAGACTCGGTTTTGATCTTTATCGAAAGGCTCGTGGTATTCACAATTCTCCAGTCAAGTCCAATCGCATTCGTAAGTCTATTGGCAAGGAGAAAACTTATGGTAAGATTCTCCAGGCTGAAGAAGACATCAAAAAAGAGCTGACTCTTCTCTCTGAAAAAGTAGCTCACAATCTCAACAAGCAGGACAAAGCTGGAAAAATCATTATCCTAAAAATACGATATGCTGACTTCTCCACTCTGACTAGGCGAAAAAGCCTCCCACAAGCAACACAGGACGCTAGTCAGATTTCTCAAACTGCCCTTCAACTCTACGAAGAACTAGCTGAAAAAGAAAAAGGCGTTCGTTTACTAGGAATCACAGTAACAGGATTTTAAACCCTTGAGGGGAGTTTCATTAGTTTGAATCAAATGAGGTTGGAACAACAGTGTTTCAGCCTCATTCTGTTTTAGAAATAATACTCAGAGCGTGATAGCTAATCACTAAAATAGTTCGAGGAACTATCTTAAATCGCTGGCCAGCATTCAACAGGCTGTTATTCACATTTTAGACTCTAAAAAATCCTAATTCAAGAAAACTTCTTTCCCTTAGTTCCCACACTCTTTTGCTAGAAAACTGAATGTTTTTGGGAAATATAGTTTAGTTTGAATTTCTACCGCATTTGTACTAGGATAAATTCTATAATTTTAGAGAAGGAACATTCTCACATACATACTTGGACTATGCTGTTTTTTGACATTTTATTAATAAAAAAGCCCACTTGATTTTAATTATGTATTATTTACAGCACTTAAAATAAAAACGGTGAGATTGATTTCAAATAGTTGATAGTAAAAATATTTTTCCGCAAGTGTTAGAAGTTGACACCTTCATTTATATTTGTTAAACTAAAAAACATAAAAATACCGTCTGGTCGGTTTTTGCAGAAGGGACTTAACATGAAAAAATCTATGCTAGAAAAAACAATTGATTATATTGCAAAACAAGAGCAACGAGTACGTCAACATCAAATACGTCATCACGAAGCCATTAAAAAGCAAATAATGCAGCAAAAAGAACAGTTTTATCGATTAACACAAGGAGAGAGCGGTATCCGACATTCTCGTTTGGGAGTGAAATGTGGGTATGCTACAATTACTGGCGGGATCATCACTACTTTGTTTAGTCCTTGGAATGGTTTAGGAATAATGACCATCGGTGGAATTACAGTTCTCTCAAACTTGTATCACATCAAACGTATGGAAGCAAAATTAAAAAAGTAGAGTGGTTTTCTTAAGAATGAGACTTGTTAGACTGCTCAAATATTACCTTTTCTTCTTTTTTTGATAAAATAAATTTAATAAAACAGAGAGAAGGAACTTAATGGTCGCAAAAACAGAAAAATCTCAAGCAATGATTGAAAAGATTTTATCAACAGCTTCACAGCTTTTTATTCACAATGGCTATGAAAAAACAAGTGTACAGAACATAGCGCAAACAGCTAGCATTTCAAAAGGGGCGATTTATCACCATTTTCAATCAAAAGATGAAATTTTTTTTGCAGTTTTAAAACAGCGTTATCAATTGATGGAAAAGGAATTGCTAGACTGGCTTGAATCCACCAGTCATTTAACTGGAAGAGAACAGCTAAAAGAAACCTTTCAGTTTAGTTTAAAAAGTCAGAAAACTAACTACGAAATGTTGAATCACGCGCCTCTTGATGCGGAGTTCATGCTGACTATTATCCGTTACAATCTGCGTATAGGAACTCCCCTTATTGCAGATATTATTAAAAAAGGAATAGAAGATCAGTCCATCCACCCCATCCCCTTCCCTAATGAAGCGGCCGAGACAATCTTGCTTTTGACTAACTTTTGGGTTGAAGGGAGTATTTTTGAAAATTCTTCCGAAAAAATTGTCGACCGGATTTATTTTTTACAATTTATGCTTCAATCTATCGGACTGGATATTTTTGATGAATCTTTAATCCACGAAATTTTAAGTCAATCAAATTAAATACAATCTTTTAGTTTACGTTTAAAACCACGGTCAAACGTCGGGCAAGACGACAGAATAAGGTAATAAAAAATAAACTAAACAATTATAAAAATAGGATAGTTCCTCCCAAAATGTTTTTTGGCGAACTATCCTATTTTATTCTATTTTCAACTTATACAAATAAACGCACAAAACTATAGAGCAACAAGACACTACCAAGTACAATACGGTATTTACCAAAGAGTGTAAAGTCGTGCTTCTTCACATAGCTGGTCAAGAAACGAATAGCAACCATGCTGACCGCAAAGGCTACTCCCATAGCAACCAAGAGCAAGAATAGTTGACCAAAACTCAAAAGTTGACCGGCTTTAATAAATTTGAAAATCTTTAAAGCGCTAGCTCCAAACATAACAGGAATTCCGAGATAGAAGGTAAACTCCGTTACGACAGAGCGACTTGTTCCATTCAACAATCCACCAACGATAGTGGCACCTGAACGACTTGTTCCTGGGAAAAGGGCAAGGACTTGGAAGAGTCCGATGTAAAGAGCTGTTTTATAAGGCAACTTGTCTAGCTCTGTCACTGTTGGTTCAATAGCTTGCGCCTTATTTCTTTTTTCAAGATAGATAAAGGCAACCCCATAAATAATCAACATGATAGCAACTGAAACCATGTTGTGGAAGTTGGCATCAAACCAATCATCCAACTTAAAAACCAATAGCAAAGGCAAGGTTGCGACGAAAACTTTTGACCATAACTGCCAAGTTCGACGAACTTCGACCTTATTTTTACCAGGTTTGAAGGGATTGAGCTTGTTAAAGTAAATTACCATAACTGCTAAAATAGCACCGAGCTGAATGACAACATTAAACATAGACATGAAGGCTTCATTTTGATCCTTGTATTGTACAAATTCTTCAACCAAAATCAAGTGACCTGTACTTGAAATTGGCAACCATTCAGTAATTCCTTCAACAATCCCAAAAAAGATTGACTTCAAAATTTCAATAAAATACATGCATTACTCCTTTTTCTGTCCTCTATTATAACATAATTTCGGATGTTGCGATAGATTTTTTAGAAGGCGCCGATGCTACCACCGCCTCCACCTCCTGAGAATCCCCCGCCAGAACTTCCACTTCCAGAAGATACGGAGTAGGTGCTAGCTGTGTTTGCAATACTAGCATAGTGGCTCATTTGAGCAGTAGAATGATAAAACATACTGTGCCAGCCATAAGCTACGTAAAGATTGATATCTGGATTCTCAACTTGAATCTGATAAGATTTCATCAAATGACTCACCTTGTCCGCATAACCAAATAAAGTAGCATAGACAAGGAGGCGATTCCAAAGAACAATACTCTCTAATTCTGCCTTGTCTAGGTGAGCAATATCGCGAAGCATGTTTTCAAAACTAGTCCAGAGATAGTATGCTTCTAGTCCTTCTTCGTTTAAAATGCCATCACGAGTATCAAATCGGGTCGTCCAATAATAGACGGCAGCTAACATCAAGCTCACAAACCCAAGGATAGGAAGTGGCAGAGAAAGGTACCCGTGAGCATCCAAACTATACAAGAACCAGCCAAAACCAACGAAAGCAGGTAGAAGCGTAGAGCCACCTATCATCAATCGCAAGATTTTTTCTCCATTGCTCAGTGGACGATAATAATCTGGAAGTTGCAAAGAGGAAACCCGCTTTCTCACCCCATCCTGCATCTGCTTAAGTGCTTGCTCGAAAGACGACTTAAGCTTACGTCCCGTTTTCTGAATCCGTTTTTCATCAGCTGCTTTTGCACCTTGGTAAAGACTAGTTGACACTTGGTAATCTGCAAACAAATCTGAAACAAGCACTTCTTCTCTTCCTGAAAAGGCCAAATTAAGGCAATCTTTTTCAAAACTTGCCAGTCCTTTTTCTTTTACGACTTTTAAACGGACCTCATCTCCATTTGAGATGATTGAAACATTTCCACGGTCAATCACATCCAATAAAGTGGCCTGAACGAGTTGGTCAAAGGTGAACTTCCCTCCTCCCTTGGTCAAGGGACTGACTTCCTCTAAAGAAGTGGAGTAAACAGCTTCCGATAAAACCATCGGTTCTAAGTCCATTGGCGGTTCATAGAGACGGTGATTTTTAGCATATTTCTTCGATGGGGAGGTTTTTCTTCTGTAAATGCAGTATAAAATAACACTAAAGACTAAAGAAAGCGAGAGTAGCAAAGGGATGATCCACATAATCAGAGCTTTGCTTTGAGCTTTTTCAGCAGTAATGGATTCCTCTATTTTTTCAAATTCTGCTAAACGATTGCCCTTCAATCCCTGATCCAAAGCTGTTCCAAAATCTTTTCTAGGCCAATATGCATGCAATTCGACCCCACGCTGACGAGGTAGGTTCTGTAAATGAACACGATAATCACCATCTATCTTTTCTACCTTGCCCTCTGTAAAGAGTTTCCCTGTATGAAAGAATAATTTTTCTGCTCCATTAAAGCCCGTTACTCGAAACTCAAATTTTTCGATAGGTTCTGAACTATCCGTCAGGGGCTGCCAATTAAGTTCCGCGATATCATCATATAGAAATAAGAGATTTTTTAGTTGCCATGTGATTACCACTTCAACGGTATCCCCCCCTTGGCCTGGATTATACACTTTTACAGTATAGCCTTCCGATTCTTCTATCACTTCACTATTGACATTTTCAATGGCAACAGCATTCTTCCATACCTGAATCTTCGGACTGGAATCTATTTCAAAGCCCTTTGGCATCTTACCCGCATGGCCAAGTCCTACTAGTTGTCCATTAAAGTCTTCATCAAAATAATAGACTACTTTCTCCCTAAATTCTGCTGTATTATCTGCATGAATATTCAAATCACCTTGATAAGAGCGAATCTTGAAATCAACCGCAAAAACAGAGAGTGGTAAAATACAAAACAAGCTAAATAAAAGCAAGAAAAAAGTCTTTTTCACAACACAATCCCCCTTTTTATCTTTGCTATCATTATATCATTTTTTATAAGTAAAGGCTTACTTGTATTGAAAATCTCACTATTTTTCGATACAATAGAGAGAAGTCATTTTTAGACTAGAAATAGGAGAAAACATGAAAAAATTATGCTTATCTATCCTTGCTAGCCTAGCCCTTACACTGGGATTAGTTAGCCAGGTCCAAGCTGACGAATATTTACGCATCGGGATGGAGGCAGCTTACGCTCCCTTCAACTGGACCCAAGACGATGATAGTAACGGGGCTGTTAAAATTGACGGTACCAACCAATATGCCAATGGCTACGATGTCCAAATCGCTAAAAAGATTGCCAAAGGCCTAGGCAAGGAACCTTTGGTCGTTAAAACCAAGTGGGAAGGACTTGTTCCAGCCCTTACTTCTGGCAAAATCGATATGATCATTGCAGGTATGAGCCCAACGGCTGAACGCAAACAAGAAATTGCCTTTTCAAGCAGTTACTACACTAGTGAACCTGTTCTATTGGTTAAAAAGGACTCTGCCTATGCCAACGCCAAATCTTTAAACGACTTTGGCGGAGCAAAAATCACATCACAACAAGGCGTTTACCTTTATGACTTGATTTCCCAAATCCCTGGCGCCAAGAAAGAAACAGCCATGGGTGATTTTGCTCAGATGCGCCAAGCACTTGAAGCTGGTGTTATCGATGCCTATGTTTCAGAACGCCCTGAAGCCCTGACCGCTGAATCTGCCAACGCTAAGTTCAAAATGATCCAACCCCAACCAGGTTTCAAAACTGGCGAAGAAGATACAGCTATTGCCATTGGTCTTCGCAAGGACGATAGTCGCATCAGCCAAATCAATGCCAGCATCGAAACCATTTCTAAGGACGAACAAGTAGCCCTCATGGATCGGATGATCAAAGAACAACCAGTGGAGGCGACAACAACGGAGGAAGAAAGTAGTTTCTTTAGCCAAGTCGTTAAGATCCTTTCTGAAAACTGGCAACAACTTTTGCGTGGTGCCGGTATCACACTCTTGATCTCCATTATCGGAACCATCACAGGGCTCATTATCGGGCTTGCAATTGGAGTCTTCCGTACAGCCCCTCTATCTGAAAACAAGGCCATCTATGGCTTGCAAAAGCTACTTGGCTGGATCCTCAATGTCTATATTGAAATTTTCCGTGGTACACCAATGATCGTTCAATCTATGGTTATCTACTATGGTACAGCACAAGCCTTCGGAATCAATCTCGATCGTACACTGGCAGCCATCTTCATCGTTTCAATCAACACGGGTGCCTATATGACAGAAATCGTCCGTGGAGGTATCCTAGCAGTTGACAAGGGACAATTTGAAGCCGCAACCGCTCTTGGTATGACCCATAATCAAACCATGCGTAAGATTGTCCTACCTCAGGTCGTTCGCAATATCTTACCTGCTACTGGTAATGAGTTTGTCATCAATATCAAGGATACGTCTGTACTGAATGTTATCTCTGTGGTGGAACTCTACTTCTCTGGAAATACCGTGGCAACTCAAACTTATCAATACTTCCAGACATTTACAATCATCGCCGTGATTTACTTTGTCCTCACCTTCACAGTGACCCGTATTCTACGCTCCATCGAAAGACGCATGGACATGGATACCTACACTACAGGTGCTAATCAAATGCAAACGGAGGACCTGAAATAATGAATCAACCCATTCTTGAAATTAAACACCTCAAAAAATCCTATGGACAAAATGAAGTCTTAAAAGACATCTCTCTGTCAGTTCACAAAGGAGAGGTTATCTCCATCATCGGCAGCTCAGGAAGCGGAAAATCAACCTTCCTACGTTCTATCAACCTACTTGAAACACCTACTGAGGGGGAAATTCTCTACCGAGGAGAAAACGTCCTTGCAAAAGGCTATGACCTTACTCACTATCGTGAAAAGCTCGGAATGGTTTTTCAATCCTTCAACCTCTTTGAAAACCTCGATGTTCTCGAAAACACTATTGTCGCCCAAACGACTGTCCTCAAAAGAGAACGCTCTGAAGCTGAAAAAATTGCCAAAGAAAATCTTGAAAAAGTTGGCATGGGAGAACGCTACTGGCAAGCCAAACCAAAACAACTCTCTGGTGGCCAGAAGCAACGTGTAGCCATCGCTCGCGCCCTCTCCATGAATCCTGATGCCATCCTCTTTGACGAACCAACATCTGCCCTTGACCCTGAAATGGTCGGTGAAGTCCTCAAAATCATGCAAGACCTAGCTCAAGAAGGCTTGACTATGATCGTCGTCACCCACGAAATGGAGTTCGCCCGCGATGTCTCTCACCGTGTCATCTTTATGGATAAGGGTGTCATCGCTGAAGAAGGCAATCCCGAAGACCTCTTCACCAATCCAAAAGAAGAGCGAACAAAAGAGTTTCTTCAGCGCTATCTCAAATAACAAACAAAGACTGCATAAAATATGTAGTCTTTTTACTAACTCTTTGCAGAACAAAAGGCAGATCCATTTTAAGAATCTGCCTTTAAGCCTAGTTTAATCTTCAAATTTTTCATGATTCTTGTCATAAAAATCAATCAAACCTAGGGCTGTTTCAAATGAAATATTTTTCACTTTTGCACGACCTTGTGCCAAAGCAATAATTGACATTTCACGTGCATTTGTTTCCTTAGAGATACGGTAACCTGTGATTTTCTTATCACGAACCCAGCCAACAACTGATTCTACTTTTTCAAAGTTTGACTTAGCCATGTTCTTCTCCTATTTTATTCTTTACGATACTGACATATATCCATTCTTTTAGGATTATCCAAAAAACATCTACTTATTGAAAACAAATAATGAATTGTTATTACTTAGCTTTTAAAGCTGATAATATGCTTGTTCGTATATCTTCAACTCCATCAGGATTTGCTGGTAGGAAGATGGTGTTATTGCCCTTATTGTCAGCGAAATTATTCAAAGTATCCAAATACTGATTTGTTAATAGAATGGACATAATCTGGGCTTCCGTGAGTTCAACATTGGCTCCTTTTAATTCTTGAATAGAATCAGCAAGTCCGTCAACAATAGCCTTACGCTGTTCTGCAATCCCTACACCATGTAGGCGATCTTTTTCTGCCTCTGCCTCCGCCGCTGTCACGATTTTAATCTTATCTGCTTCTGCAAGTTCTTGCGCAGCGACCCTCTTACGTTGGGCAGCATTGATTTCATTCATTGATTGTTTCACTTCAGCGTCAGGCTCAACCTTCGTAATCAGTGTTTTTACAATGATGTAACCATATGTAGACATTTCTTCTGCTACTTGTTTTTGAACTTCTAATGCGATTTCATCTTTTTTCTCAAATAGTTCATCCAAGGTCAATTTCGGTACGGACGAACGCAAGGCATCCTCGATATAGGATTTGATTTGAGCTTCTGGTCTCATTAGTTTATAGTAAGCATCTGTGACGTTGTTCTCATTCACTCGATACTGAGTTGCCACATTCATAGTTACAAAGACGTTATCCTGCGTTTTTGTTTCCACGACAATCTCACTTTGTAATAGGCGCAACTGCACTCTGGCTGCAATTCTATCAATCCCAAAAGGAGCTCGCACATGAATCCCACTGTTACTCAACTTTTGGTATTTACCAAAGCGCTCAATAATGGCGACAGACTGCTGCCTTACAACATACACAGAGCTGATAATAATCACTGATGCAATCAGCACTAGAATTAATAGAATAAATAAAACATGTAAAACCATGGGAATCTCCCCCTTTCGTCATCCTCATTATAGCATCATCATATTCATTATGCAAATAATATGTTAGCAAATTTATTTTAGACTAGCATATTATACAAAGTCTCATTACCATTCAAATTAATATAAGATGGGTCAAATTTTTCCATCCGATGAATCAAACCAGCATAATCATGCTTATCAGCAAGAGCAATCCCAATCAAGACTGGTCCTGTTCCCTTGCTGGCCCTTTTGATATACTCAAAACGAGTAATATCATCATTTGGTCCCAAAATGTCATTTACAAACTCTCGAAGAGCTCCTGGACGCTGTGGGAAGTTTACCACAAAGTAATGCTTGATTCCATCGTAAATCAAGGCACGTTCTTCCATTTCCGGCATACGGTTAATATCGTTATTGCCCCCAGAAATGATACAACAGATTGTTTTGCCTTTGATATAGTCCGATAGAACTTCCAAGGCTGCAACACTAGCAGCTCCAGCTGGTTCGGCGACAATCCCTTGCTTAGAATAAAGATCAATCAAGGTTTCTGAAATCAAACCCTCATCCACTCCGATAAGAGTTTCAACATTCTGACGTGTCGCTTCATAGGTCAACTGTCCAACTTTCTGTACAGCTATACCATCAGCAAACTTGTCAATTTCTTTGAGTTTAACTGGTCCCCCAGCCTCAAAAGCAGCCTTCATCGAACGGGCACCATTGGCTTCAACACCAATGACTTCGATAGCGGGATTGGTTTCTTTGATATAGGTCGAAACCCCTGCAATCAGTCCACCACCACCTACCGGTACTAGTACTGTATCAAAATCAATAGACTCTTTACGGGCTTCTTCAAGAATTTCATAGGCTACAGTCCCTTGTCCTGCCTGAACATGGGCATCATCAAAAGGATCGATAAAGGTTCTATTTTCTGAAACGGTGAATTCTTGGGCCGCCTTAGCCGAAGCGTCAAAAGTATCTCCGACCAACTTGATCGTCACATAGTCACCACCAAAGAAACGAACTTGACCAATTTTTTGTTGGGGCGTTGTGATGGGCATAAAAATTGTCGCAGGAATCTTCATCTCCTTACAAGTGTAAGCGACACCTTGAGCGTGATTCCCTGCTGATGCACAGACCACACCACGTTCTCGTTCTTCTTTTGTCAACTGTGAAATAGCATAATAAGCTCCACGAATTTTAAAAGAACGAACTCGTTGCGCATTCTCCTTTTTGAGATAAATTTTTGCTTGGTATTTTTCTGATAAGTAATGATCATATTCCAGTGGTGTATTCACTACTACACCACTTAAAACTTTATGGGCTTTCACCACATCTTTTGCACTTAGCATGTCTCCTCCTCAAATACTTTACAAGATAAAAAGCGAGTTAGGTACCCCCCAACTCGCCTTCTGTTCTTATTTTCAAGAATTAGTTGTAGATTTTGAAAGCATCGTCATCGTTTTTACCAACGAATGGCATTGCTTTACGTAATTCCGCACCAACTTTTTCAATTTCAAGATTAGCTGCTTGTTCACGGTAAGCAGTAAGTTTTGGACGACCAGCCTTGTAGTCATTTACAAAGTCATTTGCAAATTTACCATTTTGGATGTCTGCCAAAACAGCTTTCATGTTTTCTTTAACTTGCTCCGTAATCACGCGTGGACCTGATACATAGTCACCGTATTCAGCAGTGTTTGAAATAGATTGACGCATTTTCTTGAATCCACCTTCATAGATTAAGTCAACGATCAATTTCATTTCATGAAGAACTTCAAAGTAAGCCAATTCTGGGGCATAGCCTGCTTCTGTCAAGACTTCAAAACCTGCTTCGATAAGGGCAGTCAAACCACCACAAAGTACAGCTTGTTCACCAAACAAATCTTCTTCAGTTTCTTCTTTGTAAGTTGTTTCAAGCAAACCTACACGAGCTGCTCCAACTCCTTTACACCAGTCCATGGCAATATTTTTCGCATTTCCTGTAGCATCTTGGTAGACTGCATAAAGAGCTGGAACACCAAATCCTTCTTCGTAAGTACGACGTACCAAGTGTCCTGGTCCCTTAGGAGCACACATGAAGACATCTACATCCGCAGGTACTTTGATAAATTCAAAGTGGATGTTGAAACCATGAGCAAATCCAACTGCATTTCCAGCTTCCAAGTTTGGGGCGATTTCTGCCTCGTACAATTCTTGTTGGATTTCGTCTGGAGCCAAGATCATGATAACGTCAGCCAACTTAGTCGCTTCTGCTACTGTGTAAGTGTCAAAACCATCTTCTTTTGCTTTGTCAAAAGACTTACCAGGACGTACACCAATGATGACATCACGACCTGAGTCACGCAAGTTTTGCGCATGTGCATGTCCTTGTGAACCATAACCGATAACGGCGATTTTTTTGCCGTCAAGCGCTGCTACCTTAACATCTTTTTCGTATTCCATTTGTACTGCCATAGTTTTTCTCTCTTTTCTATTATTTATTGCCTTTTAGGCTAGTTTAACAAATTTAAGCTGGATTTTATACTCATTGAAAATCAAAGAGTATTAGTCGCGGGTAAATCCAGTTGCACCCGTACGAGCAATATTCCTAATTCCATAAGGACGGATTACTCGCAAGAGTGCCTCACTCTTTTCAGCATTCCCAGTCATCTGGATCGTAATCGAACTTGGAGCCACATCTACTACCGTTGCACGGAAAGGTTGGATAATGGCCAAGATTTCTGCACGCTTTTCAGCAGGAGCAGATACCTTCACCAAGATAACTTCTCTTTCCAAGTGCGGTTTATCTGTGATATCTCGAATGCGAATTACATCAATCTGACGGTTGAGTTGCTTGATAATTTGCTCCACTTCATCATGTGAAGCTACATCAATAATGATAGTAATCCGTGATACATCAGGATTCTCCGTCGCACCAACTGAGATACTCTCGATATTGACCTGACGACGAGAAAGGACACCTGTAAAGCGATTGAGGACTCCTGAACGATTTTGTAGTTTTGCCGTTAACATTCTACGCATGGAACTTCACCCCCAACATCTCATGATTACTCTTACCAGCTGGTACCATTGGTAAAACCTGTTCCTTACGAGAAATATCCACCTCGATAAACATCGGCACATCCTCCAGAATAACCTCTAGATCCTTCTCTATCGTCTCTGGATTATCAAATTTATAGTTTTTGATGCCGTAGGCCTGTGCCATCAGCTGGAAATCAGGAAGGGTATCAAAGACCGACTCAGATGTTCTACCCTCATAGAAGGATTCCTGCCACTGACGAACCATTCCTAGTGAGTGGTTATTCAACATCACGACCTTAATGGGCACCTTGTAGATGTTTAGGATGGCTAGTTCTTGGTTGGTCATTTGGAAGCCACCGTCACCGACAAAAAGAACTACTTCTTTTTCTGGATTGGCAATCTTAGCTCCGATAGCTGCAGGAACTCCAAATCCCATGGTACCCAAACCACCAGATGTGACTAATTGACGTTCATTCTGATATGGGTAATACTGGGCTGTCCACATTTGGTGTTGCCCTACATCTGTGACAACAATGGCATCTCCATTCGTCAACTCACCGATGCGTTCAATGACTGTCTGCGGTTGGACCACACGTTCTTTCTTATCATAAGAACGAACGCGGTTCTTGTCCTTGGTAACTTTGTCAATCCACTTTTCAGTATTGTTATGAACAGTTGGTTCTGCCAATAGCATCTGCAAGGCTTTCTTAGCATCCCCAACCACTGGAATATCTGCACTGATAATCTTCCCAATCTCAGCTGGGTCTATATCGATATGAGCAACCTTAGCATTTTTAGCAAAGGTCTTAGGATTTCCAGTCAGGCGGTCATCGAAACGGCAACCAATACTAATCATAAAATCTGCTTCGGTCATCGCAATGTTAGCAGCGAAAGAACCGTGCATGCCTCCCATACCAAGGAAGAGTGGATGACTAGTCGCAATCGTGCCTTGCCCCAAAAGACTGGTCACGACTGGAATTTGATAGCGTTCAGCAAATTCATTTAATTCTGCAGCTGCTTCAGCATAACTAATCCCACCACCTGCCAACAAAACAGGTTTCTTAGCCTTAGACAATTGTTTCAAGATTTTCTTGATTTGCATGTCGTTCGGTTCTATCGTCGGTTGATAACTCGGTAAATGAACTTCGGGTGAATAGATGAAGTCTGTCTCTAAAGCAGATATATCCTTAGGCAAGTCAATCACGACTGGACCTGAACGACCTGTGGTCGCAATATGGACAGCTTCCGTAATGATACGAGGAATGTCAGCTGTCTCACGAACTTGGTAATTGTACTTGGTAATGGGCATGGTAATACCGACAATATCCGCCTCCTGAAAGGCATCCTTCCCAATTCCCGCTCGAGCGACTTGTCCGGTAAAGACCAAAAGGGGAACGCTATCGCTCATAGCATCTGCAATCCCTGTAATGGCATTTGTTGCTCCTGGTCCGCTTGTGACGACTGCGACACCCAACTTTCCAGTTGATTTTGCATAGCCTTCAGCTTCGTGCAGACAACCTTGCTCATGACGACCTAAAATGTGACGAATACCTTTAAAATTATAAATCGCATCATATAAAGGTAAGACAGCCCCACCAGGATAACCAAATATAGTATCAATCCCTAAATCATGGAGAGTTTCCAAAACTAGGTCCGACCCCGTCTTAGGAGCGTCTAAACTGATTTTCTCCATTGTTCCCCTTTCTCTTCTCTTAAAAAAATAGCTTGTTACTATCATACCATTTTTTCAAAAATTTTCAAGACAAAAGTATCAATTTTCTGAATTTTCTATCTAAAAGTGTATTTATGATTTTTTCCTCATTTTTATTAACATCCAAACGAAATTAGGAGCTTTTATTTACTTTAATTTATCAAATTAATGTATTTTCTTTCTGAATGGAGTTTATGATTCTATCACTTAACAACCAAATTCGTATACTATATCCAGCAAAAATGAATAGTTAAAGACAAAAAAGGAAGTCACTTAGTGACTTCCTTCTAGAGCGAGGACTGATTAGTCCTCACCTTTGTTTTTCTTAATGATTTCTTCTTGTACTGACTTAGGTACATCTTCGTAGTGGTCGAATACCATCATGAAGGTACCACGTCCTTGAGATGCTGAACGAAGAACTGTTGCGTAACCGAACATTTCAGCAAGTGGAACGTAAGCACGAACGATTTGGCTGTTACCATGTGCTTCCATACCATCTACACGTCCACGACGAGCAGTTACGTGACCCATGACGTCACCAAGGTTTTCTTCTGGAACAGTGATTGTTACAAGCATCATTGGCTCAAGGATAGCTGGTTGTGCAGTCTTAGCAGCTTCTTTAAGAGCAAGTGAAGCCGCGATCTTGAAGGCAGTTTCAGATGAGTCGACATCGTGGTATGAACCATCGTAAAGCTTAGCTTTAACGTCAACCATTGGGTAACCTGCAAGTACACCGTTAGCCATAGATTCTACCAAACCTTTTTCAACCGCTGGGATAAATTCACGAGGAACCACACCACCGACGATTGCGTTTTCGAATTCGAATCCTTTACCTTCTTCGTTTGGACTAAACTCAATCCATACATCACCGAATTGACCTTTACCACCAGACTGACGTTTGAAGAATCCACGTGCTTGAGTAGAAGCGCGGAATGTTTCACGGTAAGATACTTGAGGAGCACCTACGTTCGCTTCAACTTTGAACTCACGACGCATACGGTCAACAAGGACGTCAAGGTGAAGTTCACCCATACCAGAGATAACTGTTTCACCAGTTTCAACGTTTGTTTCAACGCGGAATGTTGGATCTTCTTCAGCCAATTTTTGAAGGGCAATACCCATCTTATCTTGGTCCGCTTTAGATTTTGGCTCAACCATCAATTGGATAACTGGTTCTGGAACGTGGATTGACTCAAGGATGATTTTAGCTTTTTCATCTGTCAATGAATCACCAGTAGTTGTATCCTTCAAACCAATAGCAGCTGCAATATCACCAGCATAAACGGTTTCGATTTCTTGACGACTATTGGCATGCAATTGCACAAGACGTCCGATACGTTCACGTTTACCTTTAGAAGTGTTCATTACGTAAGAACCTGATTGAAGAACACCTGAGTATACACGGAAGAATGTCAAACGACCTACAAATGGGTCTGTTGCAATCTTGAAGGCAAGAGCTGCGAATGGCTCTTCGTCAGATGCTGGACGAGTTTCTTCTTCATCTGTATCTGGGTTGATACCTTTGATCGCTGGGATATCAAGTGGGCTTGGAAGGTAGTCGATAACTGCATCAAGCATCAATTGAACACCCTTGTTCTTGAAGGCAGATCCACACAATACTGGGAAGAATTCAACGTTGATAGTTGCTTTACGGATAGCAGCTTTCAATTCTTCGTTAGTGATTTCTTCACCTTCAAGGTATTTCATCATCAAGTCTTCATCAGTTTCAGCAACTGCTTCCACCAATTTTTCACGGTATTCTTGAGCTTGGTCAAGGTATTCAGCTGGGATGTCTTCTTCAAGGATATCTGTACCAAGGTCGTTAGTATAGATTTCAGCTTTCATCTTGATCAAGTCGATGATACCACGGAAGTCATCTTCAGCACCGATTGGCAATTGGATTGGGTGTGCATTTGCTTGAAGACGGTCGTGAAGTGTACTTACTGAGTAAAGGAAGTCAGCACCGATTTTGTCCATTTTGTTAGCAAATACGATACGTGGAACTCCGTACTCAGTTGCTTGACGCCAAACTGTTTCAGTTTGAGGCTCAACACCTGATTGTGAGTCAAGAACTGTAACCGCACCGTCCAATACACGAAGAGAACGTTGTACTTCGATAGTGAAGTCCACGTGTCCTGGTGTGTCGATGATGTTTACGCGGTGGTTGTTCCATTGAGCTGTTGTCGCAGCAGATGTGATAGTGATACCACGTTCTTGCTCTTGCTCCATCCAGTCCATTTGTGACGCACCTTCGTGAGTTTCACCGATTTTGTGGATTTTACCAGTGTAGTAAAGAATACGCTCAGTAGTTGTTGTTTTACCAGCATCGACGTGAGCCATGATACCGATATTACGAGTTTTTTCAAGTGAAAATTCGCGTGCCATGAGGTTTGTTTCTCCTATTTATTTTAATTTCTATTCTATTATAACACGATTTTAATAAAAACGGATAGGCAGGACCTACCCGTTCTCAATCTTTTCATGTTTTTGTTGGTTTCAACTTACGAGATGGTAAGTTGAATTGAATTCAGGCTAAAAGCTCAAGTTAACTGATTTGAACCCGAGCGAGGCCCGGTGCAAAAAAGATAAACTGCTTTGTGTTCACGGAACACTGCATCAGTTTCCTATTTTTGCCTTGGGCCTTTGCCGCTCTTAGCATCATTTTATTACCAACGGAAGTGTGCGAAGGCACGGTTAGCTTCAGCCATACGGTGAGTGTCTTCACGTTTCTTAACAGCTGCACCAGTGTTGTTCGCAGCATCCAAGATTTCTTTTGCAAGACGGTCTTGCATTGTGTGTTCACCACGAAGGCGAGCGATTGTTACCAACCAACGAAGTCCAAGTGTTGTACGACGTTCTGGACGAACTTCAACTGGGACTTGGTAGTTAGATCCACCAACACGACGTGCACGTACTTCAAGTACAGGCATGATGTTTTCCATAGCTGTTTCAAATACTTCAAGTGCATCGTTACCAGTAGCTTCTTTGATTTGCTCAAAAGCACCGTAAACGATTGAAGCAGCTGTACCACGTTTACCGTCAAGCATAACGCGGTTGATAAGACGAGTAACTAGTTGTGAATTGTAAAGCGGATCTGGCAATACGTCACGTTTTGGAGCTCTATTTTTACGACTCATTTCTCTTTATCCCCTTTCCTTATGCTTTTGGACGTTTAGTACCATATTTAGAACGGCCTTGTTTACGATCGTTAACACCTGCAGTATCAAGTGCACCACGGACGATATGGTAACGTACCCCTGGAAGGTCTTTTACACGTCCACCACGAAGAAGCACCACGCTGTGCTCTTGCAAGTTGTGTCCGATACCTGGGATGTAGGCAGTAACTTCGATAAGGTTGCTCAAACGTACACGAGCGAATTTACGAAGGGCAGAGTTAGGTTTTTTAGGTGTCATTGTTCCAACACGAGTTGCAACACCACGTTTTTGTGGTGAAGAAACGTTTGTTTGAACTTTTTTATGACTGTTGTAACCAACGTTCAAAGCTGGTGATTTAGATTTTTCTACTTTTGATTTACGCGGTTTGCGAACCAATTGGTTAATTGTAGGCATCTACATTCTCCTGTGTTTTTTTATTTTTGGTGATGATACACTTGGTGACAGCTACCATCTGTGTGTACTTTTGCAACATTTGTCAGCACGTCCCTGTACACTTTTGAGAGACCAAAAGTAAAAAGTACCGTTTATTATTGTAACACATTTTTTCTTTCCTTGTCAATATTTTTTTCGTTTTTATACTGATCTTTTATCTCTTTGAAACTAGTTCTTACCGCTTTTTTAACAAAGAAAAGGAAGCCCATCGACTTCCTAAATTCAGGTATTGATTTTTATCAATTAAGCTTTCATTTTGATTATTTTCTTATCAAAGCCAACCAGATTCTTTTGCGATGTTGGCTGCCTCTGTTCGATTACCAGCAGCTAGTTTCGAAAGAATATTGGTGACATAGTTTCGGACGGTTCCGTTTGATAGATAAAGCTGATCTGCAATTTCTTGGTTAGACAAGCCCTGAGCGATTCCCTTTAAAACAGCGATTTCTTGTTCAGTTAACGGGTTAGGATGCGTCATCACCACTTCCATCAATTCAGGCGAATATTCCTTACGTCCTTCGAGAACCGTGTGCAAGGTTTGCATGAGGTCTGCAATGCTTCTTTCTTTTAAGACATAAGCATCCACTCCAGCCTTGATTGCACGTTCAAAATAGCCGGGGCGCTTGAAGGTCGTCACCACAACCACCTTTGTTTCCAGCTTTTCTGCTCGTATCCACTCCAAGACTTCGAGGCCTGTCTTAACAGGCATTTCTACGTCAAGAATGGCGATATCTACAGACTCTTTTTCTAAGAGTTCGATTGCTTCTTGCCCATTCTTGGCTTGTAGGACAGTCTCTACATCTGGTTGAAAGGTAAGCAACTGGCACATAGCATCTCGCAACATACTTTGATCTTCTGCAACAAGTAGTTTCATCTTAGTTTCTCTCCTTATAAGGTAGCCGAACCTGCACTTCAGTCGGCTGTTTCTGACTGATCACCTTTACTTCTCCTGAAAATGGAAGGACACGATCTCGAACAGTATGTAGCTCATCTCCTTTTAGAGAAGCAAAGCCACAGCCATCATCTCTCACTGTTAAAATGAGTTCTTTCTCTGTTCGTTCTAATTTTAAGCAGGCCTTAGACGCTTTGGCATGTTTGATGATATTGGTCACCAATTCAAGCAAAATCATGGAAGCCGTTGACTCCAATTCCTGAGTTAGGCTAGCTGTATCTAGTTGGTGATTGATTTCTGTTTCAATTCCTGCAATTTCCAGCATTTTTTTAACAGTCACAAACTCAGAGGCAAGTGTTCTGGTTTTGAGATTTTCAATGATGGTACGAACTTCATTCATGGATTCTTTACTGATCTGATGAATTTCTTTTAATTCTTTTTCCACTTGCGGATAGGCCTGCATTTGAAGAAGCTGGAGGGCAAGATCCGTTTTTACACTCAGCATGGCAAAAGTATGACCTAGGCTGTCATGGAGGTCCTGACCAATACGACTGCGTTCATTTTCAGCCAAGAAAAGATTAAGCTTGGCATTTTGCTTTCTCTTTTCTTCTTTTATTTCCTCCGACACTCGAATTCGATAGAGACCAAAGGTAAAGGCATCAGAAAAGACAAAGGTCACCAAGAAAAAGAGCAGTTGCCAGGGACTAACTTGATCAACCATATAAATCCCTGTCAAAATCAAGGGTTGCAAGACAATAAAACTGACAAAACGCCAAGAGTGAAGAGAAATCTCATCCAGCTCATAAATGAGGAGGTTAGATAAATAAAAGATAAACCATGTGAAACCCGAATTCAGCCAAACCGATGTATAAAAAATGTAGGCAATCATGACCCACCAAGCCAGCCACTGCACAGTACGGTTTTGACTTAATAAAATCGAATAAAAGGCTAGGACAAATAATAATGTCCAGAACAAGGTCAAAGACGGGTACTCTCCACTGATGACACCCGCTATAGGAAAGATGATAAACACTAATGAAATATGAAACATATAATGAGTGTTTTTTAATTTTTCCAACATAGATTTATTTTACCTCGATCCGTTTTTTCAGCTGGATTACCAAGACACCAAAGAAAACTGTGTAGCCTAGTACAATCAAGGCAGCAAGAACGTTAAACTCGTGGTGCTCCATATAAGTAGAGACGACCTGCATAAGCTGGTAGGTTGGAGTCAATTTCCCAATGGATTGGAGCCATTCTGGAAAGGAACTTAAGGGGAACCATAGTCCACCTAGGACAGCCAAAGCAATATAGGCAATATTTCCAATAACCGTCATCAGTTGAGCACTGGGAAGCAAGCTCACCAAGACCCCCATGCTGATAAAGACCACGCTTCCGACCAGCAAAATAGCACCTATTACCAACCAGTCAAGCCAAGGTAGAGTAACCCCGCGGACAAAATGACCAACCGAAAAGACAACTATAATTGATAACAAGAAGGTCAGCAGAGTACTGAACAGTTTTGATACATAATATTCTACCATAGAAACTGGAGAATGTTGAATCAATTTTTGCCAGTTGTTTGTCTTGTCGGATTCGAGTGTGCTAGGGATACTGAAAAAAGCGCTTGACATGATACTAAAGAGCGTCATAGCAAAAAGATAGGCTTGCAGAACGATTTCTGGAATATCTGACCCTGACATCATACCAGAAAAAATAAGGTAAAACACACTTGGTAGTCCGATGGATAGCAAGTAGTAGATGGCTTGCCGTTTCATCAGAATGAGTTCCACTTTCATGAGACTTGTCATATTTTTCATCGTCAATCTCCTTTAGTCTTGAGTCGTTTCGAAGATACTGTCTAAGAGAGTTCGATTGCGAACTTCAATTTCTTCGATCGTGCAGCCCTGTTCTTGCAAGACTTTCCATACCTGGCTGGCTTCTTTGGTGGTGAAGGAAAGAGCATTTTGCTTGATTTCAAGCTCTTGAACCATATTCAAGGTACTGACAAAATCCTGATAAGTTAGAGGTATCGTAAAGTGTTTTTCTTGTTCTTCACCACGCATGGCATAAGGCGTTGTGTCACGGATCAATTCACCCTTGTGGAGGACCAAGATGCGGTCGGCCGTATGCTCCACCTCTTCAATATAGTGAGAAGAATAAACAATGGTCACACCATTTTTCTTCAACTGATCGACAATCTCCCAAAAATGCTGACGTGTCGAGGTATCCATGGCGGCAGTTGGTTCGTCTAAAAATAGAATTTTCGGACGACCTATTAGTGCCAACACGAAAGAGAACAAACGTTTTTGCCCACCAGATAACTTGCCCGCTAGCTGATTTTTCTGCTTGTCCGAAAATCTTAGCAAATCATCAATTTCTTTGTCTGAAAGGCTGCCGGGATAAAGTGACTTGAAAAATGATAGAAGTTCTTTCACTTTCAAGCTTTGGACAACTGCATTTTCTTGGGGCAAGACAGAAATAAGCTGCTTTAATCGAGGATCTGTTGGCGCAAACCCTTGAATGACAACCTGACCTGAGCTCACGAACTTGTCGCCCAAGAGGCAATCAATCAAGCTTGTCTTTCCTGCTCCGTTGGGTCCTATCAAGGCGACACATTCACCATGATGGATTTCAAAAGAGATGTTCCGCAAGATCTCCTTGTCTTTTATTTTCTTACTCAATTTCTCAACTTTAATCACAGTCATGAGATTCTCCTTTCAACCACTCCATTCCCATAGGGAAAACGACGAAAATCATAAATCCAAAACCCCAAGTACCAAGAATAAATTGGCGAAGCAAGGTTTGGTCAAACCAACCTGTAAACATTTCTACTAACCATACCAAGAGTGACAGACCGATAAAGAGATAGATGATTTCTTTTTTCATTCCTCAAACTCCTTTTTCACATCTCTGACTAATTTCAAACCTTCTCTGACAAGCCAAGATATCATCCCAAAGCCAGCAAATAGCTCCCAAGGAAAATGATAGAAACTCTCATCCAATCCTGAAAACATGAGATAGGTCATAACTCCTGCCGCTACCAAACTCACTGCGACAATCATTTTATTTTTCATCTCTTCTTCCTCCATTTCCTACTTCAATTATAGTCTTTTGAAGTTAGCTGAGCTAGATGCTTCTGTCACTAGGAAATATGACAAATGTCATAAAAAAAGAAAGTTGAACAATCAACTTTCTTTTTAATCTATTAAATTTTTATTCCACACTGAAAATATATGGATATACAGGTTGTTGACCTTGGTGAATCTCAACTTCCACATCTTCGAATTCTTCTGCGATTTCTTGGGCGATTTGGTTGGCTAATTCTTCACTTCCATCTTCACCGACATAGAAGGTCACTATTTCACTATCTTCGTCCAACATGTGTTTCAAAGTTTCAGTCAAGGTTTGGTGCATGTCAGGGTTTGACACAAGGATTTTCCCATCAACCATACCAAGATTGTCATTTTCATGAATTTCCAAGCCATCGATAGTTGTGTCGCGAACGGCAGTCGTTACACTACCGCTGATGACATCGCCAAGGGCTGCAGTCATGCGTTCTTTGTTTTCTTCGATAGACTTGCTTGGGTCAAAGGCAAGAAGACTCGTCAAGCCTTGAGGAAGAGTACGAGCTTCTACCACAACAGCTGGTTGTTCAAGCACTTCAGCCGCAGACTGAGCTGCCATAAAGATATTTTTGTTGTTTGGCAAGAAGATAATGTTGCGAGCATTGACCTGTTCAACAGCCTTGATAAAGTCCTCTGTGGAAGGGTTCATAGTCTGCCCACCTTCGATGACATAATCCACACCTTGGGCACGGAAGATATCTGCTAATCCTTGACCTGCCACTACTGCGATAAGGGCATATTCCTTCTCCTCAGCTGGCTTGCTGACTTGTGCTGCTTCTTTTTCAACTTGTGCTTCGTGTTGGTTGCGCATGTTGTCCACTTTAACCTTGACCAAGCTACCATATTTAAGCCCTTCTTGCATAACAAGACCTGGATCTTCTGTATGAACGTGAACTTTGACAATCTCATCATCGTTGACAACAAGGAGCGAGTCCCCAAGTTCATTCAAGTAGTTACGGAATTCATCATAGTCAAAGTCCTTAGAATAAGTTGGGCCTTGTTTGAGAGCAACCATGATCTCCGTACAGTAACCGAAGGTAATATCCTCAGTTGCCACATGACCTGCTACAGACTTGTGGTGCTCTGCATTGATCATTTCACTCATGTTGGCAGGCGTTGCTACAAAGTCCTCAGAAGCGCTGTATTCACCAGTAAGAGCTGAAAGAAAACCTTCATAGATGAAGACCAATCCTTGACCACCTGAGTCCACGACACCAACCTCTTTCAAGACTGGGAGCATATCAGGAGTCTTAGCCAAAGCTCTCTTAGCACCTTCCAAGGCTGCACGCATGACCTCAACAGCATCGTCTGTCTCCTCAGCTTTTTTCTTGGCCCCAATGGCCGCACCACGAGAAACTGTCAAAATAGTTCCCTCAACTGGTTTCATAACCGCCTTGTAGGCTACTTCGACACCAGATTGGAAAGCAAGAGCCAAGTCTTGACCTGTTAATTCGTCTTTTTCCTTGATAGCCTGAGAGAAGCCACGGAAGAGCTGAGAAGTGATAACCCCTGAGTTTCCACGCGCACCCATCAAGAGCCCCTTAGCAAGAATGCTCGCCACTTCTCCAACTGTAGAAGCTGGCTTGTCTGCTACTTCTTTCGCACCATTTTCGATGGTCATTCCCATGTTTGTCCCAGTATCTCCATCTGGAACTGGAAAGACGTTTAATGAATTGACATATTCAGCTTGCTTATTCAAACGAGTTGATGCAGCCTGCACCATTTCTTGAAATAAGCTGGTAGTAATTTTTGACACGATTATTCTCCTACAACTTTGATATTTTGAATGTAGACATTCACAGTCTGAGCAGTGATTCCTAGTTGGTTTTCCAAACTAAAACGAACACGCTCTTGGATGTTTTTTGAGACTTCACTAATCTTTGTTCCGTAGCTCAAGACGGTATAAACATCAACTGCAATGCTACCATCTTCGGCTGCCTTCACGACAACACCTTTTGCATAATTTTCCTTACCAAGAAGGGCTTGGAAATTATCTTTGAGGGTATTTTTGCTAGCCATACCGACCACACCAAAAATCTCAGTTGCGGCACCACCTACAACGGTTGCAATCACTTCATCTGTCAGTTCGATTTGACCATCTTTTGTATTAATTTTTACAGTCATTTTTTTTACCTCAACTAGTTGATACTCTATTTTATCATATTTCATTCCAAGTGTAAAAGCAGAATGCTGTATCGGCGGATATTTACTCTATTTTTCAAATGGTTTTATCTATAGAGCAAAAGAAAAAGACCTAAGCGGTCTTTTCATTTTTATTAAACGCGTTCAACTTTACCTGATTTCAAAGCACGAGCTGAAGCCCAAACTTTTTTAGGTTTACCATCGATAAGAACAGTAACTTTTTGAAGGTTTGGTTTTACGGCACGTTTTGTTTGGTTCATCGCGTGTGAACGGTTGTTTCCTGATACAGTCTTACGACCTGTAAAGTAACATACTTTAGCCATTATGTTTTCCTCCTATTAGATCTAATATAGCGGATGTGCTAGCACCACATACCGTACTATGTTATCACACTTTCTCGAATTTATCAAGGGCCTAAAATATTTTTTTATTTGACGTAAACAACACCAAGTTTACCAAAAGCAACTTCCCCGCGAATAATCAAGGTTTTGTTTGTTGGCGCTACAGGAGCATCTGCTTTTGCTGCACCAAAGGAGGTTTCTACTTTCAAATCGACACGCCAGTGTTGTGGAACATAAACAGTTGCATTACCAAAAGCAACTTCAATATTTAAAGTCGCGAAATCCCCTAACATCTCTGCATTGTCATAATAGATTTTAGCATCGCCAAAAGCAATTTCCACTTGGTCGGCTACAAGATCTTGATCTTGCTTATAGAAAGTACCACTACCAAAAGCGACTTCCTTATCCGTGATAACTGTTCGCTCACCGTTGTACCACCATTTTTTCCCGTACCAAAACTTACTTGAGTGAGTGAGGTAGCCGACACCTAGCACTGCTAAGATACTAGCCCAAAATAAAGACTGATTTGGGATAGGCAAAATATTATAAAAATGATTTGCAATCATTAAGGCTACTAGAGCGGTAAAAACTGCTGATGTTAGATGACGACGAAGCAAAGCTTCAACTGACTGGTAGGCAAAAAAGACGATACCAATCAAAGGCCATATTTTACCATCCAAAGAAGGAATGCCAAAATTTCCTTGCAGCAAAATCCAGGCTGCTAAAGCCAATAAAACAATACCAAATGCTTTCTTTTTCATGTTTTTTACCTCATATTTCTTAGATTTTCTTTTAGGAGGGATTGGTAATGCCGCGAGACATGAACCTCCTTGTGCGTCTGATAAAAGGAAATGGTGCCCGTTCCTGAGAAGGACTTGTCCACTGAGTAAATCTGACGGATGTTTGTGATAGTTGACTTGGACACTCGACTAAAATAGCGAGGCAGGATGGACTCCAACTCATAGAGCTTGAGACGAACCTCATAGGCTTCCTTCTGGGTATGAGCGTAGATCTTGCTCCCTTCTGTTTCAAAGAAGAGAATTTCTGACAGGTCTAGATAATATTCACCTGTCCCCTTGTAAAAAGTCAACCTCGGAGCCTTTGACTCTTGCAAGAGCCGTTGCAAGTCTGCAATTTCATCTGTCAAAGTGGGTGTCTTGATGACAATTTCAGTCTCCTCTAAATTGCCGTCAATCTCAATTCGTAACTTCATCACATCTCCTTTCTGACTCTACTATATCAAAGCTAAGTTAGGAATACAAGGGCAAAAAAGCAAGTGGTCAATTTGAAGCAGTAAGTGGTTGTAGGACTAGCTTAACTTACATGTCAGAATAGGAAGAAAAGGAATCCCCACACCAGACCACAAGCATAGCCAACCAAGACATCCTTGGGATAATGAACACCCCCTAAAACCCTCACCAAGCCCAGCAAAGCTGAAAAGATCAAGCATGCCAATCCAACAGGTAGACTAGTATGTAAGCAAGCCATGGAGATGATAGTTGCCGAAAAGACATGGCGACTGGGCATAGACTGTCCCGAACTATCCTTGTCAAGCAAGGGACGGATGTCCCAAGTTTCGTAGGGGCGCGGATGATTGATTTTCTTACGGAAAAGAGACAAAATTATAAAACCTGTTGCAGGAATAAGCACATAAACCCCAACTTGCTTCCCAAGTCCTAGTTGCAGGTAAGTGGTGACTAGCAAGGTAAAATAGACTAGGGGCATGGCGACTGTCATCAAGCGATTGAAACTGCGTAATAGAAATAAAAGGATGGGATAGCTGGTGAATCTGGAGCTGATGTTTTGATACCATTCTTGATAATTTTTCATTAAATTTCTCATTCATTACCTTGTTTTCGTCTACAGGTGAGACGTTTGTCTTCTAGTATAGTGCAGAAAAAGAAGGCCGTCAAGCCTTCTTTTGATTTATTCTTCTGCTTCGTCTTCTGTAAATTGACTATTGTACAAGTCAGCGTAGAAGCCACCTTGCGCCATCAGCTCCTCATGGTTGCCTTGTTCGATGATATTGCCATCTTTCATGACAAGAATCAAGTCGGCATTACGAATAGTTGACAAGCGGTGGGCAATGACAAAGGAAGTTCTACCCTCCATCAAACGGTCCATGGCTTTTTGAATCAACTCCTCTGTACGTGTGTCGACTGAGGATGTCGCTTCATCCAAAATCAAGAGCGGTGCATCTTTGAGAAGGGCACGAGCAATGGTCAAAAGTTGTTTTTGTCCAACAGACAAGGTTACGGTGTCATCCAAAACAGTGTCGTAGCCGTCTGGCAAAGTCATGATAAAGTGGTGGATTCCTACTGCTTTGGACGCTTCAATCATACGTTCATCACTGATGTCTGTCTGATTATAGATCAAGTTCTCTCGAATCGTTCCTTCAAAGAGCCAAGTATCTTGCAAGACCATTGAAAAGGCATCGTGTACTTCTGAGCGTTTCATGTCCTTAGTATCCACGCCATCGATACGGATACTTCCCTTATCTATCTCATAGAACTTCATCAAAAGATTGACAATGGTTGTCTTACCAGCTCCAGTCGGTCCAACAATCGCGACTTTCTGACCTGCATGAGCTGTCGCAGAAAAGTCATGGATGATGGTGCGCTCTGGTGTATAGCCAAAGGACACATGATCAAAGACTACTTCCCCTTTCATATGGGCCAATTGTCTTTCCTTATGAGATTCATCCTGCATCTCTGCTTCAGCTAGAAATTCTAATACACGAGTCATGGCTGCACTCGCTTGTTGCAGGCTCGTAATCCCTTGGGCAATCTGTGACAGAGGTTGGGAGAAGGTCCGTACGTAAACCATAAAGGCTACAATAATCCCTATCGTGATATGTCCTTCTAACGCCAGCGCGGCACCAACGATGATGACTAAGACATAACTAAAGTTCCCAACAAAGAACATGGCTGGCATCATGATACCAGAGATAAACTGAGATTTCCAGATACTGTCATGCAAGTCTTGGTTTAACCCTGCAAATCTCGCTTTGGAGGTGTCCACTGCGTTGTAGCTGGTCACTACATTATGGCCAGAGTACATCTCTTCCACATAACCATTGACGGCTGCTAGATTATTTTGTTGGGCTTTAAAATAACCCTGTGACTTGGCCATGATTACGGAAACCGCTGCAAAACCAACAAGCGTAGAGACCACTGTTACGAGAGCTAAAATCCAGTTCATCCCAAACATGGTCACCAAGACAGCAATCAACAAGAAACTAGCTGAAAGAACTGTCCCTAGACTTTGGTTGAGAGATTGCGCTGCTGTATCCACATCATTGGTCACGCGCGAAAGGGTGTCTCCTTGTGAATGACGGTCAAAATAGCCAAGTGGCAAACGATTAATCTTTTCAGCGATAGCTGTCCGCAAGCGTTTTGAAAAATGCTGAATGCTCGTTGAAAAGATATAGGCCTGTGTATAATTAAGGATAGCTCCAAACACATACAGAACAACCAAAAATCCTGCAATGTTTGACACAGCCACCAAGTCGATTTCTGTAGCCAAACCATCTGAAATCAAGTTAGTAATTTCTTTAATCTTAGTTGGCCCATAAACGGTGATGATACTTGAAATGACTGCAGCCACAACTGCTAGTAGGAGAGGGACTTGGAGGCCTGCCATATAAGGTTTGCACTGTTTCCAGACCGACACTTTTTTATTTTCCATGTTCCAATTCCTCCTTCGATAGTTGTGAGTAGGCAATTTCTTGGTAGACTTCGTTGGTAGCTAGAAGTTCCTTGTGGGTGCCTTGTCCCACGACTTTTCCTTGGTCCAAAACTAAGATCAGGTCGGCGTCCATAATGGTAGAAATCCGTTGCGCTACGATGAGCTTGGTCATGGATTTTGTTTTCTCAGCTAGCTCTTGGCGTAGGACACGATCAGTCTTGTAGTCCAAGGCTGAGAAAGAGTCATCAAAGATGAGAATCTCTGGTTTACGAGCCAAGGCACGCGCAATGGCCAAACGCTGTCTTTGACCTCCTGAGAAGTTGGTTCCACCTTGGGCTACTTCTGATGCAAGACCTGCTTCCTTGTCCTCGATAAATGCTTTAGACTGGGCCAATTCAAGAGCTTGCCACATAGCAGCCTCGCTTAGAGGAGTTTCTTTGCTCTTACCAAAGTCCAAGTTCCCCTTGACATCTCCTGAGAAGAGGACTGCTTTTTGTGGAATATAGCCAACCTTATTGCGCAAATCTTCCAAGTCATAATCTTGCACATTGACACCATCCACTAGGATTTCTCCATCTGAAACGTCGTAAAAACGTGGCAAAAGATTGACAAGCGTGGACTTACCTGATCCAGTCGATCCGATGAAAGCCACGGTTTGACCCGCTTCTGCTTTGAAAGTGACATGTTCCACGACTGCTTCTGAGTTTTTAGAGTAGCGGAAAGTCACATCACGGAATTCCACTTGTCCTTGAACTGAAGGATCCGCTGTCTGTGCATGACTAGGATTTTCAATAGAAGAATGCAGATCCAATACTTGATTGATACGTCCTGCCGCAACCAAGGTACGAGGAAGAACGATAAAGAGTGCTCCCATGAGAAGGAATCCCATTACGACCTGCATAGCATAGGACATGAAGACCACCATATCACTAAAGAGTGGCAGTCGTTCTGTAAAACTTGCGTCGTTGATGATATAGGCACCAATCCAGTAAATAGCTAAACTTAGTCCACTGGAAATCGCCATCATAATGGGATTCATAATGGCCATCAAACGATTGACAAAGAGATTGAGACGTGTTACCTCATCGTTAGCTGCCTCAAATTTCTTATCTTGGTAATCCTCGGCATTGTATGCGCGAACAACTCGAATCCCAGTCAAACTTTCACGAGTGATACTATTGAGTTTATCTGTCAATTTTTGGATGACAGATTGTTTAGGAAAGGCCAGAGTCATGAGAACGGTGGTCATCAGAACATTGACAATAACAGCCACCACTACTGCCCAGAGCCAGTATTCTGATTTCCCAAGGATTTTTCCAATGGCCCAGATAGCCATAATTGGCCCACGAGTGACCACTTGCAAGCCCATGGTAAAGAGCATCTGTACCTGGGTAATATCATTGGTCGTCCGAGTCAAAAGACTTGGGATTGAAAAGCGCTTGATTTCTGTCTGCGAAAAATCCAAAACCTGATGAAATACATCTCTACGTAGATGGGTTGTATAGGAGGCTGCAACGCGAGCAGCAAAGAAACCAACCATAACAGATGAAAAGAAAGCTAATAAAGACAATCCAATCATCTTCGCAGCTGGTGACCAGAGTTCGCCCAACTGCGTTCCAGACGTTCCCAGTAATTCTGTAATTTGCGAAATATAGGTCGGCACCTCTAACTCGAGATAGACCGAGAAACAAGTGAACAGAATCGTAAGGACGATCATTCCCCACTCTTTTCCTGTAATACGTTTAGCGAGTTTCTTCATTCTCTCCTCCTATCTTCTCAACATTTTCTTGCAATTGCCCGAGTACCTTTTCAAAGATTGCCAAGTCTGACTTTGAAACACCCTCTAGCAGACTCTGATCGATCCGATCAAAAAAGGCCTTAACTTCTTGCATCTGCGAACGCGATTTGTCGGTCAAACGAACAAATTTTGCTCGTTTATCACTTGGACTGGCCTCTAACTCGACCAAACCATTTTGTACCATACGCTTGACCAAGTTACTTGCCACAGACTTAGTAATATTGAGTTCCTGCTCGATATCCTTAATTAAGACTAGTTCCTCTTTTTGTTCACGATAATCTAAAAAACGCAGAACTTGCCCTTGCGGTCCACCCATAAATTCAATGCCACATCGCTTGGCTTCTTTCTGTACCATCAGGTGAACCTGGTGCCCAAAACGTTTAAACGTCAACATCGGCTTGTTCATGATTGCTCCTTTCTCACGATAAATATAGTTCTCTGGAGAACTATTTAAGTTTCCATGAGAACTATTCTATCACTTCCAGAAGAAATGTCAAGAAAAAAGTTTCCAAGAGAACTATTCTCTTGATAAAAAATATCCTAAGCCAGCTTTTCTCGCTTAGGATGATTTTCATTTCTTCAAATTAGAATCCATCTACGTTTGTGTAGATCTTTTGTACATCTTCGTCGTCTTCAAGGACGCTGTAAAGTTTTTCAAAGGTTTCAAGGTCGTCACCTGACAATTCTACTTCTGACTGAGGAATCATTTCCAATTCTGTCACTTGGAATTCTTGGATACCTGACTCACGAAGGGCAACGATAGCCTTGTGAAGGTCTGTTGGAGCTGTGTAAACAGTGATTGTTCCATCTTCTGCTTCTACATCATCCACATCCACATCTGCTTCAAGCAAAAGTTCAAAGATGGCATCCGCATCTTCACCTGCAAATACGATCACACCCTTGTTGTCAAAGAGGTAAGAAACAGAACCTGAAGCACCCATGTTCCCGCCGTTTTTACCAAAAGCTGCACGAACATTGGCTGCTGTACGGTTAACGTTAGAAGTCAAGGTATCCACAATCAACATAGAACCATTTGGTCCAAATCCTTCGTAACGTCCTTCTGTAAAGGTTTCGTCTGTATTTCCTTTTGCTTTATCAATTGCTTTATCGATAACGTGTTTTGGCACTTGGGCTTGTTTCGCACGGTCAATAACGAATTTCAAAGCAGTGTTTGATTCTGGGTCTGGATCCCCTTTTTTAGCTGCTACATAGATTTCTACACCAAATTTTGCATATACTTTAGAGTTAGCTCCATCTTTAGCCGTTTTCTTGGCTACGATATTGGCCCATTTACGTCCCATTAGGAATCTCCTTTTTTCACATTTTAATCTTTCTTATTATAACACAAGTTTAGCTGATTTTCACTAGAGGAAATGGATTTTGTTCAGCAAATCGAGCTATGATGACACTTTTGCTGCCAAGATTGCCTTGCCTTCTTTTATCAGGGGATGGCGGAAAAGTGAAAAGTACAGTTGGATAGTCATTGCAACCCAGATAAGGGGTTCGCAAAGGATAACTCCCCTATAGCCTGCCCAAGGGATAATTAAAACCACAAAAACGATTTTCCCGATTAGTTCTATAAAGCTGGAAACTAGAGGAAGGACTTTCTGCCCCAATCCCTGCAAGCAATTGCGATAAATCAGCAAAAGGCTCAAAATCGGATAAAATACTGAACTGATTTGCAGATAGAGGCTACCATTTTCTACCAAGTAATTATCCGTTGAACTGGCCAAGAAGGAAACCAAGCTAGGACTGGCAAAAAAGAGGATGACACAAACAAAACCTGCCCAGGACATGCTCAAACGACTACCGATTCGAAGTCCTTGAACAATGCGGTCTGGTCGCTTGGCGCCTAGATTCTGAGAGGCAAAGGTCGTCATGGCAGAAGAAATAGCTGTCATAGGAAGGAGAGCAAAGGCCATAATGCGTCTAGCTGCCGTCTGGGCGCTAATAATCACGGCTCCAAAGGTATTGACAGAAGACTGTAAAATCACACTACCAATGGACACAATCGAACTCATCAACCCCATAGCCAAACCTTGCTCCAAAAGATCCGCATACAAGGCCTTGTTCCATTTAAAATGCTTGAGTTGAGGGAGGAGTTCTGGAACACTCTTGCGGATATAATAAAAGCAGAGAACCGCTGATAAGCCTTGCGAGATAATGGTAGCAAGACCCGCAGATTGAACTCCCAGATGCAGTTGCGTAATGAAATACAAATCCAAAACCACATTGACCAAGGCAGAAAAAATCAGAAATCCAAGAGCCGCTAGACTATCACCAATAGACCGCAACAATCCCGCAAAGAGGTTATAAGCAAAGCTAACACCTACACAAGTCACAATCATAGAAATATATTGATAGGATTGAGGAAGGATTTCAGCAGGGGTATCTAAATATTGCAAGAGTGGATACAGACCGACAAAGCCCATCAGCATAACCAAAATACTGAGAAGTCCTCCTAAAATCCAGGTTGCAGCAACTGCTTCTTTGATTTTAGTGAAATTACGAGCCCCATAATAGCGGGCAATGACAATCCCCATGCCATTTCCAACACCAAGCGTAAAGCCTATAATCAAGTCAAAAATGGCAGTTGTCGCCCCTACTGCAGCCAAGGAATCTTGACCAAGAAAACGCCCAACAATCAAGACATCAGCTGTATTATAAAGCTGTTGGAAAATATTTGACAGCAAGATTGGAAAGGCAAAGCTTAACAGCGCAGGAAGAATAGGACCATGTATCAAGTCCACGGATCGTTTCTTATTCATAAAGCTATTATATCAGCTTTCTAGAGGAGCGACAAGGCTCTATAACTAAGTTTGCAATCAATTGCTTACAGAGAAACAATTTGCTATAATCAAGAAAAGGAGGTCATTTATGAGTTTGACCAGTCAATTAATAACCGATGCATTTCCCGATCTTGAAAAAGTTGAAAAATTAAATATTGAAGCCTTCCCCGAAGAGGAACGCGTTCCTTTATCCGAATTTTTACGCTATCAGGACCGAGAAGATGCTCACTTTTTTGCCTTTTATAATCAAGAAGAGTTTGTCGGCTTTGCTTTTGCCATCTCCAATCCAAAGGCCTTCTATATCAGTTTTTTTGCCATCATGCCCCACTTGAGAAGCCACGGATATGGAAAAGAAATCATCGAAAAGCTGACTGATTTTTACCAGCGAACCATGTTACTCGAAGTCGAGCGATTGGATGAAGAATGCGATAACTTGGAGCAAAGGAAGGCTAGAATGGACTTCTATCGACAAAATGGCTTTAAAACAGCCAACGCTTTCCTTGAGTACGATGGTTTGAGTTTTGAAATCCTCTATCGTGGCGACTATTTTGACGAAGAAGCCTATCGCGACATCTTCCAAAAGTTACAGGATGAGCATTATTTTGACTTTCATATCGAGTATCGTCGTTTTAGCGATCATTAGCTCTTTCATCTGAAGCAAATATAAAAAGTAGCAGTTCCTATCTGCTACTTTTTATGTTATTCTTCAATTTCGATTTCAAGTCCATCGCCTAGGTCAAGTGTTACTTCTTGGTTAGGTGCTAAATCTTCAACTACAGAAGTAGGGGTTGTCCCTTCTTCATCTTCAATCAAACCATATTGAACACGAACTTGATGGTCAATGGCATCAAAGATTTCTGGATGATCCGCCAAGTATTTCTTAGCATTTTCAGATCCTTGCCCGATTTTTTCACCCTTATAAGAGTACCAAGCTCCTGCTTTTTGGATGATATCGAGATCACTTGCAATCTTCAAGAGCTCACCAGTCTTAGAAATTCCTTCTCCGTACATGATTTCAACAAAGGCCTCCTTAAACGGTGGAGCCACCTTGTTTTTCACGACCTTGATCTTGGTTTCCTTACCGACATTGGTATCTTTTTGGTCACCAGTTCCCTTGATTTGTGTGCTTCCACGAACATCCAAACGGACTGAAGCGTAGAATTTCAGAGCACGTCCACCAGGAGTTGTTTCTGGGTTTCCAAACATAACTCCAACTTTTTCACGCAATTGGTTGATAAAGATGGCAATTGTTTTGGTTTTATTGATAGAAGCTCCGAGTTTACGCATGGCCTGGCTCATCATACGAGCCTGCAAACCAACGTGGCTATCTCCAATATCCCCATCAATTTCTGCACGAGGTACAAGGGCCGCAACTGAGTCAATAACGACGAGGTCAACTGCACCTGAGTCAATCAATTTTCCTGCAATTTCAAGACCTTGCTCACCTGAGTCTGGTTGTGACAAGAGCAGCTCATCAATATTCACACCAAGGGCCGCAGCATAGGCTGGGTCAAGAGCATGTTCCGCATCGATAAAGGCAGCAATACCGCCTTCTTTTTGCGCCTGCGCCACCGCATGAAGGGCAACCGTTGTCTTACCAGATGACTCCGGTCCATAGATTTCGATGATACGTCCTTTAGGATAACCACCTGAACCAAGAGCAATGTCCAGAGCCAATGAGCCTGAACTCATCACTTGAACTTTTTGCTCCGCGCGCTCACCCAAGCGCATGATTGATCCTTTACCAAAGTCTTTCTCAATCAATTTCAGGGCATCGTTCAATGCTTTTTCACGGTCAGCCCCAAATTTTTTCCCAATTTCATCTAATTTTTTTGTTGGTTTTTTCGCCATTCTATTCTCCTGTATTCTAATAGTCCTAAGACCTATCTACTATTATATCAAAAGTTAGTCACTTAATAAAGCCTTGCGAACTAGGTTAAAGGCATGCATGACCGCGATATGTCGAACATCTGCTCGACTACGTCCTGCGATATTAACCTTGATAACCTCTGTCCCTTTTACATGTGCCAGTCCAATAAAAACTGTGCCAGCTGGATGCCCCTCTAGGCTATCTGGCCCAGCCACACCCGTCAAACTGACTCCATAGTCAGACTGAGTCTTAAGCCGTACCTGCTCTGCCATTTTTCGAGCCGTAAACTCAGAAACGACCCCATGTTCTTTCAGCTCTTGCTCAGCAATTTCCAGCATCTTAGACTTTTCTTCTAAACTGTAAGTGACAAAACCGCCATTAAAGATGGCAGAAACGCCTGAAAAGTCTGCTAATGTCGCTTGAAAGAGACCTGCCGTCAAACTTTCTGCCGCAGTAATGCTTTTCTGTCTCTTCTTTAGCCCTTCTACTACGACACTTGCGAGGCTGGTTTCTTCCCCATATCCATAACAGATCTCTCGTAGAGAAATCCCCTCGAAAGTTTGGCGATCCAATATTTGATTTTCTAGGATATCCAGTGCTTGATCAGCCTTTTCTTGACTGACTGCTTTTGTAGACAAACGCAAGGTCACCTCTCCCGTTTTGGCATACGGAGCCAAGGTCGGGTCGGTTTGATTATCAATCAAATCCGCTAAAATGGTCACCAACTGACTTTCACCAATCCCAAAGAAACGGAGCACTCGTGAATACAACTTGCTGCTAGTCATCAACTTGGGTAAGAGGTGATTTAATACCATGGGTTTCAACTCGCTTGGCGGTCCTGGGAGAACCACGTAGGTCACACCATCCACTTCCAACACCCCTCCTACTGCTAAACCTGTCTCATTTGGCAGTGGAGTTGCCCCTTCTACAATTTGGGCTTGGCGCTCATTATTCGGTGTCCGAGCATAGTCAGGTCTATGAGCAAAGAAGATATCCAATTTCTCTTGTGCTTGAGGGTCAAACACTAGATCTTTTCCTAAAAATTTTGCCAGAGTTTGTTTGGTCAAATCATCCTCAGTTGGTCCCAAGCCCCCTGTCAAAATCACAAGATTACTACGTTGACTCGCAATCTCAAGCAAGGACAAAAGACGAGCTTCATTATCTCCCACTGCTGTTTGGAAGTAGACGTCTACCCCGATTTCGGCTAGTTTCTCTGATAAAAACTGAGCATTGGTATTGACGATCTGCCCTGTTAAAATTTCTGTTCCAACAGCAATAATTTCTGCTTTCATGTTTCCTCCTACTTATCTATTCGAATTTTTTTGAAAAAATCGCAGGAAATTTCCCACGATTTGATTCTTAGTTTTATTCTATCTCTTCGTTTGAAGCATTTGTGGAAGGTGCTGTTCGACCATAAAGATTTTCATACAGAACAGCGTTGGTCTCCAGCTCCGTCACATCTTCTCTCCCTAGGGAACGGCGCAAGAGATTTTGCATTTCTAGCATATGCTCTCTCGTTACGATTTGGTAAGAGATTCCCTGTAATTCTTCGCCTTCACCACGAAGTTGAAGTGTCTCAATATTTTTAAAAGAATCTTGATAACCAAGTAATTGAGGTACGCTTTTCGCTGAAAGGTCTATGTTGGTCTGCATATTTTCACTGAGCGCTTTTAGGACTGCCTGATAATGACTAATGCTATTCAAACTCAAGACTTTTTCCACAATTTTTTGAATGACTTCACGTTGACGTTTTTGACGACCATAATCCCCTTCAGGATCCTGATAACGCATCCGTGAGTATACCAAAGCTTCCTCACCATTCAAAGTCTGCTCACCGACTCCGATTGAGATTTTATTAAACTCCTCTTGGTCAGTAATGGAAATTGGGAAACCAAGTGTGTTATTTACTGTGATTCCCCCAACTGCATCAACTAGCTGTTGCAATCCCTTCATGTTAACCATGACATAACGATCGATATGGATATTCATCATTTTTTGAATAGTTGAAATAGCCAACTCTGCACCACCATTGGCATAGGCAGCATTGAGTTTTGCTTCCTGAACTTGTCCTTTCCCAAGATCAATCTTAGTCAAAATATCCCGTTCCAAACTCATCATAGTGGTTTTCTTGGTTTTTGGATTGACTGTCAAGAGAATCATGGAATCGCTGTTCCCTACCCAAGGATCAAGACGTTCCTCATTTCCCGTGTCCACCCCCATCAAGAGAATAGTTAGAGGTTCTGTCGCTTCAATAACGTTGGTTTCTTCACCAATTTTCTTATAAGTTTTTTTACTTAAGGTTTCAGTTCCTTGATAATAAATAGTATAGGCATAAGCACCCACACCTAAAGCTGTTACTGCTAGAAAAGCTAATAGCATTCCGATTATTTTTTTTACCATCTTATCACTTATCTATCAGTCTACCCATCAGGTAAACGTCTAAAAATATCCCTTCTTCTAAATAGGCTCCTCTTTCTTGTAAGCCTTCTGTAACAAATCCAAATTTTGAATAGAGGTGGATAGCTGCCTCGTTGCGCTTTTGTACACTGAGCTGCAAACGATGCAAAACTCCACTAGTTTTAGCCCACTCAATACCTTCTTCAAGGAGCATGCTTCCTAAGCCATGATTCCAAAACTTCCTTTGGATGACCAAAAAGATATCCCCGATGTGGCGAATCCGTATACGCTGCTCTGCCGTGATGTTCAAAACACCTGCAATTTCATCATTCAGGAAGGCTAGGAGAGTGATTTGGTTATCTGAAGTCGCTTGCTTTTCAATAAAAAGAGCCATTTCAGATTCTGTCATCAGGATACCATTTTCATCCAAACTGGTGAAATCTGTCTCCTGACCAACTAGATCCAAGAATGCAACCAAAGCAGCGGCATCATGAGATTCAGCCTCACGAATACAAAGTTCATACTCCATCTTGAAGCTCCTTAATCAGTTGTTCAGCACGAGAACCCTGAGCGGTAAAATAGAGGCGACGACCCTCAGCTTCTTTCAAGAGTTCCAACTCCAAATAGGAATCTGGTAAATCCTTACCTAAAAGATGGCCCCACTCAATAACGGTCACACCACCACCGAAGAGAAACTCATCCAAGTCAATAGAATCAGCATCCCCTTCAATCCGATAGACATCCAAGTGGTAAAGTGGCAAACGACCTTCATACTCTCTCACGATGGTGTAAGTTGGACTTTTGATCATCTGATGAATACCCAAGCCCTTGGCAAGACCCTTTGTAAAGGTTGTTTTACCAGCACCCAGTTCTCCAGACAAGATCAAAACATCGTTTTTTTGGAGTAAGGTCCCTAGGCGTTCTCCCAGATTGATCAGCTCTTCTTCATTTTTTGTGTACATGCTACTATTATACCAAAAAGTTTTCTTTTATGTAAATTTTCTTTACAAACTTACTATAACAACTTTGGTAAAATAAGAGATTTTTATTGATCGAAAAGTGTTTTTAAAAGAATATACACACGGCGCTAACAAGTAAAATATCTCGGATCACATGACCGTAAAAGGAAAATTCTCTTCTCATAGATTTTGGAAATAAAAACCGAGCAAAAATGAATCCCAAACCGACATAAAAAACAATGGATAAAACTGTCATTGGATTTCTCAAGAACAGCAAGGTTGCCAGAACTGTCAGGACAACCGTTTTTTTCTTATTGAGAGTTGCTCCCAAATCTCGGCTGTATTTTTCAAACGGCAAAAAGACAAGTAAATCAATGCCAAACAAGAAAAAGAAGGAGGGCAAGAAAAGATCTACCAGCTCTTGCTGAAAAGCTGTCTGTGTTAAAATAGTCTCCGACAACACCAGACAGACACCTACTAGGTTTAAGACCAACAAGGTACTATAAAATAGTTTCACTTTTTTCTGACTGTTTATAATGCTATGAACATCCTGATCTCGAGTATAAAAGAAATTCATGCCCGCACACAGACCTGATGCCAATACGATAAACACTAGAAAATAAGTGCTTGACTGCTTTAAGGTTAAGATGGCTCCCTTCCACAGCAAGCAGCTACTCAGACTAATCTGAAGCAAAGCCAGTAACAATAAGATGCGAATTGATTTCATCATTTTCAGTACCCCCTTCGTATACATAATTATACTCTGCAAGAAAGATAAAATCCCTCCCCTCTTCTCAAATGTCCTATTTTAACGCTCAACTGACAAAAATCTGAAAAAGCAAGTCATTAAGCTAGTTGTTCTAGCTTTCTAGTTAAATAGTTACGATAAAGATTCAACCGTTCAATCAACTCTGTTCAGATACTACATTCTCTCAACTTTCTGAAATTCCCTCGTATTTTCGTAACTTTAACAAGCATATCATTTGTAAGCCTACCTCCTAGACTATCAAAAAGAGGAAGACCAGTCTGGTCTTCCCCAAGGTTTCGATAGAAAATAAGAGCATCTCCTTTCAAATAAAACGAAAGGATGAATGATACGGATTCATGTACAATCTCCTCATTCAGATATAGACCGAAGTCTATCTCTTCAGCGTCTACTTGTTTCTTTTGTTTATCAATGTTAATTTTGATAAGTCTTGTGTAGTGCTACTAAAGTCAACAGTCATTTTGTCAGTTGCTGACTCTGAAGCCACTAAATCACTTGAAACTGCTTGGCTAGCGCTGAGAGATTCTGTTATCACTAAACTTTGAGAAGACGATTCAGAAGCAGATAGACTAAGGGAGTGTTCAAATGACAGACTGTGAGACACCGACTCCAATACATAGAAACTATGTGATAAGGATACCTCTTGACTTAGAGACTCTTCTACATATACACTGTGCGAAGCTGAGACTGAAAGGCTTGCTGAAACTGACTCTGAAACCGACAGACTATGAGACAGGGAAGCTGCTTGGCTCAAAGACTCTTCTACATATACACTGTGAGAAGTAGAGGCTGAAACAGAAAGGCTTGCTGAAACTGACTCTGAAGCCGACAGACTATGAGATTGTGAAGCCACTTGGCTCAAAGACTCTTCTACATAAACACTGTATGAAGTAGAAGCTGAAACAGAAAGGCTTGCTGAAACTGACTCTGAAGCCGACAGACTGTGGGACTCTGAAGCCACTTGGCTCAAAGACTCTTCTACATATACACTGTGATAAGTTGAAGCTGAAACAGACAAGCTAATGGATGCCGACTCTGAAACCGACAGACTATGAGACAGGGAAGCTACTTGACTCAGAGACTCTTCTACGTAGAGACTGTGCGAGGCAGAAGCTGAGGCTGAAACAGAAAGGCTTGCTGAAACTGACTCTGAAACCGACAGACTATGAGATTGTGAAGCTGCTTGACTCAAAGACTCTTCTACGTAGAGACTGTGCGAGGCAGAAGCTGAGGCTGAAACAGAAAGGCTTGCTGAAACTGACTCTGAAACCGACAGACTATGAGATTGTGAAGCTGCTTGGCTCAAAGACTCTTCTACATGTACACTGTACGAAGCTGAGACTGAAATGGAAGCACTAGAAGATTCCGACTCCGAAACCGACAGACTATGAGATTGTGAAGCTGCTTGGCTCAAAGACTCTTCTACATATACACTGTGAGAAGTTGAGACTGAAATGGAAGCACTAGAAGATTCCGACTCCGAAACCGACAGACTATGAGACAGGGAAGCTGCTTGACTCAGAGACTCTTCTGCATAAACACTGTGCGAAGCTGAGACTGAAAGGCTAAGCAAGTGAGAACCATACTGACTTAGAGATTGTTCAAGATAGGCACTCTGTGATTCGAACTCTGAAATAGCAAGGCTAAGAGAATCTTCAACAGAGGAAATCTGTGACTCTACTTGAGAAAGATGGGTTGAGCCAGATACTGAGACAGAATCACTTAGAGAGCTTGCAGCCTCGGCGCTCAGTGATTGCTCCGCTGAATGACTGACTGAGACGGACTCTGAAACCGAAAGGCTGAGAGAGGACTCACGAGATAAAGTCTGTGACTCTACTCGAGAAAGACTAGCCGAGTCGGATTCTGAGATAGAAACACTTAGCGATGTTGCAGTCTTAGCGCTCAGTGATTGCTCCGTTGAACGGCTGGCTGAGGCTGACTCAAGAACAGATAAACTACTTGATGTTTTTTTGTTTTCGAGGCTTAATGATAGTGAAATGGAGTCTGCTGTACTCTTCAAGCCTTTTGTTTTTCGAGAATCTATAGTTTTAGAGAGGCTAGTTTCCAAAGAATGTGATGCACTAACTGTTTGACTCTTAGCTGGTTCTTTTTCTTGAGAAAGATTAGAGTCACTTTCTGGCAATAGAGATTCTTCGGAACTGCTTTCCTCACCTATATTCATCACATCCAAACGATCGTAGTACTGAATAGACTCTAAAGCCTTATCAATAAGAAAAGTTTCACTTTCTTCAGGAGATATACTTTCTCCTACTACTTCTGTATCCTCACCCTCATTTTCTCTTGCAGCAGACAACTCTTCCTCTTGATTTCCTCTTTTTATGAGACGTTTAAAACTATCTAAAAATTTACGAAACGTACCTTTAGCGTTTTCATTGTTTGACATAAATATTTTCTCCCTAATTTTAATGATAATACTATTATAAAGGCTTGTAGACTATCTGTCAAAACAATTTCATCAAAATAGTATTTTTAAAACAAATTCTTTAGATTGACTAGTTTCTCGCTTTAAAATCAAGTGCTTACTCTAAATTCTAAGTACTCCCAAAACTCGAAAATGTCTATCCAAAAGTGTAGAATAAGAGAGATTTGTTCCAACTCTTTTTGTACCTCAATTTTTTCTCCTAGTAAGATAATGAAAGCACCCAATCACCACTGCTAGGATGGCAACATAGAGCATTTGAGTGGCTTCTAAAGGCACAAAAGCTCCTTGCAGGATAAAAGTATTGGCAAGTACGCCAACAAGGGCTGCAAGGCTCAAAAACGTGAGTAAGAGCATCTTGTATCGATTAAAAGGTAGGCTGACCTTTGCAACTAGACACAGACCATTGATCAAAGCAAGGAGGAAGCAAATAAATTTGACCTGACCTGGAACAGTGATAAAGAAGTTGGTCAGGAGAACACTAGCGACTAGAACGCCACCGCCAATCGCTGCGTTGGTCAGGATATCTCTCATAAAGTGATTGCTGACCTTTTCTTTATTGGACTCAAAGGTTAGGAAGAAGGATGGAATCCCAATCGTAATGGCTGAAATGATTGTAAACTGAATGGGGATAAAGGCAAATTCCAAACCAAATATCACACTTAGAATCGCAAATACAATGGAGAAGAAAGTCTTTGTTAGAAAGAGAGAGGCGACCTTTCGGATGTTATTGATGACACGGCGGCCTTCCATCAAGATATCATAAAATACTGCAAAATCATCTGTGAGAAAGACGATGTTGGAGACGCTTTTGGCCGCGCTAGTAGCACCATTCATGGCAAAACTAATATCTGCTTTCTTGAGAGCCAGAACATCGTTGACCCCGTCACCACTCATAGCAACTGTTTTACCAGCATTTTGCAAAACGGTCACCATCTTTTCTTTCTGCTCAGGTGTCACGCGACCAAAGATGTCATGTTCCAAGACCACTCTTTCAAAGTCCTCATCGCTCACCTTGGTCATATCAATTGCACGGGCTGATTCTTTAAATCCTGCTTTACGAGCCACCCCATATACAGCCACATGATTATCCCCACTGATAATCTTCACTTCAACACCTTGAGATTCGAAATAGTCAAAGGTTTCCTTGGTATTATCCTTGATTTCATCTGACAGAACGACATGCCCTAATAGTTCCATATCGGCTGGGCTTGTAATCTGGTCCTTGCTATGAGCAAGCGATAAGATTCGAAAACCTTGCTGTTTTAGATGTTCATAGTAAGGATCCATCGCTTGGGTAAAGCCTAGAAACTCATAGGCTCCGAAAAAGTATGTCCCACTGTCTTTTACTTGGACAAAGGAATACTTGTTTTTACTTGAAAAGGCACCTACCTCTTGAACGTCCCACTTTTTCTCACAGGTTAAGTAAGTCTTCAGAGCCCGCGACGTCGCATTTTCATCCTCAAAATAAGACAGATAAGAAGACAGTTTCTCTGCTAGCTTATCATCTATTTCTTGGACCTTCATATTACCAGTCGTGATGGTACCTGTCTTATCAAAACAAAGAACATCTACACGCGCCAAGGTCTCCACACAGTATAGTTCCTGCACCAGAACCTTCTTTTTAGCAAGCTTCATGGCCGCTACCGCCAGAGACACACTGACCAGGAGAATCAATCCCTCTGGTATCATGCCGACCAAGGCACCTGAACTTCCCAAGACAATCTCAACATAAGTCCGTCCCAGACTAAAACCTCTGACATAGAGCAGGATGGCAACTGGCACCAGCAAGATGGAGACGATTTTTAAAATCTTATCCATATAGTCCCGTAGTTGAGAAGGGTATTTTTTGAATTCCTTGCTGGATTTTGCAAGTTTGTTGATGTAGCTATCGGGACCCACAGCCGTTGCTCTGACGAGACAAGTGCCGCTGACGACATTGCTTCCGCTCATCAGCTTGTCACCAAATATTTTAAAGACCGAATCACTCTCGCCAGTCAGCAAGGATTCATCAACTTCAATATTCCCTTCAAGCACTTCTGCATCTACAGGAACCTGATCACCCAGATTGAGATGCAGATACTCGCCTAGAACAATATCCTCTGGGTCAATCTCAATCGTTTGACCGTCTCGATTGACCCTGTACTTACTTTTACCAAGCAAACTTAGTTTTTCCAAAGCATTTTTTGAACGCACCTCTTGGAAAATCCCGATAGCTGTATTGATAGCAATCACACCTAAAAAGAGCATATTTTCAAATCGCAAGGTTGTCGCTACCAAAACTGCCAGAGCCAAGTTCATGGCATTAAAAAAGGTAAAAATATTTGAAACGACGATTTCCTTGGTTGTTTTATAAGGTTTAATGTCACTAATATTTCGTTGACGATCCTTGATGTCTTGACTGCTTAAATACTTCATTTCTACTCCGATATCCTTTTGTACTACTATAGTAACACATATCTTTTCCTCTGTCACTTAAAGACTCAAAATAAGAAGGGCATACTTGGTAGGCATCATTTATCGCCACTTTAAGAAGTACTTAAAAAAGAAGCTAGGATTTCCCTAACCTCTTCTCTCTATGCTTTATTCTGCCAAGGCACCCATTGGGTCCCAAGGTGCGAGCACAATTGGTTCTGCTTCATAGGCGGCTTGTTCTTCTGCTGTCAGCAATTCTTTGCGAACAACGATTTGGTAGGTGTATTCGTCCATCCAAGCATCTGAGGCAACAAAGTAACCATCTGCGCCGACCTTGTCTCCCCAAGAGTTTTCAACCTTCCACTTGATTGACTTACCATTTTCATCCAAATCAACACCTGTCAAGACCATGGCATGAGTCATCAAACTTTCGCTGTAGTCCAAGCGTCCAGCCTTGTCTTGAGTGAGTTGAATGTCCATGCTTGATTCGAAGTCATAAACATCTGTCGCAAGGATTCCAGCTTTACGGTTGCTGAGCTGACCGACATCTGAACCAAACCAAACAGTCTCTCCTGTTTGCATTTGGGCAATCGCCAATTCTTTCAAGCGCTCCATTGGAACATTGATATAGCGAACTGCACGGCTACCAACCACATTTCCCAACATCTCAACTGTATAAGATTTGCCATAAGGCTTGTCGGCAGTTGGAGCATTGATCACAGAAACATAATCTTCTAAAGGCAGATTGACATATTTCTTGTAAAATTCCTGTGGCGTGATGCCCTTTTCGCTTTGGTAGTTGTTATCCTTATCACGATAAGTAAAGTCAAACTGGCGTGGTGGAAGTCCTAGTGACATAGCAAGGAAGTTAAAGACTTCTTGCAAGAGGTCTTCTTTCTTAGCTTGAACAGCCGCTTGGTCTGCACCAGATGCGAGCAAGTCACGCAAGATTTGGGCATCCTGACGAAGCAATTTGTTAAGGATAGCATTGAGTTCACGGCTATTGCTAGATGAAACAGACTCAGGGTAAACGGACTTAGGAACGACACCGTATTTCTCAAAGAGGGCAACGACCATATCCCATTGACCACCGTCTTGTTGAGGGGTTTGGAGTAGGAAGCTAACCTTGCGGCTCGTCAAGTCTTGGTCTGCAGTCGCAATGACTTGCTCCAAGAACCAGTTAGATTTTTCATACTTGTCCCAGAAGAAAGTGTGAGCCTGAGACAATTCAAAGTTCTCCAATTTGTATTGCGAAATGAGTTTGTGACGGAAAGTATTGAGGGCCGCAAACATCCAGCAACGACCAGATGCTTTCTGGTTAGTCACCTTGTCCTTGGTCAAATCCAATGAGAAAACAGGTGTGTTATCCACATGGCTTTGACGACGTTCTAGGGCTGCAAAAATTCCGTTGTGGCTGGCAGCATTTTCAATCGCTTGGTATTTGACATTTGCTTCATAGTTAGCAAATAGTTTATCAGTAAATGATTCTTGAATCGCGTTCATAGATTCCTCCTTTTATTCTACTGTCTATTATAACTCTTTTCACAAAGGAAGCAACTGAAAACATAAAAAGGCAAGGACATTCTCCTCGCCTTTTCTAAAATAAATCAAATTAAACAATACTCGCAAGGAGAACCTCTAACTCCTCCTTGGTCAGACGACGCCATTCTCCTCGTTCTAAATTCTCGTCCAAGGCTAAAGTTCCCATAGTCAAACGTTGCAGGTCCACTACTTCCTTACCACAGTATGCCACCATGCGTTTGACCTGGTGGAATTTGCCTTCAGCAATGGTCACGCGAACCAGACTTTGATTCTTTTCTGGATCTACTGACACAATCTCCAGCTTAGCTGGCTGGCAGGTAAAGTCCTTGAGCGGAATGCCCTTGGCAAATGTCTCCACATCTTCTTGGGTCATAATTCCCTCGACTTGTGCCAGATAGGTCTTATCTACATGACGTTTGGGTGAAAGCAACGCATGGGCCAGCTGACCATCATTAGTCAAGAGCAGGAGTCCATGCGTATCGATATCCAAGCGCCCTACTGGAAAGACTTCCTTTGCGCTAGCATAGTCATCTAACAAATCTAAAACTGTTCTATGCTTGGTATCTTCAGTCGCCGAAATGACTCCTTGGGGCTTGTTCATCATGTAGTAAACAAACTCCTCGTACTCTAGCACTTGACCGTCAAAGCGAATTTCGTCTTTTTCTTCATTAATTTGCAATTTTGCTGATTTTTCTTTCTTGCCATTGACCGTCACGCGTCCAGCCTTGAGCAAGTTTTTGACCTCTGTCCGACTTCCCACAGCGCAGGCAACTAAAAATTTATCTAATCTCATAGAACTATTATATCATACTCAAGAGGAGGCTGGTACAATGACCAACCTCCTTTTCTTTTTATACTCTTCAAAAATCAAATTCAAACCGCGTCAACGTCGCCTTGCCGTATAGATGTTACTGACTTCGTCAGTTCTATCTACAACCGCAAAGCAGTGCTTTGAGCAGCCTGCGGCTAGTTTCCTAGTTTGCTCTTTGATTTTCATTGAGTATCAGATTTAAGAAATTAACTTCCTCGTCTCCAGAAAATAGCTAAGACAACCATAGCACCTAAAACAGCTGGAACAACAGCTATCCCCGCTAGGTTTGGACCCCAAGTTCCAAAGAGCAAGTGCCCCAAAGAAGCTCCAATCCAGCCGAGAAACATTTTTCCAAAGCATCCCATGCTCTCTCCACGATTGGTCAAAGCACCTGCCAAGAGTCCCACTAGGAGACCAACAAACATACTTCCAAGCATAGCTTCTCCTTAAATTGCCCAATCTCCATTACGGAAGAGTGGTACGCGTGTTCCATCCTCACGGATACCATCGATATCCATTTGATTCGAACCAATCATAAAGTCAACGTGAACATCTGAACGGTTCAGTCCTGCAGCTTCAAGCTCTTCTTCGCTCATCTCTGCGCCACCAACGACGCTGGTCGCATAGGCTGCACCGATAGCCAAGTGGTTTGAAGCATTCTCATCGAAAAGGGTGTTGAAGAAGGTAATGCCTGACTGAGAAATTGGGCTTGGATCGGGTACCAAGGCACATTCCCCCAAGGCACGCGCGCCCGCATTTTCAAAGACAAGGTCTTTCATGACTTGATCGCCCTTTTCAGCAGTGATATCCACGATTTGTCCGTCTTTGAAGGTTACTTTAATCCCTTCAATGATATTTCCGTTATAGCTAAGTGGTTTTGTAGAAGTGACATAACCATCCGCGCGACGGAAGTCAGGAGCTGTGAAGACTTCCTCTGTCGGCATATTTGGCAAAAAGCCTTCGCCTTGAGCATTGACAGCACCAGCCGATTCCCAAACATGGTTCTTTGGCAAACCAAGTGTCAAATCTGTTCCTGGCGCTGTATAGTGAAGGGCTGAAAATTGCTCTTTATTAAGCATTTGAGCCTTGCTCTTCAAGATAGCTGCATGTTCTTCCCAAGCCTTAACAGGATCTTCTTCGTAGACACGGCAAGTCTTGAAGATTTGATCCCAAAGAAGGTCCACTGCTTCTTCATCACTTGCAGCATTTGGAAAGACTTTCTTAGCCCACTCAAGTCCAGCAGCGGCTGCCACAGTCCAGCTAACCTTGTTGGACTGAGTTGCGATACGCATTGGCTTCATAGCAAGTCCCATAGCTTTGGCAGAAGCCGAAAGCTTGTCAGCATCCACTCCGTTCAAGGCACCTGGATCAGATGAACGGACCCCGAGACGGCTAGCCTTGTTCTCCAAGAGATAGTTCATCTCAGCAATCTTGTATTCTGGTACATTGTCTAAACGCTCCATTGGCGCGTGGAGGAATTTCTCACGGTTAATGACATCATCTGTCCACTGAACGATAACCTCATGTGCTCCAAGTGCATATGCTTCTTTGACGATTAAATGCGCCAACTCACGTTGCTCCACATCGATAGAGAGGGCTAAAGTGTGCCCAGGTTGCACGTTAATTCCGTTCGCAACCAACAATTTCGCATATTTTTCTAGATTTTCTTTAAAATTTGGTAAAACCATTTTTGTTTCTCTTTTCTATTTTTATTTTTCTTTCAAAGCAGAGAATAATCCTGCTAAAGCAATAGCACCTGACAAGAGTGCTGTTGATAGAAGAATTGTCTGATCAGCAAGGTCTAATTGATACTCAAACACCTTTTCAGCAGGTTTGTCTTCCGCAAAAATTCTTAGTTTCATAATAACAACCTCCTCTTCTAGTATATCATATATAAACGGTAAATTTAAAAACAAGCCAACTAAAGCTTGTTTTTAACTACCTATCCAAGAATTGAAAATGCAATATACAACTATATTGACGTTCTTCTTATGATTATATTGACATAAAAAAGATGAGGTGATATTCTATAGATATACACTAAAAAATCCACAGGAGCAAAAAGATAATGGACGAAAATTTTAATAATGAAATTGCAAAACAAGTTACTAGTGCTATTCTGGATAAATACCTTTCACCTATTATTTCCAAAACAACTGACAAATTTAAAACGCTCTACAATGAGGTAAAAATTGATCTAGAAATTCCATTCCAATCTTATTTGACAAATTCTTATGAAAAATACAGTAAAATCAAAACGATTATCTACGGAATTGAGCCCAAAAGACTGTATGACTTTTTTGAAATCCCATTTTTAAAAAAAGGCTCAGACATCATCAAGCCCACTACAACAAAAGTACTAACTGATCTCTCAAAATTTTTAATCATTGAAGGTTCTGGTGGAATTGGTAAATCCACTCTCATGAAATACCTTTTTCTAAGTGAATTAGAATTAAAAGACTATATTCCTATTTTTATAGAATTAAAAGATTTCAACGACGAGGAACATTTAGATCTTGAAAAATTACTGTTAAAAAAACTAAATCAATTTCATAATACGTTCCAAGAAGAATATTTAAATTATGCACTTCAATCTGGATGCTTTTTATTCCTATTGGATGGCTATGATGAATTGTATAGCGAAAACCAAAAAGATTTTTTCAAGAAGTTAAATGATTTTTGTGACAAGTATCCTGAAAACCATTATATCCTTTCTTCAAGACCTTATAGCAAATCCGAATTCATTGAATTTCAACGTTTCGCAGTTTTAAAAGCTGTTCCTTTTACTAAGGAACAAGCTATAAGTCTTATTACTAAAATTGAATATCCAGATGAAGAACTCAAAAATAAATTTATTCGTGATCTAGAGAATGGTTTATATGATAGACATGAATCCTTTGCTTCAAACCCTCTGTTACTAAATATCATGCTCTCCACTTACAATGACTATGCAGAAATCCCGCAAAAATTACACCTATTCTACTATCAAGCCTTCGATACCATGCTCTCGAAGCACGATGCTACGAAAAGCTATCGACGAAAAATGTTATCAGATTTAAGTTCAGATACTTTTAAAGAATATTTTGCAATCTTCTGTTTTCTAACATATCAAAAAGCAAAAACAGAGTTTACCTTCCCAGAGATTGAAGACATTTTTAAAAAATTTCCTCCTCGAATTAAAAACGTTCTCAATATAGGCAATTTTATCCACGATTTAGAAAACTGCCTATGTGTACTATACAAGGAAGGAAACAGATACAAGTTTTCCCATCGTTCTTTTCAAGAATATTTTGTTGCTTATTTTCTAAATATACAAACGGATAGTAAAATGCGGGACTACAGCTTTCTTCTAATAGAATCAGGAAAATTTAGCTCTAGTGCAGATTCAGTATTTTTTATGTTAGAGGATATGAATACTCAACGTTTTAATAATAACATCTTAATCCCTTTATTAACTAGGTTTGAAGAAGCCAAATCTAAAGACGAGGACTTATTTGAATATTACATTCTCAATCTTCCCGTAAAAATTGATATTTCTCCTGATCCTAGCAACTCATCCTTTGTTTTAGGATTCTTCGGAGCAACAGATAAACTTCAGCGTTTTATTTATTATTTTTTCACAAATACTTTTTATTATCCAGCCTATCATACAATAGATAGTAATCCCCTAATATCATTTTGCGAAGATAATCATTTAATAGGACAAATTATCGGACCAGAAGACCTCATTGAAGATAAAGAATTATTGGACTTACTTAAAAAATCTTGGGTCGGCCAAAAAATACTTTCTCTCACTCACTACAAGCAGAAGTTGATAGAAGACTTAAAAGAAGAGGATATAGTCTTAGAGGACTAGTAATATAGCCGTTATATATTTATGTTCACAATTAAAAAATAACAGGATTGTCTAATCTCCTGTTATTTTTTTAATTATCAGACATCTCTATTCTATCGGTGGTAGCCTAATCTATTAAAACAACTCATCAAACAAACTCAACTGATTATCCTCTGGCATATTGCCGAGAATCCCCATTTCATCCATCTTTTCAACCAAGGTTGAGGAAAGTCCGCCACGTTTGCGGAGTTCCGTTTTAGAGAGGAATTCTCCCTCTTCACGCACTCGTACCAGTTGCTTAGCAACGTTCTCTCCCAGACCATCCATTGCGACAAATGGTGGGATGAGAGTGTCCCCATCGATGATGAATTCAGTCGCATCACTACGATAGAGATCTAACTTGCCAAACTTAAAACCACGTTCCCACATCTCATTGACAATCTCAAGAGTGGTATAGAGGTCAATCTCCACATTAGAGGCTTCATTATTCTTCCGTTTTTCAGCGATTTCTTCCATTCTACGCTTGATGGCATCCAAGCCCGCGCCCATGGTCTTGATATCAAAGGCCTTGGCACGGATTGAGAAGTAAGCACAGTAGTAATAAATGGGATGGTGAACCTTGAAGTAGGCTACGCGCAAGGCCATCATAACGTAGGCTGCCGCATGGGCTTTAGGGAACATGTACTTGATTTTTCCACAAGATTCGATATACCACTCTGGCACCTTATTGGCCTTCATGGCTTCGATGTAGCCATTTCTCTCCTCTTCTGAAATCTTCAACCACAAGCCCTTACGTACCCGTTCCATGATGGTAAAGGCCATCTTAGGTTCAAGACCCGCATGCATGAGGTAAACCATGATGTCGTCCCGACAACCGATAACGGTTGATAGGTCCGCAATCCCTTGCTTGATCAGATCCTGGGCATTTCCCAACCACACATCAGTACCGTGGGACAGACCTGAGAGCTGAAGCAACTCCGCAAAAGTCGTCGGATGCGTTTCGTCTACCATCCCACGTACAAAGTTTGTTCCAAACTCTGGAATCCCCAGCATGCCCGTCGGCGTTCCGATTTGCTCCGGCGTCACCCCAAGTACATCCGTCCCAGAAAAGAGGGCCATCACGCCTTCATCATCCATAGGAATTTCATTAGGGTCAATCCCAGACAAGTCCTGCAATTTTCGAATCATGGTCGGATCATCATGCCCCAGTACATCGAGTTTGAGGACATTCTCATCGATATCATGGAAGTTAAAGTGAGTCGTCTGCCATTCAGCCGTCACGTCATCTGCTGGATATTGGACAGGCGTAAAGTCGTAAACATCCATGTAGTTAGGAATAACAACGATTCCCCCTGGATGTTGTCCTGTAGTCCGCTTGACACCAGCCGCACCCTGAGCAAGGCGTTCCACCTCTGCATCACGATAAAACTTCCCATAGTCTCTCTCATAGCCCTTTACAAATCCATAGGCAGTCTTGGCAGCCACCGTACCAACCGTTCCTGCACGGAAGGCATATTCCTCACCAAAGATATCACGGACATCCAAATGGGCGCTAGGCTGATCTTCTCCCGAGAAGTTCAAGTCAATATCGGGAACCTTGTCCCCATCAAAACCAAGGAAGGTCTCGAAAGGAATATCCTGTCCATTTTTGCTAAGTTTATGACCACAGTTTGGACAATCCTTATTAGGCATATCAAAACCAGAACCGTAAGAACCATCTGTGATAAATTCACTATACTGACACTGACCACAGACATAGTGAGGAGAGAGAGGATTAACCTCCGTAATCCCAATCATGGTCGCAACGAAACTGGAACCGACAGATCCACGAGAACCAACCAAGTAACCCCGTTCATTGGAACGTTGCACCAGCATCTGGGAAGCCAGATAAATCACGGCAAATCCATTCCCCAGTATGGATGTTAATTCTTTTTCAATCCGTAAATCAACTATATCTGGCAGCGGATTTCCATAAATCTCAAAGGCCTTCTTATAGGTCAACTCAGCAACCGTTTCTTCCGCCTTGTCGATGAAAGGCGTATACAAGTCACCCTTAACAATCTCAACAGGTTCAAAAATTTCTGCCAAGGCATTGGTATTTTCAATGACTAATTTGCGTGCTAAATCCTCTCCCAGAAAGGAAAATTCATCCAACATCTCATTGGTCGTTCGAAAATGAGCTTTTGGAAGAGGAGCTGGTTGGGCATGTTCACCATGACCGATGGTTCGGTTAATCATAGCCCCTTGTCCCAAACTACGGACGATAATTTCACGATAAATCTCTTCTTCCGGTTCGATATAGTGGACATTTCCCGTAGCTAGAACAGGCTTGCCAAGACGGTCTCCGACCTCTATCAAACTCTTGATAATGGTCTGGAGTTCCTCCATATCCTTGACCTGCTCCTTGGCGATCAATGGCGCATAGATAGCTGGTGGCATGATCTCGATAAAGTCATAATACTTGGCCACCTCAACCGCCGCATCCACACCTTGGGAAACGACCGCATCAAAAACTTCACCTTCTGAACAGGCTGAACCTAAAATCAAACCTTCCCGATGGGCATCTAGGACCGTTCTCGGAATCCGGGGCACCCCTTCGAAGTACTTGGTGTTGGACAAAGAAACCAACTTAAAGATATTCTTCAGCCCCACTTGATTCTTGACATAGATGGTGGCATGCTTGATTCGAGCTTTTTTATAAGAATCTGAACTGATCAAATCAATGTTGAGTCTAGCTAGATCGGTCACACCATGTTTTTCTGCTACCTCTTTGATAAAGATAAAAAGCAAACGACCAGTGGCTTCCGCATCGTAGTTGGCCATGTGGTGATGTTCCAAAGCCACACCAAAACGCTTGGTTAAAGGCCCCAGTCCATGACGTTTATACTCAGGGTAGAGGTTTCTAGCAAACTCTAGCGTATCGATAACTGGCTGGCTAATTTTAGGCAAACCGTGACGCTCATAGTTGGCATTCATAAATCCAACGTCGAAGGTGGCATTGTGGGCGACTAAGACTGTATCCTTGCAGAATTCTTGAAATTCTTGCAAAACTTGTTCCAGTGGTTTAGCATTTTTGACATGATCATCTGTAATTCCAGTCAACTCAGTTGTAAAAGCTGACAAGGGATGCCCAGGATTGATAAATTCATCAAATTCGGCGATAACATTCCCCTTGTACATCTTAGAGGCCGCAACCTGAATCAGGTCATTATAGATAGCTGAAAGCCCCGTCGTTTCCACGTCAAAGACCACGTAGGTCGCTTCTGATAAGTCCATTTCCACTTCGTTATAGACGATAGGAACACGGTCTTCAACGATATTGGCTTCCATTCCATAGATCAGCTGGATTCCCGCTTTCTTGGCTGCCTTATAGCCATGTGGGAAGGACTGAACATTTCCATGGTCCGTGATGGCTACCGCCTTGTGTCCCCACTTAGCAGCTGTCTCAACGATTTTTTCTACCTCTGGCAGAGCATCCATGGTCGACATATTAGTATGAGCATGAAACTCAACCCGACGCTCACCTTCTGGCATCAAATCCTTCCGCTCATAGTGAACAACTTCCTGCACATCCTGCACGTTCATGGTCAAATCGCGTGTAAAGTTATTCATCTCTACATTCCCACGAACACGGAGCCAAGAATTTTTCTTGATGATATCAAACTTCTGAGCTTCTTCTTCATTCTTAACCCATTTTTGCATAGAGAAGCTTGAACTATAGTCCGTCATCTTAAAGTTAATCAAGACACGACCTGTTCTGGTCACTTTATGCTCGACGTCAAAGACTACCCCTTCAAAGACCAAACGATTTTCCTCAGTCGTCACATCAATCATCTGGGTAACTTCTGCCTTATCTAGTTTTGGCTTAGCCGCAGCTTTTTTAGCCTGAAAGTCAAAGGTCGGTTTCTCTTCTACTGGAGGAGGGGACATTTGTTCCAGTTGCTCCATAGCACGCAAAGCTTCTTCGTTAGCAGCTTGAACGATCTGCTCATTCTCCGTATAGAAGGCTTCCTCCTGCTCTTGTGTAAGGGCATCATTCTTCTCGATTTGGCAGACAAAAACAGGAAAACCAAATTTTTCAAGTTGTTTTGCTAGATTAGGAAGATGATTCTTCTTAAAGTGTTCCTTATCAATCGCCTCTGACCCTTCAATAAAGAGCTGATTTCCCTCCGCACGAACGTTTAAATTCTGGTAAAGAGATTTAAACCCCTGACTTGCACATGGACCTTCAGAAAAAGCCTCTCTATAATAGGCCTGCAAGAGTTCATTAGAGAATTCTTGAGAAAGAGCCTTGATTTCGAAAACAGCTCGGTTTCCTGTCTTAGAAAATTCTTCACTAAGCCCTTTCTTTAACTCTAAAAAGATTTCAATCGGTAAAATTTTAGAAAATACAAAATGAAATTCCCAAATCTTACTAATCTTATGAACCACAACACGCTCAATGCTTGCATCAATAAGAGCCGAATCCTGTCTCAATTGTTCAGAGATTCCTAGTTGATTCATTAAAATTTCAAACTTACTTGACATTCATTTCCCTCACATTGTTCTCTTACTATTTTACCACAATTAAGACAATTTTATCGATAGTACCATGACTCCTCAACAAGAAGATTGGTTAGTGAAGCCGTCAGTTCCGTAATGTTTATGACCATTCTAAACTGAGAATCCTTATAAAGTAAAAGAGCTCCTATTCAAAATTTTTGATTGATACAGAAAAAAAGAGATTACTCTCCAACCTTTTGACAGCAAAAAGGAGAAGACCTAGCCGGTCCTCTCCAAAGTGTGACTCTTCTTCAACCTACTACAGTTGATAAAAAGTCTTTATTCTACTGTTTCTTCAACTTGGATTTCCACAACTTCCTCTACTGGAGCATTTTCTGTCTCTTCTTGTTCTGGAGCCAGATAGGCTGCTTCATTGATAGCTTGTGGTTCAAGGTTACGGTAACGAGCCATACCAGTACCTGCTGGGATGATCTTACCGATGATAACATTTTCCTTGAGTCCAAGGAGATGGTCTTTCTTACCACGGATGGCCGCATCTGTAAGGACACGAGTTGTTTCCTGGAAGGAAGCCGCTGACAAGAAACTGTTTGTTTCAAGTGAGGCTTTGGTGATTCCCATAAGAACTGGGCGACCTGTCGCTGGAACTCCACCTGCGATAAGAACATCTTTGTTGGCATCTGTAAAGTCATTGATGTCCATGAGGGTACCCATGAGGAGATCTGTGTCTCCTGGATCCATGACACGAACTTTACGGATCATTTGACGCACCATTACCTCGATGTGTTTGTCACCGATTTCTACCCCTTGGCTACGGTAAACTTTTTGTACTTCACCGAGAAGGTAGGTTTCAACTGACAAGACATCACGAACAGCAAGGAGACGTTTCGGTTGAATAGAACCTTCTGTAAGAGCTGCACCGCGAGAGACTTGGTCTCCAACTTCGACACGCATACGGGCTGTAAATGGCACCACGTATTCGCCTTCGCCAGTTTCACCCTTAACAAAGACTTTCTTGGTACGAGTTGAAGCATCTTCTTCGATGGCTGTAACCTCACCCTTGACTTCAGTGATGACCGCTTCCCCTTTCGGATTGCGGGCTTCAAAGATTTCTTGGACACGAGGAAGACCCTGAGTGATATCGGTATTTGAGGCAACTCCACCCGTGTGGAAGGTACGCATTGTAAGCTGTGTACCAGGTTCCCCGATAGATTGGGCAGCAATTGTTCCGACTGCTTCACCAACTTCAACCGCATCACCAGTCGCCAAGTTGATACCATAACAGTGACGGCAGACACCATGACGAGTGTTACATGTAAATACGGAACGGATAGTCACTTCTTCCACACCAGCATTGACAATTTCACGCGCCTTATCTTCTGTAATCAACTCATTTGGACCGATAATCACTGCACCAGTTTCTGGATGTTTAACAGTTTTCTTAGTGTAACGACCATTGAGACGTTCTTCGAGAGACTCGATCATCTCTTTTCCTTCTGCGATAGAACGGATCAAGAGACCACGGTCTGTCCCACAGTCGTCCTCACGGATGATAACGTCTTGGGCAACGTCAACCAAACGACGAGTAAGATAACCTGAGTCGGCTGTCTTAAGGGCCGTATCGGTCATACCTTTGCGCGCACCGTGAGTTGAGAAGAACATTTCGAGTACTGACAAACCTTCGCGGAAGTTTGAAAGGATTGGTAATTCCATGATACGTCCGTTTGGCGCTGCCATCAGACCACGCATACCGGCAAGCTGTGAGAAGTTAGAGATGTTACCACGAGCCCCAGAGTCCATCATCATAACGATTGGGTTCTTCGGATCTTGGTTGGCAACCAAGCGTTTCTCCAATTTTTCACGAGCTGCACGCCATTCAGCGGTAACTGCATTGTAGCGCTCGTCGTCTGTGATCATACCACGACGGAATTGTTTGGTGATTTGTTCTACACGTTTGTGTGATTCTTCGATGATTTCAGCCTTGTCTTCAACCACTGGAATGTCGGCGATACCCACCGTCAAACCTGCAAGAGTTGAGTGGTGGTAACCGAGGTCCTTCATACGGTCAAGTAGGGCAGAAGTTTCTGTCGTACGGAAACGTTTGAAGATTTCAGCGATGATATTTCCAAGGTTTTTCTTCTTGAATGGAGGGTTGAGTTCAAGATTGCTGATGGCTTCCTTGATATCTCCACCAAGTGGCAAGAAGTATTTAGCTGGAACACCCTCTGTCAAGTTAGCATTGTTTGGTTCTTGCAAGTATGGTAGACCCTCTGGCATGATGTCGTTGAAGAGGATTTTACCAACTGTTGTAAGCAAGACTTTATGTTTTTGCTCTTCTGTCCATGGTTTGTTAAGGCTGTCTGTTGCGATACCTACACGTGAGTGGAGGTGAACATAACCATTGCGGTAAGCCATAACAGCTTCGTCACGGTCTTTGAAGACCATTCCTTCACCTTCACGACCAGCTTCTTCCATGGTCAAATAGTAGTTACCCAAAACCATGTCCTGAGATGGAGTAACAACTGGTTTCCCATCTTTTGGATTCAAGATATGCTCAGCAGCCAACATCAAGATACGAGCTTCTGCTTGGGCTTCTTCTGAAAGTGGTACGTGGATGGCCATTTGGTCCCCGTCAAAGTCGGCATTGTAGGCTTCACAGACAAGTGGGTGCAAGCGAAGGGCCTTACCATCAATCAAGACTGGCTCGAAGGCTTGGATCCCCAAACGGTGAAGGGTAGGTGCGCGGTTCAAAAGCACTGGGTGTTCTTTAATAACTTCTTCGAGGATATCCCAGATACGTTCATCTCCACGTTCCACCAAGCGTTTCGCTGCTTTCACGTTTTGTACGATATCACGAGCAACGATTTCACGCATAACGAATGGTTTAAATAGCTCGATCGCCATTTCACGTGGTACACCACATTGGTACATCTTAAGAGTTGGACCAACGGCGATAACAGAACGTCCTGAGAAGTCAACACGTTTACCGAGCAAGTTTTGACGGAAGCGTCCTTGTTTACCTTTAAGCATATGGCTCAATGATTTCAGTGGACGGCTACCTGGTCCTGTGATTGGGCGACCACGACGACCATTGTCAATCAAAGCGTCAACCGCTTCTTGAAGCATACGCTTCTCATTTTGAACGATGATACCTGGTGCGTTCAACTCAAGCAAACGAGCCAAACGGTTGTTACGGTTGATAACACGACGGTAAAGGTCGTTCAAGTCAGATGAGGCAAAACGACCACCATCCAACTGCAACATTGGACGAAGATCGGGTGGAATAACTGGAAGGATGTTGAGAATCATCCATTCAGGTTTATTTCCAGACTTGTAAAAGGCATCTAGGACATCCAAACGACGGATGGCTTTGACACGTTTTTGTCCAGTAGCTGTTTTCAACTCTTCTTTGAGTTCCGCAATTTCTTTTTCAAGATCTACTTGTTTCAAAAGGTCTTGGATGGCTTCGGCACCCATTTTGGCAACGAATGATCCATAACCATACTCACGCAAGCGCTCACGGTATTCGCGCTCTGTCATGATAGATTTGTGCTCAAGTGGTGTATCCTTGGGATCAATCACCACGTAAGCCGCAAAGTAGATAACTTCCTCGAGGGCACGAGGACTCATATCAAGGGTCAAGCCCATACGACTTGGAATCCCCTTGAAGTACCAGATGTGAGATACAGGAGCTTTCAATTCGATGTGCCCCATACGCTCACGACGAACTTTTGTACGCGTCACTTCAACCCCACAGCGGTCACAAACAATTCCTCTGTAACGAATGCGTTTGTACTTCCCACAAGCACATTCCCAGTCTTTTGTAGGACCAAAGATGACTTCGTCAAAGAGTCCTTCGCGTTCTGGTTTTAAGGTACGGTAATTGATTGTTTCAGGTTTTTTGACTTCTCCATAAGACCATGAACGGACTTTGCTTGGAGAAGCTAGGGTGATTTGCATACTTTTAAAACGATTTACATCAACCACTATTTCTTCCCTTTCTATTTTAAGTGAACTGCTTATTCTTGTTCAGCAGCTTCTTCTGTTGCTTCCGCTTTTGTTACTTTCTCAGCTTCTTCTGCTTCAAAGGCTGCTTTAGCCTCTTGAGCTGCTCTTTCGCGGGCTTTTTCAAGGTCATCTACGTGGATGACATCTTCGTCCATTCCTTCATCCAAGTCACGAAGTTCCACTTCTTGGTCATCTTCGTCAAGGACACGCATGTCAAGACCAAGTGATTGCAATTCTTTCACAAGAACTCGGAAGGATTCTGGAACACCTGGTTTTGGAATTGGTTTTCCTTTTGTAATAGCTTCATAAGCTTTCAAACGTCCGTTGATATCGTCAGACTTGTAGGTCAAGATTTCTTGAAGAACATTTGATGCACCATAGGCTTCAAGAGCCCAAACTTCCATCTCACCGAAACGTTGTCCACCAAACTGAGCTTTACCTCCGAGTGGTTGTTGAGTAACGGTTGAGTAAGGTCCGACTGAACGCGCGTGCAACTTATCATCAACCATGTGGTGGAGTTTGATCATGTACATGACACCAACTGATACACGGTTGTCAAACGGCTCACCTGTACGTCCATCGTAAAGGATTGTTTTGGCATCGCTATCCATACCTGCTTCTTTAACAGTATCCCAAAGGTCTTCAGAGCTTGCCCCGTCAAAGACCGGTGTTGCAATGTGGATACCAAGGGTACGAGCCGCCATACCAAGGTGGAGCTCCATAACCTGACCGATATTCATACGTGATGGCACCCCAAGTGGGTTCAACATGATATCAACTGGAGTTCCATCTGGAAGGTAAGGCATGTCTTCTACAGGTACGATACGAGAGACAACCCCTTTATTTCCGTGACGTCCGGCCATCTTATCTCCGACCTTGATCTTACGTTTTTGAGCAATGTAGACGCGAACCAGCATGTTGACACCAGATTGCAACTCATCACCGTTTGCACGCGTAAAGATCTTAACATCACGAACGACACCATCGGCACCGTGTGGTACACGAAGAGAAGTATCACGCACTTCACGAGACTTGTCTCCGAAGATAGCGTGCAAGAGACGTTCTTCAGCTGAAAGGTCTTTCTCACCCTTAGGTGTTACTTTACCTACAAGGATATCGCCTTCTTTAACCTCAGCACCGATACGGATAATTCCCATTTCGTCAAGATTTTTAAGGGCATCTTCACCAACGTTTGGAATTTCACGAGTAATTTCTTCAGGCCCAAGCTTTGTATCACGCGTTTCTGATTCGTATTCTTCGAGGTGGACAGATGTATAGACATCATCTTTCACCAAACGTTCACTCATGATAACGGCATCCTCGAAGTTGTAACCTTCCCAAGTCATGTAGGCAACGATTGGGTTTTGTCCAAGCGCCATTTCCCCTTTTTCCATAGAAGGTCCATCAGCAATGAAATCGCCTTTTTCAACGACATCGCCAACTTTAACAAGTGTACGTTGGTTATAAGCAGTACCTGAGTTTGAACGACGGAATTTTTGGATGTGATAAACATCTAGCGAACCATCTTCACGGCGAACTTCTACCTTGTCAGCATCTGCGTAAGTAACTTTACCACCATGCTGAGCAATCACAGCAGCTCCAGAGTCATGGGCTGCTTGGTATTCCATACCAGTACCAACGTAAGGTGCTTTGGGATCAATCAATGGCACAGCCTGACGTTGCATGTTAGCACCCATGAGGGCACGGTTGGAGTCATCGTTTTCCAAGAAAGGAATACATGCGGTTGCAACGGCAACTACCTGTTTTGGTGACACGTCCATGTAGTCAACCACTTCTACTGGATACTCTTGGTTGACCCCTTGGTGACGTCCCATGACAACCTTCTCAGCAAAAGTACCATCTTCGTTGAGACGAGAGTTAGCCTGTGCTACAGTAAATTCATCTTCTTCATCGGCTGTCAACCAAACAATCTCGTTGGTAACAACACCTGTTTTACGGTCAACCTTACGGTATGGTGTTTGAACAAAACCATATTTGTTCAAGTGTCCGTAAGATGATAAGTTATTGATCAAACCGATGTTAGGTCCTTCAGGTGTCTCGATTGGGCACATACGACCATAGTGAGTGTAGTGCACGTCACGTACTTCATATCCAGCACGGTCACGAGTCAAACCACCAGGTCCCAAGGCTGACAAACGGCGTTTGTGAGACAACTCAGAAAGTGGGTTGTGTTGGTCCATGAACTGTGACAACTGTGATGAACCAAAGAATTCTTTGACTGCAGCCGTTACAGGACGGATGTTAATGATTTGTTGCGGTGTCAAAACTTCATTGTCCTGAACAGACATACGCTCACGGACATTACGTTCCATACGAGAAAGTCCAAGACGAACTTGGTTGGCAAGCAATTCACCAACTGCACGGATACGACGGTTCCCAAGGTGGTCGATATCATCTACACGTCCGATACCTTCCGCCAAGTTAAGGAAGTAGCTCATCTCTGCAAGAATATCCGCAGGAGTGACAACACGAACCTTGTCATCTGGATTGGCATTTCCGATGATGGTTACAACACGGTCTGGATCCGTTGGCGCAACAACCTTGAATTTTTGAAGGACAACCGGTTCTGTCAGAACAGCTGCATCGTTTGGAATATAAACGATCTTGTTCAAGTCGCCATCCAAGTGGTGCTCGATGCTTTCAATCACGCTACGAGTCATAACGGTTCCAGCTTCGACCAAGATTTCTCCTGTTTCAGGATCTACCAATGGCTCAGCGATGGTTTGGTTGAGCAAGCGTGTTTTTATATTGAGTTTTTTATTGATTTTGTAGCGACCAACGGCTGCCAAATCGTAACGACGTGGATCAAAGAAACGAGCCACAAGCAAGCTACGTGAGCTTTCGGCAGTCTTAGGCTCACCTGGACGAAGGCGTTCGTAGATTTCCTTCAATGCTTCGTCTGTACGAGAGTCCATTGGGTTCTTGTGGATATCTTTTTCAACAGTATTGCGAACCAATTCGCTGTCACCAAAGATATCAAATATTTCATCATCACCTGAGAAACCAAGAGCACGAACCAAGGTCGTAAATGGAATCTTACGAGTACGGTCGATACGAGTGTAGGCAATGTCTTTTGAGTCGCTTTCCAGTTCCAACCAAGCTCCACGGTTAGGGATAACAGTTGAACCGTAGCCCACTTTACCGTTCTTATCTACTTTATCATTAAAGTAAACACCAGGAGAACGAACCAACTGAGATACGATGATACGTTCACCACCATTGATGATGAAGGTGCCCATTTCTGTCATGATTGGGAAATCCCCAAAGAAGACTTCTTGGGTCTTGATTTCGCCAGTTTCCTTGTTGATCAAGCGGAAGGTTACAAAAATGGGTGCTGAGTAGCTAGCATCGTGAATACGAGCTTCTTCTAACGTGTATTTTGGTTCCTTGATTTCATATCCAACAAATTCCAACTCCATTGTGTCTGTGAAGTTTGAAATTGGCAATACATCTTCAAACACTTCCTTAAGACCGTGGTCTAGGAAAGCTTTGAATGAATCCGTTTGAATTTCAATCAAATTTGGTAAGTCAAGAACTTCTTTGATTCTTGAAAAACTACGACGGGTACGATGTTTCCCGTATTGAACGTCATGTCCTGCCAAGATGATTCTCCTTTGTAAATAAAGTTCCAAGCCTTATCAATCAGGCTATTGATTATCGTCAAATGGTTGTTAAACCTCTATCACCTCGTCCTTTTGATAAATTTTCAGAATCTTTAAATCTTCGTTACAAAGACTCAAAAAGCCGAAAAAAAACACAAAAAGAGCAGCTAAATCCGACTTTTTCAGGAGATTTAACTGCTGTGAGTCCTGTCTGGACAATATTTCAGACAAAACCTACGACAAATGATTACTCTTATTATACCTCATTGGACAAGATTTTTCAAGATTTTTTTACCATTTTTCAAACAATCTTTTCCTATAAAATGGTTTAACATTTCAAAAGAATTAATCATAAAATTTTCTCTCAAAAATCAGGAAAACGCTTGCACAAATGTTTACCTCATGCTATACTGATAAGGAATAACTACACAAGGAGAATTGTGATGAAAAAGAACCCATCTCAAGCTGAGAAAAAAATGATTTACGGTATCCGTTCCTTGAAGAACGGAACTGGTTCTGTCCTTATTGGTGCCAGCATTGTCTTGCTTTCTGCTACAATGCCAACTATTTCGGCTAACGAAAACCTGCCTCAAACTCAGGAGAATACCAGCACTGTGACCAAGGCACCTACCGAGACTGAAGCAAGTCAAACACAAGAGCAAAGTCCAGTTTCTGAACAAAACAATGCAAACGCTTCCCTTGATGCTAAAAAAGAAACCCCAGCAACTGAAACGGCTCTAACAGCCGAGACACCTAAAAAAGATGACGCTACTCCAAGCCAACCTAACAGCAAGGAAGAGAAAGTAGATACCAGCACTTCGACACCAAGTTCAGATCAAAAACCACAAGCTGACACATCCTCTGAAGAACCCATCGCAGACAACCACTTCCGCATCCACGTAAAAAAACTCCCTGAAGAAAACAAGGATTCTCAAGGCCTTTGGACTTGGGACGATGTTGAAAAACCTTCTGAAAACTGGCCCAATGGAGCCAAGTCCTTCAAGGATGCTAAGAAAGATGACTACGGCTATTATCTCGATGTCAAACTCAAGAATGAGCAAGCCAAGAAGGTTAGCTTCCTCATCAACAATACCAAAGGGAATAACCTTACTGGTGACCGTTCAGTAGAGCGCCTTTCTCCAAAAATGAATGAGGCTTGGCTAGATGAAAACTATAAGGTATATAACTACCGTCCTCAGCCAGCGGGAACAGTCCGTGTCAACTACTACCGTACCGATGGCAACTATAACAAGAAATCTCTCTGGTATTGGGGCGATGTCAAGAATCCAAGCAGTGGAGAATGGCCTGACGGAACAGACTTCACTGCAACTGGAAAACATGGCCGTTACATTGACATTCCACTCAATGAAGCTGCAAGAGAATTTGGATTTTTATTACTAGACGAAAGCAAGAAAGGCGATGATGTGAAAATCAGAAAAGAAGATTATAAGTTCACAGATCTAAAAAATCACAGTCAAATCTTCCTCAAAGATGATGACGAAACCATCTACACTAACCCCTACTATGTGCACGACATCCGCATGACTGGTGCCCAACACGTGGCCAAGTCTCGTATCGAAAGCAGTTTTTCTACCCTCGTTGGAGCTAAGAAAGAAGACATTCTTAAACACTCCAATATCACTGACCATCAAGGGAACAAAGTAGCTATCACAGACGTGGAAGTGGATGAGGCTGGTAAGAAAGTGACCTACATCGGCGACTTCTCTGACACCCAACACCCATACACTGTCAGCTACAATTCAGACCGTTTTACCACACGTTCAAGCTGGCGCCTCAAGGATGAGACCTACAGTTACGATGGCCCACTCGGCGCAACCCTAAAAGAAGATGGCAAGCGTGTTGACCTCACCCTCTGGTCTCCAAGTGCTGATAAGGTTTCCGTTGTTGTCTATGACAAGAAAGACCCTGAAAAAGTAGTCGGAACTGTCGCCCTTGAAAAAGGAGAAAAAGGAACCTGGAAACAAACTCTGGATGCAAACTCAGGTCTCGGTATCAGCAACTACACTGGCTACTACTACCACTACCAAATCGAGCGCCAAGGTAAAACTGTTTTCGTTCTTGATCCTTATGCCAAATCACTAGCAGCTTGGAACAGTGACCTAGCAAAAACAGATGCCGCTCATAAGGTCGCTAAGGCTGCCTTTGTCGATCCAGCGAAGTTAGGTCCGCAAGACTTGACCTATGGGAAGATTCGTAACTTCAAATCGCGTGAAGATGCCGTTATCTATGAAGCTCATGTGCGTGACTTCACTTCGGATCCTGCCATCGCAAAAGACTTGACCAAACCATTTGGTACCTTTGAAGCCTTTATCGAAAAACTAGACTATCTCAAAGACTTGGGTGTGACTCATATCCAGCTCCTTCCAGTCCTGTCTTACTACTTTGTCAATGAATTGAAAAACCATGAGCGTTTGTCTGCCTACGCTTCAAGCAACAGCAACTACAACTGGGGATATGACCCTCAAAACTACTTCTCCTTGACTGGTATGTACTCTAGCAATCCCAAGGATCCAGAAAAACGTATCGCGGAATTCAAAAATCTCATCAACGAAATCCATAAACGTGGGATGGGAGCTATCTTGGACGTGGTCTACAACCATACTGCCAATCTCGATATCTTTGAAGACCTAGAGCCAAACTACTACCACTTTATGGACGCAGACGGAACTCCACGTACTAGCTTTGGAGGCGGTCGTTTGGGAACAACCCACTACATGTCTAAACGTGTCTTGGTAGACTCTATCAAGTATCTGGTTGAAACTTACAAAGTTGATGGTTTCCGTTTCGATATGATGGGAGATCACGATGCGGCTTCGATCGAAGAAGCTTACAAGGCTGCACGCGCCCTCAATCCAAATCTGATCATGCTAGGTGAAGGTTGGAGAACCTATGCTGGAGACGAAAACACGCCTACTAAAGCTGCTGACCAAGATTGGATGAAACATACCGATACGGTTGCGGTCTTTTCAGACGATATTCGTAACAACCTCAAGTCTGGCTATCCAAACGAAGGTCAACCTGCTTTTATCACAGGTGGAAAACGCGATATCAATACCATCTTCAAAAATCTCATTGCTCAACCAACTAACTTTGAAGCAGACAGTCCTGGAGATGTTATCCAGTATATCGCAGCCCATGATAACTTGACCCTCTTTGATATCATCGCTCAGTCTATCAAAAAAGACCCAAGCAAGGCTGAGAACTACGCTGAAATCCATCGCCGTTTGCGACTTGGAAACCTCATGGTCTTGACTGCTCAAGGAACTCCGTTTATCCACTCTGGTCAGGAATACGGACGCACCAAACAATTTCTTGATCCAGCCTACAAGACCCCTGTTCCAGAGGATAAAGTTCCAAACAAGTCTCACTTGTTGCGTGACAAGGACGGCAAGCCATTTGTCTATCCTTACTTTATCCACGACTCTTACGACTCTAGTGATGCTGTCAACAAGTTTGATTGGACCAAGGCAACAGATGGCAAAGCTTTTCCTGAAAATGTCAAGAGCCGTGACTACATGAAAGGCTTGATTGCCCTTCGTCAATCTACAGACGCCTTCCGACTCAAGAGTTTACAAGATATCAAAGAGCGCGTCCAGCTCATTACAGTCCCAGGCCAAAATGGTGTGGAAAAAGAGGACGTAGTAATTGGCTATCAAATCACTGCTCCAAACGGTGATATCTACGCAGTCTTTGTCAATGCAGATGATAAGGCTCGTGAATTCAACTTAGGAACTGCCTTTGCTCACTTGAGAAAGGCTGAAGTCCTGGCAGATGAAAACCAAGCCGGACCAGTAGGAATCGCTAAACCTCAAGGTCTTAAATGGACTGAAAAAGGGTTGCAATTGAATGCCCTAACTGCTGTTGTTCTCCGCTTGTCTCAAGGTAGTGCCATCGTTGCTCCAGCTGTGGAAGAAAAGCCAGAATTTGATCTTTCTAGCTTGGAAGTTGAACAAGAACAGGACCAAGCCCAAAACCTAGCAGCAAATCCTGACACTCAAGAAACTGCTGCAGAATCTCTTTCTCAGAAAGTCCTTCCAAACACAGGAACTGAGAGCAAATCCCTTCTTGCCCTTGCTGGATTCAGCATCCTTGCCCTTCTCGGATTTGGATGGTTGATGAAAAACAAGAAAAAGCAATAATACTCAATGAAAATCAAAGAGTAAACTAGGAAGCTAGCCGCTGGCTATATTCGAGTACAGCAAGGCGAAGCTGACGTAGTTTAAAGAGATTTTCGAAGAGTATAAACTAGCCTTCCTATAGAAACAACACCCCATGGTCAGAAGGATCTTCTAGCCAATGGGGTGTTGTTTTTTATTTAATGATAGGCTTATCTATCAAATCATGTATTCTACACTATAGCTAGCATCTGATAAGATACGAGCCAGGAACTGCTTGGTTCGTTCTTCCTGTGGACGACTAAAGAAATCATGTGGATTGTTCTCCTCTACGATACGGCCTCCATCCATGAAAATAACGTGGTTGGCGACATCTCTAGCAAATCCCATCTCATGCGTGACGACCACCATGGTTACACCTTCTCCCGCCAACTGTTTCAGAACATCCAAAACATCTCCAACCAACTCAGGGTCTAATGCAGATGTTGGTTCATCTAGCAAAATGACCTCGGGCTTGACGGCAATGGCACGCGCAATTCCTATTCGTTGTTGTTGCCCTCCAGATAGCTGGGAAGGGTAGTAGTCTTTATAGGCCAGCAAACCAACTTTTTCCAAGGCAGATTCTGCACGTTTGAGCGCTTCTTCCTTGGGAACTTTACGAGCCACGATTAGGCCTTCTAGAATATTTTCCAGAGCAGTTTTGTTTGCAAATAGATTGTAGTGTTGGAAAACAAAGGCTGTTTTTTGGCGAATTTCTAGAATGTCTTTCTTGCTTAATTTGGCTAAGTCATAGGTCTTTCCTGCCAAGGTCAAACGGCCACTGTCAGCTTTTTCTAAGTGGTTAAGACAACGGAGAAAGGTCGTTTTCCCCGAACCTGATGGTCCTAAAATAACGACGACATCCCCTTGGTTGACCTGGAGATTGACATCCTCTAGTACCTGCCTCTCACCAAATGTTTTTGCGATATGTTCTACTTGTAACATCCTGTCCTCCTATACAAAACGCGCGCTAGATGCTTTTGTTCTCTTTTCTTTTTTTACATAACCTTTCTCCAGTAGGGAGAAGCCCAACTGAATCAAACCACAAATCAAAATATACTGCAAAAAGATCACAAAATAAGACTCAAAATACTGGTAACCGTAGGACGCTTCTACACGGGCAATCGCAGTAATATCCTTGATAGTCATGACAAAGACCAGGGAGGTCCCTTTGACGATATTGATCACCAGATTGGCCAAGTTAGGTAAGGCTGAGCGCAAGGCTTGAGGAAAAACAATCCTTAGATAGGCCTGTTTCGTGGTCAAGCCAATCGCATGCGCTGCCTCTAATTGTCCCTTGTCCACCGTCAAGATAGCTGAACGCAAAATCTCCGACAAACTCCCGACCGTCATCAGACTATAAATGATAAAGGCATAGTAGAGAGGATCAAGCTTGAAAATATCAAAGTCACTTCCTATGCTTTTGAAAAATTGATTCAGCAGACTTGGAAACAAACTATAAAAGAAGAGAATCAATAAAATCGGAGGAGTCGCTCGGATAAACGCCAGATAGACCAGAGAAAAACTCCTCACCCCTCGAACCTTGTAAATCTGCCCCAAGGCCAAAAATAGAGCCGGTAAAAAGCTTAAGACCATAGCCACAATCATGATAATCAAGGTGATTGGCACACCCTTCAAGGTCTCCAGAAAGGTCGTTACAATATAGTCTATATCCATTTCTTACCTCCCTTTTGTTTCCAAAGACTTCTCAAGCAAACGACTCAAGCTAGAAATAACTAAGGCAATCCCCCAATAAAGAAGCGCAACTGCCGTATAGGTTTCCAGCGAGTAGTTCCCTAAATTGCGACTGATCAAGAGATTGCCTGCACCCATAACATCAACAAAACCAATCGTATAGGCCAAGGCAGCATCCCGCATGAGATTGAGAATAGCGGTCGTTAGATTGGGAAGAGCAACCTGAACAGCTTGAGGAAAAATGATTCTCCAAAAGGTCTGACTTGGAGTCAAACCAATACTAAGCCCAGCCTCTGTCTGCCCCTTTGGAATAGCCTGATAGGCTGCCTTGAAAACCTCGGCAACAATAGCTGCAAACAAGAGAATCATCGTCAGGAGAACAAAAATAGTTTTAGACCAGTTGTTAATATCCAAACCCAGCCACCATTTCAGAAATTCTGGCAAGCCATAAAAGACTAGAAAAAGCAAGACAATCGGCGGTGTACAACGAAGGGTAAAGATATAACCTTTAGAAATTGCTGCAAAACTCTTGTCTTCTCCTACTTGCGCCCAGGCCAAGAGTCCTCCAAAAAGGGAACCAAGAAGAGTGGTAAAAAAGAGAATGGACAAGGTCATAGGAAGTGCCTGCAATAAGGTCGGAAAAAACTGAAAGACCTTGGAAAAATCATAAGAAACCATGCAAAACCCTTTCTAGTCTTGGAATTTCTGGTCTAGTCTTTGTCTACGTAACTAAAGACATCTTCTTTGAAATATTGCTGAGATAGCTCAGCAAGCGTGCCATCTTCTTTCAACTCTTTGATTGCTTTTTCATATTCTTTAGCAAATTTCTCACCCTTTTCATCACGGTGAATCAAGGGATAAGTTGGAATGCCCTTATATGGGAACCAGCTGAGTTTGTCCGCATATTGGTGGTAAGGGCCATCTTCTGCGGTAACTGCTTTTTCAAAGGACAGTTTGATATCAAAGAAGGCATCATAACGTCCTTCTAAGACCCAGGCATAGGCATCTGATACCTTAAAGGATTCCGCTGCAGTTAGCTCAATTGGTGCATCTTGATGTTTTTCATTGTAGCTTGTGATGACATTCCATTGAGCATTCTGTGGAGAGATAGGAACCAATTTCCCTTTATTCTTAGCAAAGTCATCAATGGTTTTGTATTTCTGTTCGTCTTCTTTTCTGACAGTAAATCCGATAATACTTGCTCCGACTGGTTCAGATGGAATGACAAACTTTTTAGCTCGTTCATCTGTGTACCAAGCTCCCTTGGTTCCGATGTCATACTTGCCTGATTCCAGACCGATCAAGAGGTCATCATCACTGGTACCCGTATATTCAAATTGATAGTTTGCCAACTTCTCATCAACAGCCTTCAAAACAGCTACTTCATAACCATCTGACTCCCCTTTTTCATTGACAAAGTCATAAGGTACGTAGTTTTGTGTATGGGCAACCTTCAAGGTTATGACCTCACCAGATGAAGTTGTTTCCCCCTCCTTGGCTGGAGCGCCAGCTAAACTTCTCCCGATAATCGTTGCCCCAATTACTGCAACAACTACTACACCTCCAATAATCCATGCTTTTTTACTCATCTTTTTCTCCTTTAGTTTTCAAGTGCTTCTCTCACCCACTGGATACGTTCAACTGCAATATCACTTGGAATGGTACAATCTGCACCAAGTACCAAGCCCTGTTTCCCAGCTTCTGCAACTAGTTTCTTTGCCTCAGCCTGAATGGCATCCTTGCCACCAGTATACAGCAAGCCCGTCTTGCCATTTTCGAATCCTCCAAGAACCGTACGTCCCTTGAAAATCTCACGACCTTCCTTGAGAGTGATTCCCTCTGGTCCTACAGCCCAATTAAAGACTTGGGCTGGATAGTCTGCAAAAAGGTGAATATCATTTCGCGCTCCCTCGTAGCCACAGATATGAAGAACTGTGACACCACCAACAGCACTAGCCGCTTCTAGAATAGTTATCTCGCTAGGTGCAATGGCAGCTTGATAATCTGCTGCCGACACTCGTCGATCTTGGATGCTTTGCACGCTGAGATAGATCCCATCTGCACCAGCCTCTTCGATGACAGCTCGGCTGAGACTCGCAATATCTTCTGCAATCACATCCAACACCTTCTTCAAGGCTTTAGGGTCTTCAACCAGAAAGTCAGCAATGAGGTCATCCCCACCAGACACTTCCCCTAGCAACCACTTGAGATAGGTCACAGGAGCAAAAATATTGTAAATCGCAACGATATCTTCTGTAAACTCTTGCTTGATTTTCTGAACCAAGTCCACCTGCTCTTTTATCCAAGGGTGATCTGGTCCGAGTGGTTGAATGGTCGCCAACTCTTGAAGAGATTTTCCTTTGGCAATCACTGGATTTGGATAAGCAAAGTACCCATCACTCATGAGCTTGATAAAGTCCGGCTGAACTTCTCGAATAAAGCGCTTATGGCCTTGAATATTCTTTTCGATAATGGCTGGATTTGAGAAACCGTGTAGCCATTCGTCTTCTGATGTGAAATGGTGCCAAAATCCTACTGGCACACGATCAACTTTCTCACCTCTAAATGCTTTTAAAACCCATTCTCTTTTTTCTGACATTCTTATTCTCCATTTCTTACTTTTTCAACTAATAAACTGCTTGCGATATCATTCGAGCGTAGAAAGGGGAGACTGGACTTGGAAAAATCCTGAACTCCACGACATCTCTCTCCATTTTTGCAGTGCTCATTTTTTACGACGTTTATGGCGACCAAGGCCAGCAAACCGACAACGACAATGAAGATACCCCATCTTTTACTTTTCATAGCTCCTCCCTTTTAGAGAACCGCTGCCTGTCGAATCCAGTCCAACCTCTCTAAGTCAAAATCATCTGGAACAGTACAGTCAGCTCCCAGAAGAACTCCTTTACTACCAGCTTCAGCCAGCAACCGCCTTGTTTCATGTTGCAATTCCGCTTTAGAACCTCGATAAAGCAAGCTTTTCTTACCATTTTCAAATCCACCTAAAACAGCCTTGCCTTGAAACAACTCCTGACCCCGTGTCAAACTAACATCCTCATGGTGAGTCGCCCAATTGACAACCTGAGCTGGATAATCCTTAAATATCGTCACATCATTACTCGCACCTTCAAAACCACAGATATGGAGGATATTAGTCCCACCAACCTGATTAGCCGCCTTTAAAACAGCTATATTGCTCGGTTCGATATAGGTTTGATAGAGTGCTGGTGTGATACGCTCATCTTGAATTTCCTGGGTGCTTAGGTAAATCCCGTCAGCACCACCTTCCTGGATGATTTTCTGAGTTAAGAAAGCAATGTCTTTTGCAATCACATCTAGAATAGCTCTGAATCGCTCAGGATTTTCAAGCAATAGATCAGCCACTTCCTTATCTCCCCGTGAAGTTTCTGTACGGAACCAGCGCTTGAGGTAGGAGATAGGCGAAAAGATATTGTAGAAAGAAGCAATCTCTTCGGTAAAGGTCTCTCGAATCGCTTGTACCACTTCCACCTGTTGCTGAATCCATGGGTGTTCCTCACCAATCGACTCAATAGAAGCCAACTCCTGAATGCTTGCGATCTTAGGACTATGGACATTACTTGGATAAAGGAAAAAACCGTCGCTCATAATTTTGACAAAATCAGGATGAATCCTTTCCACATAGTTGCGATGCCCATCAACACTTTTTTGAAAGATACGTGGATTGTTTAATCCCTGCCCCTTTTCTTCGAGTGTTACAAAATGAAACCAAAATCCCACAGGAACTCTTTCCACTTCATCGCCTCGAATCGCTCTAAAGACTAGATCTCTTTTACTTGCCATACCTTTCTCCTTCCATTTGGATTGAAACTATCTTACCATTCCTTTTTTCCTTTTCCCAATATATATTGACTATCGACTCGATTGGAAATTTTTATATCTATAAAGAAAAAAATCCCTGAAAAGCTTGATGTTACTAGCCTCTCAAAGATTCACTTTATTTTCATCTATTTTTCAAAAAGGAGTTGATATAGATTTTCTATCAAGCCGATTGAATTTTTTTATATCCATCTTCATTCCCAAATTAAGTACATAATTTTATCCTAATACCAAATTACTACTGAAAAATTTCTTTTCTCTCGATATTTCCTTGCACAAATCCCATGAAAACGCTACAATATTAATAGACTATTATTAGGAGGATGGGATTATGAAAATATCCAAAGTTACCATTACAATTGCTTCTACACTTACTTCCGTCATTTTACTGACTGGCTGTGGCACAAATTCGGCAAATTCACAGACAACACAAAGTAGTACATCTGATAATCAGGTTACCATGACCTATGATCAGTTGCGTTCAAGAGAGAACACTATGTCAACTCTTTGGTATCAAAAAGCAGCTGAAACCAAGGCACTCTATCTACAAGGTTACAATGTCGCTACTGATCGTTTGAAAGAACTACTAAAAACACAGACAGATAAACCCTACTCTATCGTTTTGGACTTGGACGAAACCGTATTAGACAATAGTCCTTATCAAGCGCAAAATGTCAAAGACGGAACAGCATTTACCCCAGAAAACTGGGATGTCTGGGTAAAAAAAGCAGCAGCCAAGGCTGTACCAGGTGCTAAAGACTTTCTCCAATTTGCAGACCAAAACGGTGTCCAAATTTACTATGTATCTGACCGCACGATAGATCAGGTAGATGATACGATCAAAAACCTAGAAAACGAAGGAATTCCTGTACAAAGTCGCGATCATCTCATGTTCTTAGAAAAAGGCGTCAAATCTAAAGAAGGTCGTAGACAAGCAGTCCAAGAAAAAACCAACTTAGTCATGCTACTAGGAGACAATCTTGTGGACTTTGCAGAGTTTTCAAAGACCTCTGAAACTGAGCGCGACCAAAAATTAGAGGAATTACAAAAAGAGTTTGGTGAGAAATTCATCATTTTCCCTAACCCAATGTACGGATCATGGGAAAGCACTGTTTACAATGGTAATAAATTGGATGCCAAGGGTCAAACTGAAGAGCGCCAAAAAAACTTACAAGGTTTTGATAAATAAAATAAGGGAGCTATCTACTAGTTTACACCAACTACAAGATATCATATTTGCGAGAATATCAAAAAAAGACGATTTCCAAGCGGAAATCGTCTTTTAATAAGGACAGACTTCTCCAATTCAAAATGTACTTCATTTAGTATAGGTGTAGCCATAAATCATATTTTCTAAGTGGTTTATACATGATTACCCGTCAGGGAAAGCAAATATGCAAAATTTAGAAATTTTGATATAATAGAACTATCAAAAAGTAAAGGAACGATTGGTATGAAAGCAATCACAGCTCACAGCTCACAGCTCACAGCTCACAGCTCACAGCTCACAGCTCACAGCTCACAGCTCACAGCTCACAGCTCACAGCTCACAGCTCACAGCTCACAGCTCACAGCTCACAGCTCACAGCTCACAGCTCACAGCTCACAGCTCACAGCTCACGCTGATTATGTAATCAAGCGTATTTTTTGTCAAGCCCTAAAACAGACTTTTTCACATTTTTGTGAGAAGGTCTTTTCTGTTGTGTATGAAAGGGAAATTGCAAGATGAAACGTATTGATATTATAGAAAAAATAGGAAAAGATTACCTTGTTTCAAATATTGAAAATGAGGAATTTAGCTACCAAAAAGCACTGAAAGAAATAGGAAAAGATATTGCTGAGTATCAAAAAGAAAATTATAAGCGGAAATATAAGGATTTAGATATCCGATTTGAAAACAAAGATTTATCTATTCTTATAGAGACTAAAATAAAGTTCAATCAAAAGGACTATGAGCAGTTACAGGCATATGTTGACTATGAAAAGCAACTTACCAATAACTTTATAGTAGCCATCTTAGCTAATACTTCTAACGATGAAATTAAAGTATGGTTTGGTGATAGGTCTTTAGAAATTACAGATGAAACTCTATGTTTTGACGAGCGAAAGCTAAAGTCTTTTGAAGAGTATAAAGATACTTTTTTAGGGCATAATAATGATAAGTTAAAGGTTATGAAAAGTACATATAACCTTAATGAAATTTTGCATAATCTAGGAATTCAAGAAAAATTAAGAAGTCAGTTTGTTGGCACTTGCCTTTTGACATTAAAAAATGGTCTACAATTTGAAAACTTATCTACTAAAACTATTATTGCAGGCATTGAAGAGATTCTGGAAAATTTACTTGAAAAAGATATCAATAAAGCAGTGAAAATTGGTCTCATAAAAACTAATGTTTTATCTTCTCAAGATATTAGAACTCTTGAAAATAAATCTTTTCAGAAGTTGTTACATCGCATAGAAAAAGATATTTTGCCTTACATCAACGACAAAACTACGATGGGACAAGATATTTTAAATTTATTTTTTACAACATTCAACAAATATGTTGGGAAATCTGACAAAAATCAAGCTTTTACCCCAGATCATATTGTAAAATTTATGTGTGATATAGCAGGAATAAATCGACATACAAAAGTTCTAGACCCTTGTTGTGGAAGTGGTGCTTTTTTAGTGCGAGCAATGACTGATGCAATGGACGATTGTGATACAGAACAAGATAGAGATCATGTTAAAAAGAATAATATTTATGGCTTAGAATTTGATGATATAGCTTTTGGTTTAGCAACAACTAATATGTTATTGCATAGTGATGGGAACTCTAATATTTTGCAAGGTAGCTGTTTTGATTATTTAAATCAATTCGATATAACACAATCTAAAGAAAATACAAGTATAGATGTTGTTTTAATGAACCCTCCTTATAATGCTCAGAGGAAGCAAAGTAAAAAGGAATATGTAGAATCTTGGCCTTCTAAAACAAATGCAGACCCATCAAAAGGTTTTCACTTTGTATATGAGGTGGCAAAAATAGTTGGAACAGGGAAACTACTTGTGTTATTACCTACTTCGTGCGCTATCGGTGGGGAAAAACAAAAGGAAATAAACATTTTTAAAGAAAAAATGTTGTCTGAACATACATTAGATGCAGTCTTTTCTTTACCTGTTGATATGTTTCACCCTGGAGCTAATGCAACTGCTTGTTGTATGATATTTAATTTAGGTGTGAGACATTCTAAAGCGCTAAACAAGAAAACTTTTTTTGGATATTTCAAAAATGATGGTTTTGTAAAACGAAAAAACTTAGGTCGTGTTGAACGATTTGTTGACGGAAAGAGCCTATGGGAAGACATTTATAAGGAGTGGAAATACTTATATGTGAACAGAGTGGAGAAAACGGGGCTTTCTGTACTAAAAGAAGTTAGTTTCGAGGACGAATGGTTAGCTGAAGCTTATATGGAAACCGATTATTCAGAGCTATCTCATAGCGATTTTGAACGAAATATAAAAGAATTGTTTGCTTTTGAGGTGAAATATGGTTCGCCAAACCTTAGCGTTGAAAGCTCTAATAAAAAAACATTAGAATTAAACTCGTCAAATTGGTTACCATTTACTATTAAAGAAATTTTTGGTGATGTTCAACCAGCTAAGGGGGAAACTACTGATCAGTTAGAAGAAGGTTCAGATTTAGTATATATTGCAGCTAAAAAAGAGAACAATGGTGTAAAAGCAACTGTGGAATATGATAGTAGGTATTTATCGAAAGGTAATTCCGTTGTCTTTATAAATTTAGGTCAAGGTAGTGCAGGTTATGCAACATATCAGCCATATGATTTTATAGGTATGAAAGGAAAAATAAGTACTGGAACTTTTGACAAACTCAATCAATATATTGGTGTATTTTTAGTTACAATTTTAGATAAAGAAAGATTTAGATATTCTTTTGGACGAAGTTGGACTGGAGATAGATTATTACAAACTAAAATAAAGTTGCCTGTTGATGCCAATAACAATCCTGATTGGATTTTTATGGAGGAATATATAAAATCTCTTCCGTATGGAAATATGATTTAAATTTTAAAAAAAGAATCTCTAGATAGAGAGTTCTTTTTTTGATTATAAATTTTTCATCAGAATCACATCTTGTGGTTTACACAAACTGGTATATAGCTCCTCAAATTTCAAGTATTTGTTGGGGGGTATGCAATACTTTTCTTTATTCTTTTATAGATTGTTGGTGGTTAGTTAATAAAAGTTCTAAAAAATACTGTTAGGAATAAATCCTTAGCAGATTTTTTCAATATTATTTAATTATAAGGAACAGGAGTAATATCATTAGATAAATAAAGTGGATGATGAGGAGTTCCATTTTTATTTCGTTGTAAGCAAAAAAGATTTGGAACCATACCCATCAGATTCTTGTCTCTATTCAGCAACTTCGTTTGATTTCCCCAACATGCAATTACCAAATCAGATTCAGAAACATACTTTTGAATATAACTGTCATTTTCGGGGCCGACTGGATCTTCCACTCTTTTAAGCAAAGATGGGCCAGTACTTCTAAAAGCAAAGAGATTCACCATGATCAATTTACCATTTCCCCATCTTTTGGAGTAACCTATACATTTTCGAATAGTTTGATCATCCTTCTCCTCATCAGCTATCGAAGGATTTAACCCAATAAATACCACTGTTGGTTTTGTTTCATCCCAAATTCGTGTGAGAACATATCTATACTTTCTATCAGTTGATAAAATAGCACCCTTCTCCATATTTCTCCCATTTATTTCTTAATCTATTTTTTCCATTTTCAACTTCTAATTATTTCACTTTAAAAATAAGATTAAAGACAATCGCCAGCACATAAAGCGTAACCGGCACTGTTAATGCTTTAACTTTAAACTTTTTTTGATAAATACCAATTAAAGTAAAAAATAGAATGACACTTGCTACAACATATAACATATATTTCTCCTAATCTATACAAACCGAATCGACTCAATTGATTTTTTGTTGTTTCTTATCCAAAAGTCTTTCCTACATGCCCTCCATAGTAGTGTGAGATACTAACTTGGTGAGCCAGTGTGTTATAGTTACCAACCCAAAAGATGCTATCTTCGCCTTTTTTAGTGGACTTAACAATAAATTGAACCACATCCGATGATTTAGATTCATAAACTTCAATATCATCTACGTTTACATCATATCCATTTTGTTGGAATGACACTGCAAAGGACCTTATTTGAGCCTTATCGGCCATTTTTAAATGCTTCTCCATAGAAAAATCAATCTCTAAGATATTCGCTGTTTTACATTCTTTAATAACAATCTTAAAGGCCTCTTTCACTTCTTTTTCTATTTCTGGTTTTACTTTGTGACCAGGCATTTCAAGGGACGAAAGGGCGGTGTTATAGTTTTATCATCTGCGGGAGTCTCACCTACTTTTTCTGTACTTTGCACTTCGTTACTCTGAACAGATTGAGTTTGTTGTTTGGTTTCATTTTTGGTATTCATATATTTAGCATAAAATACTCCTGATACAGAGCCAGTAAGAATTACGCTAATAAAGAGCGCTGCTATTAAAAATAAACTTTTAAATTTTGCCATGATTATTCCTCCTTTTAATTTTTTGGCATATCAATTATGAAAAAAGTCAGCAAAGCAGGGGCAAGGAAACTTAACATTACAGAAAGAATAAATTCAACAATTGCCTTACCAAGTTCTTTAGTCGGTCCTGAAATAGAAATTCCTCCTTGCAATGTTAAAAAGAAATAGTCTTTATTAAACCAATATCCAGCAGATATAACTGCAAACAAAGCAAATCCAATCATCCACTTAAATAATAGTTCTACCTTAGAACTGTATTCCTTGTATTTCTTATCTTTTTTTGCTTTGATAAGAGCTTGCTTACGTTCCTCTTCCTCTCTATTCTTCTTGGCTTCTTTCCTAAAATACTCTTGTTTTATAAGTTCAACACGTTCTTCAGGAGGCAGTCCCTCATATTTATCTTTTTTAGGAGGGTTCTTTCTATAATCTTCAAAAATATCATAATCCATAGTTTTTTACTTTCTTTTTATAATCCTTAACTTCTCATAATCTTCCGACTACGATGCTCACTATTGAGAATAACCCACCAATGAATACAATAGGCATGATGATTGCAAGTCCAGCTAGAATAGGTAGGAGACTAATAATGCCATTAACAATCCACATTATAATCGAATAAATAGGAATGATAATCCCCGCCCCCAAGATGAGAGTTACAGGGATAAGGAATAGAAAGACACTTCCAAAAATACCAATCAATCTAAAAGCACGGCTATACACATTGTTTTCGCCTTCTAATCCAGATAAGAAATACACTGAAGAAAATAAACCTGTTAAACAACCAAAAATCAAGACAAAGTAGTTGACTTTCATGTCTAATTTCACTTTTAATGGTTCTGTTAAATCATTGACAAAAGAAATGATAGGAGTGCCTATTATTTGCCATAAAAAAATGTAAAATCCTAACTGTAAACCATTTATGATTGGATGTAACAATAGTGACTTTGTATAATCGATTAAAAATAAATAAATATTATTTGCCATTTAAATTTAGCTCCTTGTTATTCATATATTTTTATTTTACATAATTTCTGGTTTTCTAGCAAATTATTTTTCCCTCTAGCAAACTATGTAATTGTTTTGGAATAGATTTTCCCTTTTTTCTCATTTATGACTAAATCCACTTTGTAACAACCAGGACAAAACAATTGATTTTCATACTTAAATTTTGTCCCAGCTTTATCCTTTTGATATTCCTTTTGTAACTCATGAAGTTCTAGTCTCTCATGATTGTAAATACAGTATTGAAATTTATTTTTTGTAGACATAATAATTCTTTCTAGTTATCATCGATTAAATCTTGTTTTTAAAAATCTAAGATGTGTAGTTATCTAAAACCATTATCTATTTTTCTTAAACAACACAAAAATGCTCTAGACAATATGACTAGAGCGTTTTCTATATATCCGAATATCTAATTTATTTCACAAAAAATGTAGTCATTCGGTTGATTTTTATTGCAATACATTGAAATTTGAAAATTCAAGAATCGCCTTAAATCAAGGTTTTTTCGTTTCTACTGAAACGTAATGACCCTCTATTTAACTTCTTTTCAGGATAAATAACTTAGTCATTAATACAATAGCTCCTTACTCAAGGATACCAAGAGAGCAAAAAAGTCTAGATGAACTAGACTTTCTTAGCTTATTCTACTGTTACTGACTTAGCAAGGTTACGTGGTTTGTCCACATCAAGGCCACGGTGGAGTGTTGCAAAGTAAGCGACCAATTGCGTTGGTACGACCATTGAGATTGGTGAGAGGTAAGGGTGGACAGTCGTAAGAACGATATCGTCTGTCTCTTTAGCAACATTCTCTTCAGCGATAGTGAGAACCTTGGCACCACGGGCTGCGACCTCTTGGATATTTCCACGAGTATGGTTAGCAAGGACTGGATCTGACAAGAGGGCCAATACAGGTGTTCCTTCTTCAATCAATGCGATGGTTCCGTGCTTGAGTTCTCCTGCCGCAAAACCTTCACATTGAATGTAAGAAATCTCTTTGAGTTTGAGACTGGCTTCCATGGCTACATAGTAGTCTTGACCACGTCCGATGTAAAAGGCGTTGCGAGTTGTTTCAAGAAGCTCACGAACTTTAGCATCGATTGTTTCTTTTTCTGAAAGAGTTGATTCGATAGACTGAGCCACGATTGACAACTCATGAACCAGGTCAAAGTCTTGCGCTTTAGCATTGCCATTTGCTTCTCCGACTGCTTTTGCAAGAAATGCAAGGGCTGCGATTTGCGCTGTATAAGCTTTAGTTGAAGCCACTGCGATTTCAGGACCCGCGTGAAGGAGCATGGTATGGTTGGCTTCACGTGAAAGAGTTGATCCTGGCACGTTTGTTACAGTTAAGCTAGGGATTCCCATTTCGTTAGCCTTAACCAAAACCTGGCGGCTATCCGCTGTTTCACCAGACTGGCTGATAAAGATGAAGAGTGGTTTCTGGCTGAGAAGTGGCATACCGTAGCCCCACTCAGATGAAATTCCAAGTTCAACAGGTGTATCCGTCAATTCTTCCAGCATTTTCTTAGAAGCAAATCCTGCGTGGTAAGATGTCCCAGCTGCAAGGATGTAAATGCGATCTGCCTCTTGAATAGCCTTGATGATAGCTGGATCTACCACTACTTGACCAGTCTCATCTGTATAGGCTTGGATGAGTTTACGCATGACCGTTGGTTGCTCGTCAATTTCCTTGAGCATATAGTAAGGGTAAGTTCCCTTACCGATATCTGACAAATCAAGCTCAGCAGTGTAGCTAGCACGCTCACGACGATTGCCATCATAGTCTTGAACTTCTACGCTATCTGCCGTCACAATCACCAACTCTTGGTCATGGATTTCCATGTATTGGTTGGTCTCACGGATCATAGCCATAGCATCCGAGCAGACCATGTTGTAACCATCTCCGAGACCAATCAAAAGTGGTGACTTGTTCTTAGCGACATAGATAACATCTGGATTTTCAGAGTCAATCAAGGCAAAGGCATAAGAACCACGGATGATGTGAAGAGCTTTTTTGAAGGCTTCAAGAACTGAAAGACCATCTTCTTCTGCAAATTTTCCAATCAAGTGCACTGCGATTTCCGTATCTGTTTGCCCCTTGAAGTGGTGGCCTGCAAGGTATTCTTCCTTGATTTCAAGATAGTTTTCAATGACCCCATTGTGCACCAAGACAAAACGTCCAGTCTCAGAGCGATGTGGGTGAGCATTGTCCTCGGTTGGTTTCCCATGAGTTGCCCAACGCGTATGTCCGATACCAGTTGTTCCCTCAACACCAGTAGTTTTAGCAGACAATTCTGCGATACGACCTACAGCCTTGACTAGGTGATTTTCAGCACCACCTAGGACAAAAATCCCCGCAGAATCATAGCCACGATATTCAAGTTTTTCAAGCCCTTGAATCAAAATATCAGTTGCATTTGTGTTTCCAACAACACCGACAATTCCACACATAGTATATACGACACAGACTAGCTGTGCTTTCCCCTTAAATTGGTATAGTCTGATTTCCCTTTTACAGAATCAGCAAAAACAGTATATACTTGTTTCTCTCACTTGTCAAGGATAAAAATTGGTATAACTTTTATAGAGTACCTAAAATTGCAATTTCATCTAATGGCTGACAAGTTGACATTGACAGTTTAATCTAGAAAAATGAGAGATTTATGTCTAAAAGCCAAAAGCTAGATAGAAAAATCTAACTTTTGTAGGTAACAAAAAGACGCTACTTTCTTATTTCAAAAACAAAATACTCAGCAGAGTCAAAATAGCAGGCCCACCTTGCTTCAGAATAATCTTCTTGTCCACTGTCAGAGAACCGTAGGTCGCTGCACCAAGTACAAATAAAACAAATATGGTTACAATTTCTAAACTTTGTGAGAAATAGATTCCATACAAGAGAAAGACCCCTATCAAAGCATTATAAATCCCTTGATTTTTAAATAGTGAACTCACTGAAGGACGAGCCAGTTCTTCCTTATCCACATTAAAGACTCGACTAGTGGTGTCTGATTGCGTAGCTACACTTTCCAGATAAAAAATGCAAAAATGCTCCAAAGCAACGATAGTTGCTAAAACAACTGTAAAAATAGACATATTCTTCTCCTTAAATTTCTATCTCTTCTAAGCCAGATAGCAACTTTTCTAACAAGCGACTGAACTCTTCTCGCTCTCCTTTTGTAAGTACGCTCTCCATCTGACTCTTTATGTTTATATGTTGTTGGGGAGAGTTGGTTACTAGTTGTTCTCTTGCAAAGTCTGTCACTTCCACCAAAACCTCCCTCTGGTTTTCAGGATTCCGACGGCGCTTGACCAAACCTTCCTTTTCCAAAATTTTAAAGTGCCGTGTCAAGGCAGCCTGATCAATCTTCAAACGCTCCTGAACCGCTACTTGATTACACGGCGACTGATCGATTAAGAAACATAAGATTTGATAACGAGTCAGACTAATTCCCAATTGTCGTTCGAATAGTTGTGTCATAGACTGATCTGCCAACCGTAGCTGATACAGTAAATCTTGGATTGCTACCATCATTTCCTCCCAATATATATGATTTGTCAATAATTGATTTATCAAGTATAATATAAGCTCAACAATAAATCAAGTAATATGCTTCAATTCTCTTGAAATATTAGTCGTTTCCTCATATTTGTTCTTTTTATTCTGAAACGATCACACACAAAAAAGAAGCGAGAACTGAATCAGTTCCCAACTTCCATTTTAATGATTAGTTCATTGAAACGTGAACGTGGTCATAGTGGTTTTCGGTCACACTACCACGGTCTGGCATTGGATTCCATGTGTAGGCAGGGCCATATTTGCTATCGTATGGAGCGTAGAAACGTTGTTTCCAAATGATGTAGTTGATGCCACGGCTAGCCATGTTTTGGACTGCATATTCTGCAATTTGGTCTCCGAGTGCTGAACTCACTGGAACCATAAAGTCGATGGCCAAACCTTTACCATGGTCCCCACTGTCACCAGGACGGTAGCCACTAAAGGATGTGATGCCAAACAAGTTAGCGATTTCTTCTTTAAAGGCTGCCGTCTGTGGTTGAAGACCAGCATTCTCAGACTTAGCTACAGCAAGTCCTGCATAGTCAGGAGCAGCTGGAGCTGAATAAGTTCTTGAAGGAGTTTGGCTTTGCTCTGCTTGATAAGTCGAAGTTGCAGTGTCAGAATTTGCTGTTGATTCTGTTGCACTTGTTCCTGTTGTATCAGCAGGCCTTTCTGTTACTGGTGCAGCTGCTACTGATGTTTCCGCCGAAGTCGTCGCTTCTGTTGCTTCGGTAGCTGAAGTTTCTGCTTGAGGAGCTTCTTCAACTGGACTAGTTGTTTCTGCCACCGGTGCCCCCGCTGGAGTTGTTTCTGCTGTTTCTTCAGCTACAGGTGTTTCTGTAGATGGCGTCTCTTCAGCAACTGTCGCTGTCTCAGAAACTTCTGAACTTGGTGCTACTTCCGTTGTTTTTTCGGTCTCTGTTACAGTTGGAGCATCCTCAATCGGTTGAGAAAGGTCTTCTACTTGAACAGTCTCTTCATCAACTGTTACTTGGTTGGTCGTCAAATCAGCTGTCGCAGTCGTCACATCTTCACTAGAATCTGCTTGAGGAGTTTGGATTTCAACTTCCGTCACCTCTTCTGCCTCATTGACGGTTGTAGTAAGGACAGTATCTGGGAAAATCAAGTCCATATTGGTGATTTTGTTCAAATTAGCAAGAACTGTCACATCTACTCCCAAAGCTTCTGCAATGGTGCTCAGAGTATCGCCATACTGAACTGTATAGCTGTTTTTGTTCTCGTTTTTTGTCACGTCATTTTGGATTTGCTCAACAGTACGTGCTGTCCAAGCAATTTCTTCCGCTTGAGTTGCCAATGCTGGCGCAAAAGACAAGGCTACTGTTGAGGCTAAAATAATTCTTTTCTTCATTCTTTCACATTCCTTTCAAATGAGTACCTGTCTATCATAACACAAAAAAAGCAGAAAAAAAGCCCTCTCGGGCCTATTTAACAGAACTGTCCATTCCTTGTAACAAACTAGATCAGTTGAAATAGTTTGTTAGCCTTCTGTCATAAAACTGACACAATCTTTTTATTGCTCATCCTCAAAAATGTAGGGAATATCTGCCAATGCTTGAATCCTCTGATTCCCTTCATAAGATGACTCTAAAAAGTTAATGCTTTGAATTCCGCTATTCTGGGCAAATTCCACATCCAAAGTCCGGTCCCCCATATAATAGGTAGTCCTAGGATTCAACTCATATTTGTCTAGCAGATAGGTAGCCGCTTCTGGACTTGGTTTCCGTGAAAAGCCACTCTGACTGGTTAAAATCTCTGTAAAATAGGATTCCAATCCCAGATCCTTTAGAATAGTAAAAGCATTGTCCCCTTTATGAGTGTAAACAAAGTTCCGAATCCCTACTTGGTCTGCCCAATTCAACACCTCACGCGCACCTGGCTTCAAGACGACCTGGGCATTCTTCTCAGCCAGACTCTGGGCACGCACCTGATTGAGTACTTCCACATCCAGATTTCTATCTTCTGCCACCTTCTCCAGCAAATCCTGAACCGAATACTTGAGGATAAAATCTCTCACTTTCTCCTTATCATATAGAATAGAAAACTGACAAAAGGTTTCCTCAATCCCTGACAAAATCGCTTCGTAAGAGTCCAATAAGGTCCCATCTAAATCCCAAATAAAAGCTGTTTTTTGCATTTCCTATCCTTTCAAGCTCATATAACGCTGGTATCGGTAGCGTAGAAATAACCAACGAAAACCATTATCCAAAAGGGTTCCCGCCCAAATACCTGGCAAGCCCCAACCAAGCACAATTCCCATCAGATAGGCTGTCCCAATGCGGATACACCACATCCCGATACTTGTCGCATAAAAGGGGAGACGAGCATTCCCCAAGCCCTGCCAAACTGCCGTATAAATCACTGTCCCTATCGCCATAGGAGTCCCTAGTAGTGAGAAAAGCGCCACCAAAACACTAGCTTCAACCGCTACAGGATTCGTCGTAAAGAGATGTGTCAGTGGTGTCCCTAAGGCATAGATACTGAGAGTTAAGGGCAACATGAGAAGCAGAGAAAGCCAAAAGGTTTGTTTGCTCAAACTAGTGACTCTTTCCCAATTATCCTCTCCAACTGCTCGAGCCACCTGCATGACCGTCGCCGTAGCGACGCCAAAGGCAGGCATATAGTTAAACTGGGTCAAGACTTCTCCGACTGCATTCCCCGCTACTGCCTCCGTCCCAAAAGAAACAACCAAGGCAATGATCACTACATCTCCAGCCCGCATCATGAGACGTTCTCCTGCCGCTGGCAAAGCCAAAGTCAATAGTTCCTTATCTAAACCAAAAGTCGGTTTCTCAAAAGGCAACTTTAATTGCGACCACAAAATCACAAGACCGACTAAGCGAGACAAGATAGTCCCCCAAGCAACACCCGCTATGCCCATATCAAGGACAAAAATAGCTAGACTTGAAAAAAGAATATTCAAGGCATTGGATAAAAGACTAACATAGAGAGGCAGACGTGGATTATGCGTTGCACGAATCAAGGCACCTAGACTCGTCATCAAGCCCAAGAGAACAATCGATCCACCCACCAAAGATAGGTAGAGCCCACCACTCTCGGCCACATCCTGCTCAGTTCCCAAAAGTCCTATCATCTCTTGCCCAGCAAAGATGGATAAAGCGCCTAAAAGTGCACTCAGCAATAGGGTTATCTTGAGAGCCTCTGTCACGTGATAAGCCAACTTGGACTGATCTTTCTGCCCCATGCTTTTTGAAATAACACTAGAAATAGCAGCTCCCAGAGCGATGAAAATCGCTTGGTAAATCGTGATAATATTGCTAGCCACTGAAACACCCGAAATAGCGATCAAACCCAAGTGGGCGACCAAGTAGCTGTCCACCATCCCCATGAGCATCTGCAAAAAGTTTTCGCCAATAGCGGGCAATGCAATATTAAGAATGTCTTTATTTTTCCTAAACAATCTGTCCTCCTGATGAAAAGAAACTCAGTTGTTTCCCAACCGAGTTTACTTCCTCTGTCTTAAAGCCCTAGATAAGCTTCAACCGCTGCTTGCATGTCAGCAGCTGCCACTGTTGTCTTGTGACGAACAGGAGCTGTCTCAAGCCCGTCAACTGCTGGTGGCACTGCCACTCCTGAAATGTCATGTAATTGAGCCAAGGCTTCAAAGTCAGTCAAGCCTGCTTTCCCTGTTACAGCTTCTACTGCAACCACTGGAAACTTGTATGGACTAGCTGTTGAAGCAATCACGGTCTTGGTTACATCGCCAGTAGCCGCTTGGTATTTTTTATAAACTGCTGAGGCAACCGCCGTATGTGGATCCTCGATGTAGGCATCTGTTTGATAAACACGTTTAATTTCTGCCGCAGTTTCTTCCTCAGTCGCATATTCAGCTGCAAAGAGTTCCAGAATCTCAGCATCAAAGTCTGTCAATTCATATTGTCCTTGTGTACTCAAGGCATTCATGAGTTCAGTTGTCTTAACCGCATCATTCCCCAAAAGATGGAAAATCAAACGTTCCAAGTTTGAAGATACCAAGATATCCATAGATGGACTAGTTGTTACTTTAAACTCACGTTTCTTGTCATAGACACGGGTTTTAAAGAAATCTGTCAAGACATTGTTATCATTTGAAGCACAGATTAATTTGCCAACTGGTAGGCCGATTTGTTTAGCATAAAAGGCAGCTAAGATATTACCGAAGTTTCCAGTTGGTACTGTGAAGTTGACCTTTTCACCAGCCACAATCTCACCAGACTTAACCAACTGAGCGTAGGCATAGACATAATAAACAACCTGTGGTACCAAACGACCAATATTCATAGAGTTAGCTGATGAAAACTGTAGCTTATTAGCAGCCAATTTTTCACGAAGTTCCACATCGTTGAACATGTGCTTCACATTTGTTTGCGCATCGTCAAAGTTCCCATCAATGGCTATAACATGGGTATTATCTCCTGTTTGAGTGGTCATTTGCAACTCTTGAACCTTGCTGACACCGTCTTTTGGATAAAAGACGATAATCTCAGTTCCTGAAACATCCGCAAAACCTGCCATGGCAGCCTTACCTGTATCACCAGATGTCGCTGTCAAAATGACAATCTTGTTCTCTAGACCATGCCTCTTAGCCGCTGTTGTCATAAAGTAGGGTAAGATAGACAAGGCCATATCCTTAAAGGCAATCGTTGAACCATGGAAGAGTTCCAAGTTGTATTGCCCATCTAGTTTCACCAATGGTGCAATAGCTGGAGTATCAAATTTGCTATCGTAGGCATTGGTGATACAGTAATCCAACTCCTCAGCTGTAAAATCATCCAAAAATGCTGACAAAACTAACTTAGCCACTTCTTGGTAAGAAGCATCTTTTAATTTGTCAAAGTCCAAATCGACCTTTGGATAAGTAACTGGGGTAAAGAGACCACCGTCCGTCGCCAAACCTTGCAGAATAGCTTGGCTGGCAGTTACTGTATTATTCGCATCACGCGTTGATTGATAAACTAATGTCATAATCTCTATCCTTTATCTATAGTCTCTTCCATTATATCATGATTTTTCAGAAAATTCTCCCTTTATAAGAGAAATTATAGACCCAATTCTTCTTTCAAAGGCTGTAAATAGGTCATTTCTTGCTTGCCTCTCTTCTCCAGTCCTTCCTCAGCTAGAAGGAGTAAGTCTTTTGAAAACTCGACAATTGCAGTTTCTTCCTCATCTGTGAGCATTTTCTTAGAAAATTGTCTCCTCAATGACTTGCAATCACGACCAAATGTAGTAAAAAATGGTGCAGATTGCAAGTAAGCTTCTAACTTGTCTAAATGAAGTAACAAGCCCAAGTGAAAAGCTGCAGAAGCAAAGGTGCGGTCTAGCGGCTGTGTACAAACACTACGAAATTCAACAGTTCCTCGTGTTGTTAAGTCTTGGTACTGGTAACTACGGTGTGTTTGGAAGTCCTGCTCCTGAGGATAGATTAATACCTCATCCCCATTCAGGGTAAATGCTTGGATTTCAGGTGTAGTCAAATAATCTCTAGCCTGAATAGGATTAAAGTAATAGGTCTGTCCATCACGTTCCGCAGTAAAGATCGCAGAGTGATCCAGATAATCAAAAAAATCATCCTCATCTTTAAAGAGTCTGGCATTGACACCTACATTTTCAGGATAAATCCCGTGCATAGACTCTTCCCAAAAAATATCTCTTGAAATTTTAGTATCCCAATCCGCCCCTGAAAACTCAGAATTTGCAAATAAATAAGCTTTAGCCGCTTCAATTTGAGTAAAAGCATTGATAACACGCAGATAGTTGGACTTTGAAACATCTAATTGAACTTGACTGCCACAGATAAAAGCACCATATTGCGGATAATCGTGTAAATCCACATTAGTCTTACTTCTACTTAAGTTCAAATAAGCCATCAACATCTGATAGCGTGCATAAGCAACCGGTTGATTTTCATTCTTCTCCCAGTATGGATGTATTCCAGAACCAATAATGGCATGATTTGCTTCACCCAATTTTTTCTGAATCAAATCCATGTAGTCTCTAAAACGCTCTTCAACCTCTTGGATGGATTTAGCCCTACCAAAAGCAAACTCGATAGTTGTATAAGAGACTTCGAACAAGATAGTATCCTGACTTACGGGATCTAGCAACTGAATTGGATTTCCAAACTCATCTACTTTTTCGATAGTAAACCCCAGAACTGATGGTAAATATCGAAAGAGTTCCTTAACAACCTCAATATCCGTAGCCTTGCCCTCTAAATTTACAACAGGATACTCCAGCTCAACCCCAACAAATAAATCTGGGTTCTCTTTTATATTTTCTAAGTAGCGCTTCTTAAGCAAGTCAACCGAACGAGACATCAAACACCAACACTTTCATAATCAAAATAAAATGTGAATAAGTAATATTATACCAAAAATGTGGCAGGTTTCTAGTCAAAATATTCTTTGCCTTCCTATTTCTATTCTTTTTATAGCTGAAAACTTATTTTCGATGGGGAAGCATCGAAAAAATTAACGAATAAAAGAAAACTCTGACCAATTAAGATAATCGGTCAGAATCTCTTTTTAAAATCCATTATTATCGCTAAGTTCTTTGAACCAGTGGCCTGATTTCTTCAGGCGACGTTCTTGCGTTTCCAAGTCAAGCTCAACCAGACCATAGCGGTTTTTATAGCTATTGAGCCATGACCAGCAGTCGATAAAGGTCCAGATTAAGTAACCTTTACAGTTAGCTCCGTCTTCAATGGCACGATGGAGTTCACGCAAATGCCCTTTGACAAAATCGATACGATAGTCATCTTGAATCATGCCATTCTCACGGAATTTATCTTCACCTTCAACCCCCATGCCATTCTCTGTCAGCATCCACTCGATATTGCCATAGTTTTCCTTGATGTTTTGGGCAATATGGTAAATTCCTTGCTCATAGATTTCCCAACCGCGGTGAGGATTGATTTTACGTCCAGGCATAACATAAGGCTCATAGAAATGTTCTGGCAAGAGCGGGCTATCAGGATGCTTAGCAAAACGCGGCGCCATAACGCGCAAAGGTTGGTAGTAGTTGACTCCAAGGAAGTCCACAGTATGTTCACGGATAAGCTCTATCTCTTCAGCTGTAGAATCTGGTAGTAAATCATGCTCTGCTAAAATTTCCACTAACTCTCCTGGATAAGTCCCCAAGACAGACGGATCTAGGAAAGATTGAGCTTGAAAGAGATCCGCAATGCGAGCAGCCTTGACATCCGCGGGATGCTGGCTACGTGGGTAAGCTGGTGTCAAGTTAAGGACAATCCCAATCTTAGAATCAGGCAAAATCTCATGACAGGCCTTAACCGCAAGACTGCTAGCCAATTGCGTATGATAAGCAACCTTAACCGCCGCCTTAGCATCTACCTTGTGAGGATAATGGGCATCATAAAAATAACCAAATTCTACGGGGACGATGGGTTCATTGAAGGTAATCCATTGGTCCACCAAGTCACCGTAAGTCTCAAAACAAAAACGAGCATAGTCTTCATAGGCCCTGACGGTTGCCTTATTTTCCCAACCATCACCATCCTCTTGAAGGGCAAAAGGCAAATCAAAATGATAAAGATTGACTAAAAGACGAATCCCTTTGGCCTTAATAGCCTCAAAAACCTTACGGTAAAAGTCTACACCTTGAGGATTGACTTCCCCACGCCCTTGTGGAAAAATCCGTGACCACTGAATAGAAGTCCGAAAGGCCGTGTGACCAGTTTCTAACAAGAGGTCAATATCCTTTTCCCAGTTTTCATAAAAGGTTGATGTTTTATCTGGACCAATCCCATTATAGTAACGATTTGGCTCCACTTGGTACCAATAATCCCAGAGATTATCTCCCTTACCGTCACCAGCTACACGTCCTTCTGTCTGCGGTCCAGAAGTAGAGGAGCCCCAGACAAAATCCTTTGGAAATTTTAGCATACATTTACCTCTTTATCTACTCTACTCTTCGAAAATCAAATTCAAACCACGTCAGCATCGCCTTGCCGTACTCAAGTACAGCCTGCGGCTAGCTTCCTAGTTTGCTCTTTGATTTTCATTGAGTATCACTTTTCCCATTATACAGAAAAAACAAGGTAAAAACTAGTTACATTTTTTCCTTGTTTTTCTTCTGATTATAGTTTTTATTTCTTGCTGAGGATTTCAAGCGTTTCGAGCAAGTTATCTGCATGAACTTCGATGGTGTCACCAGTCGCTTTAATCTTCACTTCTACGATGCCATCGGCTGCTTTCTTCCCAACAGTGATACGGATTGGAAGACCAATCAAGTCACTATCGCTAAATTTAACACCAACACGTTCGTTACGGTCATCTGTCAAGACTTCGTAACCAGCTCCCATCAAGCTTGCTTCAAGCTTTTCTGTCAAGGCCTGCGCTTCTTCATCCTTGACATTGACAGTGATCAAGTGCACATCAAATGGTGCCAATTCTTTAGGGAAATTGATTCCCCAAGCGTAACGGTATTCACCTTTTGGCGTTTTGTTAACAAAGAGACGAGCGTGTTGCTCCATCACTGCTGAAAGGAGACGGCTGACACCGATACCATAACATCCCATGATAATTGGCACAGCGCGGCCATTTTCATCCAAAACATCTGCTCCCATGCTTGCTGAATAGCGAGTGCCGAGTTTGAAGATGTGACCAATTTCGATACCACGCGCAAAGTTAAGGACACCTTGTCCGTCTGGAGAAATTTCGCCCTCACGAACTTCACGGATATCCACGTATTCTGCAGTAAAGTCACGACCTGGGTTCACACCAGTCAAGTGGTAGCCATCTTCGTTAGCACCGACAACTGCATTGCGAACATCTTGTACCTTACGGTCTGCAATGATTTTAACATTCTCTGGCAAACCAACTGGACCAAGTGAACCGAATCCTGCTTTAACAACATTTGCTACTTCTTCTTCGCTAGCAACGTCAAAGAAATCTGCTCCCAAGTGGTTTTTCAACTTAACTTCGTTAAGCTGGTCATTTCCAAGTAGAAGAGCTGCAACAAGCTCACCATCTGCCATGTAGAAAAGAGTTTTAATCGTTTGTTCTTCCGGAACGTTGAGGAAGGCCGCAACTTCATCAATTGATTTAACATCTGGTGTCGCAACGCGAGTCACTTCTTCTTCAGCGACGACACGGTTGCTTGGTTTGTACTCGTTTGTTGCCATTTCCAAGTTAGCCGCGTAGCTAGACTCACTTGAGTAAGCAATGGTATCTTCACCAGAGACCATCCATTTGAGCAATTCTGCCTTGATTTCTTCTTGCACTTCTGCAGGAATTTCGTCAAATGAGGCAACTGACTTGTCCAAGACAACCCAGCGGTCAAGGTCTGTACGAGCAGGTGTAATGGCCATAAATTCTTGGCTGTCCTTACCACCCATGGCTCCACCATCACCAATGATAGCCTTGAAGTCTAAACCACTACGAGTAAAAATACGCTCATAAGCAGCCTTATACTCATCGTAAACACTGTCCAAGCTATCATAGTTAGCGTGGAAACTGTAAGCATCCTTCATGATAAACTCACGTGTACGAAGAAGTCCATTACGCGGACGTTTTTCATCACGATACTTAGGCTGAATTTGATAAAGATTAAGTGGCAATTGCTTGTAAGACTTAACAGAATCACGGACAATAGCTGTAAAGGTTTCTTCGTGAGTTGGACCTAGGATAAAGTCTGATTTTTCACGGTTTTTTAGTTTGTAAAGATCTTCACCGTAGGTTTCATAACGGCCAGATTCACGCCAAAGATCGGCACTAAGAAGAGCTGGAGCCAACATCTCAACAGCCCCAATCTTGTCGAATTCTTGGCGCATTATATTTTTAGCTTTCTCAATAACACGGTTAGCAAGTGGTAAGTATGAATAAACACCTGCTGATACTTGACGAACATAACCAGCACGCAACATAAGAGCGTGACTAATAACTTGAGCATCGCTTGGCATTTCGCGAAGCGTTGGGATAAGCATTTTACTTTGTTTCATAATATTCCTCGATTATCTAAAAAAGAGTCGCATAATGTCATTCCAGGTCACAGCAATCATCAGGACAACCATGATGACTACTCCGGCCAAGGTGACATAGGTTTCAATTTCTTGTTTAAGTGGTTTCCGGCGAATGGCTTCTAGGATATTGAGCACAATCTTACCACCATCCAGGGCTGGAATCGGAATAAGATTAAAAATCCCAATATTGATGGAAATTATTGCCAAGAAGTACAAGACATTCTCAATTCCATTTTTAGCAGCATCACTACTTGCCTTAAAGATGGCAACAGGTCCACCTAGCTTGTTCAAATCCGGTTGGAAAATCAGATTTTTCAGTTCTGAGAGAATTCGGAGGGCCGAGTCAGCAGCAGTTGTAAAACCACCTACAAACATAGATACAAAATCTGACTTAATCCCCGGTTGAACACCTAGAAGGTAACGGCCTTGACTTTCTTCCGGACTAACAGTGACTTGTTTGTCACTACCATTTTCAGAAATAGTCACATCCAAGGTCGGTGCCGTCTTATCTTTGGTTTCTGATTCCACAGCCTGAATCAAACTTTCCCAGTTGTTAATCTCATGTGAGCCAATCTTGGTAATTTGAGCCGTTTCTGGCACTCCTACCTTAGCTAAAGCCCCTTGGGGCATGACATGAAACTGGTTGGTAGCTACATCTCTGACACCCCCCTGCATAAAGATTAAAATCCAAAAAACAACGACACCTAAGATAAAGTTGTTCATAGGACCTGCAAAGTTGGTAATCAGTTTTCCCCAGATAGTTGCATTTTGATATTGAACATCTAGAGGAGCAATCCGAACCTCCGTTCCATCTGCTTCCACAACCGTTGCATCATGATCCACTGCAAATGTTTTTTCTTCTTCCAGAACCAAGCCCTTGATAAAGAGTTTATCTTCAAAGTCAAACTGGGTCACCTGCATAGGAAGAGCTGTTTGATCCAGTTTCTTCCCAGATAGATTGATCCGTTTGACCTTACCATCCTCTGCAAGTGTTAAACTGACCGGGGTTCCTGTCTTGATCTCCGTCGCATCATCACCCCAACCAGCCATACGAACATACCCTCCTAAAGGAAGGATCCGAATGGTATAAGCAGTGCCGTCCTTACCGATATGGGCAAAAATCTTGGGGCCCATACCAATAGCAAATTCACGGACTAAAATGCCTGATTTCTTGGCAAAATAAAAATGTCCAAACTCATGCACCACCACGATAATCCCAAAAACTAGGATAAAGGTTAGCAATCCAATCATTCAATATTCCTTTCTTTAGAAGAGGCCAAACAAGTGCATCATTGGAAACACAATCAACATACTATCAAAGCGATCCAACACACCACCATGCCCCGGGATAAATTTCCCAGAATCCTTGACACCGAAATGGCGTTTCATAGCACTCTCAATCAAGTCACCAAACTGACCTGCCACACTGAAGAAGATGGCAAAGAGGCTCATTCTATAAATTCCATAAGGGAGAGCAACTGTACTGTCTACCAGCATGAAGATTGCTGTTACTAGTACCGCACCTAGAATACCACCGATAAAGCCCTCAATACTCTTATTGGGAGAGACTCTCGGAGCCAACTTATGCTTGCCAAAATTCATCCCTATCAGGTAAGCTGCGCTATCTGTCGCCCAGACGATAAAGAGGGCCAGAAGCACCTTGTCAAAACCCGCCACCCGAGCATCTAGTAAGGCATTAAAGCCAAAACCAACATAAAAGCTCATCGCAATCGGGAAAACTGCATCTTCAATGGTATAGCTTTTACTGAAAACGGTGGTCCCTAGCATAATTGTAATAAGAACGCTGTAGGCAACCACATTCCCATCAACTGGCAAAAAAGTTAGGTAATTTTCTAAGGGGATTGTGAGGGCAAAGGTCGCAAAGAGGGTCAAGGTGCCCTCGATGGTCATGGTCTTTAGCCCCTTCATGTGCAAGAGTTCATGGACAGCCAGCATCGCTAACAAACCAATTCCTATCTGCAACAAGAACCCTCCCACAAATAAGACTGGGAGGAAAATGGCCAGGGCCAATACTGCAAACAATGTTCTCTTTTGTAAATCCTTGGTCATATCTTCTCCTAAACTCCTCCAAACCGGCGATTGCGATGGTTAAAGGCAGCAATAGCTTCCTGCAGAGCAGCTTCATCAAAATCAGGCCACAAGGTATCCGTAAAATAAAGCTCGCTATAGGCTGCTTGCCATGGCAAGAAATTACTCAAACGTAACTCACCACTCGTGCGGATAATCAAATCTGGGTCTCGCAAATCCTTTGGTAGGCGTTGCGTGAAAAGGTAGTCCCCAATCATATCTTCTGTGATATCGCCAGGATTGATTTTGGCATCTAGAACTTCCTGAGTCAAGCTCTTAAGAGCCTGCGTGATTTCAGCACGACCACCATAATTAAGGGCAAAATTGAGAATCAAGCCTGTATTGTTCTTGGTCAACTCCTCTGCTTTTTTCAAAGCTTCAAACGTCGGCTTAGGCAGACGGTCTGTCTCCCCAATCATCTGAATCTTAACATTATTTGCATGTAATTCAGGGACGTAGTTATCATAAAACTCGACTGGCAAGTTCATGATGAACTTGACCTCTTGATCTGGGCGCGTCCAATTTTCCGTTGAAAAGGCATAGACTGTGATGACCTTCACTCCCATCTTGTTAGCTGCCTTGGTCACCTTTTGGAGGGCTTCCATCCCCGCCTTATGGCCAAAAACTCGTGGTTGCATCCGTTTTTTAGCCCAGCGACCATTCCCATCCATGATGATTCCAATATGAGCAGGAACCTGTGTTGGAACCTCAACTTCTACAGCTTTATCTTTCTTAAAAAATCCAAACATGATCATATTCCTATTCAAAAATCTATCGTTTCATTATACCATATTTCCCTCTATTCTTCTATTGCTAAGTTACCGCCTTTGCTTGTAGACAAACAAAAAATAAGTCGCCTGATTGGGCGACTTTATTTTATAGGGAGATTATTATGAAAAAGTTTTAGGAGTTTAAGTTAAGTTCTTCTTAACTTATGAGCTTAGTATACACCTCCTAGCTTAAATTTTTCTTAAGTTTTTTGAGAAAGTCAGATTTTTCCATTTTTCTTGCCAATTTTTCTTGGACAAGCGTTCTTGATAGAGTTTCATTCGGTCTTCATTCTCTAGGAAATGAGGAGTTGGGGAAACCTGAAAGTTCAAAATATCTTCTAAACCATAGGGCGCAAAGAGCTCTAAAGTGGAATCTTCATTCAAGCGAAGGCCTACCGCCGTGCAACGTTCCGGATACTTACTCATAGCATCACGAGAACTTGTGTAGGGAGCAGTGTGGGGACTGTGCAGATGCATATAGACCTGATTTTTCAACTCCCACTGATACTGGGGGAAATCCTCTTTCAGCTTACTTTCTATAGCCAGCGTTTCTTCATAACTCACATCCGAATCAAAGAAAATCACATCCACATCTGTTTCACGGTCAAAAGGAGATTTATCTGACAAGAGATTCCAGATAAAATTTCTGACAGAACCTGCTGCCAACCAGGTATCTTTCAACTCCAGGTCACGGATGATAGTCAGAATAGCCATCATATCCGGATTTTTCCCAACACTGTCTAGGATTTCTTGCTTATTTTTCATTGTATTCATAACCTAAATGCTCATATGCCTTGGCTGTCGCCACCCGTCCAGATCGTGTCCGCATGATAAAGCCTTTCTGGATGAGGTAGGGTTCGTACATATCTTCCACCGTCTCACGCTCCTCGGCAATATTAACAGAAAGAGTTCCTAGACCGACAGGACCACCACCATACATCTCAATCATGGTACGAAGGATTTTCTGGTCCACATAGTCTAAGCCTTCGTGGTCTACATCCAGCATGGTCAAGGCCTTATCAGTAATGACATCATCGATTAAGCCATCCCCCATAATCTGGGCAAAATCGCGCACGCGCTTGAGGAGACGATTGGCGATACGGGGAGTTCCTCGACTGCGTAAGGCCAGCTCAGCAGCTGCCTCATGGGTAATTTCCATCTCAAAAATATCTGCCGTCCGCTCAACAATCTCTGTCAAGTCAGCATGGGCGTAGTATTCCATATGACCTGTAATCCCAAAACGGGCCCGTAGCGGATTTGAGAGCATCCCAGCTCGTGTCGTCGCACCAATCAAGGTAAAAGGTGGTAAGTCCAAGTGAACACTGCGACTGCCTTCACCCGCCCCAATCATGATATCAATGTAGAAGTCCTCCATTGCACTATAAAGCACCTCTTCCACCGACATGGGCAAGCGATGAATCTCGTCAATAAAGAGGACATCTCCAGGCTCCAAGTCATTCAAAATCGCTACCAGATCACCCGCTTTTTCGATAACAGGGCCAGACGTTTGCTTGAGATTGACTCCCAGTTCATTGGCAATGACAAAAGCCATGGTTGTTTTCCCAAGTCCTGGAGGGCCAAACAAAAGAACATGGTCCAGCGCCTCATCCCGCATTTTGGCAGCCTCGATAAATATTTGCAACTGATCCTTGACCTTGTCCTGACCGATATATTCACGTAAATATTGGGGACGGAGGGTACGTTCTACCAACTCCTCATCACCTATGATTTCATTATCTAAAATTCTACTCATGCTTCCATTATAGCAAAAATCCAGCCTACAAACAAAAAAGCCACCTGATTGGGTGGCTTCTTTAGGGAGATTATTATGAAAAAGAAAAGTTTAGGATTTCATTAAATAAAGTTAGGAGGTTTTTATTTAATGATTATATAATACAAGATGAATCTTAAAGCTAACTTAACTTTTTCTCTGATTTATCATTTTTTTAAAATTTTCCCCAAATGAAATTTCCTTTCTCAAACAACAAAAAAGCCACCTGATTGGGTGGCTTCTTTAGGAGATTATGATGAAAAAGAAAAGTTTGGGATTTCATTAAATAAAGTTAGGAGGTCTTTATCTAATATCTATATAATACACGAGGATACTTAAACTTTACTTAAGAAAAAATAATTATTTTATTTTTTTCGTTCTACCCAAATCATTCCTGTGCAATCATAAGTAGATAAGGTTTCAAAACCCAAGAAACGGTAGAATCCCAAATTTTTTTCTGTATGTTCGGTCGCTAGTTGGATTTGATAGGCCTCTTTGAAATCCCCTAAAGCCTCTTTCATCAAGGCGCTGCCAATCCCTTGGCGCTGATGGCTAGGCAAAACGATCAAATCCTGTACAAAAACCGATGAAAAACCATCTCCGACCAAACGAACCAAGCCCACTACGGCATCACCATCAAGTGCCAGGTAAATCGCTAATGAGTGAGACAAGGACTTCTCCAGCATCTGGGGTTGATATGTATAATTTGTCCAACCGACTGCCTGATAGAGATGCAAAACATTCTCTAACTTGACAACTTCTTGCTTTCTAACGATAATCATGTCACCATCTCTTAGAGTTCTCTCAAGCTCTTATACTGCCGTCCATTCTTGTCAAAATTTTCAGGAGTCAACCATGCCTCCAAACGATCTTTGACTTGAGGCCAGTCCCTATCAATCATAGACAGCCAATCCGTATCTCTAGTTCGCCCCTTATAAACGACAGCCTGACGGAAGGTTCCTTCATAGACAAAGCCCAAACGTTCTGCTGCTCGTCTTGATGGCAGATTTAGAGCATCGCATTTCCATTCATAGCGACGATAGTTAAGCTCCTCAAAAACATAGCGCGCCAGGAGATACTGAGCCTCTGTCCCTATCCTCGTCCCCTTAAGTGCTGGTGAAAAGGTGACAGCACCCACTTCTATTACTCGGTTATTCTGATCAATTCGCATCAGAGAAAAGGTTCCTAAAGTCTTACCAGTTGCCTTGTCTATAATCACGTAGTAAAAACGATCCCTACGAGTTAACATCTGATTCAAAACGCTAACCAGTTCCTCCATATCTGCCACTGGTTCCTGAAAGAGGTAGGTCCACATCTCCCGAGGTGTATCTAGACCATAAACAGCTAGCAAATCCTCCGCATGCTTTTCCACCGAAAGAGCCTCTATCCGAGCGTAGCGCCCTTCTAAGAAATCAATGGAAGGCAATTCACCTGGTGTATAACCTTCCATTGACTCACCAATCATCTGACCATATTCATTTACTGGCATTGTTTTCTCCTTGTTCATTCCTTGAATATAGTATAACATATCTCAATGTTCAAAGGCTAACTAAAATACTTGTCTAGAAACTGCGAAAGCAGTTCAAGTGCTCGAAGCTCAATTTCTTCGTCTCGAATGTCGTTAAATACATCATCATTTATTAGAACAGATGCTCCTAAACTAGGTGAATAAAAAGAACGATTGTTGTCAGTGCTATTTTCTTTTATTGCATATTGTGTAGATTTCATAATATCCTCAATCTAGCCATTTCTCGCTTTTTATGGACTTTGTATTACCATTTTAGTATAATTTGTATTGGTTTTAAACGAAAGCGTCAGAAACGCTTTGCAGAGCTTTCTGGGGTATTTTTGCATACTCATAAAGTTAACTAGTATCACTTATTTTGTAAGCTTTGTTTTTATATAACCATTTTGGTTATAAGTTAATAGAAAAACGAAAGGAATTTTAAAATGTTAAAAGACAATATAAAAAAAGCCCGACTAGATGCAGGACTTACTCAATTAGAAGTTGCTGAAAAGTTAGGTGTAGCTCAAGCCCAGTACGCTAGGTGGGAAAACGGAGGGAGAAACCCGAAAGATGAAACAGTAGAAAAATTATCTGAAATCTTTGGCACGTCTTTTGAGATTTTAAAAGGACGAGATGATGGACTCGAGGATATTATTAGTTTGTTAAAACGATATAATCTTTCTGATAAACAAAAGGAAGAAATAAAGTATTTGATTGAAGAATATATAAAAAAAGATTAGCCATGTTAGGAGGAGAATATGGTTCGAGATAATGGTGGAGCGATAGCTCAAAAAGGTTTTAATTATCAAAATCATGTCATTTCACTAACAGCGATTAGGAATTATACTAAGAATAATTTTGAGATTTTTGTTGAATCTGACGATGACTTTGAAGTATTATATGATGATAATTATCATGCTTACATACAGGTGAAAGGCAAGAAAAGAATAGGTCTAAAGAAGTTATTACAAAAACATGAAGATAAATGTTCTATTCTTGAGAAACACTTAACCCCGGGAGATGGACATTCAAAATATAAAATTGTTGTTTTTCATTTTACAGAAACAGAATTATCAAAAATGCAAGAGAATACTTCTGAGGAGTTGTTTGAGCATTCATTGAAATTAAGCACAGAACAAACAGATTACATTCTTGGACAACTAGATGAGAGCTTTAGCACAAAACTAGCTAATTTTTCTTTAGTGAAGACAAGCTTTAAGAATGATTATTTAGAAGCAAGAACATATTTAAAAGGTGAACTGATTAATCAAGGTATCTCAGTAGATGGAAGAGACGATTTAATTTTAGATGAGTTAGATAGACTTATTAAACAGAAATCAGAATATATAATAGAAAACGAAGATGATAAAAAATTAAAAAGAATCTCAGCAATTGAACTTCAACCTATATTGCAAAAAATTTCTTCAAAGGCTTTGTTTGAAAGTGAACTAGATAAATTTCCTTTTACATCCTTTATAAAAGCAAAAATAAAAAAAGAAGAGGTAAAAATTATACAACAACATATGTATAAAAAAAGACAAGTCATAGGACTGTTGGAGAGTGATATACATAGACTTGAAACTAAAAAATTGACTGAAATTGCTGAGGAAATAAAATTTTGTGACATTTTAAAACCCTTAGAATCTGATACGAAATATGCAATCATTATCTCAGCATATTGTGATATTGTAGAAGGAGTTGCCAATGAACCAATTAATCATTAACAAAATAAGTATAGTTGACTATGAAAATAAAAAAGCCAATAGTTTTGAATTTAATGAAGGTCCTAATTTGATAATTAGTGAACAAAATGGCCAGGGGAAATCTAGCTTAGTTAAATCTATCTATTATGGACTTGGTTGTCAGTTAACCTCCTTTCCTAAAGATTGGAAACCACAAAAATACATTATTCAACTTTATGTGCTCATTAATGGAGAATCGTATATCATTAAAAGACACAACAAAGTAATAAGTATAAAAAGTAGTGAAGACTCGTTTATTTTTAAAAATTTCAGAGATTATTCAGAGTGGTTACAGATTAAATTAGGCATGTCTTTAAAATTAACTTCTAAAGTACAATATGAACCAAAATATGCCTATGTCGATGCTCTTATGAGTCCGTTTTATGTAGACCAAGATAAAGGTTGGAGTGGAACATTGTATAAAGAAACTTTTGATGGTCTAGGTCAGTATCCGGCAAGTGTCTTCCCTAAAGATCTAATTGATTATTATTTAGGAATATCAAATGAAGAGCTAAATAATATGAAAAGTCAAAAAGAGGATTTTAGCATCAAGAGTAGGTCGCTTTTGCAGAAAATTAGTCAAATTGAAGCGGTTTATAATTCTTATCAAGAACAAAATGAAATAGTAGAATCTTTACCTAAAGATGTTGAAGAGTTAAAAATAGAGATTGACTACTATATTAAGAAAACAAATGAAATTTCTTTGGAAATTCAAAAAGTAACAAAGGGTATAGAAAAAACGAAGCTAGAATTAGACATACATAGACAAGATAAAAATGAACTAGAACTCCTATTGCTAGATACAAGTAAGCGTTTTGAAGATATTAAGTATGAATGCTCATATTGTCATTCATATTTAACCAGAGAGCAATCATTAACAAGACTAGAACTAGAGGATAATAGATTAGCTATCAATTCTCTGAAGGAATCATTAGTCCAGAGAATTTCTCTGTTAGAAGAATCACTAATAGACAAACAGAGTAAATTATATGAATTAAGCGAGAAAGTGGCTGCATATCAAAGAAAAATTGATGAAATAAAGGAAATAAAAGATATAGAAAACTATATTAGTCAATCTGTCTTAGTTGAATTAGGAAAGCTGGCCCGTAAAGAATCTATTGCCAAAGAAATACTAGATAAAGAAATTGCCCAACTAAATAACGATATTAGAGATTTGCAGAGTGAGTTAAGACATCATATCAATAGTCTTGAAGGCGATTATGAAGATTTGAAAAATAATTTATCTTCTTTACTTGAGTCCAATGGATTATCTGACAGAAAGTTTAGAGACTATAAAAAATTAAAAGGAAGTGGAACTAACTTAAATAAGGACTTGCTAGCAATATACCTAATTTATATGAATTTAATAGCAAGTAACAGTGAATTTAAGATTCCATTTGCTATTGACTCTTTCGTAAAGAATGAAATTGATACAATATCACAAGAGAGAATGTTTAGAGCTATAGGTTCATATTTTTTGACATTAAAGACTCAGACTTTCTTTTCAGTAATCAGAGAAAATTTATATAAAATTGATGGAGATTATTGTAAGATTAGAGTTGAATCACCTCTTTTAAAAGAAGATAGATATGAAGAAATATCAAGAGAAATCATTGAATTTGGCGTTTAAGATGAAAGACTTTCTTAAATTTGTGGTATCTTATTGGTAGCTAAACAGTCAAATCGCACCATTTTGTTCAAAAATAACATAAAAAGAATGTTGATTTATCAGCATTCTTTTTTATTTCAAATATATTCTCGGAATTAGTCATTTCTTGAAAAATGAGTTGAAAAGCCTATTAAATCAACAAAAAAACGAGCCACCTTTTATTTTGGTAGCTCATTATGGTAGCTATAAATCATTATGAGGAATAAAATCAGTAAACAAGGTTTCTAATTTTGAAGTGATTTCCGTATCAGCGTTAGGATAAAGATGACTATATACGCTTAAGGTAGTCTTGACGTCCGCATGACCTAAACGCTTCTGAATGTATAAGGCATTAACATTATACTCATTTATCAAAAGACTAGCGTGAGAGTGTCTCAAGCCTTTCGGTTGGATATATTTCACTCCTGCACGTTTCGCAACTTTCAAAATTTGGTCACGTATGCTCCGTTTAGAATACGGCGAGCCGTCCAGTGATATGATAAAATCGATCTCCGCAAGCTCCGCTTGTCTCATCTGCCAATCTTTCAAAACCGATAAAGTATTATCATCTAAACCTATTATACGCTTAGATGAGTCCGTTTTTAGCTTATCACTACGCTCCCAGTTATTACGGTTTACATACTGCAAATTATAGCGAATAGATAAAGTCTTACGCTCAAAGTCCACATCTTCCCAATATAAAGCCGTCGCTTCATTTACACGCATACCCGTAAAGTAATAAAGCCATAAAAAGGTAAAGACAAAATGCTCCGTGTAACTATCCTTATTTAAACAAGCAATCACCTTTTCAAATTCTTCCTTAGTCCAAAACTCCACGTTTTGTTTTTCTGTCAATATCGTACCGACTTTTTCAGTTGGAACATCTCCAAATATTAAACCGTGGTCTTTTGCACTTCTCAAAATCTGGTTAAGTAACCCCATTTTCCTTTTTGCATAAGAATTAGCATAATTCTCCACCACATATTTTTTATACATGGTAACATCTACTGGAGTAATAGCTCGAGGTTTCTTTTTCCCAAAGAATTTCACCAGTTCGCTAAAAATGACCTGGTTTTTGTCCTCAATTCCTTGCCTTGTAGAAGCGTAGAAATTCGGCTTAAAGATAATCTCAAGAAACTGCTCAAAATTCATCTGAGTATGCTTCAAAGTGCCTTTTTTATGGACTTTATTCATAGCTTGCGTTCGTGCCTCAAAAGCCTCCTTAGCTGTATCATAACCACGTCTACGCTCCTGATACGGTTTGCCAGTTGCCAAATCAACGCCAGCTTTAAAGTAATACATATACTTCCCTGTTGACTTGTCTTTGCTGACACCTGTATATTTTGTACTAGCCATTATTAAGCAACTCCGTGCCAATAATTTCTTCCACCACACGAGTTGGCACAGTTCCAAGACCTTTATTATTATAAAAGTCAAAACCTCTTTCAACCATAATGGCTTTAGCTTGTCTTAAAATACTGTAAGAGGTCCATTTTGTAAAGCCTAGGCTTTTAATATCTTCAACTGTCATCGTAGGTTTATCAATCATCTGTTACATCCTTTCTTGTCTGTGGTAAAATTCTAGGTAAAATATACCCACTTAACATTTTTTCTTCTGCATATTCTCTATCATCTGCAGTAAAAATATCTTCAAATACAAAGTTTAGAGGAATAATATCCCCATCTTTGGTTTGATAATGATCTGCACCATCACGTCTAACAACTTCTGAAAAAGTAAACCACCGTTTTTCAGTTCCTTTTTCCCGTGTTACTTCTGCCGAAAAATTGATACGTCTAATATATTGGTTCAAGTCTTCACCATTATAGCCCTTGAAAAATGACTTAGCAGACATAGGAGCGGTAACAATAATCAACCGTGGAGCTACTAGCTTATTTTGATATCGTGCGGTCATTCTAGCGGAATTAAGGGGGTCAAATAATTTCAGCCAATCCGTTTCAGAAAGGTTTTCCTTCCTAGCGTCATCAAGCAATAGAATTTCTTCACCGTAATAATTATCAAAGGGATTTTTGGAACTAGCCGTATAAATATCACCGTCAAAGCCCTCAGCACGTAATCGTTCTTGTGCCTTGGTAGCAATGGACTTCGCAATAGTTGACTTTCCACAATACGGTTTCCCCTCTACAAATACAACAGTCAACTTATACTCTCCGCGTTCAAGAGATTTCAAGCGTAAGAATGCTTGTCTTTCTCCGTAAAAGTGGAAATTTTCCCTAAATTTCTGTTGATTATTAGCAAATAAAATGGCAAGGTATTCATCTTCCATTACTTGATTATAGGTTAACTCTCCTTTTTGAACCTTGGAAATAACCAAATCTAGGCTTTCATCTGCTTTCTCTCGTTTTTTAGTAGCAGCATACTTCTCGAAATCTTCTTTATTCTGATTGATAAAGGCTTCATAATCAAGCGTTTCAAATGTTTCCACATCACTAGCAGGATACTGATACTTATCTTTATCCTTGGCATGGATAAGATAAGCTAAACTGTTGATACGTGTTAAGTTTCTACCTCCTCTTGATTTTGGGGTTTCTACTCGTTCTTTTTCCACTCCAAGAGCCAGGGCAACTTTTGAAAGGTCCATACGTCTTGGAAAATCAATATAGCCATGAATATGTGGTTCAACTAGTTTTGTCCCATAGGAAATATCCTTATCATGGACAATAAAAGCAACTTCCACAAATTCCTCTTCTTCAACTAGTTCACGGATACGATCAAAGATTAATCTAAAAATCTTTGTCTTATTCTCTTCCCAATTTTCAAGTAATTTCTTATCCGATACAGCCCAATCCCAAAAATCTGGTTTCAGTTGTTGCTCAAATAGAAAACGTCTATTTTGTATTCTTTTTGCCATTCTTTCTCCTCTATACATTTCTGTATATTTTTTCTATACTTTTGTTTTTTTATTCTCTCGATTTGAGTATATGCTCCATTTTTTGGAGAATATATTCACGCATATATTCACGTATATACCCAAGAAAACCCCTTAATTTTTTGGCATTTTTGCTTTTCCTAACGCTACGCTGACACCTTCGGTACTGTCTTCGGAAAGCTTGCCAATCAAGGGATTACCCTTGGTTTGCACCATTCTATCGTCAAGTCCTAGAATGGCGCCCGCGCATAGGTTTTGAGCACATGAGTATATAATACCTCAAAAAACTCTTTGGACTAAAATTTCTGTATATTTAGGTAGCTTGGTTGCATTGCCCTGCCGGAACAAGTGAGCCAACTAGTGCCCGCTGATACCCGCAACCGCTCAGGGCGAACCGCCCTTTTTGCGGTTGCTATCAGCTACTAGTTAGCTCACTTGTAAACCGACAGGAGCAAGGCGGCCAGCTCCCATCATATACAGAAATTTTAGACCTGCATAGCAAGTTTTAGCCCAGAGGCTACCAGTTTGACGGCTTTATATCCAGAATTGCGTCCTTCAACCCAATCCGCTTTGACCTGCACATCTAGCAACTCAACGAATAGAGAGCCACCAAACTCAATGTTTTCTTCAATCTCCTCGAAACTGCCATGAACTTCAATCTTGAACGCCTTAACGTCCTCTTGGTCTATTAAGCCATCATTTACAGCCTTAGCGGTTCGCTCATCAATTCCAAACATCACATAAGAGCCAATATAGTCAGTAGGTTTCCCATCTTTGTACTTCTTACTTGCTCGAGCTTTGGAAAAATCTACTAAGATTTTTTCAGGAATATCAAATTGAGAGCTTTCAAGAGCTACTTCTTTAAGTGAAAGCGGTGATGTTAGTTTAATTTTTTTGTTTGCCATTTTTTATATTTCCTTTTCTATTTTTTTAATTTTGAGAAAAACCCTTTACCCTGATTTTCTTCTAGGGCTTCAAGTCGTTCTTCTAGTTTTTCTAATCGTCTAATGCTATTTTTCAAAGAAATAATCTGAAAGGCTGTATTTTTGTTACTTTCTTTCTGTTTTTCTTGAAAATCTTTTAATTCTGCCACGTCTAGTTTAAGTGCCCTTTCTTCGGCACTCTTCAAGTCGCCCCATATAGCTGTTACAGCTTCAGTCATGTTTTTTGTTTCATCAATTCGCTTAGAAAGTTTGATAAACTTTTCAAACTCTTCTTCAGTAAATTGATAATGGTCTTTTACATGCTTACGAGTAACATGTATCTTGACCTTCTTAAACTCATAACCTGATAATCGTTCAATACTTATCCGCCATTTTTTAACAGCACTATAGGACTTGCCAGTGGCTTCCATAATGTCTTTATACTCGTAATAATCTTTATAGGCCATTCTCCCTTCCTTCTTCCATCATCTGCTCCTGGTAAACTTGTAAAGCAGCCTTATAAGCAACGTTCTCCAACTGTCTCACACTACTAGCGGATTCAACTTCTTGACTATCCAAAGCGTTATACAGTTCAGCGCTCAAAATAATCACTTGACCCAATTTAGGACTATAAACCACATAATCTCTTATCTCTAAATCAGAAACACTTCCTACAACATCACATAGATAGCTTGCGTTTACATAAGCCATTTATACTCACTTTCTAGCCTTATAACTTCGGCAATGTAGACAATTACACCAATTTTTGGTATAATAACAACGTTTGTTTTTGTAAAGTTCTTTCTCAGCTCGTTTCAGCATATTTTGAGTTGGGGGAACTTTTTTATTTTGGAAATCAACCGCATCACCTCCTTTACAATATGATATAATTAAAGTTAAAGTAAAATCGTTTGTTTAAAATATAAACATTTTGTTTATATAAGTATTATATAAGCATTTTGCTTATATGTCAAGAAAAAAATAAGGATTTTTTTAGTATGTTAAAAGAAAATATCAAAAAAGCTAGATTACAAGCCGGACTAACACAAAAAGAAGTTTCTGAAAAATTGGGAATAGCTCAGCCACAATATGCACAATGGGAACGCGGTACACGTAACCCCAAAGATGAGACACTAGAGAAACTAGCCCACATCTTCCAGACGACCACAGACGCCCTCAAAGGACGAGATGACGGCTTAGAGGATATCATCAGCACATTAAGAGACAACGAGCCCACAGAGGAAGACAAGGCTGTTATACGCTCCTATCTGGAGTCCTACTTCAAAAATAAGCGCTGAATGTCTTCCGTTACCACTCCAGAGGACACAAAAAAAGCGGTGGTTTTTCTAAAACCTCCGTCTTTTTTAGTGTAAATGTGATATAATCGTAGAGCAATGCTTTTTTCTCTTAAGCAAATTTTTGCGAGAGAGGAGGTGTATTATAATGAGTCATACCTTGGAGCTCCTTATTGCCATCATGGCAAATGTAATAGCTGGAATTATCCTCTATTTCATTTGTAAGTGGTTGGATGGCAAAAAATAAGCATCGCCAGCCCATATACACCCGTTAATCTTCATAGAACGTAAAAAAAGCCCTCAACTATTGGCACTAGTTGGGGGCTTTGGTGTTCTAATGAACCATACCTTAGTATCTAAAGTATACCCCATCTGGGGTATTTTGTCAAATCATACCCCTTTTTTCTGGTAGCATTTTGGTAGCCAAAGAGTAAAAAAAGCCTATTTTTGCCAATTTACACGTTAAAACAAAGCCTGTAAAATCAAGGTTTTCAATACGTACAAAGACCCATACACTCTTAGAAAAAACATCCCCCAGTTTATGGAGGAATGTTCAAATATGAAAACGAGTGAGTTAATGCCCCTTGTGCTTCTCTCTACGTTTTTGCTGTTTGCGTTCAAATTTCTCTTGCTTGAGCAATTGCTTTTGGAGACTGGACTGTTGTTTTGAATGCTTTTTTCGTTCCTCGTGCTGCAACTGCAAGAGCTCCTGTGACTTAGAAGAAACTTTCTGCTTCACCTGTTTCTTTACAACTCGCTGCAGACGCTTCGGATTCTTAATCTTCACATGCTGTTTGACTATTGCTTCTGGACTAAAAGATAACCGAGCAAACTGAGTCTGTAAAAGTTTCAAAATTTCATCCTCTTTTGGTTCCTGACCAAATGTCACACGACAAACTTGATAAGCTCCCTCATACTCTTGTTCAAACAATCCATGCCAAAATCCATCTTCAAAATAAACTGTCAAGCCAATTGAAACGATTTCCATGACAGCACCTCCTTAAATCTATCCCTAAGAATGGGCAACCAAGGAGGAAGGTTACTGATAGGCTTGCCTACGTCTGGACTACCAACCAGAACTGTGTTTTTATCTTAGTTGGGACTATTATAGCACGGTTCAGCACTATCTACAAATTTTTCAAATGTGTATCAAAAAAATTTATCGTAGCAAACCAAGAGTCTACACTTTCTTTCATTAATAAGTGCCAATCTTTTCGATAACGATGATTCGGTTGATAAGCAACCGTCAACATATGCCCCGTTTCATGGTATTTTTTAAACAAAATGGATTTCCCCTTATAATGTGAAATAATATCATCTATCGCAGATGACGCATCCCATATTTCATCAACATCGCTTCCTAGTAATAATAAAGGAGAGGCAATTTTACTCACATCAATCTGAGCCCTACTATCTTCAGGAATATGCTTTCCCAAAAACTTGTTTAACAAATAATTTCCTAGTTGAAACTTTTGATACGGAAGTTCTTTTTGCAAATATGTCCAAGAAGATGAATGAGAGTTGAGTTTTCCCTTTATTCCCTCAAATATTACATTTGAGGGGGAATTGAGTACCAAACATTGCACATCATCCAAAATACTTTGTCCAGCCAAAACAAGCTCGGCTCCTTTAGAGCGACCATATATTCCTATTTTTGTATCATCAACTTGAGGATGATGATATAGAAAATCTTTCGCTTCCTCCAGACATTCTATCGGAATTCGTTCTAAGTTTTGGGGTAATTCTTCTAAACCAAAATAAGCTATCGCAAGACAAATATAGCCTCTAGAAGATAAAAGTTGGGCAATGTTCTGAGCTTTTTCAATTCTTCCCTCACTACCACTAACAATAATCACGGCTGGCGCCTTTCTTAACTTTTCATCATAAAATAATCGACCTTGAAAATGCTTATCATAAATATCTTGATACCTTATTCCCAGATTCATATAACGCCTTACAAAATTTTGCTCCGCGACCACATCTTTCCCCAGCTTGATTTTAATTTCAACACCAAAACGATCTCGCAATGGAATTCTATCAAGAGAACTGGGTAATCTCCTTTTCCTATTCTTCAACGGTTTCGCATTAAAGAATAAGCCCATTCCTGAAATCCCTTTATAAGATCCCGAAATAGATGCTGTCTGAGAGGTATCAATCATACCGCCCTGATCAGATAAAAAAATTGCGGTTGATTTCCACATAACATCATGATCTAAAAGTAAGGGAGCATTTATACAGTAATAATCAGATAGGTACATTTCTACACAATACCTTGTCCTTGGTTCTAAACCATTGATAGTGATATAAAAAGATTCATCTGCTAAGTCAGTTTGTGAAATCAGTTCAATGTTTACAGTCATATCTTCTCCTTTTGTTAATATGCTTAACAACCAAATTTAAAATTTACCGTGACTTTTACCACGGTAATTTCCCCCATACCTTTTCAATATCATCCATCAATTTCACAACTGTCTGAAGCTCCTCCTCGCTATAGTTGTTTAAAACTGAAAAGACCGATTTTTCAATATATGCTTGTTGCTCCTTATGGATTTTAAAAACTTCGATGCCTTTTTCAGATAATCTCAAATATTTATTTTTCCCATTATTCGGAGCAAAACCAAAAACAACTAAATTTTTTTGAATCAATCTCCTAACACTTTGAGTTATTGCACTTCTTGAAACTTCTAATAATTCAGATAATTTTACTAGATTTAAGGGCTGATTTTCCCCAATCACAACAATCAAATGTACCTCATTCAAAGTAATGGATTTGTCAACACTAATTTTATGTTGATTCTTTTTTAACTGTTCAAACGCTAAAATAAATCTATTGAAACGATTATTAAATGTAATAAATTCTTTTTTATCCATAATCTCTCTTTTCTTTGTTAATCATATTAACAAAATAGAAACTTCCTGTCAAATCATAACCACCCGTCTAACGGGTGGTTTGCACCAGGGCTATAAGCCCAAATCACCAGCCAGCGCCTAAAGACGCTGGCTTTCACGTTGTTCAAGCCTCATTGCTCTTGACTCGTCACTTGCCTCTTAAAGAGACCTTGATACTACTTACCACTATCCCTAAAGGGATCCTCATATTCTTTTACACTTAATTTATCTGGTGCTATATCATGCTTTTCCTGCTCTTGAATATATTTCTTTATTGTGGCTTCATTAAGTCCTACTGTACTTACATAATAACCTTCTGCCCAAAAATGCCGGCTCCCAAACTTGTACTTGAGATTGGCGTGTTTGTCAAACATTATGAGTGCACTTTTGCCTTTTAAATAACCCATGAAACTTGAAACACTTATCCTTGGTGGAATACTTACTAACATATGTACATGATCAGGCATTAAGTGTCCTTCGATAATTTCAACACCTTTATAACTACATAATCGGTGGAATATTTCTCCCAAACTACTTCGATATTGATTATAAATGATTTTTCGTCTATACTTAGGGGTGAACACAATGTGATATTTACACATCCACTTTGTATGTGATAAACTATGTGCCTTTTGTGCCATATTTTTCTCCTTTCGCTTTACAATTGGCTTGAACACCTTTATTGTTATCGCGTTTGGAGTTTTTTTGGTATAACCTTCGACGCGCACCCGCATAGCGGGTGGTTTATTGGTCTCGCACCTTACGGAGCGAGACGGACTAATAGTCACATAATAAAAATCCTCCAGATTCTACTCTGAAGGATTCATTTCTTATTTCACAACGATATTAACGAGTTTATTAGGTATCGCAATCACTTTCACGATTTCCTTACCATTGATCTCTGCTTTGACTTTTTCGTCAGCAAGAGCGATTTCTTGTAATTCTTCGCGTGATAGATCTTTAGCAACCATGAGTTTGGCACGGACTTTTCCTTTGATTTGGACGACGATTTCAATTTCGTCTTCAACCAATTTGCTTTCGTCCCAAGTTGGCCAAGCTACGTAAGAGATTGACTCACCTGTTGCTGCAATAGTTTGCCAGAGCTCTTCTGCCAAGTGAGGTGCAAATGGGGCGATCAATTGGATAAAGCCTTTGGCATAGTCCACATAGAGTTTGTCTTCCTTGTTAGCAGCGTTGACAAAGACCATGAGTTGGGCAATGGCTGTGTTGAATTTCATGGACTCGATTTGCTCTGTTACAGACTTGACGGTCTCATTATAAACTTTGTCAAGAGCACCGCTATTTTTCGCAACGATTTCTTTGGTTGTCATCAAACGGTAAACACGGTCAAGGAACTTACGGCTTCCTTCCAGACCTTCTTCTGACCAAGCGATAGAAGCATCCAGCGGTCCCATGAACATTTCATAGACACGAAGAGTGTCAGCACCGTATTGTTCCACCACATCGTCTGGGTTGACAACGTTCTTGAGGGATTTAGACATCTTGGCTGGAGCCTGCTCCAACTCTTCTCCTGTTTCCACATGGAAGAAGGAACCATCACGTTTTTCAACCTTATCAGTTGCCACAAGAGCCCCGCGGTGGTCACGGTAGCTTGTTCCCAATATCATTCCTTGGTTAAAGAGTTTTTGGAATGGTTCCTTAGTCGGAACAACACCGAGGTCATAGAGGAATTTGTGCCAGAAACGAGCGTAAAGCAAGTGAAGCACAGCGTGTTCTGCACCACCCACATAGATATCGACTGGCAACCATTGTTTGAGGAGATCCTCATCAGCCAATTTCTCAGTATTGTGTGGGTCAATATAACGGAGGTAGTACCAGCTTGAACCAGCCCATTGTGGCATAGTGTTTGTTTCACGACGACCTTTGACACCATCTTCACGAGTCACTTCAAGCCAGTCTGTTACGTTAGCCAGTGGACTTTCCCCTGTACCTGAAGGGCGGATGTCCTTGGTTACTGGCAAGACAAGTGGCAATTCACTTTCAGGAACAGCTGTTGAAGTCCCATCTTCCCAATGAATGATTGGGATTGGCTCCCCCCAGTATCGTTGACGACTAAAGAGCCAGTCGCGGAGACGGTAGGTAACCTTCTCTTGACCACAACCTTTTTCTTCCAACCAAGCTACAATTTTAGCAATAGCATCTTCTTTATTGAGTCCGTTCAAAAAATCAGAATTGATATGAAGTCCATCCTCTGTGTAGGCAGCTTCTTCAACGTTTCCACCTTCTAGCACTTCTACGATTGGAAGACCAAACTGTTTGGCAAATTCCCAGTCACGTTGGTCGTGGGCTGGTACAGCCATGACAGCACCTGTTCCGTAGCTAGCAAGAACATAGTCCGCGATCCAGATCGGAATTTCCTTGCCATTGACAGGGTTGATGGCATAAGCACCAGTCCAAACACCAGTTTTTTCTTTGGCAAGGTCTGTACGAGCCAAGTCTGACTTGAGGCTGGCTTGGTGTTTGTAGTCTGCTACTGCCTCAGCTTGTTCTGGACTTGTGATGGCATCTACTAGCTCATGCTCAGGTGCCAGAACGGTGAAAGTCGCACCAAAAAGAGTATCGGGACGAGTGGTAAAGACTGTGAATTCCTTGTCTGTTCCCTTAACTTTAAAAGTTACATTAGCACCAGTTGATTTACCAATCCAGTTGCGTTGCATGTCCTTTATAGACTCTGGCCAGTCTAGTTCATCTAAGTCATTGAGCAATCGCTCTGCATAGGCCGTGATTTTAAGCATCCATTGGCGCATTGGTTTGCGGACAACGGGGTAGCCACCACGCTCAGAAGTTCCGTCAGGAAGGACTTCTTCGTTGGCAATGGCCGTTCCCAATTCTTCCACCCAGTTTACTGGCACTTCCGCTTCATAGGCCAAACCTTTTTCGTAAAGCTTGGTGAAAATCCACTGAGTCCATTTGTAGTAGTTTGGATCTGTTGTGTTGACTTCACGATCCCAGTCGTAAGAGAAGCCAAGCGCATTAATTTGGCGTTTGAAGTTAGCAATATTTTCCGCTGTAAATTCTGCTGGGTCATTTCCCGTATCCATGGCGTATTGCTCTGCAGGCAATCCAAAGGCATCCCAACCCATTGGGTGAAGAACATTGTAGCCTTGCGCACGTTTGTAACGGCTGAGGATATCGGTTGCTGTATAACCTTCTGGGTGTCCTACGTGCAATCCAGCTCCTGATGGATATGGGAACATATCGAGAGCATAAAACTTCGGTTTTGATGCGTCTGTTCCTGTCTTAAATGTATGATGGTCAGCCCAGTAGCCTTGCCACTTAGGCTCAATTTCCTTATGATTGTAAAATCTCATGCTATTTCTCCAATTTTATGATGTTACTATTATACCATTTTTGGGGGAATTTGAAAGTCGAGAAAGAATCTTTTCCCCTCCATTGTCAAGAAAGATTGGCTTTGAAAGCACTCTTGTCAAGCTGAATAAAAATAGCTCCTATACGGAGCTATCTTCTATCAATGCTTATTTTCTTCCATCTTCTCACGTCCTAGTTCTCGGTAACTACGGTCACCAACAACTTCTACGCTAAACTGGCCGTCCTCATATTCTAGGATGGTCACACTACCATTATCCAGACCATGCGGATGCATACCATTGATGAGATAAACCATCGTACCAATGGTCATCCCGTGGCTTACGACGAGAGCATTGCCCCCACCTTGTTCTTCCATTTCTTTGGCAATCGATTCAAAGCCTTCCTTGATTCGACCACTGAGTTTTTCCCAGCCTTCAGCCCAACCAGCAGTATCAACCTCTACCAAACCTTCTGCCAGCTCAGCATAGGATAACTGATGAACATGATCCACCTTGAAAACACGAGGAATGACCCCCATGAAGAGGTCCCCATCATAGGCCCCATCAAAACTACCAAAGCACCACTCACGGATGCGCTTATCCATACGGTAAGGGATTTTTCCTTGTAAGCCCAGTTCTTCTAGGATAATTCCCATAGTCTGAATGGTACGTCCTGAGTCACTGGAATAAGCGCGGTCAAATTGCAAACCAGACTCTCTCAAGCCAATTCCTAACTCATGAATTCCTAACTCACCTTCTGCTGTCAGAGGCGTATCACTCCATCCTTGAGCACGTCCAATCGTGTTAAACATGGTTTTCCCATGACGAACCAAGTACAATCTTACTTTAGACATTTTCTATCCTCCATTTTCTTCTATTATATCATGGATCAAAGAAATATTCGGCTTTCAAAAGCAAAGCTCCTTCTCCTAATTTTGCCACAAGAAAAGCTACCCTCATGGTAGCTTCCCTAGGAGATTATTATGAAAAAGTTTAGGATTTCTATTAAATAAAGTTAGGAGGTCTTTATTTAATGATTATAGTATACACAGTCATCCTTAAACTCAACTTAAATCCTCTCTCTTTTTTATTAATTTTTAAAACTATGGATTGGGGCAGGGATTTGGCCACCTCGAGAGATGAAATCGATAGACGAAGCCCCGTTGACTTTCATAACTGGTGCTGTACCTAGCAAGCCACCGAACTCAATCATATCGCCTTCTTTACCCTTTGGAATGATACGAACGGCCGTTGTTTTCATGTTAATGACACCGATTGCCGCCTCATCCGCAATCATAGCTGCAATGGTTTCAGCCGGCGTATCCTCTGGAATGGCAATCATATCCAGTCCAACAGAACAGATAGCCGTCATGGCCTCTAGTTTCTCTAAATTCAGAGAGCCATTTTGTACCGCAGCAATCATCCCCTCGTCTTCAGAAACAGGGATAAAAGCACCAGACAAGCCACCAACCTGGTTACAAGCCATCACTCCGCCCTTCTTAACTTGGTCATTCAAAAGAGCGAGTGCAGCTGTCGTCCCATGTGTACCAACTGTTTCTAGGCCCATTTCCTCCAGCACTCGAGCCACAGAGTCTCCAACTGCAGGAGTCGGTGCCAAACTTAGGTCTACAATCCCAAAGTCGACTCCAAGGCGTTCACTCGCCATTTGACCGACCAGTTGACCAATACGAGTAATCTTGAAGGCGGTTTTCTTGACTGTTTCTGCTACTACATCAAAGCTCTGTCCACGAACCTTTTCTAAGGCACGTTTGACGACACCAGGGCCTGAAACTCCAACATTGATGATGACATCTGCTTCACCGACACCATGGAAGGCCCCCGCCATAAAAGGATTGTCCTCAACAGCGTTCGCAAATACAACCAATTTGGCAGCTCCCATATCTGATAAGTTCGCAGTTTCCTTGATGATACGTCCCATATCTGCAACTGCAGTCATGTTGATTCCTGACTTGGTTGAGCCAATATTGACGGACGAACAGACCTTGTCTGTCTCAGCTAGAGCACGTGGGATAGAATTGATGAGAATCTCATCTCCTTTTTGGTAGCCTTTTTGTACCAAGGCCGAAAAACCACCAATAAAGTCAACACCAATCTCCTTGGCAGCCTTATCAAGTGCCTTTGCTAAAACGACATAGTCCGTCGCATCAGTCGCTGCTCCAATCAAGGAAATCGGAGTCACCGATACTCGTTTATTGACAATTGGAATCCCTAGTTCCGCAGCAATTTCATCTCCTACAGTCACTAGATTTGCAGCTTTAGTAGTAATTTTTTGATAAATCTTTTCAGCAGCACGTTCAATGTCTGGATCAATACAGTCCAAAAGGGAAATCCCCATGGTGATGGTTCTGATATCGAAGTTCTGCTCCTCGATCATGGCGATGGTTTCAGTAACTTGTCTAATATCCATGATACCCTCCTAGATATTGTACATAGCATCAAAAATCGCTGCACTTTGAATATTGATTTTAACATTCAAGGTCTGGCCGAAAGCTTCAAACTCATTTCGCAGAGTTGTAAAATCCTGTTTTTCATCACTAGATACGACTGCCATCATGGTAAAATACTCATCCAGTACTGTTTGAGAAATATCATCAATATTCAAACCCAATTCTGCAATCTTAGTAGACACGCCTGCAACAATACCAGTCTTGTCCTTGCCAACCACTGTAATAATAGCCTTCATCTTTAGACTCCCATTCTACGATTATTAGAAAACCTGAACGTTTTTGATTTTCTTTTTCCTTAGTATAGCATATTTCCGTAAAAAATTCTAAAAAACGCCTGCTTACGAAGTTGTTCTTAAACAAAAAAACAATTTCGTAAACAAGCGTCTACCCTATCAAATGATGATGAGTGTTCCCGCTAGGACCGAAGTCCCAGCGGTAGACCAGAGCTAGACTAAGAGCACAAGACTCCATCATCATAACACTCAACAAAATTGATGATTTTATACTAATTCGATGATTGCCATTGGCGCAGCATCACCACGACGTGGTTCAGTTTTAAGGATACGAGTGTATCCACCGTTACGTTCAGCATAACGAGGTGCGATTTCTGAGAACAATTTTTGAAGTGCTGTAGTAGAAGTGTACTTATCAGTTGCTTCATCATAGTTTTCAGATGCGATTTCATTACGTACGAAAGCAGCTGCTTGACGACGTGCATGCAAATCACCACGTTTACCTAGAGTAATCATTTTTTCAACAGTTTTACGGATTTCTTTAGCACGAGCTTCAGTTGTCACGATTGATTCGTTGATCAAAAGGTCAGTTGTCAAATCGCGAAGCATTGCTTTACGTTGTGAGCTAGTGCGTCCTAGTTTACGGTAAGCCATGTATTCCTCCTTTATTTATCTTTTAATCCAAGACCCAAGTCAATGAGTTTGAGTTTCACTTCTTCCAAACTCTTGCGTCCAAGATTTCGTACTTTCATCATCTCTGCTTCAGATTTTTCTGTCAAATCATGCACAGTATTGATACCGGCACGTTTCAAACAGTTGTATGAACGCACAGACAAGTCCAGTTCCTCAATCGTCCGATCCAAAATACGGTCGTCAGATTCAGTATCAGCTTCTTTCATCACTTCAGTTGACTTCGCAATCTCAGTAAGATTTGTAAACAAATCAAGATGTTCTGTCAAGATACGTGCTGAAAGCCCTAAAGCATCTTCTGGAATAATTGTTCCATTAGTCAAGATTTCAAGGGTTAATTTGTCAAAACCATCATTGCTACCTACACGAGCAGGTTCAACTTGATAGTTGACTTTTGTAACTGGTGTATAAATAGAATCTACAGCAAGTGTTCCAACTGGTGCATTATCTTTTTTATTTTCATCAGCAGGTACATATCCACGACCACTGTTAACAGTCATTGTCGCTTTTAGGGAAGACCCTTCACCGATTGTAAAGAGATAATGATCTGGATTTACAATTTCAATATCACTGTCAGTCAAAATGTCTCCAGCTGTAATTTCAGCAGGGCCTTCAACGTCAAGTTCAATGATTTTTTCATCTTCAACGTATGATTTCACTGCAATCCCTTTAATGTTCAGAATGATTTGCATCACGTCTTCACGAACACCTGGAACTGTGTCAAACTCATGCAAGACACCTTCAATGTTGATAGATGTCACTGCTGCTCCTGGTAGAGAAGCTAGTAGTACACGACGAAGAGAGTTACCAAGAGTTGTACCGTAGCCACGTTCAAGTGGTTCGATTACAAACTTGCCATAATCTTTATTTTCATCAATTTTTGTTATATTTGGTTTTTCAAACTCGATCATTTAGTTACTCCCTCTTAAACGAAAAGCAGTGTAATGCAATGATTATACACGGCGACGTTTTGGAGGACGAGCACCATTGTGTGGCACTGGAGTCACATCACGAATTGCTGTTACTTCAAGACCAGCGGCAGCAAGCGCACGAATAGCTGACTCACGACCAGAACCTGGACCTTTTACAGTAACTTCAACTGATTTAAGACCGTGTTCTTGTGCAGATTTAGCAGCAGCTTCAGAAGCCATTTGAGCAGCGAATGGTGTAGATTTACGAGAACCTTTGAAACCAAGAGCACCAGCTGATGACCAAGAAATTGCGTTACCATGCACATCAGTAATCATAACAATAGTGTTATTAAATGTAGCGTGAATATGAGCAATACCAGATTCGATATTCTTTTTCACACGACGTTTACGTGTTGGTTTAGCCAAGACTTTTACCTCCTATATTATTTTTTCTTACCAGCAATCGCAACAGCTTTACCTTTACGAGTGCGAGCGTTGTTTTTAGTATTTTGTCCACGGACAGGAAGTCCACGACGGTGACGGATACCACGGTAAGAACCGATTTCCATCAAACGTTTGATGTTCAAGTTTACTTCACGACGAAGATCACCTTCAACCTTGATTGCGTCCACTTCGCGACGGATTGCGTCTTCTTGATCTGATGTCAAATCTTTGACACGGATGTCTTCTGAGATTCCAGCCGCAGCCAAAATTTTCTTAGAAGTTGGAAGTCCGATACCATACACATAAGTAAGTGAAACGACTACACGTTTGTCATTTGGAATGTCAACTCCAGCAATACGAGCCATGTTTTCTCCTTTCTATCTTATCCTTGACGTTGTTTGTGTTTTGGATTTGCTGGGCAAATTACCATAACACGACCATTACGACGAATTACTTTACAGTATTCGCAAATTGGTTTGACCGATGGTCTTACTTTCATTTCTTATCCCTCCAAGTTTTTCGATTATTTAAAGCGGTAAGTGATACGTCCACGTGTCAAGTCATATGGACTCATTTCGACAGTAACACGATCTCCCGCTAAAATACGAATATAGTTTTTACGAATTTTACCAGAAACTGTTGCTAAAATCTGATGTCCATTTTCAAGTTCAACCGTAAACATTGCGTTAGGCATTGTATCGACTACTTTGCCTTCAACTTCAATCACATCGTCTTTTGCCACGCAAAAGCACCTCCATAAATTTCGATTTGATGCCTCTAAACACAGAGACAACAATTATAAGTCAGACTATCTCAGTATAACATTTGTAGCGATTTTTTGCAAGTGTGAAAAACGCTTTATTTCAAATTTGTCAATACTTTTTCGATGTCCTTGAACACATCATTGATATCTTGATTTCCTTCGATATCGTGGACCAAACCTTTAGCACGATAGTGTGCAATAATGGGTTCACCTTGGGCGATATTGACATCCAAACGGCGCTTAACTGTCTCAGGTTTGTCATCTTCGCGTTGGTAGTAATCTTCTTCTTTGTAGTCAGCTGGTGGGTTAAAAACTTTATGGAAGGTTTCACCTGTTTTGCGGTGGATGATACGGCCACTCAAACGTTCCAAGAGAGAGTCTGGATTCACTTCGATGTTGATCACACCTTCCAGTTCGATACCAAGTTCAGCCAATGTTTTGTCCAAGGCATGCGCTTGTTCAATCGTACGTGGGTAACCATCCAACAAGAAACCTGTTTCCTTGATATCGTCCTGTGAAAGGCGTTCTTTAACAATTCCATTTGTAACTTCATCCGGAACCAACTCACCTTTGTCAATATACGACTTGGCAAGTACACCCATTTCAGTTTGATTAGCTATAGCAGCACGGAACATATCTCCAGTTGAAATGTGTGCCACGTGGAATTGCTCCACAATTTTAGCTGCTTGCGTTCCCTTACCTGCTCCAGGTAAGCCCATAATCAAAAGATTCATGATAGGATCTCCTTATTTTGTATTTAAATAGAAACTGAAATCTCTTTCAACCCCTATTTAAAAACAAAATAGAAGAGGGGAGATGAAAGCCTCTCTGATAGGTAGACCTTCATACTCCACTCTCTGAGCTACCTTGTTCTATATCAAACAAGATTTGCTTCTATTCTGTTGTATTCATGAAACCGACATATTTCCGTTTCAATAGATAGCCTTCCAACTGTTTAATTCCCTCAATACCTGTCGAAATAATAATCAAAAGACTAGTCCCCCCAAAAGCAACGGCTTCTGAAAGTCCAAAAACATCTTTTGCCACAATCGGCATGATGGAAATGACCCCTAGGAAAAGGGAGCCGACGGTTGCAAGGCGACGAAGAAGTTTTGACATAAACTCTTCAGTACCTTTACCTGGACGAACACCATGGATATAGGCTCCACTCTTTTGTAAATTCTCTGCTGTTTTTTCAGGATTGATTTGTACAAATGTATAAAAGAAAGTAAAGAGAATAATTAAGAGAGCATAGGTAAAGATACCACTAATGGTTGTTGTCGCAAGAAGCGACTGGGCTGTTCGTACCCAAGATGCATTGTAACCCATGGCACTTACAAATTGGAAGATGGCTGCTGGCGCAGCTGTAATCGAACTTGCAAAGATAACTGGGATAACACCCGCAGGGTTGACCTTCAAAGGAAGATAAGAGCTTGATGGAGCACCTTGAGCAAGTTTTGTATATTGAATTGGAATTTTATATTCTGCTTGCTGTACATAAGTTGTAAAATAGATAATCAACAAAACAGCGACGACTAGGATAGCGACAAAGATTATAGACGAATTCAAACGACTGCTTGGAACGTTGACAAAATAGTCAACATAGATGCTATGAATCATCTCTGGGATTGAAGCCACAATCCCCGCAAAGATAATCATAGAAACTCCATTACCATATCCTTTATCAGTAATTTGTTCCCCTAGCCAAGTCACAATCATACTTCCAGCAGTAAGAATGATACCAATCGTAATAAAAACTTGTGGTGTAAGGTCAGTTGTCAATAATTTTGCACCCGAAAGAGTGTTAAAACCAGCTGTAATACCCACTGATTGCACAAAAGCAAGTACAAGCGCAATATAGCGAGTCGCTTGGTTTAATTTTCTCCGACCTACTTCCCCTTGTTTACCCCATTCTACAAACTTCGGTAAAATATCCATTTGTAGCAACTGGACAACGATAGAAGCAGTAATATACGGACTTACACCGAGTGCGAAAACGGAGAAGTTCTTCATGGCATTTCCTGAAACAAGGCTAAGCATGTTCAAGAAAGATAATCCACTCAGAGCTTCAAGACTTTTTGCATTCACACCTGGAACAGTAATGCTAGTCCCAACACGGAAAACAAGAATGATAAAAATTGTAAAGAGAATTTTTGATCGAACTTGTTTAACTTTGAGAGCCTCTTTTAATAATTTAAAAAACATAGGTCACCTCTCTTAGATGACTTCTACTGAACCACCTTTAGCAGTGATAGCTTCCTCAGCTGATTTAGAGAATTTAGCTGCTTTCACAGACAATTTCTTAGTCAACTCACCGTTACCAAGAATTTTAACACCTGATTTTTCAGCTTTCACAATTCCTGCTTCGATAAGCACAACTGGAGTAACTTCAGTACCATCTTCAAAGACGTTCAATTGGTCAAGGTTTACAATTGCGTATTCCTTAGCGTTGATGTTAGTAAATCCACGTTTTGGAAGACGACGGAACAATGGAGTTTGTCCACCTTCAAAACCAAGGCGAACTCCGCCACCGCTACGAGCTTTTTGACCTTTTTGACCGCGACCAGATGTTTTACCGTTACCTGATGAAGTACCACGACCAACACGGTTACGTACTTTACGAGAACCTTCTGCAGGTTTCAATTCATGAAGTTTCATTTATATTTTCTCCTCTTTTGTAAAATGCTAGCGCCGATAAGAGAGAAAAGGTTGTCTCCCTTATCAACTCGCCTATACATTCGTCATCTTAGATGACTATATCTAGTTTTAGGGGATGAGTATTGCCACATCCCCTAAAAATTCATTAGTTTACTTCTTCAACTGTTACCAAGTGAGATACTGCAGTGATCATACCACGGATAGCAGCGTTATCTTCTTTGATAACAGAGCTGTTCAATTTGCCAAGTCCAAGTGCTACAACAGTTTTACGTTGTGATGGAATGCGTCCGATTGGAGACTTAGTCAAAGTAATTTTAATTTGAGCCATTTTATCCCCTTTCTTATGCCAAATCAGAAACTGAAATACCACGAAGGGCAGCAACTTCTTCAGCGCGTTTCAATTGTTTCAAACCTTCAACAGTTGCACGAACAATGTTGATTGGAGTGTTAGAACCAAGTGATTTAGATGTAATATCTGCCACACCTGCCAATTCCACAACGGCACGAACTGCACCACCAGCGGCAACTCCAGAACCTTCTACAGCAGGTTTCAACAATACTTTAGCTCCACCAAATTCTGAAAGAACTTCGTGTGGGATTGTTGTTCCAACCATAGGAACTTCAATCAAGTTTTTCTTAGCATCTTCTACTGCTTTGCGGATTGCTTCTGGAACTTCTTGAGCTTTACCAGTACCAAATCCTACGCGGCCATTGTGGTCACCAACAACAACAAGAGCTGCGAAACGAAGACGACGTCCACCTTTAACAACTTTTGTAACACGGTTGACAGCAACTACGCGTTCTTCAAATTCAACTGCATTGTCTTTAAATGCCATTTTCTAGTGTCCTCCTATTAGAATTTCAATCCGTTTTCACGAGCTGCATCAGCCAAAGCTTTCACACGTCCGTGATATAGATATCCACCGCGGTCGAACACCACTTCTGAAATACCTTTAGCACTTGCACGTTCTGCAACGAGTTTACCGACAGCAACGGCTTGTTCAGTTTTAGTTCCTTTTGAAACTTCTTTGTCAAGAGTTGAAGCACTTGCGAGCGTTACACCCGCTACGTCATCAATCACTTGAGCGTAGATGCCTGTATTAGAACGGAATACGTTCAAACGTGGGCGATCAGCAGTTCCAGAGAGTTTTCCGCGAACGCGACGGTGGCGTTTTTGGCGGAGTTTGTTTTTATCTGGTTTAGAAATCACAGTTTTCACCTCTTTAGTTTTAAATCGTGTGCTATGCACAAAGTTGGAAAATAGGTAGGTGGTTGAAAATCAACCACTCAACATTATTTACCTGTTTTACCTTCTTTAAGACGAACGTATTCGCCAACGTAACGGATACCTTTACCTTTATATGGTTCTGGTGAGCGAAGGCTACGTACGTAAGCAGCTGTTTGACCGACTGCTTCTTTTGAAATTCCGCTAACAACGATTGTTGTTGGGTTTGGAAGTTCAAAAGTAATTCCTTCTGGAGCTTCAACTTCGTCTGGATGAGATTTACCTACAGCCAAGACAAGTTTGTTTCCTTGAAGTTGTGCACGGTAACCAACCCCGCGCATTTCAAGTTCTTTCTTGAATCCTTCTGATACACCAACAACCATGTTGTTCAAAAGGGCACGAGTAGTTCCGTGGATAGTTTTCATTTCTTTTGAATCGTTTGGACGGTGAAGAGTTACTTCAGTACCTTCCACACGGATTTCAATATCTTTTGAGAACTCACGAGTAAGCTCTCCTTTAGGTCCTTTTACAGTTACTACGTTGTCATTGTTAGTGAGTTCAACACCAGCAGGCAACACGATAACTTTATTACCAATACGTGACATGTTTATTTTCTCCTGTTAGATTGTCAGGCCATTACAGCCAGTTTTCACGGGGGGCATTCGGATTAGAGCAAACCTAGTTTCTTTCGAAAAGCTTTGACAAACTCCTGATATTCTGTCAATACATCAATAGCCGCAGGACTATAACCAATTTCACATAAAAGAGATACAAGGTCATCTTTTGACAATTCAGCCAAAGCGTCTTCTGCAACAATAAGTTTTTCATTCAATTCATTAGCTTTCATCTTTTTCTCCTAAACTAATTTACTCTCTATTTAGCTGATCAGTAAATCAGCTAAATTGAACACGAGCTATGGTCTGTGTGAAAAAGACAAATCTTCCTAGAGTGTTAACACTCTTTGTCAGATTTCCTATTTTCACATTGCCCATGACGCTCTTTGTATCTTGATTTTACCAAACGTAAGCGATAACCTCACCACCAACATTCTTTTGGCGAGCTTCTTTGTCAGTAAGCAAACCTTCAGAAGTTGAAAGGATAGCGATTCCAAGTCCGTTAAGAACTTTTGGAAGATCTTCACGTTTTTTGTAGACACGAAGTCCTGGTTTAGAAACACGTTTCAAGTTAGTGATAACTTTTTCACCGTTTGGTCCGTATTTAAGGAACACACGGATGATGCCTTGTTTGTCATCTTCGATGATTTCTACGTTCTTAACAAAACCTTCGCGTTTAAGGATTTCAGCAATCCCTTTTTTGATGTTTGATGCAGGTACTTCAAGTACTTCGTGTTTTGCTTGGTTAGCGTTACGAATACGAGTTAGGAAGTCTGCGATTGGGTCAGTCATAACCATTTTATTGTTCTCCTCTTACTAGTAGTTTGCAAGTTGCACTTGCTAGTTAATACATGATACAAAGAGCGTAACAGCAAGAGCAAAAATAGGCAATTTGATGCAGGAGCGATACTCCAAAGAAAATTGGTCTTTTTTGCCAAAGCTGTAGCTCGTGTTCAAATTGGCAAGCCCAACTGAACCCGGGCTAAACTCTATGTGAAAAAGATAAACTTTCCTAGAAACTTCAGTTTCTTCGTCAAGTTTCCTATTTTCACTTGGAGTTTTGACGCCCTTGATATCTTAAATTACCAAGATGCTTTTGTTACACCAGGGATTTGTCCTTTGTAAGCTAATTCACGGAAGCAAACACGGCAAAGTTTAAATTTGCGGTAAACTGAATGTGGGCGACCACATTTTTCACAACGAGTATAAGCTTGAGTAGAGAACTTCGCTGGACGTTTGTTCTTAGCAATCATTGATTTTTTAGCCATTAGATTTACCTCCTATATTATTTTGCAAAAGGCATTCCAAGGCCTGTAAGCAATGCACGTGACTCTTCGTCAGTGTTAGCAGTTGTTACGATAACGATGTCAAGACCACGAGTTTTGTCAACGTCATCAAAGTTGATTTCTGGGAAGATCAATTGTTCTTTCACACCAAGTGTGTAGTTTCCGCGTCCATCAAATGATTTTGTTGGAACACCGTGGAAGTCACGTACACGTGGAAGTGAAACTGAAACCAATTTGTCCAAGAATTCGTACATACGTTCACCACGAAGGGTAACTTTTGCACCGATCGCTACACCTTCACGAAGACGGAAGCCGGCGATTGATTTTTTAGCTTTAGTGATAAGTGGTTTTTGACCTGAGATAAGTGCTAATTCTTCAGCAGCTTTTTCAAGGCTTTTAGCGTTTGATACAGCTTCACCAACACCCATGTTCAAAACGATCTTATCTACTTTAGGCACAGCCATCACTGATGAGTAGTTGAATTGTTCTGTCAAAGCAGGAACTACTTCATTAAGATATTTTTCTTTTAAACGATTTGCCATTATACTTCTCCTTTCCTTCGTGATTAATCAAGCACTTCGCCTGATTTTTTGTTGTAGCGAACTTTTTTACCGTCTACAAATTTGTAACCAACACGACCAGCTACACCGTTTTTGTCCAAAACTTGAACGTTTGATACGTGGATAGCTGCTTCTTTCTCGATGATACCACCTTGAGGAAGCTCGTTAGTTGGACGTTGGTGTTTCTTAACGATGTTTACACCTTCAACGATAACTTTGTTTACTTTTGGAAGGGCAGTAAGGACAACAGCTTCTGTTCCCTTATCTTTACCAGCGATTACGCGAACTTTGTCGCCTTTTTTTACAAACATTAGGTTTCTCCTTGATTTTTCTTACGCCCATAGGGGCACCCTAGCTTCAAGCTAGGGGACTAGTTTGTTTGTTTTTGCTCTGCGAAAATCAAAGCAATCCTTCGTCAGTTTCAACTCACCTAACTTAAGTTATGCTTTCGTCTTACTTCCTAGACTTGTTTTAATTTTCTTTGAGCAACCAATTAAAGTACTTCTGGAGCAAGTGACACGATCTTCATGAAGCCGCCCTCACGCAATTCACGTGCAACTGGGCCAAAGATACGTGTTCCGCGAGGAGTTTTATCTTCACGGATGATAACTGCTGCGTTTTCGTCAAATTTGATGTATGAACCATCAGCACGACGGGCACCTGATTTAGTACGAACGATAACAGCTTTTACAACGTCACCTTTTTTAACCGCACCACCAGGAGTAGCTTGTTTTACAGATGCCACAATAACATCACCGATGTTCGCAAATTTACGTTTAGAACCACCAAGAACTTTGATAGTCAAGATTTCGCGTGCACCGCTGTTGTCTGCGACTTTCAAACGAGTTTCTGTTTGAATCATTTCAGTTTTCTCCTTTCAGGTTTGATTAGATGATGACCGCTTCTTCAACAACTTCTACAAGACGGAAACGTTTTGTAGCTGAAAGCGGACGAGTTTCCATGATACGTACGATATCGCCTTCTTTGGCAACATTGTTTTCATCATGCGCTTTGTATTTTTTAGAGTAGTTAATACGTTTACCATAGACTGGGTGGTTACGTTTTGTTTCAACTACAACTGTGATTGTCTTGTCCATTTTGTCAGATACAACACGTCCAACAAGAACTTTACGATTATTGCGTTCCATTGAAATTTCTCCTTCCCTAGTCTATTATTTCGCTTCAGATTGAACTGTTTTGATACGAGCGATTTGTTTTTTAACTTCTTTCAAGCGAGCTGTTTGTTCCAATTGACCAGTAGCAGCTTGGAAACGAAGTTCAAACAATTCTTTTTTCAATTCGTTTTCGCGCTTCGCGAGTTCTTCTTGAGAAAGACCACGAAGTTCTTTAACAAATTCTTTTACTTCATTAAGTTTCATGCCTTCTCCTTATTCTGCTTCACGTTTTACGAATTTACATTTAACTGGCAATTTGTGGCTTGCAAGACGAAGCGCTTCGCGAGCGATCTCTTCAGATACACCCGCAACTTCAAACATCACTTTACCACGTTTAACTGGTGCTACCCAACCTTCAGGCGCCCCTTTACCAGATCCCATACGCACACCGATAGCTTTAGCAGTGTATGATTTGTGTGGGAAGATTTTAATCCAAACTTTACCACCACGTTTCATGTAACGAGTCATGGCGATACGAGCAGCTTCGATTTGGCGGTTAGTGATCCAGTGGCTAGTTGTAGCTTGAAGACCGTATTCACCGAATGCTACTTCTTTTCCACCTTTTGCTTCACCGCGCATTTTTCCACGGAATTCACGACGGTGTTTAACACGTTTAGGTACTAACATTGGTTATTTACCTCCTTTAGTGTTTTTACGAGCTGGAAGAACTTCACCACGGTAGATCCATACTTTAACACCAAGTTTACCGTATGTAGTATCTGCTTCTTCCCAAGCGTAATCGATATCTGCACGAAGTGTGTGAAGTGGAACAGTTCCTTCTGAGTATCCTTCAGCACGGGCGATATCTGCACCGTTCAAACGACCTGATACTTGAGTTTTGATTCCTTTAGCTCCAGCACGCATTGCACGTTGGATTGCTTGTTTTTGTGCACGACGGAAAGCAACACGTTGCTCCAATTGACGAGCAATTCCTTCACCTACAAGGTGAGCATCCAAATCAGGTTGTTTGATTTCGATGATGTTGATGTGTACTTGTTTTCCAGTCAATTTGTTAAGTTTTGCACGGAGTGCATCAACGTTAGCACCGCCTTTACCGATAACCATACCTGGTTTAGCAGTGTGAAGTGAAACGTTAACTTTGTTTACTGCGCGTTCGATTTCGATAGTTGAAACTGCCGCGTCAGCAAGTTCTTTTTGAACGAATTTACGGATTGCAAGATCTTCATGAAGGTAATCCGCGTATTCTTTTTCAGCATACCATTTGGCATCCCAATCACGGATGATGCCGACACGCATACCAATTGGATGTACTTTTTGACCCACGATGTTACCTCCTTATTTTTCTGCAACAGCCACAGTGATGTGAGCTGTACGTTTGTTGATTGGTGAAGCTGAACCTTTCGCACGTGGACGGAAACGTTTCATAGTTGGTCCTTCGTTTGCTAATGCTTCAGATACTACCAAGTTAGCTTTATCCAAACCAAAGTTGTTTTCAGCGTTAGCTACAGCTGAGTTCAAAACTTTCAAGATGATCTCAGCAGCTTTGTTTGGAGTGAATGTCAAGATTGCAATAGCATCGGCTACGCTTTTACCACGGATGTTGTCAAGAACAAGACGTGATTTACGAGGTGAAACACGTACTGTACGAGCCATTGCTTTAGCTGAAGTAATTTCTGCCATTTATGTTCTCCTTATTTTCTACGTGTTTTCTTGTCGTCTGCAGCGTGACCTTTGTAAGTACGAGTTGGTGCAAATTCACCAAGTTTGTGACCTACCATGTCTTCTTGGATGTAAACAGGTACGTGTTTACGTCCGTCATAAACTGCGATAGTGTAACCAATGAAACTTGGGAAGATCGTTGAACGACGTGACCAAGTTTTAATAACTTTTTTCTTTTCGTCGTTAGCTTGAGCTTCAACTTTTTTCATCAAATGCTCATCGACGAAAGGTCCTTTTTTAAGACTGCGTCCCATTTTTATATTTTCTCCTTTAAATGTTGTACCACAGCGGCTTGCGCTCACATGGAGCGCTACCGAGTTGGCGGATTATCTAGCGCTTATGCGACTAGTTTTAAATTATTTCTCGTTGCGACGACGAACGATAAGTTTGTCAGATTTCGCTTTCTTGTTACGAGTTTTAAGACCAAGAGCAGGTTTGCCCCATGGAGTAGATGGCGCTTTACGACCAACTGGTGCTTTACCTTCACCACCACCGTGTGGGTGATCGTTAGGGTTCATTACAGAACCACGAACGGTTGGGCGGATACCTTTCCAACGGCTACGTCCTGCTTTACCAAGGTTCACAAGTCCATGTTGTTCGTTTCCGACAACACCAACTGTTGCACGACAAGTTCCAAGAATCATACGTACTTCGCCAGATTGAAGACGAACAAGAACGTATTTCCCTTCTTGACCCAATACTTGAGCAGAAGCTCCAGCTGCACGTACCAATTCTCCACCACGACCTGGTTTCAATTCGATGTTGTGGATCAAAGTACCAACTGGGATGTTGGCAAGTGGAAGTGCGTTTCCGACTTTGATATCTGCTTCTGGACCTGAAACGATACGTTGACCAACTTCAAGACCTTTTGGAGCGATGATGTATGCTTTCACACCGTCAGTGTAGTGTACAAGGGCGATGTTTGCAGAACGGTTTGGATCGTACTCGATTGTTTTAACAACCGCTTCAACGTTGTCTTTGTTACGTTTGAAGTCAACCAAACGGTAGAAACGTTTGTGTCCACCACCTTGGTGACGAACAGTGATACGACCGTTGTTGTTACGACCAGCCTTGTTCTTCAAAGCAACAAGCAATGTTTTTTCTGGTGTGCTTGTTGTGATTTCAGCGAAATCCAAAGAAGTCATATTACGGCGACCGTTTGTTGTTGGTTTATAAACACGAATTCCCACGATATTTCCTCCTTAGATTATTCAGCTTCAGCAGCAAACAACTCGATTGCTTTTGAATCAGCTGTAAGTGTGATGATAGCTTTTTTAGTTTTGTTAGTAAAACCAGTGTAACGTCCAACACGTTTAGCTTTTGGTTTTACGTTGATTGTGTTAACGTTGGCAACTTTAACACCTTCGAAAGCAGCTTCAACAGCTTGCTTGATCAAAAGTTTGTGTGCACGAGTGTCAACTTCAAATACATATTTACCTGCTTCAAGTTGAGCCATTGAGCTTTCAGTGATGACAGGTTTTTTGATAACATCATACAAATTCATTATGCAAGAACCTCCTCGATTTTAGAGATAGCTGCTTGTGTGACAAGAAGTTTGTCGCTATTTGCGATGTCAAGAACACTTGCAGTTGTAGCAGTTGCAACTTTCACATTTGGAAGGTTACGAGCTGAAAGAGCTGCGAATTCATTTCCTTCTTCAAGGATAACAAGAACTTTAGAATCGATGCTCAATGCTGCAAGAACTTTTGCAAATTCAGCAGTTTTTGGAGCTGTAAATGAAAGAGCGTCTACAGCTACGAATTTGTTTTCAGCAACTTTTTCAGAGTAAACTGATTTAAGTGCTAGGCGACGAACTTTTTGTGGAAGTTTGTAGCCGTATGAACGTGGAGTTGGTCCGAAGACAACACCACCACCACGCCATTGTGGCGAGCGGATAGAACCTTGACGAGCACGTCCAGTTCCTTTTTGACGCCATGGTTTGCGTCCACCACCTGATACTGCAGAGCGGTTTTTAACAGCGTGTGTTCCTTGACGAAGGCTTGCGCGTTGGCTGATGATCACATCAAACACAACTGATTCATTTGGTTCAATACCAAATACTGCGTCGTTAAGAACAACTTGGCCAGCTTCTTTACCAGTTTGGTCAAATAATGTTACGTTTGCCATTGTGACTGATTTCCCCTTTCTTTATTATTTACCAGCTTTAACTGCTGATTTGATAGTGATAAGAGATTTCTTAGCACCTGGTACGTTACCTTTGATAAGGATAACGTTCTTTTCTGGAACAACTTGTACAACTTCAAGGTTTTGAATTGTTACACGGTCGCCACCCATACGTCCTGCAAGGTTTTTACCTTTGAATACGCGGTTAGGTGCAACAGGTCCCATAGAACCTGGACGACGGTGGTAACGAGAACCGTGAGCCATTGGTCCACGTGATTGTCCGTGGCGTTTGATAACACCTTGGAAACCTTTACCTTTAGAAGTACCAGTTACGTCAACAACGTCTCCAGCTGCGAATGTTTCAACTGTGATTTCAGCACCAACTTCCAAGCCTTCAACGTTTTTGAATTCACGAATGAAGCGCTTAGGAGCCGTGTTAGCTTTCGCTACATGTCCTTTAGCAGGTTTGTTGCTCAATACTTCGCGTTTGTCATCGAAACCAACTTGGATAGCGTTGTAACCATCTGTTTCAACAGTTTTAACTTGAAGAACAACGTTTGGAGTTGCTTCGATAACTGTTACAGGGATCAATTCGCCAGCTTCAGTGAAGATTTGAGTCATTCCCACTTTTTTCCCTAAGATTCCTTTTGTCATGAGAAAATAGTTCCTTTTCTATATTTTTTATTCAAAAAGTTTTTAACGAGCGTTTTTCATGCTCAAGGTATCAAGCTTTAGATTAAAGTTTGATTTCTACGTTTACACCACTTGGAAGATCCAATTTCATCAAAGCATCAACTGTTTTTTGAGTTGGGTTAACGATATCGATCAAGCGTTTGTGTGTACGCATTTCAAATTGTTCGCGAGAGTCTTTGTATTTGTGAGTCGCACGAATGATTGTGTAGAGGCTACGCTCAGTTGGAAGTGGGATTGGACCCGCAACTTGTGCACCTGTACGAGTAGCTGATTCTACGATTTTTGCAGCCGCTGTGTCAAGCGTACGGTGTTCGTAAGCTTTCAAACGGATACGGATTTTTTTGTTTGCCATCTTTTTCTCCTTTTCGTCTATTTAAGATAATAGGCTAGCTCCACAAGAAAACCGACGCGTGTTGCGTGGCAATGCAACCGAGCGTGTCGCAACCTCTTGCATCAAAGCTAAGGCTGTAATTTACAGCACCATAATAGAATAACACAAAGCCCCTGCGATTGCAAGGGATTTGTTAGGTTTTTTTCGTTTTTTTAGGATGAAACTGTTTTCCTATACATCTTTCTAGAACTTCTGATTTACGATCATAAAAATCAATCTTTTCTTCTATATAGTATGTGCCATTCTGACCTTGAATTCATCTTCTGATTGATCCACTAAGATATCTGCTTTTGACTCGGTTTCTTTATAGTAACGCAGATACTGCTCCCGTCTCATCTGATGGCTAGCTAGTATAAAGGAAGCATCGCGATTTCTCATAGTCGTATCTCGAGCTAGGCGCCTCTTTAATTCCGTTTCTTCATCCGTGTAGAAACAGATTGTTTTGTCAAAGAGTTCCTTGGGTAGAAAGCCCACAGACATCCCTTCGACTATCAGTATTGGTTTTGAACCAGATAAGACTTCGCTTGGCTTCCAAGGTTCATCAATCGTCAAGATGTCCATGCCAGCCTTTAAGGCGAGAATATCCCTCTTCAAGCTTGCCAGTTCATGCGCCACTGGGAGACAAGCTGTCACTTTTTGATCTGGCGCTTGCTTCGGCACTACCAAATGACGTCCTGATGTGATATAGGGATCTGTTTCTAGTAGATTGGCTTTTTCAGCATCTAGGACTTGAAACAATTCTTGAGCAAAGGTAGACTTACCTGATGCCCCGTGACCGTAGATCCCCAGTGTTTTGACTTTTCCAGTTTCAATCTCTGAGACCAGTTGTTCTATTAAGTCTTTTCTCTTCATTCTCTCTTCACCTGTTCATAGGTTTCTTTTCCATCATTGAGCTTGTCCCAAATCACTATTTGCCCACTTTTGAGAGATTTTTGCACATCAATAATGCGTTGATTGGAAGATCCGCGGAACTGGAGCATGAGATTGCGCTTGCTTTTGTCATAACGACCATCGACAAGGATGTCAATCAGCGACAAGAGTTCCAGTTTGTCTGGAGTCTCCAGCATCATCTCTTCCCAAGTATAACCTGTCCAGGACCAGATGTCTTTATCTGACAATTCCTTACGAATGCGCTTAACGAGAGGCAAGAGAATCCCAGTATTTAGAAAAGGTTCTCCTCCCAGCAAAGTCAAGCCTTGAACATAGGGTTGGGCAAGATCTTCCATAATCTGTTCTTCTAACTCTGCTGTATAAGGAATGCCTGCATTGAAAGACCAAGTCGCAACATTATAGCACCCTTCACAGTGGAACATACAGCCTGCGACATAGAGAGAGTTGCGCACGCCTTCTCCATCTACAAAGTTAAAGGCTTTGTAGTCAATAATTCGCCCTTTACTAAGCTCCTCGCTTTTCCATTCACCTGGTTTTGGTGTATTCCATGTCATGCTGTCTACTCCAAGTCTATCCAATAGCGCTGACTTCTATCGATTGTATTTTCGTAAACACCGCCAGCAGAGAGAATCGTGCGGCGGCTGGCTTCGTTGTCTTCATCGCAGGTAATCAGCACTCGTTCCAATTCTTGCTTTCGAGCCTCTGCTAGTCCTAATCTCAACTGCTCCTTCCCATATCCTTTGCCTCGTTGACTGGGACGGATAGAATAGCCAATATGACCGCCTTCCACAAATAATTTGTCATTCAAGGACAAGCGCAGGGCTAAAAATCCCAAAGGCAAGCCAGTCTCATCAAAGGATAAAAATTTGATTGCAGGAACCCAGCCTACTGGCAGGTTGGCAGCATCCTCCTGCTGCTCTACAATCTTTAAACAATCCTCATAATCCTTTGCTCGCTTCCAAGCGGAGCCCATGCCACCGTGCATATAGGATTTTGCTGCATCGAACTCCGCAATCATCTCTAATATCGCTTCTTTATCTTCCAAAGTTGGTCGTCTTAGCTCCATGCTTCCTCCTTAATCGACATCAATCCAGTAGCGCTCTGTTCCATTACTAACATCTTCCAACTCCCCACCATTAGCTAAGATAACAGCTCGGCTTGCTGGATTTTCTGTGCTACAAGTTACCAGAGCTCGTTTAATATTCTTTCCCTTAGCAACTTGTAGACTTTGTCGGAGAGATTCTTTCGCATAACCCTTACCTCTTTCAGAGGGGCGGACGGAGTAGCCAATATGGCCCCCATTTTCTAGTAAGTAGTCATTTAATCGAAGACGAAGGTTGAGAAAGCCAAGAGCCTGGCCTGCTACGTCAAAACTAACCAGCTGGATAGCAGGAACCCAGTTTTCAGGAATATTGAGTCCCGCTTCCGCTTGAAGATTTTCTTCTAGCCACTCTTCATAAACAAAATTGTTGGCGTTCCAAAACCCACCATCGTGGGTTGATTGAGTCTGTTCAAACTCTGCCATCATCTCTAAAACTATTTCTTTATCTGCCAATGTCGGTCTGCGTAGTTCCATATTCCCCTCCCTGCTAAGAGAAAAGCGAGAGCGGACTCTCACTTTTTCTTGTTCTTGTTTAAAAACTGTTCTCTGAGGTTGAGCAAGCGTTCTTTTTTACCTGTTCCACCTTTCGAATGTTTCTCGTGATAACGGGTCACTTGAGCGCGTCCCTTATCGTCTAATTGGTATTTCCCCATTCTATTTCCTTCTAATTTGTTACTTCATGCCCAACTGTCTTAATAGTCGATCCATTCATGTGTTTGACCCGAGCAGCGATTTCTTTGTGGCGTCCGTTAACCATCGGACGCGCTTGAGGGTTTCCAAGATAGCCACAAGTTCGTTTCACAACATCTACTGTTTTTGGGTCGTTATTGCCACAGTTGGGACAAGCAAAACCTCTCTCAGTCGGTTCAAAATCCCCTTCAAAATCACACTTGTAGCAGCGATCAATCGGAGTATTGGTCCCTAGATAGCCAACACGGTCATAGGCATAGTCCCAGACAGCTTCCAGGGCCTTAGGATTTTGCTGAAGAACTGGATACTCACAATAGTGAATAAAGCCACCTGATGCACCTGCTTCTGGATAGACTTTCTCAAAATCCAGTTTTTCAAACGGTGTTGGATTTTTACGGACATCATAGTGGAAAGAGTTGGTGTAGTATTCCTTATCTGTGATATCCGGAATAGAGCCGAACTTCTCTGTATCTAGTCGACAGAAGCGGTCTGTCAGACTTTCAGATGGTGTGGAGTAGATAGAGAAATGGTAACCATATTGGTCTGACCACTCTTCTACACGTCGTTTCATATCACGAATGATGTCAAGCGTGAATTCCTTGGCTTCAGGATTACTTTCCCAGCTGTTGCCAAAGAAGACCGTCGCCACTTCATACAAACCGATATAGCCCAACGAAACTGTAGCTCGACGATTCTTAAAGAGCTGGTCAACACTTTCTTCTTTACCTAGACGATAACCAAAAGCTCCGTACTGATAAAGGATAGGAGCATTTGCTGGTGTCGCTTCCTTGGTCCGTTCGACACGGTAAACCAGAGCATCTTCTGCAATGTTCATACGCTCATTGAAGATTTCCCAGAACTTGTTCAGATCACCTTCGGACTCAAGGGCGATACGAGGCAGATTGACTGTCACAACACCTAGATTCATACGGCCTGAATTGACCTCGACACCATTCTCATCCTTCCATCCTTGGAGGAAAGAACGACAGCCCATAGGCACCTTGAAGGAACCTGTCAGCTCGATAATCTTATCATAGGACAAGACATCCGGGTACATCCGCTTGGTTGCACACTCAAGAGCCAACTGTTTGATGTCGTAGTTAGGTGAACCTTCCTCTAAGTTGAGTCCTCTTTTTAGCGTAAAGATGAGTTTAGGGAAGATGGCTGTTCGATGTTCTGAACCAAGGCCCTTGATACGAATGGTCAAGATAGCTTTTTGAATTTCACGCTCAAAACGATTGGTTCCCAGACCAAAACCTAGTGAAGTAAAAGGTGTTTGTCCATTTGAAGTGAAGAGAGTGTTGATTTCATACTCGAGAGATTGCATGGCATCGTAGATGTCCCTTTGCGTTTTCTTCCAAGCGTAATCTTCCCGTTTGTCAGGTAAGACCCACTCTTCCGCATCCTTGAGGTGTTTTTGGTAATTTTTCTCTGCATAGGGTGCCAAGACTTCATCGATACGGTCAGCTGAACAGCCCCCGTACTGGCTAGATGCTACATTAGCGATGATTTGTGAAATTTGAGCTGTAGCAGTCTGGATAGACTTGGGACTCTCTACTTCCGCATTCCCAATCTTAAAACCATTTTCCAACATGCCTTTAAAATCAATCAAACAGCAGTTGGTCATCGGTGTGTAGGGGCTGTAGTCCAAGTCATGATAGTGAATATCCCCTTTTTGGTGAGCATTGGCTACGTGCTTAGGAAGCATTTGCAGTCCGATTGATTTCCCAACAATCCCTGCTGTCAAATCGCGCTGGGTGTTGAAGACATCGCTGTCTTTATTGGCATTTTCATTGACAACTGCCTGGTCTTTATTGAGAAGTTTATGGATACTAAAGTTGATATCTGTCGCTTTTGAGCGCTCAAAATCCCTTTGTGTCCGATAAGTGATATACTCCTCAGCCAAGGCATATTCTTTGGCTTCAAGGAGTTCATGCTCTACGATATTTTGAATCTCGTAAATCTTGACACCTTGGGGGAAGCGACTGTGAATCTCCGCAACAATGCGCTCAAGCAATCCATTGAGACGTTTTTCAACCAAGGGAGTCACATCCATAACCTTGTCAGCTGCCTTGTGAAGCGCTTTGTCAATCTTGTCTACATCAAATAAAACTCGTCTGCCGTCCCGCTTTTCAACGAACAAGGTGGGAACGGTTGCAAGCTTTTCTTCCAATACAATCATATCCATGCTCTTTTCTATTTTACTTCTTAAGTGATATTATACCACTCTAAAAAGAAAAATCAATATCTTGTGTCAAAATTACTTAAAATTTTAAAATTCCACAAGATATTGATTGTTTATTTCATTTTATACAGTTTAAAGTCGTTTGTATCTGTCTTGACAAGCTCGTATTTTTCATTGAGTAAGTTTTCTACATCTGGCCACAAGGCAACTTTTTGATTGACCAAAATCATCTTCGGTTGATTTTCTTTCAAGTCATTGACTAGTCTCGTTTTATTCTCGTCGCTTGCAGTATAGAGTGTTGGTGTTACTAGAGAAGTCGGCGCCAAGCGTTCACTTGCTCGATAAAAATCTGGACGATCATCCCAAGCATAGACACGATTCTCAGAACTCGTTTGCTGTTTGACCAAGCTAGCAAGCTGCTCGCGTTCCTGATAAGTACTTGGATGCGAAATATAGCGACTCAAAACGGGTAGGAAAAGTAAATAGACTATCGCAACTAATGGTAGATAGAAATTTCCCTTGAGGTAGCGACCAAAGAGTGATGAGGATTCTGTACTTCGTCTACGACTCGTACGGCCGGGAAGCCCTTCTTTAATATTAGTTAGCAATAACAATATCAGAAAGGGCAAAACTACTGCCAAACGCGATCCATGTAAAGGCTCTTTCGAAAGAATTAACAGGATAAGACTTACTAGCAAGCCCAAGCTAGCCATTATTGAGACTGCATACTGCTTAGCAGGTTTAGATTGAACAATTCCTGAAACAATCAATGTCAACAATCCTAAAGCAAGGGCTAACAAGCCATAAAAAGCTGCGTTATCAATCAACTTGGTATTTGAAAGCAAGCCAAGGGTTACTACTGGATACAAGGTATGACTTATCGCATCACCAAAAGTTCCTGTCACTACTGTATAGTAGCCAATCGGATAAAATATGAGAGAGAATCCTAGAGCTGATGCGAAAAATTGATACAAACCATGAGCAAATCGACGCTTAGCAATATTAAATTCAAACAAACTCAAGGCAAGTGTAGCTGCAAACAAGGTTGTGGGAATAGGTGATAGGAAGAAAGCTAGTGCTAAACTCATCCCAACGAGTAAAAATCCTTTGTCGTTGATTGGATTCTTCAGATAGTCAGCCACTAGGCTAAAAGCATAGAATAAGAAGGGCATCGCTACAATCACTGCATAGCTACCACCAAAGCCCAGACTGGCTACAAGAAGATAGAAAATAGCCAATAATTGTCTAGCTTGACCTCTTTGACCTGTCAATGTATCTGCAGATTTAAATAGAAAAATACCAGCACCAAACAATGCTACCCACTCCACCAATGCAAATAGAATGCTACCTTGAGAGAGATAGGTTAGTAAATAATAAAGCAGTCCGTTTGAGCCATAATAGTCTGTGTAGATTTGGCCATTCTGGTGCAATGCCCAACCAGTATAAAAGTCTTGCATTTGTTGGGGGCTCACCAAACCAAAGATAAAGGGTACCACAATCGAGATGACTGTAGCGAATAGGCTCCAAATTAAGATACTAAAAAATGGAAAACCACTTGTTTTAGTAGCGTCTTGATTTAGTTTTAAATCCTCCTCTTTAACTCCTCTAAACTGTTGTTCATAGGGGTAAGTAGCTTCTCCCTCATCATTTTTTCCATATACATTCATTTGTCTTCTCCTCTAAGTTTATCTGTTTTAGTATATCAAAAACTTAGAGGAATGTCAGCTGGTGATTGACATTTCCTCAACTTCTTATCTAACTCAGCAAAACGTTCAATTTCACGGAACCGGTGCAAACTGCTTGTTTGAAACTCTAGCAAAAACTCATACTCTTCTTGTTTTATCATTTTCTCCCCTTATTTATCTATTCGAAAAAAATAAAAATTTGTTTCAAACCTGATTTTTTCATCTATTCTTGAACATTTATCACATAAAGCGATTCTGAGCACTACCTATGTTCTAGTAGAAAATTCATTATACTGGCTTAGATGGCATATCAGTCATTATCACAGCAACAATTGGTTTGAGAAATCAAAACATCAAGTTTTTATTCACCTTGCCATTTTAACCTCCGAGCAAACATAGGTTAAGCTTAGAGCTTGAACACTAAATTTTGTATTTTGTATTTTGAAACTTCACAACTGTAAAACTAAGATTCTCGTTATTCTGAATATTACAAAAGAGAGAACCACTCTGATTCTCTCTTCTGCCTAATTTGATATCAGTCACTACTGTTGTTGATAGAGGTCCAGTAGCATTGAATTAAAAAAACGATAACTTCGTTAAGAAGTTATCGTTTTTCAGAGTTGACACCTAATAGTTTTCAACTCTTCATTGATTAACCATCAAGACAAGATGAATTATTCTTCCTCTTCTCTCAATCTAGGTTTAATCAAGCTGATACCAGCAAGTGCTGCAGCAATTCCCAAGCCGAGTACGGCCGCAGAAGATGATTCCTCACCTGTATTTGGCAGAACAGCAGTTCTAGGAACTCGTGGTTCTACTGGCTTGTTCGGAGCTGGGGCTGGGGCTGGGGCTGGAGTTGGTGGTACCGGAGTTGGTGGTACTTCAGCCTTCTTGTAAGTTACGACTTCATCAGCTGGTTTAGCTGAATCTGCTGTAACCTTCACATCTGCTACGCTGGCTTTATCCGCTACGTAACCCTTGATGTCTGGTGAAGTTTGTCCCTTGATCACGTCATCCTGTGATGTCCATGCGCCTTTTTCTACGATTTCTTTCGTTACGACGTTGACTTTCAGAATACGCGTGAATTTCGCGCTATCTGTGAAGCTTGGTGCTGCTTCCTTGCCATCTTCGTATACGTACTTAATCGTACGGCTCAATTCTTTCACAGCTTCTTGTTGAGCTGACTTGATCTTATCATCTGTCCACTTAGGTCCATCCGGATTCTTAGGATCCATTGGATCGTTTGGTTTCGGTGGATTGTTTGGATCGAATGGTACTACACTTTCTTCCAATTGAACAGTGAAGTTTTGGTCCTTGCTTGCATCATCATCAAAGTTTTGTGGATCCTTGAACTCATCGTTCACAACCTTGTAACCTTGGTTTGTCAATTCTTTCAACTTCGCAAGGTATTGGTCACGGCTAATTGGTTCGCCTGACTTACCACCTTCTGAGATCTTCGCCAATTCTTTCTTAGCTTGGTCTACGAAGGTAATGGTTGCTTTTTGATCAGCCTTCTTGTAAGTTACGACTTCATCAGCTGGTTTAGCTGAATCTGCTGTAACCTTCACATCTGCTACGCTGGCTTTATCCGCTACGTAACCCTTGATGTCTGGTGAAGTTTGTCCCTTGATCACGTCATCTTGTGATGTCCATGCGCCTTTTTCTACGATTTCTTTCGTTACGACGTTGACTTTCAGAATACGCGTGAATTTCGCGCTATCTGTGAAGCTTGGTGCTGCTTCTTTGCCATCTTCGTATACGTACTTAATCGTACGGCTCAATTCTTTCACAGCTTCTTGTTGAGCTGACTTGATCTTATCATCTGTCCACTTAGGTCCATCCGGATTCTTAGGATCCATTGGATCGTTTGGTTTCGGTGGATTGTTTGGATCGAATGGTACTACAGCCTGACGAAGAGTGACAGTGAAGGTTTGATCCTTCTTATCATCATTGTCGAAGGTCTTAGGTCCTGCGAACTCATCCGTTACAACTTCGTAACCCTTGTCTGTCAATTCTTTCAGACGAGTTGCGTAGTTGCTTGTACCGATTGGCTCACCTGACTTACCGCTTTCAACAACCTTAGTCAATTCCTTATTACCGTCAGTTTGGTCTACGAAGCTGATAATCGCTTTTTGACCATCCTTCACGTAATTGATTGGTGTATCCTTAGTTGGATCACTTGGAACTGGTGGTGGGTTGTAACCCTTGCTTGGATCGCTCGGATCTTTCGGTGTCAATGGAGTTGTGCCATCTGGGCCTACTGGAGTAGTGCCTGGTACATGTGGAATTACTGGAAGATCAGTACCTGGTTTGCTTGGATCTGTTGGATCGTTTGGATATGGAAGATTTGGTACTTTTGGAAGTCCTTCTGGTACATTTGGTACGTATGAACCAAGTTTGCTGTACTTAACTGTTTCTTCGCTATCCTTATCATCAGGAGTTACTGTCTTCGCTGCTACATTAGCCTTATCTGCCACAAATCCAGTTACTACTGGTGTAGCTTCTTGTGCCAATTCTTTCGTAGCTGGTGTCCATGCACCGAAGGTTTCAACGCCAGTTACACGGTTACGTTCACCTGTACGTGTGAAGGCTGCTTCTTGAGTTACTGGAGCTTTCAGAGCTGGACGACCTGCTGTCTCACCATCTGCGTATTGGTACTTGATTGTACGAGATACTTTCTTGTTAAGCTTAGCTGGGTCTGTAATCTTCTCTGTACCTTGACGAAGAGTGACAGTGAAGGTTTGATCCTTCTTATCATCATTGTCGAAGGTCTTAGGTCCTGCGAACTCATCCGTTACAACTTCGTAACCCTTGTCTGTCAATTCTTTCAGACGAGTTGCGTAGTTGCTTGTACCGATTGGCTCACCTGACTTACCGCTTTCAACAACCTTAGTCAATTCCTTATTACCGTCAGTTTGGTCTACGAAGCTGATAATCGCTTTTTGACCATCCTTCACGTAATTGATTGGTGTATCCTTAGTTGGATCACTTGGAACTGGTGGTGGGTTGTAACCCTTGCTTGGATCGCTCGGATCTTTCGGTGTCAATGGAGTTGTGCCATCTGGGCCTACTGGAGTAGTGCCTGGTACATGTGGAATTACTGGAAGATCAGTACCTGGTTTGCTTGGATCTGTTGGATCGTTTGGATATGGAAGATTTGGTACTTTTGGAAGTCCTTCTGGTACATTTGGTACGTATGAACCAAGTTTGCTGTACTTAACTGTTTCTTCGCTATCCTTATCATCAGGAGTTACTGTCTTCGCTGCTACATTGGCCTTATCTGCCACAAATCCAGTTACTACTGGTGTAGCTTCTTGTGCCAATTCTTTCGTAGCTGGTGTCCATGCGCCGAAGGTTTCAACGCCTGTTACACGGTTACGTTCACCTGTACGTGTGAAGGCTGCTTCTTGAGTTACTGGAGCTTTCAGAGCTGGTCGACCTTCTGGTTTACCATCTGCGTATTGGTACTTGATCGTACGAGTAACCTTGCTATTCAATTTAGCTGGGTCTGTTACTGGCTCTTTACCTTGACGAAGAGTAACCACGAATTGTTGGTCTTTCT